>NZ_JAIUIB010000014.1:0-164887 GCF_020165375.1 Mesorhizobium sp. BR1-1-4 | reverse complement strand
CCGTCTCCAATCTCGGCATGTTCGGCATCAAGGACTTTGCCGCCGTCATCAACCCGCCGCATGCGACGATCCTGGCGGTCGGCGCGGGCGAGGAGCGGGCGGTGGTCAAGAATGGTGAGATCAGAATAGCGACCGTGATGTCGGTGACGCTGTCGACCGACCATCGTGCGGTTGACGGCGCGCTGGGGGCCGAACTGCTGGTCGCCTTCAAGAAGCTGATCGAGAATCCGATGGGCATGCTGGTCTAGTCTCCTGCAGTAAGCCGGCGCCAATGATGCGCCGGCTTATGATGAAACGACTTGTCAGGCTCCGAACCTTGACCCATGTTCCCTGGTGATCGCGACCAAGGGAGGCCAACATGCCTGCATTCGACCCGTCTGACGTCAAAACCTTGTTCGGCAGGGTCATGGGCGCGTCGCCTTCCGACATCAAGCTGGTGGCGCAGCGCCTGCACGATCATGCTTTCGAGCCACGCATGTCGGCGGAAGAGACAAGGCAGCTTGTCGTCAGCCTCGGCTATGACAGCCTCGATGCGTTCTGCAGTGATATCGGCCTGCCCGCGCATATCGCCGAGCGCTGGAGCCGTTTTGGCGTTTCGGGCGAGATGAAGCAGGTGTTCACCCTGCTGGCGGGGCAGCGCAGACGCGTGGCCGAAGCGATCGCCGAATTCGAATCCATGACCCATGTCGGCGTCGAGGATTTTTTGCGCGAGCGCGGGTTGATTTAAACCCAGGCATCTCAGCCGGCCTTGGCCAGCAGCGCTATAGCGGTGTCGCTGTCGGTGATCAGCACATTGGTGTTGACAGCCTTGAGCGCGGCGAGGATTGCCGCCACCTTGCGCTTTCCGCCGGCGGCCAGCACGACATTCGGCACATGGGCGACAACATCGAGGTCGATCGCCATGACGCGCCGGTTGACTTCGTGATCGACGAGCCTGCCGGCGGCATCGACGAAATAGCATAGCATGTTGGCGACCGCGCCTTTTGCCTTCAAGGGTGTAATCAGCGATGACGGCACGATGTCATGCCGAAAGATGGTGGCATCGGGCGATATGTCGCCGACGGTGAGCAATGCGATGTCGGCCGCCGCGGCGCGCCGGCGCACATCCTGCAGCGTCGGCTGCGCCCACAGGAGATCGCGCAGCGAGGGGTCGTCCACCATCACCGGCGCCGTGATCTGATAGCTGTCCACCTCGAACACATCGGCGACCTTGGCGGCCACGATCGACGGGTTGATCCATTGCGAATGCGGCAGGCTGCCGACAAGCGCCACCACCGAGGCGCGCTTCAAGTGCCGGCGGGCGAGGAAACCCAGGCTGGCGTGCAGTGTGGCGCCACCGCCGATCGCCAGCGTCATGCCATCCTGCATCTGCTCGCCGAGATAGGCCGCCACGGCGTGGCCGATGGCCTTCTCCAGATGGTCGTGAACCGAAGGTGTCGGGATGACGACGGCGGCGTTGAGGCCCCAGCGTTTTTCCAGTTCCCGCTCAAGCGCCACCTGTTCGGCTGTCGGCGCGTTGATCATGGTAACGACGATGCCCTCGGCGGTACAGGCGGCCAGCGTACGCATGACCTTCACCCTGGAGACATTGAGCTTGTCGGCGATCTGCTCCTGCGTGAAGCCCTCGACATAATAGAGCCATGCCGTCTTGACGCTGAGGTCCGACGAGACCATCGGCAGGCGAGCCGGTGCGGGCTTTTGCGTGGGCATGGATGTCGTCCCTCATGTGTCATGGCCGACGGTTGTCCTCATCCGGGCAAGGCCGCTCTTACGTCAATCGGATGCCGGGTTCGCGGCAGGCCGATTATCGCACAGCTGTGATCATTTGTAATTGACATCGTACATATGAACATATTTTGTTGGTTTCACGCGCTGTGTCATCCACCAGTCATATGCGCCGTGCAGGGAGGAAGAGACGGGGTGCTGGCCAGGGGCCAGACCGGTCATGCACAGACAAGACAGGAGGTCTCATGAAGACGCTATTCATCCAGCTGCTGGCCAGCCAGCTGGCACTCGCGGCAACTTTGTTTGCCGGCGTGGCAAATGCCGAAACACTGACGCTCTACACATCCCAGCCCGAGGCAGACGCAGCCAAGACCGTGGATGCGTTCAAGAAGGCACAACCCGGCATCGACGTCACCATCTATCGCTCCGGAACCAGCGACATCCTGACCAAGATGGCGGCCGAGTTCGCCGCAGGCAGCCCGCAGCCCGACGTGCTGCTGATCGCCGACGCGGTGTCGATGGAACTGCTGAAGAAGGACGACCGGCTGCTGGCCTATCCCGAGGCCAAGCTCGACGGCATCGAGGCGGATGCCTATGACGCCGACAAGACTTATTTCGGCAGCAAGCTGATCACTACCGGCATCGTCTACAACACCGCTGCCGCCGAAAAGCCGCAGCATTGGGCGGACCTCGCCAAGCCGGCCTATGCCGATGGCCTGGTCATGCCGAGCCCGCTCTATTCCGGTGCCGCCGCCTACCTGCTTTCGGGCTTCGCCGGCGACAGCAATTATGGCTGGGATTTCTTCCAGAAGCTGAAGACCAACAACACCGTCAGCGTGCGCGGCAATGGCGCGGTGCTGAAGTCGGTGGCGTCGGGCGAGAAGCCCTATGGCATCCTCGTCGATTTCATGGCGATGAACGCCAAGAAGAAGGGTTCGCCTGTCGAATTCGTGTTCCCCTCGGAGGGCGTGCCCGCCGTGACCGAACCGGTGGCCATCATGAAGACCGCCAAGAACGTCGACGGTGCGAAAAAATTCGTCGACTTCATTCTGTCCGATGAAGGCCAGAAGCTGGCGCTGTCGATGGGTTACCTGCCGGCACGCGCTTCGGTCGGTCGTCCCGACTGGCTGCCGGAAGGCGTCAAGGTCAAGGTGATGCCGTTCGACACCAAGGCGATCGTCGCCGAGACCGACGCCGACAAGGCGAAGTTCCAGGACCTGTTCGGCGGCTGAGCCGTCGATCCCCGCGAGATGCCGTCTCGACGGCATCTCGTCAGTTCAGGTGAGCCCGGCCGCACCGCTGACCGATCCCAGGAAACGCAATCATGCCGACACGTATCAGGGAGAGCCGGGGCCAGGAAATGGTCCTGACGGCGGCGGTGGCCGCCGTCATTGTCCTGCTTTCGCTGCTGCCCACGCTGCGCCTCGTCAAGGAGATCGTGGCACCCGGCGGTGTCTTGTCGACGGTGGCCGTGGAGGCCGGGCTGAGAAGCCCGGCAACCTGGATCGCGACATGGCATACGCTGGTCGTCGGCATCGGCGGCACTCTTCTGGCGGTGCTGTCGGGAACGTCGGTGGCCGTGCTTGTATCGCTGACCGACATACGCGGCCGAAGCGCCCTGGTGCTCTGCTACGTCATGCCGCTGATGATCGCGCCACAGGTGACGGCGCTGGCCTGGCTGCAACTGTTCGGCCCTGCCAGCCCATTCCTCAAGCTTTTCGGGGCGGCGCCGCCGCTCGGCACGAAGAACCCGCTCTACTCGACCTCGGGCATCATCCTGCTGCTTGGCGTCCAATACGGGCCGCTGGTCTTCCTGCTGGTGCGTGCAGGCCTGCGCAAGCTGCCGCGCGAACTGGTCGAAGCGGCGCGCGCCGGCGGTGCGAATTGGTTCACCGTACTGATCACCATCGTGCTGCCCTTGATGACGCCGTCGATCATGGCGGCGGCCGCGCTTGCCTTCGTCTCCTGCGTCGGCAATTTCGGCATTCCGGCCTTTCTCGGCATCCCCGCCAACTACCTGGTGCTGCCGACGCTCATCTATCAGAAGCTGGCCGGCGGGGGCCCGGCGGTACTCGGCGAGACCGCGTTCCTGTCGGTGCTGATCGGCATCATCGCCATGGCCGGCATTCTTGCCCAGGAGGTGATGAGCCGCCGCCGCGACTACCGCATCTCCTCGACGTCGCTGCCGGCCGAACCTTATGAACTGGGCCGCTGGCGGCCGGTCGTCCAGGCCGGGATGTGGTTGCTCATCGTGCTGGTGCTGGTCCTGCCGCTGTTCGGGCTGGTGCTGACGTCGCTGGTGCCGGGCTACGGCATCGCGCTCACCGCCAAGACGGCGACGCTCGACAATTACCGTTTCGTGCTGTTCGAGCATGATGCCGCCAGCCGCGCCTTCTTCAACAGTTTCTGGCTGTCGATCGCTGCCGCTTTCTTCGCGGTCCTCGTCGCCGTGCCGATCGGCTATCTCATCGCTTGGGGCAAGCAGCGCTGGGTGCGGCTGCTCAATCTTTCAGTCGAACTGCCGTATGCCTTGCCCGGCGTGGTGCTGGCGATCGCCTCGCTGCTCTTGTTCCTGCGCCCCATCCCGCTGACCGGCGTCCAGCTCTACAACACCGTCTGGATCATCCTCTATGCCTATCTCGCCCGCTTCCTGGTGCTGGCCTTGCGGCCGACCATCAGCGGCTATCACCAGATCGATCGGGCACTCGAAGAAGCCGCACAAGTTGCGGGCGCCGGCCTGTTCACGCGCATGCGCACCATCGTCTTTCCGCTGGTCGCGCCGGCGGCGATCGCCGGCGGCCTGCTGATCTTCATGACGGCCCTCAGCGAACTCACCGTCTCGGCGCTGCTGTGGTCGTCGGGCTCGGAGACCATCGGCGTTGTCATGTTTTCCTTCGAGCAGGGCGGCGATTCCAACTACGCGGCGGCGATGTCGGTCATCACGGTCGCGGTCACCTTCGTGCTGATGCTGGTGACCAACCTGCTTGCCCCTCATCTTCCGAGCGGAGTTCTGCCATGGCGCGATTGACCCTGGACCATGTGACCAAGAGCTTCGCCGATTTCGACGCCGTGAAGGATGTCTCGATCGACGTCGCTGACGGCGAGTTTCTGGCGGTGCTCGGCCCCTCCGGCTGTGGCAAGACGACATTGCTGCGGCTGGTCGCCGGTTTCGAAAAGGTGACCTCGGGCGAAATCCGCATCGGCAGCGATGTCGTGTCGAACAGCGGCGGCAGCGTCGCGCCGGAAAAGCGGCGCGTCGGCATCGTCTTCCAGAATTATGCGCTGTGGCCGCATATGAGCGTCGCCGAGAACATCGGCTATGCGCTGAAGGTGGCCAAGCTCGACAAGGCGGTTGCACGCCAAAAAGTGGAAGACGCGCTCGCCCTTGTCAATCTTCAGGGTCTGGGCGAGCGCCGGCCCGCCAATCTCTCCGGCGGCCAGCGCCAGCGGGTGGCCTTGGCGCGTTGCCTGGTGGCGACACCTTCGCTGGTGCTGTTCGACGAGCCACTCGCCAATCTCGACGTCCATCTCAGGGCCTCGATGGAGGACGAGTTCGCCGCCTTCCACAAGCGCACCGGCACGACCATCGTCTACATCACCCATGACCAGGCCGAGGCGATGGCGCTGGCCGACCGCATCGCGGTGATGGACCATGGACGCTTGGCGCAGCTCGCCACTCCGCGTGAACTTTATCATGAGCCGGCAAACGAAATGGTCGCCTCCTTCATTTCGCAAGGCATTCTGCTTCCGGCGGACGTGTTGGCCAGCGAGGAAAACGGCCATTGCAAGGTCCGGGTTCTCGGAACCGAGCTGGTGGTCCGTTGCCGGCCTGGCGAGCGGCCACGCGCCGGCGCCAAGATCTGCTGCCGCTCCGCCGATATCGAGCTTTCGGCCGATGCCTCGGGCTTTCACGGTCTCGTCAAGCGGGCGATCTACCAGGGCGGCGCGGCGCGGATTGAATTCGCGCCGACCGCTGGTCCCGACCTCACCTTGCATTTCGAGCAACCCGATCCGGTTGTGCTGGAGAACGGGGCGCAAGCGCGCCTGCGCATAAAATCCGGCTGGCTGATCCCGGCGGCGGGGACAGCCTCGTGATGATACTGGACCTTGCCGGCGGCTTCGGAGAAAAGGGCCGCACCAGCCTCGCCGTCAACAGCGGCGACGATCGCATCCTGCTCGATGTCGGCATCAAGGTCGGCGCTTCCGGGGCGGAATACTATCCAGCGCTCAACGGGTCGAGCGACGACATCGATGCTGTTTTTGTTTCGCATGCCCATGAGGATCATGTCGGCGCGCTGAGCTGGCTGTTGTCGCGGGGCTATAGCGGCCCGATCTTCATGACGGCGGAGACCCGTGCCGAGGCGCCGGCCACGCTTGCCGCCTATGCCGAGCCGGAGGATTTCAGGCGATTTCCCTTGCCTGAAAACCGCATCGAACTCTTCGAACCAGGCGACACACTCACTAGCGGCAATTTCGTAGTCAGCACGGGACGTTCAGGTCACGTCGTCGGCGGGGTCTGGTTCGCCGTCGACGACGGGACAAGCCGCATCGCCTATTCGGCCGATGTGGTGCCTGACAGCAATGTGTTCGTCATGGACACGATCCCGCATTGCGATCTCCTGGTCTTCGATGCCTCCTACGGGGCGGATCCCGTGCCGGGGGCTGCCCGGGCGCAAAAAATTTCCGAATGGGTGGCGCGGCATCCGCAGGGATGCCTGTTGCCGACGCCGCTGTCTGGCCGATCGCTGGAACTGATCGCGGCCTTGCCGGGGTCGTTCGCCGTCCATGCCGGCATGCGTTCGTCGCTGGAAGCGCAGATCGGCGCGACCGCGTCCCTGTTGCCGGGCATTTCCGAGCTTTTGCTTGCCCGCCTGCGAAGCGCGGCCGACTGGAGCGATGCCGACCCGCTGCCTTCGCTGCCCCTGCTGGCCAATGACGGCATGGGCGAGGCTGGCCCGTCGTCGCACCTTTTGCCTCGCGCCGACGATGCCGGGTTTCCGGTGTTGCTCACCGGGCATCTGCCTTTGGGCTCTCCGGCCGATCTCATGCACAAGGCCGGCCGGGCGGACTGGATACGCATGCCCACCCACCCGACACTGTCGGGCAATGTCGGCATCTGGGAGAAGGCGGGACGCCCCAGGGCGCTGGGCCATTCCTGCGCGCCCGATCTTCTGGGCGAGTTGAAAAGCCATATTCCGTCCTTGCTCACGCAATGCCGTACGGGTCAACGCATCACGGTGGGGCAAGGAAGCGCATCATGAGAATCCTGATCTGCAACGATGACGGCATCGAAGCGCCGGGTCTTGCCCGTCTGGTCAATGCCGCCCTCGGGTTGAGCGACGATGTCTGGGTGGTCGCGCCGGACGGCAAGCGCACCGCCGCCGGCTCGTCGCTGACCATCGCCAGGCCGCTGACGATGCGGCGCGTCAAGCCGAACTGGTATTCGTGCTCGGGCACGCCAGCCGATTGCGTGGTGAGCGCCATGACGTGGCTATTCGCTGATGAACCGAAGCCTGACCTCGTATTGTCGGGCATCAATGACGGCCGCAACGTCGCCGAGGATATCGCCTATTCCGGCACACTGGGTATTGCCCGCGAAGCGAGTTTCTGGGGCATACCCGCGATCGGCTTTTCGCGCGTGAAAAATCCTGACTTCGGCGCTGCCGACGACGAATGGCTTGGCAAGCTGATCGCCTCGCTCTGGCAAGCGCGTGCCGATTGGGCGACAGAGGGCCATTGGCTGAGCGTCAACTTGCCGACCGCGCTGCCGGCCGAAATTCGCCAGCCGCGCATCGGCCGCGACAAGATCGGCCGCACGGCCGAGGTGGTGGAAAGCGCCGGGGATCGCACGATCATCACGGTGCCGCGTGGCCGAGCCCATGCAAGCGAACCGGGGGATGAAAACGCCGCGATCGATGCGGGTTTCGTCAGCATCAACCGGCTGAACTGGTTTGGGGAAACGCGGCTGGACGAGGGATTTCTGGACGGAATCCCACGCTGGCGGCAAAGCTAGCCGATCTCCCTGCGCGGCATCCCCCAGATCACCAAGCTGTCAGCGGCTAAATGGCGTCAATCCGGTGCTTATGCTTGAAGCCGCCGCTATTTCATTCCACATCGGAAGAGATGAAGGATGAGACACGCGAATGGCGCCGGAATCTGCTGTGGGCCTTGGCCGCATCGCTGGTCCTGCATGCGCTTGTCGCATCGTTCTTCATCTACGGCCTGTCAAAAGCCTCACAAGAGCCCCAGCAGGAGCAACCGATAAGCGTCGCGCTCGTGCCTCCGCCCGACAAGCCAAAACCGCAGCCGCTCAAAGCCGAGAAGCCGCCGGAACCTAAGGCTGATAAACCCCCCGAGCATAAGGTTGAAAAGCCACCCGAACAGCCGCGCAAACAACCTGACGACACCGCTTTGAAGCGCGTTTTTCAGTATGGCGACAAAGATACCGGACCGAAGAAATCCCTGGATGGGGGGGCGGCCAAGGACAATGCGCCGTCGCCTGCAAAGGATGAGGCCTCGAAGCCTCCGGTCGTGCCCAAGTCCGCCGAGAACAAGCCTGCAGCGACGGCAAACGCGGAGCAGCGGCCGGATGCGAGCAAAGCCGATGAGAATCCGCCAACCGAGCCGACCGTCACCAAGCCCACGCCGAGCGAGGAAAAGCAGGTCACGGAAGACGCTGATAAACAGCAGGCTGCGCCAAAAGCTTCCGATCAGCAAGCAGCCGTAGAGCCAAAGCCGTCGCCAGCCGAGAGCGACGCCAAGACCGGGGCCGCGACCGAAAAGCCCAAGGCCAAAGTCGTCAAGACGATGAAGTTCAAGTCTGAAAAAGCCCTGAAGTCCCGGGCCGGAAAAGCCACCGCCTCAAATTCCACGAACGACGCAGGTGCTGGATCACCAATGTATTCCGGTCTTCCGGGGGTTCGGAAACTCTACTCGCAGGGCGCTACCGGCGACGCGTTGGCCACGAGTTCCATGAGCGGCGTACCTCGCAGTCAGCGCGTTGCGACCCTTTGCGCCAACGTGCTGGACCAGGAGCTGCAGGGTGCCGACTATTCTCCCAAATGGCTGCCGACGATTCCGCTGAAAGCCGGCAATGTTCTCGACCGCCCCGAAGCGGCCTTCAGCACGACAACCACATGGTACCAACTGAGCTTCCGATGCGAGGTGGATGCCGATGCGACCAGGGTCCTGTCGTTCGGCTTCCGTGTCGGCTCCGAGATTCCACGCAGCGAATGGCCGCCAAACCATCCTCTTTAGCCTCTGCCACTTAGGCTGGCACACCAAGTCCAGCCAATTGCCGGCTGACTTCTTGCCAGTCGGCGCAGACGAAATCGGCACCGGCCGCCGTCAGCCGTGCGGCATGCTCGGCATAAGTATGGCCGCCGCCGGTATAGCCGATCGCCGTCATGCCGGCGGCAACCGCGCCCTGGATGCCGAAAGGCGAGTCCTCGATGACGATGCAGTCGGCTGGTTTGGCGCCCATCCTGGCAGCCGCGAAAAGGAAGATGTCCGGCGCCGGCTTGCCGTTCTTGACCATCGAGGAACTGTAGATCGCATCGCCGAAGAAGCGTGCCAGTCCGGTCACCGCCAGGCTGTGGTTTATACGCTCGATGGAGGACGAGGAGGCAACGCAGCGGTCGCCGGCAAGCGTTTCCAGAAACGAGCCTATTCCAGGCGTTGGCTTCAACTCTTCGGTGAAAAGCACCTTGGTCTCGGCCCAGATATCGCCGTCGGCCGACGCGGGAAACTGATGGCCGGTCAACTCCTTGATCCTGACGATGATGTCGGCCTGTTTCATGCCGACGCACTGGGCGATGATGCCGCCGTGAACGCCCGGCATGCCATGCTTATCGTAGACACGTTCATAGGCCTTGGCGGCCAGTGGCTCGCTGTCGACGAGAACGCCGTCGCAATCGAAAATGATCAGTCTTGACGGCGCCACGCGTTTCTCCCGGCCTCTGTCAGAATTCGCACATCGCTATCGACAAAAAGTCAAATGTTCAATAGCGGGCACGCTCGGCCTCGTGGATAGAGGTGATAGAGGCCGATTCAAAGCTGGCGCAAGACGTCGCTGGCGCGGGAGGACCCCAGCGCCCGCTGCATGGCCTGCCGCGACTGTGCGCGATCGGGCGTGATCCAGTTCGGTTCCGCCCCCAGGAAGCGGTCGAGGAAAGCCACGGCATAGGCCGGTATTTCGGTGACGTTCTCGCGATAGGACCACCAGGTGCGCAGGTCGTCGGCGCATTTGTCGATACTGGGCGCCGAGCCAAACTCCTGCTCGTAGATCGCCGAAATCACCGAGACACAGTAGTTGGTGTAGAGAAAGCCTTCCGGCCAGAAACGGATGATGTCCAGCGTGCCGGCATTCTGATCCGTTTCGATGAGCTGGGTGAGGCCGGAGATTTCCCTTGCCGGCGCCTGTTTTATCAGTTCGCGCAGCACGAGGCCGGCGGCAAAGACGATGAAATCGGCGCGGTCGATCGCGGCAAAGCGCTTCTGCGCTTCCATGACCTCGACCCAGTCGAGAAAAGCCCGGGTCAGCTTCGCCTCGTCGATTTCGAAGCGTACGCCGAATGTGTCCGAGACCACCTTGGCGCTGCCGCGGAAGGTGGCGCGGAACCAGCGCAACTGCCGCAGCCGGTGGCGCAGGTCGGGCATGAGGGCCAGTTCATCCCTGAAGGGCAGTTCCATTTCCTGTATCCCGTTTCCCCCAGGTTAGCACAATCGTGCCCCCGCCGTAATCGCGCGGCGGCCCTGTGGATGACCGTGGTTGAGGTCAATATCATACATATTGACATTCGCGGAAACAAATGTTCTCACTTTGCTGTTGTCGCGCGCCGGTCCAAGGTGCGCCTCGACTGAGGCTTCGGGAGGAGAACCGAATGGCGATTTGGCAGTGGGGACTGCTTCTGCTGGTTATTGTGTGGGCGTTGC
Source organism: Mesorhizobium sp. BR1-1-4 (assembly GCF_020165375.1). NCBI lineage: Bacteria > Pseudomonadati > Pseudomonadota > Alphaproteobacteria > Hyphomicrobiales > Phyllobacteriaceae > Mesorhizobium > Mesorhizobium sp. BR1-1-4. The sequence goes on along the minus strand of NZ_JAIUIB010000014.1, from coordinate 154,228 downwards.
AGTCGCTCGGCGTCTGGCTGCAGATGCGGCACTATTCGGATGTCTTCCGGGGCGTCACCAACCAGTACAAGGACGGCTTCGTCGGAGCCGGCAATTTTCGCGGCCGATTTGCCAAGGGAACGATCGCGCTGGTCGTGGTTACGCCCGACTTGATCGTGCGCCGAATGATGGTGATGAGCGGCCGTTCCGTGTTCACCAAATTCAAGCGACATGAAGAATTCGAGGGCGTTCCCCTCGATCGACTCCGGTCCAACCCTGCGATCATGGGGGAGGGGGAACCCGGTGTGGCCGAGGCCGTGAAGCGGGCGATCGAACAGATCGACAAAGCACGGTCGGAGCCGGGGAAGAAGCCGGGTTTGGCCGGCTTGAATGTAGCAAGGGCATAGAGGAGGCCGTGCGCCGACTGGGATCAACCGGCGGGCCGGCATAAGGAGGAGAAATGTCTGTATTTTCGTTGTTGGCGCAGCATGCCGACATGGCCGTGCACAATTTGCATGTCGCGGGTGCCATGGTCTCGGATGCCGCATTGCATGGCAGGCTCGCCGTCGAGCATGCTTCCGATCATCTCGTGGTCCTGGCGCAGGCGCAGACCGACAGCGGGCCGGTCACCGCCGATCAGCTGAAGGAACAGCTGAAAAACGTGCAGCAGGAAGAGCAGCTTGGCTGGTTGACTGCCATCGGCAAGTACTTCATCGGCATTTTCCAGAAGGGCGGCGAGGTTTTCGCCGGCTTTGTCACCGGCATCATCCCGACGCTTGTGGTGCTGATGACCGCCTTTTACGCCGTCACTGAACTGGTTGGCGAAGAGCGGGTCCACGGTCTGGCGCGTGGCGCTGGCCGCATCGCGCTGACCCGCTACACCGTGCTGCCGCTGCTGGCGGTGTTCTTCCTCACCAACCCGATGGCTTACACCTTCGGCTCGTTCCTGGAAGAAAAGCACAAGCCGGCCTTCTATGACGCGGCCGTGTCCTACGTGCATCCGCCGCTCGGCCTCTTTCCGCACATCAACCCTGGCGAATATTTCGTCTGGGGAGGCATGCTCGTGGCCTTGCTCGATCTCGAGAAGCGCGGCGTCATCGCCGCCGGCTACCATGTCAAGGTTGCCATCTGGTACGCCATCGTCGGCCTCGTCGTCATCCTACTCAAGGGCATGCTGACCGAGCGCATCACCGCCATCATGGCACGCCGCCAGGGCGTCGAGCTGTAAGGGCGGGGAGGACATCATGGCCAAGACATACAAAGCCGTACGGATCACCCGGGGCAAAACAGGGTGGGGCGGTCCGCTTGTGATCGAGCCGACCGAACAGCGCAGCAAGGTTGTTTCCGTCACCGGTGGTGGCATTCATCCGGTGGCGCAGCTCATCGCCGATATGACCGGCGCTGAAGCCGTCGACGGCTTCAAGGCGCCGCCGATCGAAAGCGAAATGGCGGTTGTCGTCGTCGACTGCGGCGGCACCGCACGATGCGGCGTCTATCCGCGCAAGCGTATCCCGACCGTCAACCTGACGCCGGTCGGACAGTCCGGGCCGCTCGCCCAGTTCATCACCGAGGATATCTATGTTTCGGGCGTCAAGCCGGCCGACGTCACAATGGCGGACGGGTCCGAGGCGGTCACGACTGCAGGGGGAGCAGCATCGATGAGTTCGACCAACAACACAGCGACGCCGACGGCGCTGCCCAGCGAGGGTGGCCTGATCGGTTTCATCAGCACGATCGGCCGCGTCATGGGTCGTGTCGTCGGCATCTTCTTCAATGCCGGCCGCCGCACCATCGACCAGGTCGTCCGCAACGTGCTGCCGTTCATGGCCTTCGTGACCATGCTCATCGGCCTGATCCTGTATACCGGCGTCGGTGACGTGCTGGCGCAGCCGATGGGTCCGCTGGCCAACAATATCGTCGGCCTGCTGATCATCTCGGCCATTTGCGGCCTGCCGTTCCTGTCGCCCATCCTGGGCCCAGGCGCTGTCATCGCGCAGGTTATCGGCGTCGCCATCATCGGCCCGCAGATTGCCAACGGCACGATCTCTCCGGCGATGGCGCTGCCGGCTCTGTTTGCCTACAACACCCAGGTGGGCTGCGACTTCGTTCCCGTCGGCCTCGCACTGGGTGAAGCCAAGCCGAAAACCATCGAAATCGGCGTGCCGGCGGTGCTCATCAGCCGCCAGATCATGGGTCCGGTCTCGGTGCTGATCGCCTGGGTCGTTTCCCTGATCGTGTTCTAAACACCAGAAATAACGAGGTTCGCCATATGTCGGTTCTTCTCAAGACACGGGTCACGGCAATAGGACCCGAAGTGGCGGACCTCGCCGAGGGCGGCGTGGTCATCCTGTTCGCGGATGGCTCGCCACCGGAGCTTGCCGAGGTCTCGGTGCTCCACAAGGCCGAGATCGGACCCAGCGACGGCGCACCTGAAAAGGGCGCGTCGATCACCCTTGGCCCGGTTTCGGCTGTCATAACCGCCGTCGGCTCCAGCGCCTGGAGCAAGGTGCTCGAGATGGGCCACGTCGTCATCTCGTTCAACGGCGCGACCGAGGCCGAAAGGCCAGGCGAGATCTGCGCGTCGCAGGTCGATACGCAAGCCCTCGTGTCAGCGCTGAAGACAGACGCGATCATCACCATCGCCGCCTGAAAGCATTCGCGCCCAGCCAGTCTGGCTTTGGCGCCCAAAAAAGCAGAGTATTTGCCATGGAACGCTCGACCATCGTCAGAGTGCATGAAGGTTTGCACGCCCGTCCCGCCACGCGCTTCGTCAAGCTCGCCAAGGCTTTCGAATCCGACGTCGAACTGGTCAAGGACGGCAAGGCGGTCAGTGCCAAGAGTTCGGTCAAGCTGATGCTGCTGGCGGTCAAGGAAAACCAGGAAGTCACCGTGCGGGCGAACGGCGCCGACGCCATCGAGGCGATCGAGGCGCTGATCGGCTATCTCGAGAACCCCAAGGCGGGTCTCGACGACGAAGACACCCACGCTCCAGCCAATGACCAGGGCAAGGAAGCGGCACTCGCGCCAGCGCCACGGTCCGCGCCGGCTGCATCAGGCGAAGCAAGCAGTGGTTTGCGCGGTGTCGCCGCAAGCGAGGGCGTCGCCATCGGGCCGGCTTTTGCACATTTCCCGCCCGACATCGCCGGGCAGGGCCGCATGCTGCAGGCCGATGAGATCGCCGGCGAGATCGACAGGTTTCGCACCGCCGTCGCCGCCGTCCAGGCACGCATGGACCGGGCCTTGGCGCAGGACAGTCTGTCGGCCGGTGACCGGGGCATCGTCGCGGCGCTGAGGGATATCGCCGCCGACGACAGCCTGACCGGCGAGGCCGAGAAGGCAATCAGGGGCGGCAATGACGCGGTCTCGGCCACGATCACCGCCGCCTCCACCATCGCCGCCGATTTCAGCGCCGTCGACGATCATTATCTCAATGCGCGGGCGGACGATGTCCATGCGGTCGGACGGCAGATCAGCCTGGTGCTGCTTGGCCAGGACGACGTCAGTCTCGAAAACATCCCGCAAGGTGCGATCCTGATCGCCGACGATATCGGCGCCTGGGATCTGGCGCGGGCGCCGCTGAAACGCATCGGCGGCGTGGTGTGCGGCCATGGCGGCGCCACCTCGCACATCGCCATCATCGCCCGCTCGCATGGCATTCCGGCGGTGCTCGGCCTTGGCGACCGGATCCACCTCTTGCGCACGGCACAAGAGGTGGCGCTCGACGGCAACAGCGGCCAGGTGATCATCGACCCCGATGCGGCGACGCGCGCCGATTTCGCCGGTCGTGTCCAAGCGGCGGCGAAGGAGCGTGCCGGCCTTGCGGCTTTCAAGACGGTGACGCCGAAGCTGGCGGACGGCAGGGTCATCGAGGTCGCGGCCAATATCGGCTCGCTGGAAGAGATCGAGGCAGCGCAAGAGGCCGGCGCCATGGGTGTCGGCCTGTTCCGCACCGAGCTCCTGTTCATGCGCCATATGCACCTTCCGTCGGAGGACATGCAGGCCGAGACCTATGCGGCGCTGGCCAAGGCCTTCGCACCCTATCCGGTCATCGTGCGCACGCTCGACATCGGCGGCGACAAGCCGATCGCCGGCATCGAGTTCCCCGACGAGGAGAACCCCTTCCTCGGTTGGCGGGGCATCCGCATGTGCCTCGACCGGCCCGATATCTTCAAGCGCCAGCTCAGGGCGCTGCTGAGGGCCGCCGTGCACGGCAACATCAAGGTGATGCTGCCGATGGTCTCCGATCTTGGCGAGGTGCGGCAGACGCGCGTTCTTGTCGACGAATGCGCCGCCGAACTCAAGGCCGAAGGCGTGCCGCATGCGACGTTCGATCTCGGCGTGATGATCGAAACCCCGGCCGCCGTGCTGATCGCCCCGGCACTGGCCAAGGAAGTGGCTTTCTTCTCGATCGGCACCAACGACCTGACCCAGTACATCATGGCGGCCGATCGGCTCAACCCGACCGTTGCGAAGCTCAACGACGTCACCAATCCGGCGGTCATGTCGGCGATCGGGCTGACGGCCAAGGCCGGCGTCGCCGCCGGCATCATGGTCGGCATGTGCGGCGAAGCGGCGGGCCGGCCGGATCTCATTCCGGCCTTCCTGGAGATGGGCCTGACCGAGCTGTCGATGAGCCCGGCCTCGATCCAGCGCGCCAAGAAGACGATCACGGCGATGGCAGCCGGGGAGTAGTTCCCGCAACCGCCGCTGGAGCTTACGGCAGATGCGCAAGCAAGGTGGCGAACACAGGTGCCAATTCGTCGACCGGGCTCGCCTTGGCGCAGGCCTGAGCAATGCGCTCATGACGTATGTCGGCCGCCAGAATCGCGATTTCCAGCATGTCGGGCTCCGGCGCGCCGTCACGACCGGTGGTCGCCAGGCCGCAGGCCAGGACGACCGGCGCCAGGCAGCTTACGTCGAGCGCCTGGCCGCCGGCAGCGCTCGTTTCCGGCGCGGCTTCGCCAAAGCGGACCGGACGCTGGTTGAGCAACTCGACCAGCAGTGCCGCGCAGATGGCCGCGATGGCCTGCAGTCCGGCACCCGGCGCGGCCAGCGCAGCCAACAATTCGCCATGGCGCTTGCGCATGGCCGCGTGGACGGCGGCGAACCCGGCTTCATGGATACGGGCGTGGTCGATCTTCGGCCCGGCAAGCACTGCCTTGGTCAGATAGTACATGTCGCGCCGGAACAGGCGCTCGGCGCTCAATTGCTGGTCTTCGTCACCGGCCGGGAAATAGGTGGCGAGGCCTTTTACGGTCGTTCCATCCACTCTTATCGGGCGCTCGTGCGGGACGAAGGATTCGGCGATCGACAGCGCTTCGTCGACGGCACTCGCGGCATGGCTGAGCAGGCCTTCGATGCCTTTGCCCGGAAATGGCGGCAGATGGCTGGTTGCTTCGCGCAGCAGGCTGGCCTCGCTGGCGCCGTCATGGCGGCTCTGGCGGATGATGTCGCGGACTTCCCGCAGCCGGTCCTTGAGGTTGACGCGGACATCTTCGGAGATTTGTCGGAGCATCGCGGTTAGCCTCGAATGTGCCGTGCGGCGCCACCTGCGACGGGCACCACCGACTCTACATTGTTCCTATCGATTGGTAGATCAATAGGCGATACTAGACCAGCATGCAGAATCGGCGACGGCGCACTCGTCCGCCGCGGGGGAGGGATGATTGGCCAGGGGACGACAAATCGTGGAAAGACGGCCCGAGGAAAGGCGGGCCGACGAAAGGCGGGCAGGAGCCGAAGCGACCGAGCAGATCGTCAGCGAGAGCCGCACGGACCGCCTCAGGATCCGCGCCGCCTGGATGTATTTCGTCGAGCAGATGACGCAGAACGAGATCGCCGATGTGCTCGGCGTCGGCCGCGTCACCATCGTGCGCATGCTGGCGGAGGCGCGGTCGCGCAACGAGGTCAAGATCACCATCGAGAGCGAGCTTCTGGAGATCGTGCGGCTGGAGCGCGCGCTGGAAAAGACCTTCGGCCTCCAGCAGGCGCTGGTGGCGCCGCTGACGGCGGCCAGTGCCGATCCGATCCCGGCAATAGCCGCCAAGACCGGCATGTTCCTGTCCGACGCTATGAAATCCGGCATGCAGGTCGGTGTCGGCTGGGGCAATACGCTGTTCCACACCTTGCCGTTCATCAGCGCCAAATCGCTGACCGATTTCAAGGTGATTTCGCTGCTTGGCGGCGTCGGCGTCGCGCGCCGGGTCAACCCGGCCGAGTTCGCCTGGCGCTTCGCCCAGATCTTCCAGGGCGACGGCTATCTGATGCCGACGCCAGCCGTCGTCGACAGCGTCGAGACCAAGATCGCGCTGATCGAACGCTGCGGCCTGCAGGAGGTTTTTGAAATGGCCGACGCGCTCGACGCCGTTCTGCTGAGTGTCGGCGGGATCGCTTCGGCCACCACCTTCTCGCGCGGCGGCTTCCTCAGGGAAGCGGACCGGGAGGCGCTGCTGGCGCGCGGCGCCGTCGGGGACCTCCTGTTCCACTTCTACGACCGCAATGGCGATCTGGTCGATCATCCCGTCAACAACCATGTGATGTCGGTGGATGTCGACCGGCTGCGCAAGGCGCCAATCCGCATTCTGACCTCCGGCGGCGCGGAGAAGACCGACGCCCTGCTCGGCGCAATGAACCTGATTGCGCCCACAATCCTGATCACCGACGAGGAGAGTGCAAGGCGGATTCTGGCGGCGGTCAGCGAAAGCTGAAGGACCCCATCGTATAGTCCGGCCAGGCCTTATGCTCATCGAAGACAGCGGCGAGGTCAGGCGTGTCGGCCAATATCCCACCCATCACCAGTGCCGTCGCGATGCCGACGCCATTGCCGCCTGCAATATCGTGTTCGACGCTGTCGCCGACGCAGACCACGCTGCCGCGCTTTGGTTCGCCGGCGAGCGCGAGCGCCGCTTCGAAGATCGCCGGGCCGGGCTTGCCGATGCGGGTGACGCTGCCGCCCAGGCTCTCGTAAAGATCGGCGATCTCGCCGGCGCCGAAGCGGGGCCCGACCGCCGTCAGCATGATCTTGTCGGGATTGGTGCAGAAGCATGGCACTTTTCGCGCCGCCGCCGGGGCCAGCAAGCGGCGATAATGCTCGAGGTCGTAGCGGTCGCCCTCGCTGGCCGCGATCAGTACCAGGTTGGCGGTATCGCCGGTTCCAGTCAATACAAAAGGCAGGCCCTCGATCGCTGTGCGGTCATTATCGCGGCTGATCAACAGGCAGTTCGTGCCGGGCCGCAACGCTCCGGTCGCCGCCATTTCGTGGAAGGATCGCCACGCCACCTCGCCGGAGGAAACGAAATGATCCCAGCTTCCGGGCTCGAAGCCGAGCCTCAGCAAACGGTCTTCGTTGGGCTTGGCGCGCCTGCCGGAGTTGGAGACCAGCACCACGGTCTTTCCGGCGCGCTTCAGTGCCGCCAAGGCCACCACCGCACCGGGATAGGGGGCCGAGCCGTCATGCAGCACGCCGAACTGGTCGACCAGGAAGACCTGGTAGCGCTCCTCCAGCGGTCCGATGCCGTCGAGGCGTTCAGCCAGTTTCCCGCTCATAGCAACCCCACCTCGTTCGCACCCTTCAACGCCAGCCGCGCCGCTCCGGCAGCGGCCTCGTCCGACAAAGCCGGCATGAACGCAACGCCGAGCTTACGCTGCCGGATCGCGCTCCACGCCGGATTTGCCGCGCCGCCGCCGACGCTGCGCACCGAAGTCAGCGCCGGCGCGCCGAGCTCGCCAAGCCGGCGATAGCCGAGCGCTTCGATCGCGGCCATGCCTTCGAACATCGCCTTGAGATAGTCGGCATCATCCGCCGGGCGCGGGACGAGGCGCGGGGGGAGCGCCGGATCGGCGATCGGGAAGCGTTCGCCCGATGTGGCGAGTGGATAATAGTCGAGGCCGGTCTCGGTTGCGGGGTCGATCATGGCACTGAGCTCGATGATCCGCGCGAGCGGAAAATGCCGCGCCAGCACCTTGCCACCGGAATTCGATGCGCCGCCGGCCAGCCAGGTGTCGCCAAGACGATGGCTGTAGATGCCGAAGCGCGGCGCCGAGATCGGCCGGTCGGACAGGATCTTGATGGTCAGCGAGGAACCCAATGCGGTGACGCCGTCGCCGGCTGCCGCAGCGCCCGTCGCCAGGAATGAGGCGCAGCCGTCCGTGGTGCCGGCAACCACAACCACATCGCGCGGCAAGCCGAAAAGCGCGGCGGCGGCCGTGGTAAGCGTGCCGCTGACCTCGCCCGGCTCGACGACATCAGGCAGTAAATTCATGCGCATGCCGGTGGCCGCGATCCAATCCGGCCAGCGGCGAGCCTCGACGTCATAGCCGGTCTTGAGCGCATTGTTCTCGTCGCTGACGTCGAAGCGTCCGGACAGGTTGCCGGCGATCCAGTCGGCCTGGTGGAGCACGGCCGCCATGCCGGGCAGACGCTGGAATCGGAGCGCCTTGGCGAGGCCTGAAGTCGGCCCGTGGGCGGCGCTCGTTTCCGGCGCCTCGCGGGCGACGATGGCCAGGATGTCTCCGTCATCGACCTTGTCGTTGTACATCAGCGGCTCGGCCAGGGGCCGCCCATCAGTGTCGACCGGCAGCAGCGTGCCCGATGTGCCGTCGACGGCGATGGCGCGGACCGTGGCACGGTCTATGCTTGAAAGCAGCCCGGCCAGCGCCGCCTGGACCGCTTGCCACCATGTGCGGGGATCGCGGGGGTTCGGGCCGAACCTGTCGAGAGGCACGGCGGATTGGGCGGCAATGGAAAAATCCTGGCGCATGGCGACCGCGCGGGCGCCGGAGGTGCCGATGTCGATGCCGACGACAAGTGGCGTCATGTCGTCCGTTCCTTGTCAGGCCGTGCCGGCGGCGTTGAGCTTCTGGCGATACTGCTCGGCGTCCCAGTTGACCAGTTCGTCATTCTCGGCGGCCGTGAGATAGTTCAGCCGCGCCTTGCCATCGACGCGCGCGGTCACGTCGGCCAGGCAACGCTGCATGGCGTCGGCACCGGCGCTGGCGTCGCCGCGCATCAGCACGCCGGCGCCGGGAAACAGGATCGCCGGTGGCGCCGCGCCGAGCCGCGCGACGACGCCGGCCACGTCCTCGCCCGGCCTCGCCAGGACCGAGCCCTGGCCAAGGAATATGACATGGTCCGGATAGAGGCTGCCGGCCTCGGCCATGTGCAGGCTTTCCGCATCGATCGCGACAGCATGCGCTTCGATATCCGCCGGTAACCGGTAATCGCCGGCTAGCGTCGTCAGGGCGGCGATGTCGGGTGCGGCGGTCGCGCGCGCCGGCCGCGCCAGCAGCGACCGGACGCGGTGCAGCAAGGCCTGTGCGTCGGGGACGGTTTCCGCGGCGACCACCAGTCCGTGATTGCCAAGGATCAGTACGTCGACGCCGGGTCGCAATCTCTCGGCAATGCCACGGGCGAGCGGCAGGCCCGGCCGGAAATAGGGCACCCAGGCCCATTCGATGCCGCCCAGCCGCCTGGCGACCTCGGCCTCGCCATCGGCTTGCACGGCCAGCGAAATCGTGTCGACGCAGTGGACGTGCAGAACCACGCGTTGCGGCATCAAGGCATGCACCGTGGTCTCGATCGACGGACGCAGGCCACGCGGATTGAGGTCTTCGATGGCGAAAGCCTGTGGCTTGTCGGCGGCCGGGTCGCGCCGGTCGACGGCCTCCAGCAGCGGCGCCATCGCCACCGGCACCATGATGTCGTCGCTGAGCGCGTCCTTCAGCCAGGTGCCCGAAGCCTTGATCCACAGCGTGTCGCCGGCCTTCAGCGAGGTGTTTCCGCCCGCCGCCTGCGTCATATGCGGGTTCAGCCCGATGCTGGCCGAAAGCGCCCGCAAGGCAGCCAGTTCCTGTGCATCAGCTTGGGTTGCCATGGCCCTTTTCTCCAACGCTTGCACAAAATCCCGTCGTCGGGACCGGTGTTGGCGTTGGTATCGCAGATGTGAGTGATCTGCGTCAATAGTGATCTACTATCGTCAAAAGCGGCTTGCAATCCAACTAATGTTGAGTAAGTTGCACCAATTGCCATAGAAATGGCGTCAGGGAGGAAAGGTTGAGCGACCTCGGCCGCCAGCGTCAGATCGTCGAATTGCTGCGGGATCGCCCGTTTGCCTCCGTGCGCGAGTTGCAGGAGCGGCTCGGCGTTTCGGCGGCGACGGTCAGGCGCGATATCGACCGGATCGACGAGGCCGGTGAGGCCCGCAAGGTCTATGGCGGCATTTCGGCGCTCGATGGCGCCTCGCATGCGGGCGTCGCCTATGCCCGGCCCTATGACGAGAACCGCGACCTTGCCGTCGAAGCCAAACGGCAGATCGCGGCGGTCGCCGCGACCATGGTGCGCGATGGCGACGCGGTCATCGTCCATGGCGGCTCGACCTGCTTCCATCTCGGCGTCAAGCTCGCCGACCGCAACATCCGGCTCTACACCAATTCGATGCCGCTCGCGGCCTATCTCAGCGACCATGGCCATTGCAGCCTGACGGTTGCCGGCGGCGACCTGCACCGTGAACCCGGCATCATCCATTCGCCGACCCAGGCGACGTCCTTCTATGCCTCGAAATTCTTTCTCGGTACACAGGGGCTCAACCAGGAAGGGCTGCTGGAATCGCATCCGCTGCTGGTGCGGTCCATCGTCGAGCTCAGCCTGTGCGCCGACCAGATCGTGGTGCTGGCCGACAGCCGCAAGCTGTCGATCCACGCGCGCAACGTCGCGCTGCCGCTGTCGCGCATCGGCACGCTGGTGACCGATGACGGGCTCTCCGATGCCGATGCGCGCATGCTGGAGGACGCCGGCGTCATGGTGCGGATCGCTTCAACCTCGGGAGCCCTCGCGTGAACGTGGCGGTGCTCGACTTCGGCAAGACCAATTCGAAGCTGTTCGTCTTCGGCAAGGACGGACGCATTCTCGATGAGCGCCGGACGCAACCGAAATGGGCGCGCCGAGGCGGCTTCAGCGTGCTCGACGAGGCCGCCCTCCATAACTGGGCGTTCGGTGCCGTCGCCGACGCGGTCGAAAACCATGGTGTCGAAGGGGTGATGGTGTCGGGCCATGGCTGTACCTTCGCTCTTGTCGACGACAAGGCGCTGACCCATCCGATCCTCGACTACGAACAGGAGCCACCGGCCGAAATTGCCGCGCGGATCGACCGCCGCATCCCGGATTTCGGCGAGACGTTCTCTCCCCGCCTGCCGCTCGGCTTCAACTATGGCCGTCACATGCTATGGCTGCAGGAAGTCGATCCCGACGCGTTCGCGGCGGCGAAATGGATCCTCGGCTATCCCCAATACTGGAGCTGGCGCCTTGGCGGCCGGCCGGTCTGCGAGGTCTCCTATCTCGGCTGCCATTCGCATTTGTGGGCCCCGCGCAAACGTGATTTCTCCTCGCTGGTCGACGCCGAGGGCTGGCGTGGCCAGATGCCGGCTTTCGAACGTGCCGGCGCCGTCATCGGCGAGCAGCGCTTCGGTGGTGCCGGGCGCCCGGTCACCATCCACAACGGCGTTCACGACTCCAATGCGGCGCTGCATGCCTATCGCCGCCAGGAGCTCGGCCCGCTGACTGTCGTGTCGACCGGCACCTGGGTCGTCGTGCTCAACCCCGACTGTCCGCTCGAAGCGCTCGACCGTGAGCGCGACATGCTGGTCAATGTCGATGTCGACGGCGGCCCAGTGCCGACCATTCGCTTCATGGGCGGGCGTGAATTCGCCGCCATCAGCGACGGCTGGCAAGGCCCGATCCCGCATCGCTCGATCCAACAGGCGATCGATGCCGGCCTCATGGCGCTGCCGAGCTTCGCGGCGGGCGGGCCGATGCCGGATCGCCCCGGCCGGTTGGCCGGGCGCACGCCCGATGCCGGTGAACGCGCTGCCGTGGCGCTGCTCTATGTGGCGCTGATGATCGATCTCTGCCTCGACCTCATCCATTCCAACAATACCGTCATCGTCGATGGCGGGCTGAACACTGGCGGCTTGCTCGCCGGGCTGCTGGCGCAGCTGCGTCCCGGCCAGGGTTTCCTGCAAGGTGCTTCGCTCGAAGGCAGCGCCACGGGTGCCGCCGCGCTCGCCTTCGAGAGCGTGGGGCGCGACTTCGCCGCCGAGCCGCCGGAGCCGGTGCAGGCGACACGATTCGGCGGGCTTGCCGGCTATCGCGATGCCTGGCGCGATCTCATTGCCGGGCATGGTGCCGCCGCCAAGGCGGCGGGTGGTGCACGATGAGCGCGGCGGTGCGGACGCAGGCTACGCGCCAGCCGGTGCTGGAGATGCGCCACATCTCGAAGACCTTCGGCGCGATCCGTGCCCTGCAGGACGTCTCGCTCAGCGTCCACGCCGGCGAGCTGCATGCGCTGATGGGCGAGAACGGCGCCGGCAAGTCGACGCTGATGAAGGTGCTGTCCGGCGCCTATCGGCCGGATCCCGGCGGCGAGATCCTGATCGATGGCGCGCCCGCCGCGACGGGCGATCCGATCAAGGCGCGTGCTGCCGGCATCGCGGTGATCTATCAGGAACTGTCGTTGGCGCCCAATCTGACCGTGGCGCAGAACATCTTCCTCGGCAACGAGCCGCGCCGTTTCGGCATCGTCGACCGCGACCAGTGCAACCGGCGCGCCGCAGAGATCGTCGATCGGCTCGGTGTCTCCTTCTCGGCGCGGGCACTGGTCTCAGGCCTGTCGCTCGGCGAGCGCCAGCTGGTCGAGATCGCACGGGCGCTGTCGACCAATGCGCGCATCATCGTCATGGACGAGCCGACCACATCGCTCACCTCGCGCGAGACCGACCGCCTGTTCGAGGTGATCGCGACGCTGAAGGCGCAAGGCATCGCCATCATCTACATCAGCCACCGCATGGAGGAAGTCTACCAACTTGCCGACCGCGTCAGCGTGCTGCGCGACAGCGGCTATGTCGGTACGCTCGAGCGCGCCGACCTCAACGCCTCGCGCCTGGTGTCGATGATGGTCGGCCGCGATCTCTCCGCCTTCTACAAGAAGGATCATCGCCCTCCAGACGGAAAACGCGCCATCGCGCTCTCGGTGCGCGGCATGTCCGACGCGCACCTGCTGAAGAACTGTTCGTTCGATCTCCATCACGGCGAGGTGCTGGCATTGGCCGGCCTCGTCGGCTCGGGCCGCACGGAGCTTGCCCGGCTGATCTTCGGCGCCGACAAACGCAGCGCCGGCACGATGGAGCTCGACGGCAAGCCCATAACCATCGGCTCGCCGCGCGAGGCGCTCGATGCCGGCATCGCCTACCTCACCGAGGACCGCAAGGAACTCGGCCTGTTCCTCGATATGTCCATTTCGGACAACATCAGCATGGGCGTACTTGTCAGGGACGCGCGAGCCGGCGGCCTTCGCGATTTCACGGCCGCCGACAGGCGTGCGGCAAAGGCCATCGCCGACCTGTCGATCCGCACCAACTCGGCGCAGGCCAATGCCGGCTCGCTGTCGGGCGGCAACCAGCAGAAAGTGCTGCTCGCGCGCCTTCTGGAGACCGAGCCGAAGGTCGTCATCCTCGACGAGCCGACCCGCGGCGTCGATGTCGGGGCCAAATCGGAAATCTATCGGCTGATCGACAATCTCGCCAACCGGGGCATCGCCATCCTGATGATATCAAGCGAATTGCCCGAGGTGATCGGCGTCGCCGACCGCGTGCTGGTGATGCGCGACGGCGCCATATCAGGCGAGGTGACGGCATCCGAAGGCGAGCCGCTTCGTCAGGAAGCGATCATGGAACTTGCGACGGGAGCGTCTCAGCGATGACAGACAGGACGACCGCGACGAAGAGTGTGGATCAGGCGGCGGTCAGGAGCCGGCGGCTGCGCACCACATTTGCCGCCCTTGGCATGCTGCCCGTGCTGGTGCTGCTGGCGGCCGGCTTCCAGTTTATCAACCCGCGCTTCCTCACCGGCACCAACCTGCTCATCGTCACGCAGCAATCGTCGATCAACATCGTGCTTGCCGCCGGCATGACATTCGTCATCCTGACCGGCGGCATCGACCTGTCGGTCGGCTCTATCCTCGCAGCGGCCGCGATGGTGGCGGTGCTGGTGTCGCTGGTGCCGGACTGGGGCCTGCTCGGCGTGCCGGCGGCCATTCTGGCGGGGCTCGGCTTCGGGCTCATCAACGGGCTGCTCATCGCTTATATCAGGCTGCCGCCGTTCATCGTCACGCTGGGTTCGCTGACAGCCGTGCGCGGCATTGCCCGCCTGCTCGGGCAGGACACGACGGTGTTCAACTCCGACCTGCCGTTCGACTTCATCGGCAACGGCTCGGTACTCGGCATTCCCTGGCTCGTCGTCATCGCCCTGTCGGTGGTGGTGCTGTCCTGGCTGGTGCTGAAGCGCACGGTGCTCGGCACCTGGATTTATGCCGTCGGCGGCAATGCCGAGGCAGCTCGACTGACCGGCATCAAGGTGCCGCTGGTGCTGCTCTTCGTCTATGGCGTTTCCGGCCTGCTTGCCGGCCTTGGCGGCGCCATGTCGGCGGCAAGGCTCTACGCCGCCAACGGCCTGCAGCTCGGGCAAAGCTACGAACTCGACGCCATCGCCGCCGTCATTCTCGGCGGCACCAGTTTCGTCGGCGGCGTCGGCTCGATCTGGGGCACGCTGATCGGCGGCCTGATCATCGCGGTGCTCTCCAACGGCCTCATCTTGGCCGGTGTCTCTGACATCTGGCAGTACATCATCAAGGGATTGGTCATCATCGTGGCGGTCGCCCTCGACCGCTACCGGCTCCAGGCAGGAGCAAGAACGTGAGTGACCTAGTCGCCGGCATCAACGACCGGCTTGTGTAACGCACCGTGAGAGGCGCGGGGCATCAGGAGGAAGTAAGCGTAATGAAGACCATCGCCAAACTGCTCTGCGGCGCCGCCCTTGCGGCCGTCGTCATCGCGCCGGCATCGGCCAAGGACCTCAACAAGGTCGGCATCTCGGTCGGCCTGCTCGGCAACCCCTTCTTCGTCGCCACCATCAAGGGCATCGAGGACGCGGCCAGGAAGATCAATCCGAAGGTCGAGGTGACGTCGGTATCGGCCGACTACGACCTCAACAAGCAGGTCTCGCAGGTCGATTCCTTCATCGCCGCCGGCGTCGACGTGATCATGCTGAACGCGGTCGACGCCAAGGCGATCGCTCCGGCGGTGAAGAAGGCGCAGGCCGCCGGCATCATCGTCGCGGCCTTCGACGTTTCGGCGCCCGGTGCCGACGTCACGGTGATGACCAACAACGTCAAGGCCGGCGAGGAAGCCTGCCAATACCTGGTCGACCACACCGGCGGCAAGGGCGACTACGTCATCCTCAACGGGCCGGCATCGTCGTCGATCCTGGAACGGGTGAAAGGCTGCAAGAACGTGCTTGCCCAGCATCCCGACATCAAGATCCTGTCTGACGACCAGAACGCCGAAGGCTCCCGCGACGGGGGCTTGAAAGTGTTCCAGTCGCTGCTCACCCGTTTCGACAAGATCGACGCGGTGTTCGCAATCAACGATCCGACGGCGATCGGCGCGGAGCTCGCCGCCAAGCAGCTCAACCGTTCGGAGTTCATCTTCACCGCGGTCGACGGGGCGCCGGATATCGAGAAGGAACTTTCTTCCGGCAAATCGATGATCAAGGCCTCGGCCTCGCAGGATCCCTATGTGATGGCCGGCCAGTCGCTCACCATGGCGGCCGACCTGCTCGCCGGCAAGAAGCCGGCCGAGGCCACCGTACTGCTCGACCCGAAGCTGATCACGGCCGAGAACCTGAAGGACTACAAGGGCTGGACCGCGGCCCGCTAAGCCTCCCAAGGCCGGTGCGGCCGGCGCGATCCGGCCGCACCATTCTCCTCGCCGCTTAACTCTTTGTTTTACGCAATTCCGGACGGAAAACCGCCACACGCTTTTCGTGGAATTGCTTTAACCGGAGACGATCATGTCGCGCATCGGAATCCATTCCTTCGTCTGGTCGGCAAGCTCGGCGCAGAACGAGCTCGAACGCACGCTGGCCAATACCAGGGAGGCCGGTTTCGACCTGATCGAATTCTCCTATCTCGACCCCGCCAATGTCGATATTAGCGGGCTTGCCAAACGCATCGCCGACCTCGGCCTCGGCGTGGCGATCAGCATCGGCCTGCCGGCCGATGGCGATATTTCGAGCGCCGACAAGGCGGTCGCCGCGCGCGGCGTCGGGATCCTCAACGACACCGTCGCGCTGACGCGCGACCTTGGCGGCAGCAAGGTCGCCGGCATTCTTTCGACCAGCCATGGCTTGCAGATCGAGGCACCGACACGCGATCAATGGAACCGCAGCGCGGCAACGCTGGCAAAGATCGCCGAGACGGCGAAGGCAGCCGGCGTCACGCTCAACCTCGAAATCGTCAACCGCTTCGAAAGCAACCTGCTCAACACCGCCGCGCAAGGGTTGGCCTTCATCGAGGACACCGGGTCGGACAACATCTTCCTGCATCTCGACACGTTCCACATGAACATCGAGGAAGCCGATGTCGGGCTCGCCATCCGCCACGCCGCGGCCAAGATCGGCTATGTCCATATCGGCGAAAGCCATCGCGGCTTCCTCGGCACCGGCAACATCGATTTCGCGGGGATTTTCGATGCGCTGACCGCAATCGGCTATGCCGACGATCTCAGCTTCGAATCCTTCTCCTCGGAGATTGTCGACGAGAACCTGTCGAAGAAGACGGCGATCTGGCGCAATCTGTGGACTGACAACATGGCGCTCGCCAAGCACGCGCGCGCCTTCATCGGCCTTGGGCTGGAAACCGCGCAACGCAAGGCAGAGCTGGTCTCGGCACGGCACAAGCCATAACCACTCCAGCTCCGCGCCGGTCAGCCCGAATGCGCGGCCGTGCCTGTTTCGCATGGCACGGCATTGCTCCCGTCATGTGCATCGGCTATCCGACCCGCAGCACACATGAAGCAAACGGAGCCCGGCATGACGAACAAGACCATCCTGAAATTCGGCGCGGTCGAGCACGCGGAAGCTGGCGATCTGCCTGGCTGGATCGCGGTCGAGGGCCAACCGACCATGCAGACCGCCGTCCAGCACACGACTTCGGATGGCAAGGTGATATCGGGAACCTGGCGTGCGTCGCCAGGCACCTATCATGCGACCTACACCGATTATGAGTTCGTGCACATGATCGCCGGCCGCATCATCATCACGCCCGACGGCGGCACCCCAGTCGAGGTCGGCCCCGGCGACGCCTTCGTGGTGGAAGCCGATTTCAAGGGCACCTGGAAGATCATCGAGCCGGTGACCAAGCATTTTGTCGTGCGGGTCGGCTGAGCCGGCCCGATCACAGCCGAAGCAAGCCCGCCATGATTCGCCATGGCGGGTAAGCACGGATTGCTTTGCGCCTATTGCGGCAAGCTATCCGCCCACGACTTCACTCAACCAGCTCCGCCACCTGACCGGTTTGTTCCCGCGCGCCTTTCCGCTTCGGAGCTCTGCCGCTTTGGGTTGTGGAACATTCAGCTGCAGCCGGCGTTTTACGTCACACTGTCTTTCAGAGATGCACCGCAGTCGCGCGCGACTGCCTTTGGAGGCATTACCATGGCCCGCAACCCGCAAAGCACGGCAAGCATTGCCGGCCACCCGATCCATCCCATGCTGATCCCTTTCCCGATCGCTTTCTTCGTCGCCACCTTCGTTTGCGACCTGATCTTCTGGCGAACAGGCAATCCGGGATGGGTGAGCGCCAGTCTCTGGCTGCTTGGGGCGGGCCTGATAATGGCCGCCTTGGCAGCTCTTGCCGGGCTGACCGATGTCCTTGGCGATGTTCAAATCCGCAATTTGCGTGACGCGTGGCTCCACGCCGGCGGCAATGTGCTCGTCGTCCTGATCGAACTCTACAACTGGTACTCTCGCTATGCCCATGGCGAGACGGCGGTGGTACCCACCGGCCTGGTCCTCTCGCTGATCGTGGTTCTCATTCTTCTGTTCACGGGCTGGAAGGGCTGGGAATGGTCTACCGTCATCGCGTGGGCGTCGCCGATGGTCCAGGCGAAGTGAGCCGACACTGAAGCGCGGCCTATTCTTCGGTGCTCGGGATGCTTTTGAGGACGAATAGGGCCCTCTGGGCTATGCGCCATGCCCAGCCTGCCGAGCCGTCCCAGGAAGGGGCTATCCGCGACGGGTCGCCATTGCCGGACCGTGCTCGAGACCTATATCCCTAGCGAATTTGTGATCGGCCAACCCCGGAATTGTCCGCCGCACCAGCTGTCTTCCCGGTACGGTCGCGCCTCCGCGGCCAGAGGATACCCGCATGACAAGGTTCAATTCCACCAGGCTGTTGGCCACAACGACTTTGGTGCTGCTCCATCAGGGGCTGGCAATGGCGCAGATGCCGGCGCAGCAGCCGGATGCCAGGTCATTCAAGCTTGGCACACTCGACATCGTCGCCCTGCACGACGCCCAGTTCGTCAAGCCCAACGACGGCAAGACCTTCGGCCTCGATCACAGCCCCGCGGAAGTCGGCGAGCTGCTCAAGGCGGCGGGAGCGCCGACCGATACCATCACGCTGAGCGTCGACGCCCTACTGGTCAAATCGAAGACCAGTGTCGTGTTGATCGACACGGGTGTCGGCGGCGCGCTGCAGGACAGCTTGGCCAAGGCCGGCATCAAACCCGCTGACGTCAGCGAGATATTGATCACCCATTCTCATCCCGACCACATTGGAGGGCTGGTCAAGGACGACAAACTGGCTTTTCCCAACGCCACGATAAGGATGTCTGACGTGGAGTGGGATTTTGCCAAGTCCAACAAGGATGCGGCCGATCTCGTCAAGGTCATCGCCGACCATGTGAAACCGTTCAAGGCCGGCGCCCAGGTCGCGCCTGGCATCACCTCGGTGGCGCTCAAGGGACACACACCCGGTCATGTCGGCTATCAGATAAAGTCCGGAAAAGAACGGCTGTTCGATATTGGCGACACGGTGCACAGCTCAATCATCTCGCTCGCCAAGCCGGACTGGGCCGTGGCCTTCGACGGCGACAAGCCGGAAGGTGAGCAGAACAGGGCCAAGACCTTGGCCACGCTGGCCAAGGACCACGAGATGATCTTCGCACCGCACTTTCCGTTCCCCGGTATTGGGCAGATCGAGAAAGACGGCGACCACTTCAAATGGACGCCGAGCGACAAGCCCAAGTAGGATTGATTCCAGCCATAGAACTACCAGCTGCTTGAGGCTGAGTGCGAATGCGGTTGGCCTCAGACCGATGCTGCAAGCTCATTCGCGAAGTTGCGATAGGAGTGCAGCGGGCGGCCCAGGATCCCTGTCAAACGCTCGACGTCGCCGGCCCCAGGAAGCATGCCGTCGGCGACATAGCGCTCGGCCATCAGGCGCATTTCATAGGCCATCCACTTGGGCATGATGTTCGCCAGATTCTGCTCGAACCCGGTAGGATCATCGCCGCCATAGGCAATCGGGCGGCCCAGGACATCCGACCAGATCGCCGCTACATCCGAGCCAGTCAGCGTATCGGGGCCGACCAGATTGATGATTTCGATCGGCAGCTTGCCCGGGGCCTGGTCACGACGGACCAGCTCGACGGCTGCGACCTCGGCAATGTCGCGGGCGTCGACCATGGCGATGCCCTTGGCTCCGATCGGCATCGGATAGATCCCATGGTTGAAGATGACATCCTTGATCATGAGTTCATTGTCGATGAAGTAGGCCGGGCGCAGGATAGTGGCGCTGAAGCCCATCTGTTCGATCATCCGCTCCGCGCCGGACTTCACGGCGAAATGCGGCACGTTGACGAAACCATCGCTGTGGATCACCGACAGGTAGACAACCCGCTCGACGCCTGACTCGCGGGCAATGTTCAGGGTGATGAGCGCCTGGGTGAATTCGTCCCCCGACACCGCGTTGAGCAGGAACAGTGTGTTGACGCCAGCAAACGCTTTGCGCAGCGAGTCGATATCGAGCAGTTCGCCTTGCACGACCTCTACAACGGCCGGAAAGTCAGCCTTCGAGATGTCACGAACGAGGACGCGCACATCGGCGCCGCGCTTGACGAGCTGCTGGACGACTTGGCGGCCGACACGGCCAGTGGCGCCGGTAACGAGGATAGTCATGATTGTTTCTCCGAGTTGGGTTGCTTGACGACCCCAATATGGGTGGTTCACACATGGGCCAATAGGTGTGATATTTGAACGCAGCGTATCACTGGTGGAACACATGGATCTGCTTGCTCTCGCTGATTTCGTCATCGTGGCGCGCCACGGCGGCTTCGGGCGTGCCGCCCGCGCTGCCGCTCGCCCTAAGGCGACGCTGTCGCGTCGGGTCGCGGAGCTTGAGGCCAGCCTTGGTCTGCGCCTGTTGGAACGCGGCGCACGCATGCTCAAGCTGACGGAGGAAGGGCGCGCGCTATACGAACGTGCGGGCCGGCTGCTTACCGAACTCGACGAGACAGCCGCAGCGATCTCCTCGGGAGGTGAAAGGCCGCGAGGCAGGTTGCGGATCAGCGCGCCACTGGTTTTTTCGCAGACCGCGATGGGAAAGATCGCCGCCGGGTTCGCCCTGAAGTATCCGGAAGTGAGGCTCGATGTGTCGACGGAAGACCGCTCCGTCGACATGATCGAGGAGGGATTTGATCTGGTGATCAGGGTCAATCCCGATCCGGATGACAGCCTCGTCGGACGAGTCTTCCTGCGCGATCGGCTGGTGGTCGTGGCAAGCCCTGACCTCGCGCGGCCGCCCGGGCACCACCCCGCTCCCGCGGTCGTGCGCACGGCCGGCGATCGATCGATCTGGGCCGTGAAGACGCCCACTGGCCGGGCAACTATCGCGATCCAGCCAGTTCTGACCCTGTCATCGCTGATCATGGTCCGGGGTGCGGTGCGAGCGGGGGTCGGTGCGGGCCGCCTCCCCGTGTCGCTTGTCAGCCACGACATAGCCGACGGCTCGCTGATCCATTGGGGTGATGTCGAGGGAGGCGACATCACCTTGTGGGCGCTCTACCCGTCCAGGCGGCTGCTAAGCGCTCGGGTGTCCGCGTTCCTCGACTACCTCAAGCAGGCATTCCCGATGGGGACGCCCGATGAATTGGCCGCCTATGTCGGCAAGTGACGTGTAGAAAGCGGGTCGCCAACCGGGCAGCTTACTGCACGTAGCCATCGTAAAATTGAAAGCATGGTGATCCCGACAGGAATCGAACCTGTGACCTACAGATTAGGAATCTGCCGCTCTATCCTACTGAGCTACGGGACCACGCGGCCCGACACATAGCCGCTTCGGATCGTTTCGCCAAGAGGGCCGGCCGAACGCAATTCGGCCGGCGCTTTATAAGACCGGCCTCAGGCGGCTAGCGCCGTCTCCGCCAGTTTCACCCAATAGCTCATGCCGTGCGGGATGGCTTCGTCGTTGAAGTCGTAGGCCGGATTGTGGAGACCGGCGGTCTCGCCATTGCCGATGAAGATGAAGGCTCCAGGCCGGGCTTCCAGCATGTAGGAGAAATCCTCGCCGCCCATCACCGGCTGGATCTCGCGGTGCACCTGGGCATCGCCCGCCACGTCGGCGGCCACATCGCTGGCGAAGACCGTCTCATCCGCATGATTGAACGTCACCGGGTAGTTCGCGTCGTAGTCGACCTCGATCGTCGCGCCGTAGGCGGTGGCAAGTCCCGCGCAGATGGCGCGGATCCGCTCTTCCGACTTCCTGGCCACTTCCTTCTTCAGCGTGCGCACGGTGCCGGCGATCTCGGCCGATTCCGGGATGATGTTGTAGGCGTCGCCGGCGTGGAACTTGGTCACCGACACCACCACCGCCTCGACCGGATCGGTGCTGCGCGAGGCGATCGTCTGCAAGGCGCCGACCAACTGGCTGGTGATGACGATCGGATCAATCGTGCCGTGCGGCATCGCCGCATGGCCGCCCCGGCCTTTCACGGTGATGGTGAATTCGGCCGTCGCCGCCATGATCGGGCCCGGACGGATGGCGAACTGGCCGACCGGCAGGCCGGGCATGTTGTGCATGCCGAACACTTTAGCGATGTCGAAACGCTCCATCATGCCGTCCTTGACCATCTCGTTGCCGCCGCCGCCGCCTTCTTCCGCCGGCTGGAAAATCACCGCCACGGAGCCCGTGAAGTTGCGCGTCTCGGCGAGATATTTCGCCGCGCCGAGCAGCATCGCGGTGTGGCCGTCATGGCCGCAGGCATGCATCTTGCCCGGAACGGTCGAGGCGTAGGGCTTGCCGGTGATCTCCTTGAGCGGCAGTGCATCCATGTCGGCGCGCAACCCGATTGTGGGGCCTTCCCCCTGACGGCCGCGAATGATGCCGACGACGCCCGTCTTGCCGAGGCCGGTCACCACATCGTCGCAGCCGAACTCTTTCAGCTTTTCGGTGACGAAGGCCGCCGTCTTGAAGACATCGAAGTTCAGTTCTGGCGTCTGGTGCAAATGCCGTCGCCAGCCGGCGACTTCGTCCTGCATTTCGGCGGCGCGGTTGAGGATTGGCATGATGGTTCCATTTCGTTGTTGGTGCAGCCGGCTTCAGCCTGGTGGTTTGCAATTGGGCCCGGGGTGCCTTGCAATTGTGATTGTCAGGCGCTTTGCCATGTTGGCGTCACATAGGGTAAATAGCACCGCGATAATGCGGTCCGGTTTTTGAGGGTCGGATCCTTATGCTGGCGGTCACGTAATGAAATCTTACGGAGCCAGGGGCAATCAGGGCAAGAGGCGATTTCGGATTCGATCATGCGGTACAGGCATTTCCTCAAACTATTCCCGGCTGGCGCAATCATGCTGTCCGTCCTGGCTGGGCCAGCGCTGGCCAATCCGGTGGTGGTCTTCGACCTGAAGAGCGGCCAGATCCTGCAGCACCAGGATGCCTTCAAGCGCTGGTATCCGGCCTCGCTCAGCAAGCTGATGACCGCCTATGTGACCTTCCGGGCGATCGCGGCCGGAGAAGTCCAGCTCGATTCGCCGATCAAAGTGACCAAACATTCCGCCGGCGAACCGCCAAGCAAGATGGGTTTCAAGCCCGGCTCGGTGATGCGGCTCGACAATGCGCTGAAGATGATGCTGGTCAAGTCGGCCAACGACATCGCCATGGCGGTCGGCGAGAATGTCGGCGGCTCGCAGGCCGCCTTCGCTGAAAGGATGAATGCCGAGGCGGCCAGGCTCGGCATGAACGGCACCCATTTCGTCAACCCGAACGGCCTTTACTCGCCCGACCAGTACACGACGGCACGCGACCTTTCGATCCTGGTGATGGCGATCCGCCGCGAGTTCCCGCAATATGCGCCGTGGTTCTCGATCGAGGGGCTCGCGGTCGGCAATAGGGCCATTCCGAACTACAATCTCCTGATCGGCCGGTATCCCGGCGCCGACGGCATGAAGACCGGCTTTGTCTGCCCGTCGGGCTTCAACATGATCGGGTCGGCGACCCGCAACGGACGTACGCTGGTGGCGGTCGTGCTTGGCGAGAAGTCGGCGGTCAGCCGCGCCGAAGCCGCGGCCAAATTGCTCGATCAGGGCTTTGACGCACCTGCCGCCGGGTCCACCACCGTCACCACGCTCGCTCCCTACGGTGATCTGATCTCGCCCAACGACATCCATGACGAAGTCTGCAAGAAGAAGAGGAAGGCGGAGCAGTCCGAGGCGCCGCCGCCGGCCGCCGCCAAGGACCAGCCTAAATCGCCCTATCGGGAGAAGCTCGACCATGTGCCGACACTGGTTGCCGTCGGCCTTGGCGGCGCCACGGGTCCGGCGCCGAAGGCGATCCTCGACGAGGGCGCGCAGGAATATGCCGACGTGCCAATCCCGACCTGGCGGCCCGACAAGCCGGTACCCGCCGGCACGGGCCCGAAAGTCGTGGGTGCCGCCGCCCAAGGCGACCAGCCGGCCAAGGTCGCGAATTAGAGCACGATCCAAAAAGTGAAATCCGGCTTTCGCGAGAGATCATGCCCAAATTAGAAGGCAGAACCAGATGAGCGGTTTCCCGATCCCAGTCTCGGTGCTGACCGGCTTTCTCGGCGCCGGCAAGACGACATTGCTCAACCGGCTCCTGAAGGATCCGGCGCTCGTCGACACCGCGGTCATCATCAACGAGTTCGGTGAGGTGGCGATCGACCACCTGCTGGTCGAGCAGGCCTCCGACGGCATCATCCAGCTTTCCGACGGCTGCCTGTGCTGCACGGTGCGCGGCGAACTTGTCGACACGCTGGCCGACCTGGTCGACCGGCTGCAGACCGGCCGTATCGCCCGGCTTGGCCGCGTCATCGTCGAGACCACGGGATTGGCCGACCCGGCGCCGGTGCTGCAGTCGATCATGGCCCATCCGGCGCTGGTCCAGGCCTTTCGGCTCGACGGCGTCATCACCCTGGTGGATGCGGTCAATGGCAATGCTACGCTCGATGCGCATGTCGAGGCGGTCAAGCAGGTCGCCGTGGCCGACCGCATCGTGCTCTCCAAGGCCGATCTGGCCACCGATCACGGAGACCTCGCCATGCTAAGGGCGCGCTTGCGGCAGATCAATCCCGGGGCGCGACTGCTCGATGCCGGGGAGACGAAAACCGGGGTGGCCGCATTGTTCGACTGCGGTCTCTACAATCCTGCGACCAAGTCCGCCGACGTGCGGCGCTGGCTCGGCGAAGAAGCCGCGCATGATCACCACCACCATGACCATGACCATGAAGGGCATGACCATGCCCATCGCCACGATCAGCGCGTAAAAACCCATTCGCTGGTGCATGACGGGCCGGTGCCGTTTTCAGCCATCGAGATGTTCCTCGATCTCCTGCGTTCCACACATGGCGAGCACCTGCTGCGGATGAAGGGCGTCATCGAATTGCAGGAGGATCCGTCGCGGCCCTTGGTCGTGCATGGCGTCCAGAAGATCCTGCATCCGCCGGTGCGATTGCCGTCCTGGCCGGACAGCCAGCGCGGCACGCGGCTGGTGCTGATTACGCTCGACATGCCGGAAGACTATGTGCGCCGGCTGTTCGCCGCCTTCACCAACCGGCCGTCGGTCGACACGCCCGACCGCGCGGCGCTGGAAAACAATCCGCTGGCGATCGCCGGACGTTAGCCTCCTACGATTGGTATTCGCCGCGTTCGACCAGAAAGCGATGGCCACCGGACATCGCCGCCGTCTCGATCAATTGATGTCCACTGTCGGCGCAGAAGGCAGGAATATCGATAACAGCCAGAGGGTCGGTGGTTTCGAGCCAGAGCCTGCTGCCGGGCTGCATCCCGGCCAGGCGCTTTTTCGCCTTGAGGACTGGCAAAGGGCAGTTCAGCCCCTTGAGGTCGTAGATAGCTATCAGTTCGGCCAAGGTGAAAACCTCAGCCGCCGAACATGCCGAGCAGCTTGTTCTTCAGCTTCGTAACCCGGCTTTCATCGGCGCTCGCAGCCTGCGTCTCGGCTGCCGGCGCGGCCTCCGCCGGAGCCGCGATGGTCGCGGTGGCAACCGGAGCTTCCTTGGCGGCCTTGGCTGCTTCCTTCGCAGCCACGGCTTGCGCCTTGGCAGCTTCCTTTTCGGCCAACGCTTGCGCCTTGGCGGCCTCCTTCGCCGCTTTTGCCGCTTCTATGGCCGCCACCCGCTCTCGCTCGGCCTTCTCCTTGGCGGCCTTTTCGGCCTCGAGCGCGGCCATCTTGCGACCGGCGGGCGAATCGATGCGGCCCATGCGCGCCGTCTCGGTGACCGAACCGTCGGTGTTGAGCGACGGCGGATCGATCGGCACGCGCTCGCCACGCGCCCGGCGCTTGGACCAGTCGGAGACGATGCTGGCTTCCTTGATGCCGGCAATCGTCGGCTTGGGTGGCGGCACGCTGGCCTTGAGCGCGCTGTTGAAGGCCGCGTCATAGGTGCTTTGATAGGCGTTATAGGCGCTCTTAAGCGAATCCGGCTGCGTGGTCGCCGGGCAGGGGCCGGTCGGATTGAAGGTCTGCCCATCGGGAGCGACCTGGTTGAAGACGTAGCGCTTCTCGCAGACGTCGACTTTCGGTGGCACCTTGGTGACCTCGAAATTGTCGTAGCCGACCTTGAGCATCTTCCAGAATTCGTAATTCGGGTCGTTGCGGTAGCGCGCCATGTTGGCGGCCGTCATGCGGAACGGAAAAGCCTGGATCTGGAACTCGGTCTGGCCACCCTGGAAGGCGTCGCGGCCGAAGGCGTAGATCTGCTCGATCTGGGCGTCGGTCATCGAATAGCACCCCGACGACGAGCAGGCGCCGTGGACCATCAGGTTCTGGCCGGTGCGGCCATTGGCACGATCATAGGCGTTGGGAAAGCCGATGTTGAACGACAGATGGTAATTCGAGCGCGGATTCATCTGCGACGGGCGAACCGTGTAAAAACCTTCCGGCGCCTGGCGGTCGCCTTCGGTGTATTTCGGGCCAAGCTTGCCCGACCATTTGCAGATGTCGTAGCTCGCCACCATGTCGTAGCGACCGTTGGTCTTGGCCTTCCAGATCTCGAGCTTGCCTTCTTCCTTGAAGATGCGCGCCATTACCGAAGAGGTGCGGACCATGCCCTTGGCTCTCATATCGGCAAGGATCTTGTCGGGCAGCGGCTTGTTGGCTTCCGGGGCAAAGTCCTTCATCGACGAATCATTACAGCCCGCGACGGCAATCGAGGCGGCAAGAACTCCAGTACGAGCAAGCTTGGCAAACATGGATAAGGCTATGTCTTTTCTTTCGGGCCAATGGCTTCGAAACGGCCACACCCGGATGCTGAACACTGACGGACCGTAAGCCCGTTAACCTTGAAAATTCCTTACCGCAAGGCTCGGCCAATCTCCCGCGGTGATTTCATTGAACCGAATGGGGCGGCATTTTTGTGGCGAAACTGCTCATCGCCGCCACATTGGGCGTGGACAGGCAGCTTCCGTCAGCCCTGTTCCGCCGCCCAAGAGGCGTCAGAGGCTGCGGCCCATCGCCAGATATTTCTCGCGGCGCTGTTCGCGGAAATCGATGTTGGCGCCGGCGAATTCCTTCATCGTCTTGGCGATGAGATCGCCGGTCGCGGCAATCACCGTTTCGGGCGCGCGCTGGGCGCCGCCCATCGGCTCGGGGATGATGGCGTCGATGACCTTCAGTTCCAAAAGATCCTGCGCGGTGATCTTCATGTTGGTCGCCGCGTCCTTGGAGCGCGTCGTGTCGCGCCACAGGATGGAGGCGGCACCTTCTGGCGAAATCACCGAATAGATGGCGTGTTCGAGCATGTAGACGCGGTTGGCGGTGGCAATCGCGATGGCGCCGCCCGAACCGCCTTCGCCGATAACCACCGAGATCGACGGTACTTTCAGGCCAAGGCAGGCCGAGGTCGATCGCGCAATGGCTTCGGCCTGGCCGCGCTCCTCGGCGCCAACGCCGGGATAGGCGCCGGCCGTGTCGACCAGTGTCAAAAGCGGGATCTTGAAACGGTCGGCCAGTTCCATCAGCCGCACCGCCTTTCGATAGCCTTCGGGGCGCACCGAACCGAAATTGTGCTTCAGGCGGCTCGCCGTGTCCGAACCCTTTTCCTGGCCGAGAATCGCGATGGGCTCGCCGCGGAAACGGGCAAAGCCGCCGACGATCGCCTGGTCCTCGCCGAAATTGCGGTCGCCGGCGAGTGGCGTGAAGTCGCTGAACAGGCCCTTGATGTAGTCGATGCAGTGCGGCCGGTCGGAGTGGCGCGCCACCTGCACCTTCTGCCACGGCGTCAGCGCCTTGTAGAGTTCGCGCAGCGCGTCGCGCGAGCGCTTCTCGAGCCTGGTGATCTCATCGGCGACATCGACCGCCTCGCCGTTCTCGGCAAGCTTCTTGAGCTCGAGGATCTTGAGCTCAAGATCCTGCACCGGCTTTTCGAAATCGAGGTAATTGTACATGCTTGGACGGACCGATACGTCGGAAGGCAATGACCGCGGAACCGTTGAAACCAAGGCTCCGGGCGGTGAAATGTCGTCCTCACATAGCGATATGAGGCCTAGTCGGCAAGCGGATGATGATCGTTGACCAGCCGCACCAGCCGCTCTTCCAGCACATGGGTGTAAATCTGTGTCGTCGATATGTCGGCATGGCCAAGCAGTTGCTGAACGGCTCTCAGGTCGGCGCCGTTCTGCAGGAGATGGCTGGCGAAAGCATGGCGCAGCACGTGCGGCGAGATCTTGGCCGAGGCGATGCCGGCGCGCGCGGCCAATCCTTTCAGGTCACGGGCAAAGACCTGGCGCGAGAGATAGCCGCTGTCGGATGCCGCCGGAAACAGGAACGGGCTGTTGGCGAAAGCGGGCAGCTTGGCCCGGGCGTCAAGCCAGCTCCGCATCGCCGCACGCGCCTTGGCCGACAGCGGCACCATGCGTTCCTTGTCGCCCTTGCCGCGTACCATGAAGAAACGGTCATCGCGCTGCGCCACCGTCACCGGCAGGCCGACCAGCTCGGAAACGCGCAGTCCGGTGGCGTAGAGCACTTCGACCAGCGCATGCAGGCGCAAGGCCGCCAGCCTGTCGGCGTGACCGAGCCCGGCATCGCCGGCTTCCTGCGCGGCGCGATCGATCAGCCGGCCGGTTTCGGCCTCGCTCATCGTCTTGGGCAGCGGACGGCCTTTTTTCGGGCTGTCCAGCGTGCCGGTGGGGTCATCCGCGCGCAGGCCCTCGGCGTAGAGGAACTTGAAGAACTGGCGGATCGCCGACAGTTTGCGCGCCTGCGAGGTCGGCGCGAAGCCGCGCGCGGCGATATCGTCAAGATAGGCCCTGATGTCGGCGGCGCCGGCGCGGGCAAGTCCGCCATCGATCCCGCCGGAAGCATCCTCGAGATCGCGGCGATAGGAGGAAAGCGTGTTCTCCGCCGCTCCCCGCTCGGCGCTCATCATTTCCAGGAAGGCCTCGATGCGAGCGGCGCTGTTCATGTCCTTGAGGCGGTTCCGAGTCGGTCTTCTTGGGGTTCAGTTTTTCTTCGGATTGAGCTTTTCCGGCGGAATACGCACGCTCATCTCGGCTTTTTTCGGCTCGACGAACATCACCAGCGCGAACATCGTACCGTAGGCAATGCCGGCCAGAATCGCGAGGGTCACGACAAAGCGAAACAGTGTCGGCATTCAGTTCTCGCCCGTCTTCTTGTTCTGCGTTTCCAAACCCTGTGCCCTTATGGGACGCCTATCCGGCCAATTCAAGGAAGAAGCGGACCCCTGTTAGCAACTTCCGATGCAAGCGTCGCTCTGTCCATATCGGCCCATGGCACTCGGCACGCTTGACGCAAACCGGCTTTTCATGTCGATACGCCGGCAAAGAGGCCCAAAGAAACAGCCGATGAACGCGCTACAGGCAAATCCCCCAGGCGAGACCCATGCCGCGCTGCTTGGCCGGCTGGGCAGCCGGTCCATCGTCTTTGTCGGGCTGATGGGCGCCGGCAAGACGGCGATCGGCCGCAAGGTGGCGACAATGCTTTCGCTGCCCTTCATCGACAGCGACCAGGAGATCGAAAGCGTGTCGCGGATGACGGTTCCGGAGCTGTTCGAGCGCTATGGCGAAACCGAGTTCAGGGCCCTGGAACAGCGTGTCATCCTGCGCGTGCTGGAAAACGGCCCGCAGGTTCTGTCGACCGGCGGCGGTGCCTTCATGAACGCGCAGACGCGCGAGGCCATCGCCGCCCATGGCGTCTCGGTTTGGCTGAAGGCCGAGCTCGACCTTCTGATGGACCGCGTTTCCAAGAAGCAGAACCGGCCGCTCTTGAAAAGCGCCGATCCCCGCGCCGTGCTGGAGCGGCTGATGGCGGAACGCTATCCGGTCTATGCCACCTCTGACGTCACCGTGCCGACCCGCGACGATCGCAAGGAGGTCATCGCGGCCGAGGTGATCGAGGCGCTGTGCCGGCATTTCGGCATCGATGCGATAGCCGCGACGGGCGAGGTCGAATCATGAGCGCGGATCAGCCAGTCACAGTCGAAGTCGGTCTGGGCGACCGCGCCTACGACATAGTGATCGGCTCCGGCCTGCTGTCGCGCGCCGGCGCTGAGATTTCGCGCCGGTTGCCGGGCACGCGCGCCGCTGTGGTGACCGACGAGAACGTCGCCGCCGCGCATCTCGATACGCTGAGGGCCGGGCTCGAGAAGAGTGGCATCCAGCCCGCGATCATCACGATGCCGCCCGGCGAAAAGACCAAGAGCTTTGCCCATCTCGAGGCGGTGGTCGACGGCGTCCTGGCCGCCAGGCTGGAGCGCGGCGACATCGTCATCGCGCTTGGCGGCGGCGTCATCGGCGATCTCACCGGTTTTGCCGCCGGGATCGTGCGGCGTGGCATGAATTTCGTGCAGGTTCCGACATCGCTTCTGGCGCAGGTCGATTCCTCGGTCGGCGGCAAGACCGGCATCAACAGCCCGCGCGGCAAGAACCTCGTCGGCGTCTTCCTCCAGCCCAGGCTGGTGCTGGCCGATACCGAAGTGCTCGACACGCTGCCGATCCGCGAATTTCGCGCCGGCTATGCCGAGCTTGCGAAATACGGGCTGATCGACCGGCCGGATTTCTTCGCCTGGCTGGAAGCGAATTGGGAAAAGGTGTTCGCCGGCGGACCGGAGCGGGTCGAGGCCATTGCCGAAGCCTGCCGCGCCAAGGCCGGTGTCGTTGCCCGCGACGAGTTCGAAACCGGCGACCGCGCTCTGCTCAACCTCGGCCATACGTTCGGGCACGCGCTCGAAGCCGCCACGCAGTATGACGGGACGCGCCTCGTCCACGGCGAGGGGGTCGCCATCGGCATGGCGCTGGCGTACCGGTTCTCCTCTCGGCTCAATCTCGCCAGCCCCGACGACGCGGCCCGCGTCGAGGCGCATCTGCGTGCCGTCGGGCTGCCGTGGCGGATGGCCGACATTCCGGGCGACTTGCCCGATGCGGATGCGCTGCTTTCATTCATCACGCAGGACAAGAAAGTGTCGCGCGGCGCGCTGACCTTCATTCTGACGCGCGGCATCGGCGAGGCCTTCATCGCCAAGGATGTGCCGGCCTCGGAAGTGCTGGCGTTCCTCAGGGAAAACCATCCAGGCAACGGGAAAGCCGGCTGAGATGGACACTGGCTGGGTCGTCTTCGCCGTTCTTGCCATCCTCGTCATCCTGGTCGTTGCCGTGCGCACCCGCCTGCTTGCCATGTTCGGCTATGAACTGTCGCGCATCGAGCCGCAGCGGTCGAGCCAGGACGAGTTGCGCGGCGCGGTCGACGATTTTCGCCGCGACGGCCAGGTGGTGCGTGAGGATCGCGACCGCGTCGGCGGCCTGTTCGACCTCGAAGAGCTCGAAGTTTCCGACGTCATGGTCCACCGCACGAATATGCGCTCGGTCAATGCCGACAATGCGCCGGAAGCGGTGGTGCGCGAGATCCTGCAGAGCCCGCACACCCGCATGCCGCTTTGGAAAGGTTCACTCGACAACATCGTCGGCGTGCTGCACGCCAAGGATCTGCTGCGCGCGCTGAACGAAGTCGGCAATGATTTCTCGCGGATCGACGTGATGAAGATCGCGTCAAAACCGTGGTTCGTGCCCGACACCACGACCTTGCACGAACAGCTCAACGCCTTCCTGCGCCGCAAGGCGCATTTTGCCGTCGTCGTCGATGAATATGGCGAGGTCGAAGGGCTGGTGACGCTGGAGGACATTATCGAGGAGATCGTCGGCGAGATCGCAGACGAGCACGATGTCGACATCCAAGGCGTCAAGCAGGAGGCGGACGGCTCCGTCGTCGTCGAAGGCACGGTGCCGATCCGCGACCTCAACCGGGCGCTCGACTGGAACCTGCCGGACGAAGAGGCGACGACCATCGCCGGCCTCGTCATCCACGAGGCGCAATCGATCCCCGAGGAGAAGCAGGCTTTTACCTTTCACGGCAAGCGCTTCGTCGTCATGAAACGCGACAAGAACCGGATTGCCAGGGTCAGGATCCGGCCGGCCGGCGACAGTTAAAGCGTTTCAGTGTTTGATAGGATCGCCGAGCCGCTCTAACTCTTTGTGCTTACGAAATTCCGGACGGAAAACCGCTGCGCATTTCTCCTGGAATCGCTATCGAGCCGTCGCCTTGCCAATCCTCGCTGGAACTCCCGCCCGCCGGGATGCATTCTTCGCCGATGACGATCGATCGGCGAACCTTGCTCCTGGCCTCGGTGGCTGCCTTGTTGCCAACCGGCACGAGAGCGGCGCGAGATACGCCATCCCCCGAAACCGTCGACTACGGTCCGGCCAAGCTCGATATCTACGCGCCCGATGGCGCGAAAGACCTGCCGGTGGTCTTCTTCGTCCATGGCGGCGCCTGGCGGACCGGCAAACGCAGCCAGGTGAACGCCAAGCCGGCCTTCCTGCTTGCCAACGGCTTCTGCTTCGTCTCCATCGACTACCGCATGCTGCCGCAGGCTGATGTCGCCATCCAGGCGGGCGACGTGGAGAGGGCCTATGCCTATGTCAGGACCAACATCGCCCAACATGGCGGCGACCCCAACCGCATCGTCGGCATGGGGCATTCGGCCGGCTGCCATCTGATCGCCCTGACCGGCATGCGCGGCGGATTGCCCGGCGTCGCTGGCCTGCTTCTCGACGATACAAGGGCCTACGATCTCGCCGCCCTTGCCGGAAGTGGCGGCATGGTGCGAGCCTATTCGCGGGCCTTTTCCGATCCTTCGCAGTGGGCGGCACTGTCACCGGCGAGCTATGTCAACGGCCCGCAAGCATCCGCCGACCTTCATCGCCTATTCCCGCGCCGACGGTCGCGGCGAGCAGTCCACGGCCTTTGCCGAGCGCCTGCGCGCCAGCGGAACCGAGGTGACGCTGTTCGACGGCAGCGCCTATACCCACATGTCGATCAACCGCGATTTCGGCGAGGACGGCGACGCGCTGACCGCTGCCGCGCTGGCGTTCCTGAAATCGACGGTCGGTTGAGCGCACCGGCTGTCCGTGGCGTGTTCCACTCGTTGTGCCCGGCACCCGCCGATGCGGCCAGGCGAAAATTCAACAGTCATTGCTTGACCGTTCGCTGAGCGTCGCACCGGTTTCGGCGTCGACCGAAGCGAGGCTGACCTCATAGCCCCAGAGGCTTCGGACATGGCGCAGGGTCGCGTCGCGGCTGCCACTGTCGAGCAGTACGCCCTCCTTCACCTTATGCTGCAGCCGCAAATGCCGGTTACCGAGCAAATCGACATCCACCACCTGGATATCCGGCCGGCTCGCGCCGATGTCGTAGCTCTGGGCCAGCGCGGCACGTATCTTTTGGTAGCCGCGCTCATTGTGGATCGAGGCCACCTCGTAATGTGCGTCGTCGGCCTGATCGGCGAGGACAAACATTCGCCATTTCCGTATCAGGGCAGGGCTGAGGTGCTGGCGGATGAAGGATTCGTCGCGGTGGTTGGCCCAGGCGTCCAGGAGCACATCGCGCCAGTCACCGCGGCCCGCAATGTCGGGAAACCAGTCGCGGTCCTCCGCCGTCGGCGCGGTCGAAATGCGCTGTATGTCCTGCATCATGTCGAGGCCGAGCGCGTATGGGTTGATACCGGAGAACCGGGGGTCGTCGAAGGCCGGCTGGAAGATCACATTGGAATGGTTGCGCAGGACCTCGAGCATGGCGCCCTCGCTGATCTGGCCGCGGTCGAACAATGCGTTCATGAGGGTGTAGTGCACGAAGGTGGCGCAGCCTTCATTCATCACCTGCGTTTGCCGCTGCGGATAGAAATACTGCGCGACGATACGCACGATGCGGATGATCTCGCGCTGCCAGGGCTCGAGGACAAGGCTGTTCTTCTCGAGGAAATAGAGCAGATTTTCCTCGGGTAGGTTGAGCGATTTCTTCCGCTCCGCCAAGCCTTCGTCCTTCTTCTCGGTCTTGCTGCTGTCCTGCGAGGGAGGCAGCGTGCGCCACAAGTCGTTGTAGGAGCGTTCTTCATACTCCAGGCGCTCGCGCAGCCCTTCACGCTGCCGCTCCGACGACAGCTTTGGCGGCCTGTGGTATCGGAACACGCCTTGTTCCATCAGCGCGTGGGCGCAGTCGAGAATGCTTTCCACGGCCGACAGTCCGTGCCGCTCCTCGCATCGGGCAATGTAGCCCTTGGCGAACTCCAGATAGCTCAGAATTCCCCCGGCGTCGGTCCACTGCAGAAACAGATGATTGTTCTTGAAGAAATGATTGTGTCCGAGCGCCGCATGCGCCGTCACCAGGGCCTGCAAGGCCATGGTGTTTTCCTCCATCAGGTAGACGATGCAGGGATTGGAGTTGATGACCAGTTCGTAAGCCAGGCCCCGTCCACCCTTGCGGTAGAGAAAATCCTGGTACAGGAAATGCTTGCCGAACGACCAATGACGGTACATCAGCGGCATGCCGACCGATGAATAAGCGTCGAGCATCTGTTGCGAGGAAATGATTTCCATCTGCACCGGATAGGTGTCCAGCTTGAGTTCCTCGATGGCGATTGCCGCGATCGCGTCGTAGGCGTGCGACAATTTCTGGAAGTCCCAGTCGGATCCGGAAAAGAGCAAACCCGGTTTGCTGGCTGTCCTGGCCATGGTTCCCCCTCAGGCGCTCTTCCTGAGCGCGGGCTGTTTGGCGAAGAGCTGACGAAAGACAGGATAGATATCGGCGGCCGTGGCTATGCGGCTCATCTGGAAGTTCGGCCAGTTCGATTCGATGGCGCTGTAGGCTCGCCAGAGCGACGTCCCGTTTTCAGTCGCGCCGAAGATGTGACTCTCGCGTTCGTCGATGATCTCGACATAGGCGAAATACTGGCACAGGCGCATGAGCTTGCCGTTCAGCAGGGCGATGCAGCGCTCGGAATCGGTGGCGAAATTGTCGCCGTCCGAGGCCTGGGCGGCGTAGATGTTCCACTCGCTCGCGGGGTAACGCTGCTCGATGACGCGATGCATCTCCTCGAGCGCGGTGGAAACGACGGTGCCACCGCTTTGCGTGCAGTAGAAGAAGGTTTCCTCATCCACCTCCTGCGCCTCGTGCGTGTGGCGGATGAAGACGATTTCGGTGCGTTCATAACGTCGCTTCAGGAACAGGTGCAGCAGCACGAAGAAGCGCTTGGCCAGGTCCTTCTCGCGCTCGCCCATCGAGCCCGACACATCCATCAGGCAGAACATGACCGCTTTCGCATTCGGCACCGGGCGCTGGTCGAAGCGGTTGAACCGGATGTCGACCGGGTCGACGAAGGCAATCCGCCGGCGCCGGCGCTCCAGCCGCTCGATCTCTTCTTTGAGCGCCACGACGCGCTCGCGCGTTTGAGCATCAGGCGGAGCGGCCTCCAGCAAGGCGAGTTCCTGCATGATCGCGTCGACCGCCGCTTGCTTGGGGCGCCTGAGCGCAATGCGGCGGCCGTGGCTGTTGCGCATCGTGCGGCCGACATTGATGTTGGTTGGCGAACCGGTGGCGGCGAAACCCGCCCGGCGCGGCTTGAAGGCAAGGATCTCCTTGAGGTTGAGCTTGACCAGGTCGGGCAGTTCGAGATCCTCGAAAAAGAGATCCAGCACCTCCTCGCGCGAAAGCACGAAACGGAAGTCGTCCTCGGACGCGGTTTTTCCCGGTGACGAACCGCCCATGCCTCCGCCCTGGCCGGGCTTGGGGATCAGGTCGCCTTGGGAGAATTGCCTGTTGCCCGGCAGGATGTGCCGGCGCCGGCCGGTGTCCCTGGCGTCGTTGAAGGTCGGCTCGCCAGTGCCTCTTTCGGGCATCGGCACGACGTGCTCCGCGTCCACGTCGGCGATCCGCCCAGCGCGGATCTGGTCGCGAATGCTGCGCTTGAGCTCCTCGCGGGCACGCCTGAGAAAGCGCTGGCGGTTGCCAAGGCTTTTGTCCTTCGGATTCAGGCGGCGGTCGATAAAGATCGGCATGCAACCATTCGGACTGCGCTCAGCCCGCCTTGTTCACCCGCATGTACCAATCGACCAGCCGGCGCACCTGCCGTTCCGTATAGCCGCGCTCCACCATCCGCTGGACGAATTCATTGTGCCGCTTTTCGGTGACGCTATCCTGCTTGGAGCCGAAGCTGATCACCGGCAGGAGGTCCTCGACCTGGCCGAACATGCGCTTTTCGATGACCTCGCGCAGCTTCTCGTAGCTCGTCCATGACGGATTGCGGCCATGGTTGCGTGCCCGGGCACGCAGCGTGAATTTCACCACCTCGTTGCGGAAGTCCTTCGGATTGGCGATGCCTGCCGGCTTTTCGACCTGCGACAGTTCGTTGTCCAACACCTCGCGGTTGAGGATCTGGCCGGTGTCGGGGTCCTTGTAGTCCTGGTCCTCGATCCAGGCATCGGCATAGGCGATGTAGCGGTCGAACAGGTTCTGGCCATATTCGCTATAGGATTCCAGATAGGCCTTCTGGATTTCATGGCCGATGAACTCGGCGTAACGGGCGGCCAGTTCCGACTTGATGAATTCGAGATAGGCGGCTTCCGTCTCCTTCGGAAACTGCTCCCGTTTGATCGCTTCTTCCAGGATGTACATAAGATGCACGGGGTCCGCCGCGACCTCGTTGGTATCGTAGTTGAACGTCTGCGACAGGATCTTGAAGGCGAAGCGCGTGCTGACGCCGGTCATGCCTTCGTCGACGCCGGCGGCGTCGCGATATTCCTGGACTGACTTCGCCCTCGGGTCGACTTCCTTGAGGTTCTCACCATCATAGGCGCGCATTTTGGTGTGCAGCGGCGAATTGTCGTGCTCGGCAAGGCGGGTCGAGACGCTGAACCGGCTGAGGATGTCCAACACCTCGGGCGCGCAAGGGCTGGAGGCCAATTCACTCTCGCGCAGCAGCTTCTCGTAGATCTGCCTCTCTTCGGTGATGCGCAGGCAATACGGCACCTTGACCACGAGGATGCGATCGAGAAACGCCTCATTGTTCTTGTTGTTCTTGAACTGTTGCCACTCGGATTCGTTGGAATGGGCAACGATGATGCCCTGGTAGGGAAAGGCACCAAAATTCTCGGTGCCGTTGTAACTGCCTTCCTGGGTCGCCGTCAGCAATGGATGCAGCACCTTGATGGGCGCCTTGAACATCTCGACGAATTCGAGCAGGCCTTGCGTCGTTCGGTTCAGCCCGCCGCTGTAGGAATAGGCGTCAGGGTCGGACTGGCTGAAATTTTCCAATTGCCTGATGTCGACCTTGCCAACCAGGGCCGAGACGTCCTGGTTGTTCTCGTCGCCAGGCTCGGTCTTGGCGATGCCGATCTGGCGCAGCCGCGACGGCATCAGTTTGACGACGCTGAATTTGGAAATGTCGCCGGACAGTTCGTCGAGGCGCTTGGCCGCCCATGGTGAGATAAGTCCGTTCAGGCGGCGCCGGGCTATCCCGTATTTGTCCTCCAGGAGATCGCTCATGCGATCGGGATGGAACAGGCCAAGCGGCGATTCGAAAACCGGACTGATCTGGTTGCCGACCTTCAGCGTGTAGATGGGGCGCTCCTCCATCAATTTCTTCAACCGTTCGGCCAAGGAGGATTTGCCGCCCCCGACCGGACCCAGGAGGTAGAGGATCTGCTTGCGTTCCTCGAGGCCCTGGGAGGCATAGCGGAAATACCCGGCGATGCGCTCGATCGTATCTTCCATCCCGTAAAAGTCGGAGAAGGAGGGATATATCTTGACGGTCCGGTTCGAGAAAATACGGCCTAGCCGCTCGTCCTTGCTGGTGTCGACCAGGTTTGGCTCGCCGATCGCCTCGACCATTCGTTCCGGCGCCGAGGCATACATCGATTTGTCCTCGCGGCAGGCGAGCAGATATTGCTGGAGACTTATCTCTTCCTGGGCGGCGTTCGCATAAATTTCCGAAAAGAGATGGAAGACGTCGGATTGGTTCTCACGCATGATCGTTGCCTTCGGAGCCATTCTGATGGGGCTCGCATATTCAACTGCGGGAAGGCATTGTTTGTTCCGTCGCTCCGGCCCGAATAGCCGTCCATCAACCGCGATTTCGGCGGAGATGGCAATGCGCCGAACGCCGCCGCGCCAGCGTTCCTGAAATCGACGGTCGCCTGATCCTGCCGACCGTCGCTCGCCCATTCCGTGGCTGGATCATGCCAAAAGCGGCGGCGGGATATTGCCGTGTCGATATCCGCGGGTGCAATTGCTCTTCGTGAATGGGAGAAAGTTCGCATGAATGGCGCCGATGTTCTGTGCGACGTGCTATTGGCCAATGACGTGAACGTCTGCTTCGCCAATCCCGGCACATCCGAAATGCATTTTGTCGCGGCCCTCGACCGCAAGCCAGCGATGCGCTGCGTGCTCGGCCTGTTCGAGGGGGTGGTGACGGGTGCGGCCGACGGCTATGCGCGCATGACCGATCGTCCCGCCGCGACGCTGCTGCACACCGGCCCGGGCCTCGCCAATGGGCTGGCCAACATGCACAATGCAAGGCGCGCCTTCAGCCCGATGATCAATATCGTCGGGGACCATGCCTCCTACCATCTGCCGCTCGACGCGCCGCTCACCAGCGATATCGAGGGGCTGGCGGCGCCGATGTCGAAGTGGGTGCGCCGCATCGGAGGGCCCGCCGATGTCCAACCGGCCACGGAGGCGGCCTTTCGCGCCTCGCTGACACCGCCGGGTGTCACGACGCTGATCCTGCCGGCGGACGCGGCCTGGGGCGACGCCGACGCGGTTTCGCCCGGCACGGTGGAACTCGCATCGCCGCCAGCCATCGACATCGACGCCGTGCGAGCGGTGGCTACCGCGATCCGTGCCGCTCCCGGGCGCGCCGGCATGATCGTTCGGGGACGGGCGGCGCGGGCCGATGCCCTCGAGATCGCCGGCCAGATTTCAGCGGCATGCGAGGTCAGGCTGTTCAGCGAGGTTTTGATCGCGCGCATGCAGCGCGGGCGCGGGCGTGTCGCGCCGACGCGCATTCCCTATCCGGTCGACGCGGCGACGGCAGCGCTCAGGGATATCGATGTCCTTGTGCTGGTCGGCGGCAAGGAGCCGGTCGCCTTCTTCGCCTATCCGGGAAA
Organism: Mesorhizobium sp. BR1-1-4; assembly: GCF_020165375.1. Taxonomy (NCBI): domain Bacteria; kingdom Pseudomonadati; phylum Pseudomonadota; class Alphaproteobacteria; order Hyphomicrobiales; family Phyllobacteriaceae; genus Mesorhizobium; species Mesorhizobium sp. BR1-1-4. Next base: position 115,380 of record NZ_JAIUIB010000014.1, on the reverse strand, counting down.
ACCGGGAAGGCTTGTCCGTGACGATTGCCAGGTGCTGACGCTCGCCGCCCATGGTCAGGATCTGCATGCGGCACTGGAGGCGCTTGGCGACGAACTGGGCGTCAGGCAATCGCAGCCGGCGTTGGTTGCAAGCGCCTTTCCCGAGGAAGCAACGCCAACCGGCAGCTTGACGGAAGATGCCATTGCACTCTCGGTGGCCAAAAAGCTGCCGGGCGACGCGATCGTCTGCGACGAGGCCGTCACCTCGGCGCGACGTTTCTTCGCGCTGTCGGCCTTTGCCGCGCCGCACGACTACATGATGGGCACGGGCGGGTCGATCGGCGGCGGCATTCCGCTGGCGACAGGCGCGGCGATCGCCTGTCCCGGCCGCAAGGTGATCAATCTGGAGGCCGACGGCAGCGGCATGTACACGGTGCAGGGCCTGTGGACGCAGGCGCGGGAAAATCTCGACGTGGTGACGATCGTCTTTTCCAACCGCACTTATGCGATCCTGCATGGCGAGATGCGCAATGTCGGGGTGAACGCGATCGGCGAAAATGCCAGGCGCATGCTCGACCTCGACCATCCGGCGCTGGACTGGGTTTCGCTGGCCAAAGGCATGGGCGTGGAGGCGGCGCGTGCCGACACCTGCGAGCGGTTCGACGCGCTGCTCGATGCCGCCTTGTCGCGGCCCGGGCCATTCCTGATCGAAGCGATAATCTGAGCAGCGCGAGACGAGCTACAGGACCAGCTCCGGGATTTGGCTTACCAGCGGGTCTGTTCGCCGGGCGCCGCGGGCTCGATAGCCAGCGCGTGAACGCCCGCCTTCAACTCGTCGGCCAGCAGTTCGTTGACGGCGCGGTGGCGCTCAACGCGGCTCATGCCAACGAAATTCGCCGAGACGATGCGGACACGGAAATGTGTCTCGCCGGTACCATCGAACTCAGCGTGGTGACCGGATTCCACATGATGATGGCCGGCGTGGAGATGGCTTTCGTTGAGGATGACCAGCCGCTCGGGCGAAAATGCCTTGTTGAGCTTGTCTTCCATGGTCGCTTGTATGGACATCGTCTTCTCCCTTCACCACATATGGTCGGCGCGCCGCCATGAAAACCCGAAACAGGTTTCGCCGGGCCGCTGGTGCGCAACAAAATCGGTCATCCGCCTGCTTTAAGCCGCGATTCAGCGGTTAGGGCGATCATCGCGAAAATGTCAATTCTTGTTTCGCATCTGCGAACGCCCCATAAATGGGTGAGATGAAGCCGTATCCCAAATATTTCGAGAAGATTCGCGTCCGCCCCGACAAGGACGCGGAGGTGAAGGCGCACGCGCCGATCTGCCAGTGGGATGGCTGCAAGGAGGCGGGCACGCATCGCGCGCCGGTCGGCCGCATGAAGGAGGGCGAGTATTTCCGCTTCTGCTTCGACCATGTGCGTGAGTACAACAAGGGCTTCAACTACTTCTCCGGCGTGCCGGACACCGAGGTGGCGCGCTTCCAGAAGGAAGCGATGACCGGCCACCGGCCGACCTGGAAAATGGGCGTCAACGGCGCCTCGACGCGTTCCTCGCCCGACATGGCGCAGATGCGCTCCGGCCGCGCAGGCTATTACAACCGCATGCGCGACCCATTCGACCTGTTCAAGGGACCGAAGGATCCGCGCGAGGCGCGTGAGCGCAAGGCCAAGCCGCTTGAGGCCAAGGCGCTGGAAACGCTTGGCCTTGATACAAAGGCGACTGGCAAGGACATCAAGGCGCGCTATAAGGAACTGGTGAAGCGTCACCATCCGGATGCGAATGGCGGCGACAGAGGTTCGGAAGACCGGTTCCGCGATGTGCTTCAGGCCTATCGCGTGCTCAAACAGGCGGGCCTGTGCTGAGCGACCCTATGGTTCGTGTCGTTTTCCAACTTTCATAAGGTTGGAAAAGGCTCTAAGACCGCCCCCGAACAAAATGGATTGCCGGCGAAACGCGACGTTTCGCCCGTGGAGACGTTGAGAGATATGAACAAGGTCGATCGCGACATCGCCAACCTGCCCGACGCGACGGTGTCGGTGAAGGAGAAATTCGGTTTCGAGTCCAAGATGGTGGTGCCAGCGTACTCGGTCACCAGCGAGCATGTGCCCGATGTCGATCCCGATTATCTGTTCGACAAGGCGACGACCTTGGCGATCCTCGCCGGCTTTGCCTACAACCGCCGCGTCATGGTGTCGGGCTATCACGGCACCGGCAAGTCGACCCATATCGAACAGGTCGCCGCCCGCCTCAACTGGCCTTGCGTGCGCGTCAATCTCGACAGCCATGTCAGCCGTATCGATCTTGTCGGCAAGGACGCGATCGTGGTCAAGGACGGCCTGCAGATCACCGAATTTCGCGACGGCATCCTGCCTTGGGCCTACCAGCACAATGTCGCGCTTTGCTTCGACGAGTATGACGCCGGCCGTCCGGACGTGATGTTCGTCATCCAGCGCGTGCTGGAATCGTCCGGCCGCCTGACGCTGCTCGACCAGAGCCGGGTCATCCGCCCGCATCCGGCGTTCCGGCTGTTTTCGACCGCAAATACGGTTGGTCTGGGCGACACCACCGGCCTTTATCACGGCACCCAGCAGATCAACCAGGCGCAGATGGACCGCTGGTCGATCGTTACCACGTTGAACTATCTGCCGCACGACAATGAAGTGAACATCGTGCTGGCCAAGGCCAAGCATTATCGCGACACCAAGGGCAAGGACATCGTCAACAAGATGGTGCGCGTCGCCGACATGACGCGCTCGGCCTTCATCAATGGCGACCTGTCGACGGTGATGAGCCCGCGTACCGTCATCACCTGGGCCGAGAATGCCGAGATCTTCGGCGATGTCGGCATGGCGTTCCGGCTGACCTTCCTCAACAAGTGCGACGAGCTGGAGCGTTCGGTGGTTGCCGAGTTCTACCAGCGCGCCTTCGGCCAGGATCTGCCCGAGAGCGCGGCCAATGTGGTGCTGGGCTAAGCAGAGCCTCGATGGCGGGTCCGGGCGACAATACGCGCAACAAGTCCAAGACGGGGTCTGAAGCCGACAGCTTCAAGCGCGCCGTCACCGTCTGCATGCGCGCCATTGCCGGCGACAAGGAAATGGAAGTCGGCTTCGCCAAGGACAGGCCGGCGCTGGCGGGCAGCCGTGCGCGGCTGCCCGAACTGCCCAAGAAGGCATCGAAGTCCGACATCGCGATTACCCGCGGGCTCGGCGATTCCATGGCGTTGAAGCGCGCCTGCCATGATGTGCGCATCCACAGCAGACTGGCGCCGGAAGGCAAGGCCGCCCGTGCCATCTACGACGCGGTCGAACAGGCCCGCGTCGAGGCGATCGGCAGCCGCGCCATGCAGGGCGTCGCCGACAATATCGGCTCGATGCTGGAGGACAAATACACCAAGGCCAACCTCGTCGACGTCAAGGACAAGGCCGACGCGCCCATCGAGGAGGCGCTGGCGCTGATGGTGCGCGAAAAGCTGACCGGCCGGCCGGTGCCGAAGAGCGGCGAGCGGCTGGTCGAACTCTGGCGGCCCTGGGTCGAGGAGAAGGCAAAGGCCGATCTCGACGGCCTGTCGGAAAAACTCGAGGACCAGCAGGCCTTCGCCCGCGTCGTGCGCGAGATGCTTGCCTCCATGGAAATGGCCGAGGAACTCGGCGACGACCAGGAGACCGAAGATTCCGAGGACAATGACGACAACCAGCCGCAAGGCGAGGAACAGAGCGAGGAAGGCGGCGAGGACGATTCCGGCTCAGAACAGTCGCAGTCCGAGGATGCCGAGGCATCGGCCGACGACGAGCAATCGGCGGAGACGGAAGCCTCCGATGCCACCGCCGACGATCTGTCCGACGATGACGATGCCGATGCCGAGACGCCCGGCGAGGCTAGGCGCAACGACAATCCCTTCACCAATCTGCCGAAGGAAATCGACTACAAGGTTTACACGTCAGCTTTCGACGAGACGGTCGGCGCGGAGGAGCTCTGCGAAGAGGAAGAACTCGACCGGCTGCGCGCCTTCCTCGACAAGCAACTCGCCAATCTGTCGGGCGTGGTCGGACGGCTCGCCAACCGGCTGCAGCGCCGGCTGATGGCGCAGCAGAACCGGTCCTGGGATTTCGACCTGGAAGAGGGCTATCTCGACCCGGCGCGGCTGGTGCGCGTCGTCATCGATCCGATGCAGCCGTTGTCGTTCAAGCAGGAGCGCGACACCAAGTTCCGCGACACGGTGGTGACGCTGGTGCTCGACAATTCCGGCTCGATGCGTGGCCGGCCGATCACGGTCGCCGCCACCTGTGCCGACATTCTGGCGCGCACGCTGGAGCGCTGCGGCGTCTCGGTCGAGATCCTCGGCTTCACCACGCGGGCCTGGAAGGGCGGACAGGCGCGCGAGAAGTGGCTGAAGGACGGCAAGCCGCCGAACCCCGGCCGCCTCAACGATCTGCGTCATATCATCTACAAATCCGCCGATCATCCATGGCGGCGGGCACGCCGCAACCTTGGCCTGATGATGCGTGAAGGCCTGCTCAAGGAGAATATCGACGGCGAGGCGCTGCTGTGGGCCCACAACCGGCTGATTGCCCGGCCCGAACAGCGCAAGATCCTGATGATGATCTCGGACGGCGCGCCGGTCGACGATTCCACGCTGTCGGTCAATCCGGGCAATTATCTCGAGCGGCATCTGCGCGCCGTCATCGAATTGATCGAGACGCGCTCACCGGTCGAGCTGCTGGCCATCGGCATAGGCCATGACGTCACGCGCTACTACAGGCGCGCCGTCACCATCGTCGATGCCGAGGAACTGGCCGGCGCCATGACCGAGCAGCTGGCTTCGCTGTTTGCCGAGGAAAGCGCGAAGGATACGCGTCGCGGCGGCATGCGGCGCGCCGGATGATCTTTTCGCGAGGCGGGTTTAGGCAAACGCTTTTCGCCGCCATCGTCCTGCTCGCCGGTGTGGCTCCGGCAGGTTCGGCCGGCTCGGCTCCAGTTGAACCTGTCGCCGTCTCGGCACGCCCGATCACCGAATTCCACATTGGCCGCGCCGACAAGCAATTCGGTCCGATCGAATTCGTCGGTGGGCTGGAAATGACCTCGCCATCGCGCGATTTCGGCGCGTTGTCGGCCTTTCGGTTTCTGAAAGCCGGCAGCGATTTCATCGGTGTTGCCGACACCGGTTACTGGTTCTTCGGCTCGGTGGCCCGCGACGCCGACAGGCGCCCCCTCGGCATCCAGAATTTTCGCATGCAGCAGATGGCCAACCAGAGCGGGCAGCCGATCGACGAAAAATGGGAAGTCGACGCCGAAGGCCTCGCGGTCAAGGACGGTATTGCCACTGTCGGTTTCGAGCGCAACCACCGCGTCTCCCAGTTCAAGATCGACCCGGACAACATGAAGGCGCCATTCAGGCAGCTGGATTTCCTGGTGCCGGCGTGGGAGTTGCGGCAGAACCGCGGCTTCGAGACAGTCACCCATTCAAATGCCAATGGCCAGCATGAAGGCGGCCTGGTCGTGGTCTCGGAGAAGAGCCTCGACAAATCAGGCAACATCTACGCCGCCATTATCGAAGGCCCGCATAGGGGCGTCTTCACTGTCAAGCGCAACGACGATTTCGACATCACCGACGGCGCCTTCCTGCCGGATGGCGACCTCTTGCTGCTGGAGCGCAGTTTCACGATGGCGGGGGGCCTCAAGATGCGGCTGCGGCGCATTTATGGAGAGAGCGTCGAGAAGGGCGCGGTCGCCGACGGGCCGGTGCTGCTGCAAGCCGACATGGGCTACCAGATCGACAATATGGAAGGGCTCGATGTCTGGAGCCGGGATGACGGCGCGTTGATGGTGTCGCTGATCTCCGACGACAACCACTCGATCCTGCAGCGCAATCTCTATCTGGAATTCATTCTGCACCAGGATTGAGGGGCAGCCCCTTCGCGACGCTCATTGGCGATTTTTTATGCGTCGGCCATTTCCGAGAATCCTGCCCTGACAAGCCAGGGGTTGCGCGGAGCTCGACAAGTCCAGACAGGTCCAAACACTGCTGCTGACGGCTCTGGTCTGGCCCGCTAGCTGTTGGTGGCGATCCAGATGACATGGCGCGCGCCGCGCTTGCCGTTGGCGCGCGTGTTGACTTCCTCGACAGCGAAACCTGCCTGTTTCAACCGCCGCGTGAAGCCGGCATCCGGCCCTTGCGACCATACGGCCAGGACTCCGCCCGGTCTTAGGGCGGTGCGTGCGGCGGCGAGGCCAGCCACGCTGTAGAGCGCGTCATTGCCCTTGTGGACGATGCCTTCGGGGCCATTGTCGACGTCGAGCAGGATCGCGTCCCAGGCAATGGGTGCGGACCGTACGAGCTGACCGACATCGGTTTCGTGGATGGTGACGCGGGGATCATCGAGCGAGCCGGCAAAAATCTCGGCCATCGGGCCGCGCGCCCAGGCGACGACGGCCGGCACCAGCTCCGCGACGACGATCTCGGCATTGTCGCCCAATTCGGCGAGGGCAGCGCGCAGCGTAAAACCCATGCCGAGCCCGCCGATCAGGATTCTCGGCCGACGATGACCCGCAATCCGCTGGCAGGACAGTTTTGCCAGCGCGTCCTCGGAGCCGCTCAGCCGGCTGTTCATCAGCTCGTTGGTACCGAGCATGATCGAGAATTCAGAACCGCGCTGTTTCAGCCGCAGTTCCTGCTGGCCATCAGGCGTTTTCGCGGACTCCAGCTGGATCCAGGGAATCACGGCTAGGCCGCGGCGGCGGCCGGCTGGCTCCAGCGGGCGGCGAGCAGCCGGTAAGGGATCAGAGCCACGACAGCGATGATCAGTTTCACGCTGAGGTCGCCGAGCGCCCAGGACACCCAGCGCATGGCGTCGACATGAAACACGCCCATCAATGGGGCGCTCTCCAGCGCAAACCCGTCGCTTGGGCCGACGAAGGCAAAGGCGGCTGAAAAGGCGACGCCGAAGAACACGAGGGTGTCGAACACCGATCCGACCAGCGTGCCGACGATCGGCGCCCGCCACCAGCTCTGCCGGCGCAAACGGTTGAACACGGTCACATCGAGCAATTGCGCGGACAGGAACGCCGCTCCGGAAGCCGCCGCGATGCGCACCAGCCGGTCGGCTGATGTCTCGAATTCGATCAGGCCATGGCGGAACAGGAAGGGCGGGACGAGGATCGAGCAGACCACCGCCGTCATGAAGCCGACAAAGACGATCCGGCGCGCCACGGCAGGCCCGTAACGGCGGTTGGCGAGGTCCGTGACCAGGAAAGAGAAGGGATAGGTGAAAGCGCCCCAGGTCAAAACGTCGGCGAGCGACAGGCCGCCGACGTTTCCCTGCATGGGAAACTGCACGAGGATGTTCGATGCCACGACGACAAGCGCCATGGCAGCCACGAAAGGCAGGTACCGCGAAAAAGAAGACATTTTTTTATCCTGGGTAATGGAACCAGCGGAGCATCATGCCGAGGCAGCGCTCGCTTCGTAATTGAGCATCGGAGTGTCGAACCTTGCGGATCTATCCGATGCTCAGCGGCCAGCAAGGAGGTTGGCCAGGCGGTCGTCCCCCCTTTATCTGGATGTTACGCAGCGACCTGCTCGGCAAGCTTCTTGGCGATCTGCTTCTTCAAGAGACGCGCGCGCTGCGACAGTTCCTTGACGTCGGCCTTGGCCAGGAAGGCATCGAGGCCGCCGCGATGTTCGACCGAACGCAGCGCGTTGGCCGAGATGCGCAGGCGTACATTCTGGTTCAGCGCTTCCGAAATGAGCGTCACATTGACGAGGTTCGGCAGGAAGCGACGCTTGGTCTTGTTGTTGGCGTGGCTCACATTGTTGCCGGTCTGGACTGCCTTGGCAGTGAGTTCGCAGGTGCGGGACATGGTTCTAACCTTCAGTTCTCTCGGGGCCTGCCAAACCTTTGTACCCGCGCCGGGTGGCGCGCGGTTCTGATCAGGCGGCCTTATGGAAAAGTTGGCGTTCCATAGTTGCATTTCACCGGGGCGTCAAGCTCCGGCTTCCGCAGGGAAGCGCCCGGCTTTTCATATTAAGGCCGGATTTCACCGTATAAGCGGTCTCATAGGGACACGCCAGACCGGAGTCGCCCGCTCCGGCCGAAACCAAGGATCCGATCCCGCCATGCCTCGTTCGTCTCACGCGCTTGTTGCCGCGCTTGTCATCGCGTTGCCGACCGCTGCGTCCGCGGCCTCGCCGCAGTCGTTCAAGGGCGAATACACGGTGTCGTTCCTTGGTCTCTCGATCGCCAGATCGACCTTTTCCAGCCACTATGAGAACGGTGCCTACGCGATCGAAGGCAGTGTCTCGGCGGCGGGTCTGGCCAAGCTGTTCGACGACACGCGGGGCACGATCTCGTCAAAAGGCACGATTTCGGGCCAGAAAATGGTGCCGCAGGCGTTTCGGGCCGACTACACTTCCGGCAAGAAGGCGTCTTCGATCGACATTCGCTTTAGCAATGGCAACGTGACCTCGACGCGGGTGATCCCCGCTCCGGGCAAGCGCGATCCCAAGGCCTGGGTGCCGCTCGGCGCCGGCGACCTGGCATCGGTGCTCGATCCGATGGCGGCGACCGTCATCCATGCCGACAGCCTCGACCAGGTCTGTGGCCGCAAGGTCAAGTTCTACGATGGTGAGATGCGCGCCGACCTGACGCTGACCTACGCCTCGAAAGGAACGATCTCGGTGCCGGGCTACAAGGGCGACACCGTCACCTGCCAGATGGGTTTCGAGCCGGTGGCGGGCTATCGCAAGGGCCGCAAGGCGCTCAATTATCTCAAGAACAAAAGCCGCATGATGGTGACGTTTGCACCGCTCGGCCAAACCGGCGTATATGCGCCGATCCACGCCACGGTCGGAACGCAGATCGGCACCTTGACCATCAGCGCCAGACGGTTCGAAGCGGTACAATAAGGCACGCCACCGGGGACAGAACGGGCGCGCCACTGGAGACAAAATGGGGCGCGCAACACTGATCGGCTTTTCGGCGGTCGCCATGTGGGCATTGCTGGCGTTGCTGACGGATGCGTCCGGCAAGGTGCCGCCATTCCTGTTGTCGGCCATCACCTTCTCGATCGGCACAGGCGTAGGGTTTGTCGCGCGACTGTTCATGCCGGCCACCGACAGGAGCCAAAAGATCCCTCCTCAGGTCTGGGTGATCGGCATTGCCGGCCTCTTCGGCTACCACTTCTTCTACTTCACCGCGCTGCGCAACGCGCCGGCGGTCGAGGCGAGCCTGATTGCCTATCTCTGGCCGTTGCTGATCGTGCTGGGCTCGGCGCTGATGCCGGGCGAGAAGCTGGCCTGGAACCATGTCGTCGGCGCGCTGCTCGGCCTTGCCGGCACCGTGCTGATCGTCACCAAGGGCGGCGGCCTGGCTTTCGATGCGCGCTACGCCTTCGGTTACGCCATGGCCGCCGTCTGCGCCCTGCTATGGTCGTCCTATTCCTTGCTGTCTCGACGTTTCCCGTCGGTGCCGACCAGCATCGTCACCTGGTTCTGCGCGGCAACCGCCGTGCTGTCGCTCGTCTGCCACCTGGCGCTGGAACAAACGGTTCTGCCTGACGGCGCCGGCCAGTGGCTGGCCGTGCTCGGGCTCGGCCTGATGCCGGTGGGCGCGGCCTTCTATGCCTGGGACATCGGTGTCAAGCGCGGCAACATCCAGGTGCTGGGTGCCGCGAGCTACGCGGCGCCGCTGCTGTCGACGCTGGTGCTGATCGCGGCCGGCGTCGCCGAACCGTCGCTGCGCATTCTGGCCGCCTGTGTGCTCATCACCGGCGGCGCGGCGCTAGCGGCAAAATCGCTGTTCCTGCGCAAGCCGGCCACGGAGAGCGGAGTCAGGGCATCCGAAGACGGAGCCAGGGCATCCGAAGGCGAAGCCAGGGCATGACGATGCCGTTTGCCGGGGGCATCGACGGCAACGCCAATGCGACGCTGATCTTTTCGCTGGTGGCGGCGGTGATCTATGGCTTCACGCTTGGCATGCCGCCGACGCTGGCCCGCTCGGCGGCAAAGACACTTGCCGTCGCGATGCTCGCCGTACTCGCCGCAATACAAGGCGGGCCGCTGCTGCTGGTCGCCGCCCTTGCGCTGAGTACCATTGGCGATGCCTTCTTATCGCGCGACGGCGAAAAAGCCTTTCTGGGTGGACTGGCCAGTTTTCTCGTCGCCCATATCGTCTATGTCGCGTTGTTGCTGCGCAGCGGTGCCGGATTGGAGTTGCTTGGCGCCGAGCCCTGGCGCAGCGCGATCGCGCTGGCCATGGCGGTGTTCGCGATCGTCATGCTGGCGGCGCTTTGGCGCCGCGTTGGTCCCGGCTTGCGTATACCGATTGCCGTCTATGTCGTGGCGATCCTGGCGATGGGCATGTCGGCGCTAACGACAAGCAATGTCTGGGTGATCGGTGGCGCCGTGCTGTTCATAGCATCGGACGGGCTGCTCGCCATGGAGAAATTTTTAGTGGCGGCCGTCTCGCAGCATCGCGCCTGGATGCGTTTCACCGTGTGGGTTTTGTACTATGCCGCCCAACTGGCGGTCACGCTGGGATTCCTGCTGGGTTAAATCGGCTTCGGCTGCCAGCCCGGCTCGGCCAGTTCGAAGGCGGCGAAATCAAAACCCGGCGCCACCGTGCAGCCGACCAGTGTCCATTCGCCCAGTGTGCGCGCCGATTGCCACCAGCCCGCCGGCACGGCGATCTGCGGCCGTTCACCCGCCGCGAGCTCGATGCCGAGCACCTGCTCGATAATGGCGCCGCCTTCTTCCCACATCGACAGCGCCAGAGGCGCGCCGGCATAAAAGTGCCAAAGCTCGGCGGCATCCCTGACCCGATGCCAGGCCGAAACCTGATGCTGTTCCAGCAGGAAATAGATGGCGGTCGAATGGCCGCGCGCACCGCCGGCTTCGTCGCGAAAGGTTTCCGCGTACCAGCCGCCTTCCGGATGCGGCTTCAGGGCGAGCGTTGCTATGATTTCCGCGGAACTGGTCATCGGCAGATAGCTGGCATGGTGGTCAGAAATTGTCCTTGCGCTTGCGGATTTCGGCGAAGACCTCGGCATCCCCGGCCTTTTCCATGCCGAGATGCCTGCGGATTGCCGGATCGTGCCAGCGCAGGAAGGGATTGGTCGACAGTTCCTCGCCGATCGTCGTCGGCAGCGTCGGCATGTTGTCGACCCGCAGCGCCTCGATCCGCGCGGCGCGCTCCTTCAACGCCGAATTGGTGGGGTCGACGCTCAGTGCAAAACGGGCATTGGCGAGCGTGTATTCGTGGCCGCAATAGATTGTCGTCTCGGCGGGAAGAGCCGCGAGCTTCTTCAGCGATTCGTACATCACCGGCGGCTTGCATTCGAACAGCCGCCCACAACCCAGCGCAAACAGCGTATCCGCGGTGAACGCCACTTTCGATAACGGCAGATGGTAGGAGACATGGCCAGCGGTATGCCCGGGCGTGGCGATCACTTCGATGCGCTCATGGCCGAGATGCAGGACGGAGCCTTCTTCGACGGTTTCATCGATGCCGGGGATCTTGGCCTTTTCCGCCTCCGGGCCGACGATGCGCAGCTTGAAGCGCTCCTTGAGCGCCAGATTGGCCTCGACGTGATCCATATGATGATGCGTCGTCAGGATCATCGTCGGCGTCCAGCCGGTGCGCTTGATCGCGGTCAGGATCGGCGCTTCCTCGGGCGCGTCGATAATCGCGGTCTGGCCGCTTTCGGGGTCATGCACCAGCACGCCGAAATTGTCGGTGCGGCACATGAACTGTTCGATTTCGACCGGCATCGCATTTCTCCATTTGCCGCCGCAGACATAGGGCGCCGCTGCGTGAATGTCATCCCGGATGAGAAAGCGAATGTCATCCCAGATGGGAGCAAAGCGAATGTTATCGTGGGATGTCAAATTGACATCCGCCGTGCCGGCCGCTTTGGCCTTTTGTTGAATCCGGCTGACATCACGGCTACATCCCTGACATGCATTCCGACATCGTCGACCTTCGTTCCTTCTATTCGACAACGCTCGGCCGGTTCGCCGAGCGCTCGATCACCATGGCGCTGTCGTCGATATGGGCCGCGGTGCCCAATGAGCGGCTGGTCGGCCTGGGCTATACCTTGCCCTGGCTGGAACGCTTCGGCACCGACGCCGAGCGGGTCTTCGCCTTCATGCCAGCGACCCAGGGCGCCGTGGTCTGGCCGGCGGCCGGGCCAACAGCGACGGCCCTGGTGTTCGACGAGGAACTGCCGCTGGTCGATTCCTGCATCGACCGCATGCTGCTCGTCCATTCGCTCGAACACGTCGAAAACCCGCGTGAAACGCTGAACGAGATCTGGCGGGTGCTGTCGCCGGCCGGGCGCGTCGTCATCGTCGTGCCAAACCGGCGCGGTGTCTGGGCGCGCTTCGAACATACGCCGTTCGGCAATGGCCGGCCCTTCTCACGCGGGCAGCTCACCGAATTGCTGCGTGAGGCGAATTTCACGCCCGCCGCCTGGTCGGATGCGCTGTTCTTCCCGCCATCGCGGCGGCGTTTCATGATGCGCTTCCACAATGTGCTGGAGCGCGCCGGCCGGAGGCTGTGGCCGATTTTTTCCGGCGTCATTGTCGTCGAAGCGCAGAAACGGCTCTATCAAGGCGTGCCGGTGGCCCAGCGTGCGTCCCGCCGCGTCTTCGTGCCGGTGCTGTCGCCGCATGGCGCGACACGGCTCGGCCGGCGGGCCGAGGCAAGGGGTGTGGCATCGCCCCGGCAAGTGACACCTTCGTGATCGCGATGGAAACTTGCATCGCGCCGCGTCTTTCCGACCTATCTGTCGTGCTGGGCTCGCGGAGTGGTTGAGGGGCTGCCGCCGTCGGCTCCCTTCATCCGGTTTCAGCTTCGCTACTGAACGCAAGGACCTCGGCCATGGCTGATCAATTGGACAATCAGGCCACCATTCAGCCGGTCGCCGTCGCCAGCAGCCTGCGCGATCAGGTGGCGACGATCAAGCGGGCGCTGATCGGATCGCCGGTTCGCAAGTGGTTGCTGTGGACGTCGCTCGGCATCATGGGCGTCATTATCGCGACGTCGATCGGCCAGGTCTTGCTCAACCGCTGGAACCAGCCCTTCTACGATGCCCTCGCGCGCCGCGACATGGCGGCCTTCCTGCATCAGCTGATGGTCTTTGCCATGATCGCCGGCGGACTGCTGGTGCTCAATATCGGCCAGACCTGGCTCAACCAGATGATCCGGCTGAAGTTGCGCGAGGCGCTGACGCTGGACCTGATCGACCAATGGATGCGGCCGGCGCGCGCCTTCCGGCTGGCCAATGCCGGCGCCATCGGCGTCAATCCCGACCAGCGCATGCAACAGGATGCCGCGCATCTCTCGGACCTGTCGACCGATCTTGGTGTCGGGCTGCTGCAGTCGTTCATCCTGCTCGTGTCCTTTGTCGGTGTGCTGTGGGAACTGTCTTCGGGCTTCGTCTTCCACGTCAACGGCTGGTCGCTGGCGATACCGGGCTACATGGTTTGGGCCGCGTTCCTCTATGCCGGTACCGCCTCGTGGCTGAGCTGGCTGGTCGGGCGGCCGCTCATCAGCCTCAACAGCGACCGCTATACGCGCGAAGCGGAGCTGCGCTCCTCGATGGTGCGCGTCAACGAGAATGTCGATGCCATCGCGCTGTACCGTGGGGAGGATGACGCCAAGCGACGGCTGCAACTCGACCTCGGCACGGTGCTGGGCGCCATGCGGCGCATCTACACCGCCCAGATCAATCTGTCCTGGGTAACCGATACTTATGGCTGGATCACGGTCGTGGCGCCGATCCTGGTCGCCTCGCCGGTCTATTTCTCGGGGGATATCAGCTTTGGCGGGCTGATGATGGCGGTCGGGGCCTTCAACCAGGTCCACTCCTCCCTGCGTTGGTTCATCAACAACATCGGCAGCATTGCCGACTGGCGCGCCACGCTGATGCGTGTCGCCGACTTCCGCATCGCGCTCGATGAAACCGATGTGCTGCACGACAAGGAGAAGCGCATCGAATTCGCCGACAACGCCAATGGCAGCCTGACGTTCGAGAAGCTTCAGGTGGCATCGCCGGACGGATGCACCAAGCTCGCCGACCAGCATGTCGAAATCCATGCCGGCGAGCGCGTCATGATCACCGGTGAGCCGGGCGCCGGCAAGACGCTGTTCTTCCGCGCCATTGCCGGGCTGTGGCCGTGGGGCAGCGGACGGATCGGCCTGCCGGCGGGGGAAACCATCATCTTCGTGCCGCGCGTCCCCTATTTGCCGGCCGGCACGCTGCGCGAAGTCCTCAATCACCCGAACGGGCATGCGCCGGCGAACGACGCCGACATTTCAGCGGTGCTTGCCGAGGTCGGTCTTGGACGGCTGTCGTCGTCGCTCGACCGCGTCGGACGCTGGGACCATGAGTTGGGCGATGACGAACAGCGATTGCTGGGCGTGGCCAGGCTCGCCTTGCGACAGCCAAAATGGGTGATCATCGACGAAGCCATGGATGCGTTCGACGGACCCTCGCTGCGGCGCGTGCTGTCGCTGCTGGAGAAGCGCCTGCCCGGCGCCGCGATCATCAACATCGGGCGCGGCCAGCACAACAATCAGTTCTTCCCGCGTTCCCTGACGATCGTTAAGGATTCCGACGCGCCCGCGCTGAAACCTGCCCACGTCAGGGCGGGTGCCATCGAGCCGCCGCCAGCCGCGGCAAGCCTCCACCACAGGAAGTAGCAGTTTTTCCCCCGTTGCGACCCGTTGCCTGGCCCCCAAGGCCCTGGCGGTCGGCATCTCGCTGCCGGACGAGAAGGAATGCGCCCTGCAACGCGCCGTGCTCGATCGCTGAGCTGTCGCCGGTCAGGCCGGTGGAATTCCAAACTTGCCACGAACTTCGTCGTAGAGGTCGCGCCGCCAGCGGCGGCCGTGGAGATAACCGTTGATCAGTTCCGGCAATGAATAACCAAGCGCGTCAGACGAGCGGTTGGCCATGTATCCCGCAAATGCCTGTGGTATTCGCCCCCGGAGAATATCGGCGATGATCTGCCGCGTGATCATAAAGGGAGGGACATGGGGGTAGGAGCGAGCGATGTGCGGATGCTTAC
Source organism: Mesorhizobium sp. BR1-1-4 (assembly GCF_020165375.1). Lineage (NCBI taxonomy): Bacteria > Pseudomonadati > Pseudomonadota > Alphaproteobacteria > Hyphomicrobiales > Phyllobacteriaceae > Mesorhizobium > Mesorhizobium sp. BR1-1-4. Next base: position 100,319 of record NZ_JAIUIB010000014.1, on the reverse strand, counting down.
TCATCAGGATCGCGTAGGCTTCGACATAGCCGTCCCTGCGGCCTGAAATCGAATTCTGCGAATTGTGCTTCGTCCAGTCGATATCTTCCGATAATTGCGCGCCGAAGCGCTGTGCGAAGCGCAGCAGAAGCTCGCGGTCCTGCATCCGGGGAATGTCGCTGTCATAGCCGCCGATGGCCAGCAAAGCCTCGCGTCTGGCTGTTATCGCCGATCCGGCTATGAAGGCCGTCTGCGCGACCACCGCCCGCTCCAGCATTGGCGGGTTCAGAAAAGCGCCGCGGTTGACGCAGGCGGTGCCGCGGCCACCCTTCACCGAGACATATGAGGAGAGCAGGACTTCGAGCGCTGGATTGTCGTCGAACCATGCCAGCGTCCGTTCGAGCCGGTGCGGCAGGAAGAGATCGTCCGAATCAAGAAAAGTCACCACGGGCGCCCGGGCTAGCTCGATGCCGGCATTCCTGGCGGCATTGGCGCCGCGCCACTTCGCGCCGACATAGATCAGCCGGGGGTCATGGATGCGGGCGAGCGCCGCCTCGGTCCCGTCCGTCGAACCATCGTCGACGACGATATGTTCAAATCGCGGCATGCTCTGGGAAAGCACGCTTTCGACGGCGCGGAGCACCGTTTCGCGCCGGTTGTGAGTCGGCGTGATCACCGTGACGAGGGGCGCCTGTTCGGTCTTCCCGATCATATCACGTCGGCCGCCTCCAGCGCGTAAACACCCTTCGCGCCAGGTCCTTTGATCATCGGGATGGCTAAATGGATCGGACTTCCCCCTGGATGGGCCTGATCGGATTCGGTGCGACGCTACAAAAAACAACCTGCCATGTCACCCCGTCGTGCCGTCGTTCGACCGACCAGGCATGATGAATTCCAGCTCATGGCGCTTCAACTGCAACACTTCGCACCCGCTGAAAGACGCGCGGCCACCCTCAAGGATTGGCAGTCGCGCCTGCGGGCGGCGCCCATTTCATTATCGCTTCAGCAGGAACACTGCTTGTTGGCCAAAGAAATTCCAGAACCACCATGGCATCGACAGGCCGATCTTCTGGCCGTTGGCGTCGAGCGCGGTCGCCTTCTCCACTGTCGCGCCAAGCTCTTCGCACAAATTGACGAAGTCTCGGATCGTGCAGAAGTGGATGTTGGGCGTGTCGTACCAGGAATAGGGCAGGTCGCTGGTCACAGGCATGCGGCCCTTGACGAACAGCGACAGGCGCACCCGCCAGTGACCGAAATTGGGGAAAGACACGATCGCCCGGTTGCCGATCCTGAGCAGCTCGTCGAGCACCAGCTTCGGGTTGCGGGTGGCCTGCAGGGTCTGCGACAGGACAACGAAGTCAAAGCCCTTGTCGGGATAGAATTCGAGATCGGTGTCGGCGTCGCCCTGGATGACACTGAGTCCGCGCGCCACACATTCGTTGACGCCACGCTGCGACAGCTCGAGTCCGCGACCGTCGACCTGCTTGGTGTCCTGCAGCAATTCGAGCAATGAGCCGTCGCCCGAGCCGACGTCGAGCACACGCGATTGCGGCGGGATGAGGTTGGCGACGACCTCGAGGTCGACGCGTTGGCTGCCGTTGACGCTCATGGCTTCGCCTCGTGGACGGCGCATGGCCTTGGTCCGAAACGTCTGCAACTTTTCGGGGTCATGCGCTGAGCCCCCTGGCGCGCGCGGCCGAGCCGATGAAGCCGTTGATGGCGGCAAACAGTTCCGGCTCGTCGAGCAGGAAGGCGTCGTGGCCGCGATCGGTCTCGATCTCGACGAAGGATACCGAGGCGCCGGCGGCGTTGAGTGCGTGGACGATGGAGCGGCTCTCTTCTGTCGGGAACAGCCAGTCCGATGTGAAGGACACCAAGCAAAAACGGGTTTTCGTGCCGGCGAAGGCGTCGGCCAGCCGGCCGCCATGGTCGGCGGCGAGGTCGAAATAATCCATCGACCGCGTCATGTAGAGATAGGAGTTGGCATCGAAGCGGTCGACGAAGGTCATGCCCTGGTGGCGCAGATAGCTCTCGATCTGGAAGTCGGCATCGAAGCCGAAGGTCAGCGCTTCGCGGTCCTGCAAATTGCGTCCGAATTTGCGGTGCAGGGCGGCTTCGGACAGATAGGTGATGTGGGCGGCCATGCGCGCCACCGCCAGCCCTTTCTCCGGGCGCTTGCCGTGTTCGAAATATTTGCCGCCATGCCAGTCCGGATCCGCCATCACGGCCTGCCTCCCGACTTCGTGGAAGGCGATGTTCTGTGACGAATGGCGCGCCCCGGTGGCGATCGGCAGCGCCGAGAACACGCGCTCGGGATAGCTCGACGCCCATTCCAGAACCTGCATGCCGCCCATCGAGCCGCCGAGCACGCAGAACAGTTTCTCGATGCCGAAATGGTCGATCAGCATCTGCTGCGCGCGCACCATGTCGCGGATGGTGATGACCGGCAGGTCGAGGCCATAGGCTTTACCCGTGGCCGGGTTGGTAGAGGCCGGACCGGTGGAACCCAGGCAGCCGCCGATGACATTGGAGCAGATGACGAAGAAACGGCTGGTATCGATGATCCTGCCCGGTCCGATCAGCACTTCCCACCAACCGGGCTTGCCGGTTACCGGATTGGTGCTGGCGACATGCTGGTCGCCGGTCAGCGCATGGCAGACGAGGATGGCATTGGAGCGGGCATCGTTCAGCGTGCCATAGGTCTGGTAAGCGATCTGGAACGGCGACAGCAACGTACCCGCATCCAGCTTGAGCGGCTTGTCGGGCCCGAACCGCAACACCGGGCTCGACGGTTGGTCGGCCTCGTTGTTGGTCTTTCCTGCACGCAGAGCGGCCATCACGTCTCTCTTGCTGCACCGTGCGCTCGTGGAAATCGCTGCCGATCTCCGCCGCCGATGCGTCCGTCCGGCCGGTCGCGGACAACAAAAAACCGGCATTGCCTTCGCAAAGCCGGTTACGTCACGCAAACGGCCCTTTAGCGAATTGTTTAACGTGGCTGCAAGCCGACCGGCCAAATCACCACGGAACTGTCAATCGTCTTTCTAGAACCCGCCTGCCTCGCCGTCAATGGCGGCGGCTGGCACCACTGCCACTCTCGACATTGCGTGCCATGGCTTGTATTTCCGCAGCGGCCTCCGGATGGAGGCGTTTTCGATGGATTTTGCAAGATATGAACCAGACACCGGATCAGGCACGTCCAACTCCGCGCGCGGGCATCATGGACATAGAGGCCTATGTGCCCGGCAAAAGCTCGGCGCCCGCCGGTGTCGCCAAGGTCTACAAGCTGTCGTCGAATGAGAATCCGCTTGGGCCTTCGCCGAAGGCGATCGAGGCCGCGCGCGAGGTCGCCCGCAAGCTCGACATCTATCCCGACGGCACCGCCAGGCGGTTACGCGAGGCAATCGCCGAGGTGCATGGCCTCAACCCGCAAAACATCATCTGCTCCAACGGGTCGGACGAAATCCTCGGCCTCTTGGCGCAGACCTATCTCGCGCCCGGCGACGAGGCTATGTTCACCGAACACGCCTTCATGGTCTACAAGATCTACATCCAGTCGGCAGGCGCCACCCCGGTCGTGGTCAAGGAGACCGACGAGCGCGCCGACATCGATGCGATGCTGGCGGCCGTCACGCCGCGCACGAAAATCGTGTTCCTGGCCAATCCCAACAACCCGACCGGCACCTATGTGCCGTTCCAGGAGGTGCGCCGCCTTCATGCCGGACTGCCGGGAAACGTGCTGCTGGTGCTCGACGCGGCCTACGCCGAATATGTCCGCCGCAACGACTACGAAGCCGGCATCGAGCTGGCCGGCAGCGCCGAGAACGTGGTGATGACCCGCACCTTCTCCAAGATAGGGCTCGGTGGCGCGCGCATCGGCTGGATGTATGGTCCCCTGCATATCGTCGACGCCATCAATCGTGTGCGCGGCCCCTTCAACGTCAATGCGACAGCGATCGAGGCCGGCATCGCCGCGATCCGCGACCGTGCCCATGTCGAGCGCAGCGTGGCGCATAACGAGACCTGGCTTACCTGGCTGAGCGGCGAAATGACCGGACTCGGGCTGCGCGTGACGCCGAGCGTCGGCAATTTCCTGCTCATTCATTTTCCCGACGATCAGAAGCATTCAGCGGCGGCGGCTGACGATTATCTGAGCGCCCGCGGCTATATTCTGCGGCGCGTTTCAGGCTACGGCTTTCCCAACGCGCTTCGCATGACCGTCGGCACTGAAGAGGCAAATCGCGGCGTTGTCGCCGCGCTCACGACATTTCTGAAAAGCTAGAACGTCTGAAGAGCTGGAACACCATGGCATCACCGATGTTCGAAAAGATCGCGCTGGTCGGTATCGGCCTGATCGGCTCGTCTCTGGCCCGCGTCATCCGACGCGAGGGCTTGGCTCGCCATGTCGCCATCTCGACGCGCAGTGCGGCAACGCTCAAGCGAGCCGAGGAACTGGGCCTTGGCGATTCCTACACCACCGATGCCGGGGACGCGGTGCGTGATGCCGATCTGGTCGTTGTCTCGGTGCCGGTCGGCTCATCCGGCGCTGTAGCGGAGGAAATCGCGCCGGCGCTGAAAAAGGGGGCGATCCTCACCGATGTCGGCTCGACCAAGGCCTCGGTCATCGCGCAGATGCAGCCGCATGTGCCTGAAGGCGTCCATTTCATTCCTGGCCATCCGCTGGCGGGCACCGAAAAATCCGGACCGGATGCCGGGTTTGCCGACCTGTTCGACAACCGCTGGTGCATCTTCACGCCGGTGCCGGGCACCGATCCGGAAGCGCTGGAACGGCTGTCGGAATTCTGGCGCCGCTGCGGCGCCAACATCGACACGATGGACCCGCAGCATCACGACATGACGCTGGCCATCGTCTCGCATCTGCCGCACATCATCGCCTACAACATCGTCGGCACCGCCGACGATCTGGAATCGGTGACCAAGACGGAAGTGATCAAATATTCCGCCTCCGGTTTTCGCGATTTCACGCGTCTGGCTGCCTCCGATCCGACCATGTGGCGGGACGTGTGCCTGCACAACAAGGATGCCATCCTGGAAATGTTGGCGCGGTTCTCGGAAGACCTGGCGTTCCTGCAGCGCGCCATCCGCTGGGGCGACGGCGACAAGCTCTTCGACCTGTTCACCCGCACCCGCGCCGTGCGCCGCTCGATCATCGAGGCGGGCCAGGATATCGACGCGCCCGATTTTGGCCGCCAGGCGGTCGAGCATCCGGCAAAGAGCTAGGTGATTTCAACCGGCCAGGCGGTTGCCATCATGGCGAGCGTCTCCGCCCGATCCGGCGCGCCCAGCCGGCCGCCGAAGCGCAGGCACTTGAGCGCGGCGGCCGCGCTGGCAAAGCGCAGTGCGTGCTCGACCGCCATGGCTTCCGCCAGCCCGACGGCAAAGGCGCCATGAAAGACATCGCCGGCGGCCAGCGTGTCGACCGCCTTGACCCTCGGTGCCTCGACATGGCGGGATGATCCGGCGCTTCGGTCGAACCACCAGGTACCCGCCGCGCCGCCGGTGACCGCGACGAACGCATCGGTGCGGGACGCCAAATCAGTGCAGGCGGTCTCCAGATCCAGCGCGTGGCCGCATATGATGCGGACCGCCGGCTCCGAGGCGACGATGTGCGAGGCGAGCGGCAATAATCGCTCCAGTACCGCCAGGGGCGCGGTATCGGCATCGAGTATGGCTGGGCGGCCGGCGGCGCGCGCCGCCTTAAGGGCAAGCGCCGCGGCGCCCGGCCAGCGCACGTCGGCCAGTACGGCGTCGAATGCCGTTATGTCGGTGAACGGCAAAACCTCGGGATCGGCCTGCGCGCGCGCGTCGTAGAAAGGCACGATGATCCGCTCGCCATGCGCATCGACCAGGATCGAGGCCAGTGCCGAGCGGGCGCCGCTGACGCGGCGTACATGGCTGCAATCGACGCCCTCGGCCTCTATCCCGGCAATCAGCAGATCGCCGACCGGATCGTCGCCGGCGCTCGCCCATAGCGACACCTCGGCACCCAGGCGATGCGCGGCGCAGGCCGCGCTCGTGGCCATGCCCGAGGCGATCTGGATGCCGTCCGAGGCGATGAATTTTCCCTGATGCCTGGGCAGCGATTCGACACGAAGAATGGTGTCAAGCGTCAGTGCGCCGACGCTCAGCAGCTTTGCCGGCCTCTCCATCGTTAATTGACCGGTTTGATCTTGCCCAGCGGAATGAAGCCGAGGGAAGCCTTGCCCTTGACCACTTTCAGCGGCATCGACGGTTCGCTGCCAAGCAGCGCCAGGGCGCCAAAACCCTGCTCGATCGCATTCTTCTGCTCGGGTATGGCGCCGGCAAGAATAGATGCCACCGCCTTGGGATCCTTGATCCTGATCATCAGGTCGGCGTCGACGAGACCCTCGGCATCGACCGACAGCGGCCCGGAAACGGTGACCCGCGCCGTGCCGGACGACAGATCGAGGTTGCGGATTTCGATCCGCTGGCCGCGCAGGCTTTTCACCTGCGTGCCGATCAGCGCCACGCCGTTCTTCAGTGTCACGTCGCCGCTGGCATCGAGCGCCGGCAACACCCGCCCGCCGATCGCGTCGGCATCGATCTCGAGATCGCCAAAGCTGCCGACATAGTCGAGATCGCCGTTGTTGGGCTGCAATTGGCCTGACGCCTTGCCGGCACTGAACAGTTCCACCGGATCGGTGTCGTCGGCCGGGTCGGTCTGGCCGGACAGGCCCTCGGCCTGCAGCGCTACGCGCCGCGGCAGCGGGTACCACAATTTGACGTTGGCCTGCAGATTGTCCCAGTCGATCCAGAGTGGCATCATGCCGGGGACCGAGGTCCGGAGCGGACCGCGTAGATTGGCAACAGGCGACAAGGGCTGGACGATCTGGGCGACGGCGTTGAAGGAGCCGGCCGAGGCGGCAATGTTCTTGGCGTCGTCTTCATACGCCAGACTGTCGCAGGAGACCGTGAAGCTCAGTGGATAGCCACCGACCTGGAGATTGGCGCAGCCGGCCTCGATGCCGCTCTTGTTGAGCGTGGCAACCGCCTTTTCGGCCTCGGACCGGACCCTGCTGGCCAGATAGAACCAGCCGGCGCTGTAAATGGCGAACAGCACGAGGATGAACGCGGCAAGCCACCACAGGCGGCGACGGTTACCCGGTTGGCGTTCGTCACTTGACGTCATGCTTTGGCTCTCATTAACGCATGGATGGTGTGGACGGATTCTCAGGTTCCGAACACTAGGTAGACAGAGACGGATGGAAAAAACACCGGTTACCGGTGCGGTGCTGCCATTCTTTTTGCAATCAGGCGCGGTGATATGGGCGATTTTTGGGTGTTCGGCTACGGTTCGCTGATCTGGCGACCGGGTTTCGCTCATGTCGAGACACGACGCGCCCGCCTGCATGGCTATCGCCGCTCGCTCTGCGTCTATTCCTTCGTGCATCGCGGCACGCGCCAGCGGCCCGGACTGGTGCTTGGCCTCGACCATGGCGGCTCCTGCGTCGGCCTTGCGTACCGCGTCCCTGGCGAATTGCGCGACGAGGTCATTGCCTATCTGCGCGAGCGCGAACTCGTCACCAGCGTCTATCTCGAGCGGACGCTCAAGGTTCGCCTCGACGGCGGTGGCACGGTGGAAGCCGTGGCCTACGTCGTCGACCGCAAGCATGAGCAATATGCGGGCGCGCTGGACGCGGCGGAGGCGGCGGCCGTGGTGCGCGGCGCGGTCGGCCGATCCGGTGACAACGAGGATTATGTGCTGAGCACGCTGAAGCATCTGGAAGCGCTCGAGATTCGCGACCACTGGCTGGAGGATGTGGCGCACCGGATAGCGACTTTGTGAAGCGCTGGCTCCGCGGAAAAGGTGGCCAGGCCTTTGATCTCGATGCGGCAAGACCTAGGTTAGGCTCCGAACCCAGCCAGCGGGCGGCATCCGCCCGGTCCCAATCACCACGGAGATCCGTCTTGCAGAAACGCCGTCTCGGTCGCACCGACCTTTTCATCGCGCCGCTGGTTCTGGGTGGCAATGTCTTCGGCTGGACCGCCGACGAGAAGACTTCTTTCGATCTGCTTGATCGCTTTGTCGGGGCCGGCCTCAATGCCATCGACACGGCCGACGCCTATTCGCGCTGGGTTCCCGGTAACAAGGGCGGTGAATCGGAAACCATCATCGGCAAATGGATGAAGGATCGTGGCAATCGCGACAAGGTCGTGGTGGTCACCAAGGTCGGCTCAGACATGGGGCAGGGCCACAAGGACCTGTCGGCCGCCTATATCGAAAAGGCTGTCGATGCATCGCTGAAGCGGCTGCAGACCGAATTCATCGACCTTTACCTGTCGCACTGGCCGGATCCGGCCACGCCCTATGAGGAAACCCTCGGCGCCTATGAGAAACTGCTCGCCAAGGGCAAGATCCGCTATGCCGGCTGTTCCAACCTCGACGCCGGCCAGTTGCGCGCGGCACTTGACGTGGCAAGCCTGCGCGGCCTGCCGCGCTACGAGGTGCTGCAGCCGGAATACAATCTCTATGACCGCTCCTCCTTCGATGGCCCGCTGCGCGATCTCTGCGTGGCGGAGAATATCGGCGTCATCACCTATTTCAGCTTGGCCAAGGGCTTTCTCAGCGGCAAGTACCGCAGCGAGGCCGATCTCGGCCAAAGCGAGCGCGGCGGCGGGGTGAAAGACTACCTCAATGCGCGTGGCATGCGCATCCTGGCGGCGCTGGACGCGGTGTCGGCCAGGCATTCGGCCAAACAGGCGGAAGTGGCGCTTGCTTGGGTTATCGCGCGGCCCGGCGTCACCGCGCCGATCGCCAGTGCGACCAAGCCTGAGCAGATGGACAGCCTGATCCGCGCGGCGTCGCTGAAGCTGTCCGCGGACGATATGGCCGAACTCGACAAGGCCAGCGCCTGAGGCTGCGACGCTGGTGCTGACCACGGTGCTGGCGGTGTACGGCTGACGGCCCGTGGTCAGGGGGCTTCAGGCCTTCGCGCCGAGCTCCCGAAGCCGTTTCACCGCCGTTCGCGGCAGGGCCGGCGGGTTGGATGCGCGAGATGCCTCGAGGAGAAGCTGGTCGCAGGCAGCTTCGGTCTCACCGATCAGCCGCGCCATGAACTCGTCCTTGCCTAGGCCAGGCGGTATAGGCGGCAGGAAGCGCGCCTTGACGGTGCCGGGATAGCGCAGGAACTTGCGGCGCGGCCAATAGAGGCCAGCGACATGGGCGACCGGCACGACGGGAACGCCGAGCTGCGAATAGATTTCGACGATGCCGTATTTGTAGGCCGGCTCGTCGCCCGGCGCCCGGCGCGTGCCCTCGGGATAGATGATCAGCTGGCGCGGGTTGCGCGCCATTTCTTCCTTGGTCGCCGCGACCACCGCCTTCAAGGCCTTGGAGCGGCTGCCGCGATGCACCGGGATCATCCGCATCTTCAAGATGTACCAGCCGAAGAAGGGGATCCAGGTCAGCTCGCGCTTGAGGATGTAGAGCGGGTCCTGGAGGAAGGGGAAGAAGGCGATGGCGTCCCAGAAAGACTGGTGCTTGGGCGCCAGGATGAAGGAACCCTCGGGCAGGTTTTCCTGCCCGGTGATGTCGTTTTTGGTGCCGGCGATCTTGTCATAGAGCCACATCGAGGTGCGCGACCAGAATTTCGGCACGAACCAGGCGCGGTGGCGGGGCGACAGGAAATAGTACGGGGTCCAGAGGATCATCTGGACGATCAGATTGACGTAGAAGACGAAATTGAACGCCAGCGATCTGACATAGAGCATGGGGGAGGTCCGGTGAGGAAGTGTGCGTTGGTTACACCAAGCGCGGAGAAAAAGGAACGGTGCGATACTGTCCGTCCTACCAGGTCGCCTGCGCCAGGCGTTCCCTCAGGCGGGGGGCGGCGAAGTCGAGGAAGGCGCGCAGTTTCACCGGCAGCCGGCCCTGGCCCGCATGCACCAGGTTTACCGGCCAAGGCTCGGGTTCGAAATCCCTGAGCACGGGGCGCAGTGTTCCCGAGCGTGCGGCGGCGACGATCTGGTAGGAAAGCACCCGTGTCACTCCGACACCGGCGATCGCCGCATCAATCGCCGCCTCGGCGGTGTTGACCCGGAGCCTTGATCGGACCGGCACGACAAAATCAGCCTTGTCCACGGTGAAGGTCCAGGTGGCGAGCGAGCCAAGGCCCTCGAAGGTAATGCAGCTGTGCGTCTCGAGATCTCGCGGAGTTTCTGGAATGCCGCGTCCTGCCAGATAGGCGGGGCTTGCGCAGACAACATGACCGATCGAACCGACCCTGATGGCGACCATGCGCGAATCCGGCAGCCTGCCGATACGGACGGCGAGGTCGATATGATCCTCGGCCAACTGGCTTATCCTGTCGCCGAGCGTCAGGCGGATATCCACCAGGGGATAGGCGGCGAGGAAGTCGGTGACGACCGGTAGCACGTGAAGGCGGCCGAAGACGATCGGCGCGGTGACAATCAATTCCCCTGTCGGGGCGCTGTATTCGCCGCCGGCGGTGCGTTCGGCGTCGCCGACCTCGTCGAGGATGCGGCGGCAGGCAGCGAGATAGGCATGGCCGGCGTCGGTCAGTGTCAGCCGCCGCGTCGAGCGGTTCAACAGGCGTGTCTTCAGGTACCGCTCCAGTTCGGAGACCTTGCGGCTGACTGTTGCCAACGGAACGTCCGAATGGCGCGCGGCGGCGGAAAGGCTGCCGCCCTCCGCCGCCGCGACGAAAAGGGACATGGCTTCGAGACGATCCATCATTTCTTCCAGAAAATGGAAGGGTTGGTTGCAAATATGGCATCTACATCCGCAACATGGAAGGCTGCATATAATGGGGGCACACCTCAACCAGGAAATCTCTATGCCCCGCATCGCTACGCCTTCGTCCATCGCTGCCGCTCCCGCCGCCGCGCAGCCCATGCTGCAAGTGGTGGAAAAACAGCTTGGTGTCGTGCCGAACCTGTTTCGGATGGTCGCCAACAGTCCGGCGGCGCTGGAAGGCTATCTCGGCATGATGGGCGCGCTGGCCAAGGGCCGGCTTCCGGCGCCGACGCGCGAGCGCATCGCGCTGGCGATCGCCGAGATCAATGGCTGCAACTACTGCCTGTGCGCGCACACCTATCTCGGCAAGACGCTCGCAAGCCTCGACGATGCCGAGATGATGGCCAATCGCCATGGCGGCTCCATGGACCCCAAGGCAGCCGCGGCGGTGGGTTTTGCCGCCCGGGTTGCGCAAAGCCGCGGACATGTCGCCCAGGAGGATATCGCCGCTGTCAGGCTCGCGGGCTATGACGACGGAGAGATCATCGAGATTGTCCAGCATGTCGCCCTGAACGTCTGGACCAACTATATCAATGAGGTTGCCCAGACCGAGATCGATTTTCCGGTTGTTACCGCCCGCAATGCTGCCTGAATCCGGATAGGAGCGGCGATGCCCGCCGGTCCCCACCTCATGCCGCAGAGGAAATCCCATGTCTGAGAGCCGCCCGCCGCTTCCGCCCTTCACCGCCGAGACGTCAGCCCAGAAAGCGCGCATGGCCGAGGATGCCTGGAACTCGCGCGATCCGGCGCGGGTGGCGCTCGCCTATACGGCGGACAGCCGTTGGCGCAACCGCGCCGAGTTCCTGCAAGGCCGCGATGCCATCCAGGCGTTCCTGACGCGCAAATGGAGCCGCGAACTCGACTACCGGCTGATCAAGGAGGTCTGGGCCTTCCACGGCAACCGCATCGCCGTGCGCTTCGCCTATGAATGGCGCGACGACAGCGGCTCGTGGTTCCGCAGCTACGGTAACGAGAACTGGGAATTCGACGACCACGGGCTGATGCGGCTGCGCATCGCCAGCATCAACGACCTGCCGATCGCCGAGGCCGAGCGCAAATATCACTGGCCGCTCGGCCGGCGGCCGGACGACCATCCGACGCTGTCGGAGCTCGGTCTTTAGAAGCATTCAGGCAAGGAGGTTTCGATGAACGCACACGCTTTTACCAGCGATGTCGCCTTCACGCCGACGGTCAAGGCGATCCAGGCGCGCAAGGGCTCGCGCCAGTCCTACGCCCGCGTCGAGGAGCGCGGCGGCTGGCAGTCGGCGATCACACCGGACCTCGCCGCATTCATCGAAATGCAGACCAGCATCTTCCTGTCGACGGCCAATGGCGATGGCCAGCCCTACATCCAGCACCGCGGCGGCCCTGCCGGCTTTCTCAAGGTGCTCGACGAGAAGACAATCGGCTTCGCGGATTTTTCCGGCAACAGACAATTCATCACGCAGGGCAATCTGGCCGACAATCCGAGGGCCTTCCTGTTCCTGATCGACTACATGATGCGCCAGCGCATCAAGATCTGGGGTACGGCGCGCGTTGTCGAGGACGATGCCGAGTTGACGACGAGGCTGATGCCGCCGGACTACAAGGCGCGTCCCGAGCAGATCATCCTGTTCACCGTCTCGGCATGGGATGCCAATTGCCCGCAACATATACCGCAGCGCTTCGAGGCGGCTGATGTGGCAGCCGCGCTTGGCGAGCGCGACCGGCGCATCCAAGACCTTGAACAAGAGATCGCGCGCCTCAAGGGCGTTTCAGGGGCTGTCGCCAAGCAATGACGCGGCTCAGCCGCCGGCGGCGGTCTCGGCCAGGGCGATTCCCTCAGGCGTCGGCTTCACCGGGATAAACCCGCGAGCCAGCGCCAGCAGGTACTTGGTGTATTCGGTGAACAGCACGCGCACCGCGCGCGGCTTGGTCAGCCAACTGCCATTATCCAGGTTGGAATTGACCACCGGGTAGGGTTCGAGCTTGGCGCCATGCAGCAGCCGGCCCATCTCCAAAAGGCTGCGCGGCATGTGATAATTGTTGGTGACCAGGATCACCGTGCCATAGGCATGGTTTTCCACCCATTTGGCGCTTTCCTCGGCATTGCCGATCGTGTCGAGCGCGGCGCGATCGATGTCGACACAGCAGGAAAACAGTTTCTTGTCGCCGCCGGTGGCCGCCTGAAGCTGGCGCCGGCTGGCCGAGGGGTGCACGCCGCTGATCAAGAGCCGCTCGCCCTTGCCGGATGCGAGCAGCTCCATCGCGGCGTCGAGGCGCGACTGGCCGCCGGTCAGCACAATGATGGCGTCGGCCTTGGCCGGGTTGGCGGGCGTGGTCAGATGACTGACCTTGCTGGCGAACCAGCCAAAGCCGCCAGCGAACACTGTTGCAAGCACAAGCAGGGAGAGAGCGGAGAGGCGCAGGGCGGTCCTTAGATGGCTAACCTTGCCATGGCCGCGCCAACGGTCAACCACCACTGGCAACTGTCCAGCCGTCCCGGTCGAATCCCGCACGTCCATGGTCATATAGTTAATCCTCAAATGCGGCCTTTGATAGGTAAAAGACGCACTTTGCGTTACGCGAATTCTTTCTCCGTGATCGCCCTGTTTCCGTCCAAGCCAAGACGAGGTCCTTTCATGCATCGGGTTGGCGAACGTCGATGTCGCTGAGATAGGCAACGACGGTGACGTGCGAGGTTGCCGCCGTCAGCGCGCCAATCACCAGCACCATCAGGACGACACCTGCGTAACCCGCCGAGCCGATGGCGAAGTTGCCGAACAAAGCGGTCGCCTGATCGGCCTGCGGCGTTGCCATGTTGCGTGACGACCACCAGGAGAACACGATGAAGACGAGCACCGCCGCCGCTCCGCCGGCGGCCGCGCCCTTCATGCCGGTGACCAGAAAATGCCGGCGGAATTCGCGTGCGATGAAGCGCGCCTCGGCGCCGACGAAATGCAGCACCTCGATGATGTGGCCGTTGCCGTCCATGGCCCCACGGGTCGCGAACACCACGGTCAGCACCGTCGCCGACAGCATCAGGGCCAGAACGGCGACGCCTATGGTCACCGTGGTGCGGGCCATGGCCACCAGCCGGTCGACCCAGGTGCGGTGGTCGTCGAGCGATGCACTCGGCAGTTTCGGCGTGATCGCGGCGCGCATGGCGGCGAAGTCAGGCGGGCTGCTCTCGTCGATGGTGACGATGATCAGGCGCGGCACGGGCAGGTCGTCGATGTTGAGGCCCGAACCCAGCCAGGGCTCCAGCAGCCTTGCGGTCGCTTCGCGGTCGATGATCCGGGTCGACTTCACGCCAGGGAATTCGCCGGCGATCCGCGAGGCCTGGGTAAGCGCCGCCTCCATGTCGAGGCCGTCGGCCGGCTTGATCTGAATCGTCGCCTCGCGCGAGATCTGGTTTTCCCAAACCGAGGCTGTGTCGCGCACCAGTGTCACCGCGCCGAAGGTCAGGCAGGACAGGAAAGTCATGATGGCGATGACCAGCACCAGAGCGCGGCCGGCAATGTTCTGCGCCGGCACGATCGGCGCCATCTTGCGTTGTGCGCGCGGCCTCGCCTCCACCGCCTCGGCATCCTGCTCCTCGAAATGGTCGGCCGATAGCTCGGTCTCAGTCATAGATATCAAGCCTTCCGCCGGCCAGGATCATGCGGCGCGCGTCAACCTGCTCCATCAGGCCAAGGTCATGCGTGGCGATCACAACGGCGGTGCCAAGCCGGTTGAGCTCGATGAACAGCCGCAGCAGCCGCCGCGCCAGCGGCGGATCGACATTGCCGGTCGGCTCGTCGGCGAGCAGGATCTCCGGCTGCTCGATCAGGGCGCGCGCGATCGCGGCGCGCTGCTTCTCGCCTCCGGACAGGACCGGCGGCAGCACATGCATGCGCTCGCCCAGCCCCACCCATTTCAACAACTCGGTGACGTCGGTGCGGTAGCTCGCTTCCTCGCGCCCGCGCACGCGCAGCGGCAGCGCCACATTCTCATAGGTGGTCATGTGGTCGAGCAGGCGAAAGTCCTGAAACACCACGCCGATGCGGCGGCGCAGATGCGGCAGTTCGGTGCGCGAGATGCGCGAGCGGTCCTTGCCGAAGATGGTGATCAGTCCACGCGTCGGTTTCAGCGACATGAACAAAAGGCGCAGCAATGTCGTCTTGCCGGCACCCGAAGGCCCGCTCAGGAACTGGAAGGAGCGCTCCGGTATGTGCAGGGAGATGTCGCGGAGGATTTCCGGACCCATGCCATAGCGGAGGCCGACATTTTCGAAGCGAATCAATTTCAACGACCTGAATTTCCTGGCCGCGGCGAACCGGCCTGTTTTGTGAAAAGACCATCGGCCGGCATGGTTAACCGGCGGTTAATTCCTGGCTCGTTTAGGCTCTTCAAGAGGGCTCCGGTGGGGAAGCGTTAACCATTTGTGTTTACGCAAAAGAAACGAAAAGCGAACACGCGCAATACTGGGGCCATGATGGCTGACGAACGAACCGCGCGCCCGGTTTCCGGCGAAATCATGACCGATCCCGCGGCAATTGCCGCAGCGGACCGGATCTTGCGCGCCCCGGCGGCTGATATCATCGATGCGGATTATATGGTGTTGCCGCGGCCGGCCCCACCAGTCGGAAATGTGACGCCGCTGCCGCGTGCGATTGTCCCCCCGGCCATCGAAGGCATGGACATGCTGCGCAAGCCGGAAATGCCAGCGGAACGGCCGCCGGCCTCGCGCGGCGGTCCGATCTTCTGGATCGCCGGCATCGGCGCCGCCCTTGCCGCCTTCTGGGTCTCGGGCGGCCATGCGCTGGTGCGCCAGGCACCGTTCCTGCCCGGCGCGCAAGCGTCGGCGCTGACCATTTCAGGCGTGACGTCACGCATCGATGCCTCCGGCGCCAATCCGGTGCTGTTCGTCGACGGCGAGGCCGCCAATGACGGGACGAGGCCCGCGAC
Organism: Mesorhizobium sp. BR1-1-4; assembly: GCF_020165375.1. NCBI lineage: Bacteria > Pseudomonadati > Pseudomonadota > Alphaproteobacteria > Hyphomicrobiales > Phyllobacteriaceae > Mesorhizobium > Mesorhizobium sp. BR1-1-4. Next base: position 84,616 of record NZ_JAIUIB010000014.1, on the reverse strand, counting down.
AATGCCGCCACTCGAAATCCGGGTGACGGGCAATGACGGCCGGACAACCCGCTATACGCTGGGGACATCTGGCCATTCGCTGGCATCGGGCGAAAGATTCGGCTTTGCCAGCCGGCTCGACGTGCCTAAGAACGGGGTAAGGACCGTTTTGGTCACCTTCGCCGAATAGCGTGTGTCGATATTCAGGTGAAGCCGGCCTGCAAACGGTGGTTCCCTGCGCTTCCGGTGCTCACGTACGCTCCGCTCCGGTTCTCGGAAACCACTGCTTTCGGCTCGGTCTGACCTGACTCTCAACACACGCTCGGTGTGAAGGCGTTTCGGAAAAAAACTGGAGGGGGCGAGAAATGCCAAACGTGCGCGGCAAGGACATCGAAGTCCTGTTTTCGGCATCGGCGATCGCGCGGCGCAATCTCGAACTCGCCAAGGAGATCGCCGGGCACGATTATCACGATCTCCTGGTGATTTCGGTGCTGAAAGGCTCGTTCATCTTCGCCGCCGACCTGATCCGCGCCATGCATGATGTCGGCCTGTCGCCGGAAGTCGAGTTCATCTTCATCTCCAGTTATGGCGCCGGCACAACCAGCGGCGAGGTGAGGGTGCTGCGCGACATCGACAACGAGGTTGCAGGCCGTGACGTGCTGTTGATCGACGACATTCTGGAATCGGGCAAGACGCTGAGCTTCACGCGCGACCTGATGCTGTCGCGTGGCGCGAAAAGCTGTTCCATCGCCGTGCTGCTCGACAAGCGCATGCGCCGCCAGACCGCGCTCAATGCCGATTATGTCGGCTTCGACTGCCCCGATTATTTCGTCGTCGGCTATGGCATGGATGTGGCGCATGCTTTCCGTGAATTGCCGTTCGTGGGTGTGGTGAAAGGCGATGTGTAAGGCGAGTGCCTCGCATCGGTGAATCCTGAAAAAGGCCTTAACGGTGTCAGGAAAATTAGTCTGGGCGAGCGCCTGGGTTTTCAGGAAAAGTCAACGTTTCGCCACCAAATATGCCGGCCATGGCAAAGCTTTTGATCGTCGAGGACGATGAGTCCGTCCGCACCCTCGCAGCCCGCGCGCTCGAGCGCGCCGGCCACGCAATCGATATCGCCGCCGATGGCGCGCAGGGGCTTTCGCTGATCCGCGCCGCAAAAGGCGGGTACGATCTCGTCGTCTCCGACATACGCATGCCGGAGATGGACGGCATCGAGATGGCGGTTGCGGCAGCCGCGCTTTTTCCCGCGATGAAGATCATGCTGATGACCGGCTATGCCGACCAGCGCGAGCGCGCCGATGAATTGAACGGCATCATCCTCGATGTTGTGCAAAAGCCCTTCACGCTCGCCGAGATTCGCTCTCGCGTCGAACGGGCGCTGATCTGCTTCGCCTGATCAGGCTGGATCCCTGGCGACAAGCGCCGGTGCCGGGCTGGCGCGGCGCTCGGTGTTGAATGCCAGCAGACCGGCGCCGATGATGAGCGCCGCGCCGATCACCGTCGCTGACCTGGGCACCTCGGCGAAGAACAGGAAACCCCACAGCGGCGACCACAGGATGCCGGTATATTCGAAGGTGGCGACGCGGTTGGCCTGCGCCAGCCGGTAGCCTTGCGAGAGCAGGATCATGCCGGCCGAGGCGACGAAACCGCAGGCGGCCATCTTGAGAAAATCCGGCAGCGTCGGCGCGATCCATGGTCGCACCAGGAATTCGAGGCTCGGGTGGACGGCGTGGGTTATGCCCGCAATGTGGAACGTGCCGGCGACGACGGCCGCGCCGACGAGATAGGCGCCGTTCTGGTAGAAGGCCATGACAGTGGACGATTCGGTATCGCCGATCTTGCGAGCCATCAGCTGCGAGAAGGCGTAGAGCACGGCCGAGCCCAGCGACAGCAAGGCCGCCCAGTCGAACAGTCCGGCGCCGGGGCGCAGCATCACCAGAACGCCAAGCATGCCGATCAGCACGGTCGACAGCGTCCGCCAGGAAACGCGCTCGCCGAGATAGGGGCCGGCCATCGCCATGATGCAGAGCGGCGCCATGAAATAAAGCGCCACGGCGTCGGCCAGCGGGAGGGCGGCGATGGCCAGGTAATAGACCGTGTAGGAGGTGAACTGGATGAAGGCGCGTATCGTCAGCAGGCCGAACCGTTTCGACAGGATTGCCCGCAGCCCGACATCGGCGTGAACCAGAACGATCAGGATCGGCAAGGCTACGATCGAGCGGATCGCCATCACCTCGGTCACCGGGTAGCCGCTCGACACGGCTTTGACGAGCGGATCCTGCAGCGAGAAGACCAGCACGCCCAGGCACAGGCTCAGGATGCCGCGCACCATCCTATTCTGCATCCGTTCAGGCTCCCGCGCATCCGATCCGGCGACGCTCACCAGATCAAAAAGAACCCGCCACCGTTTTCGGGTAGCGGGCACGAGTGAGGACTCTTGATTGGTCCGCAGCCGATTTCGCGACTGCATATCCAATGGGTGAGGCGATTATCGTTCGGCGTTTGACATGTTGCAAACGAATTGAAATGATGCCAGCGATCAAATCTGCTTATGATGGATGCCATGCGGCCAACCCTCGACAGTGATCTCCTGCGTACCTTTGTCGCCATAGCCGAGGCCGGCAATTTCACGAGGGCCGCCGAGCAGGCCGGCCGCACGCAATCGGCCGTGTCGATGCAGATGAAGAAGCTCGAAGAGCTGGTCGGCGACAGCCTGTTCGAGCGAGGTTCACGCGGCGTCGCGCTGACGCGGCGTGGCGGCGAACTCATCGTCAATGCCCGCCGTATCGTTTCGCTGCTCGATGAAACGGCGGCGTCGATGGCGGCGGCGCCGCTCGGTGGGCCGGTTCGCATCGGCATTCCGGAGGAATATGGCCACGCCATCCTGTCGCGCGCGCTCGGCGCATTTTCGAAGCGTCACACCAAGGTCGAGGTCACCGTACGCTACGCGCATTCGGAGGCGCAGATCGCGGCGCTCGCCGCCGGCGAGCTGGATTTATGCGTGGTGTTCGAATGGCAGGATCCTTCCGGCGGCGAAGTGCTGATGCATGATCCTACGGTCTGGGTGACGTCGAACCTGCATCACATGCATGAGGAGCGCCCGGTGCCGATCGCGCTCTACAACCGCGCCGGCTGGTGTAAGGACTTCGCCATCAAATCGCTGGAGCAGCGCGGCCTTGCCTATCGCGTCGCCTATACAAGCGATACCAATGGCGGCCTGAAGCTTGCCGTCACCTCGGGGTTGGCGATCGCGCCGATCTCACGCAGCAACATTCCGGCGGACTGCCGAGAGCTGACGTCCGCGGACGGGTTCGGCGACATCGATTCCTCCAATGTGGTGATGCATCGCAACCCGAATGCGTCAGGCGAAGCAATCGACGGCATGCAGGAGGCAATCCGCGAGGCGTTCGTCAACAGGTAGACGGCTCCATGGAAATGAAGCTGATCCCTCTCGCCGCTTCCTATTTCAGCTCCAGCAGCCGTTCCAGATAGCTGCGCTCGATGTCGGGGCTGAGCGCATTGCCGAGCCGCTTGCGAATCGCTTCCAGGATCTGGCGCGCGCGCTGGACGTCGATCTCGTCGGGCACTTTCACCGAATCGCCAAAATCGGGACCCTGGCTGGCGCGCGGCCGGCCGAGCGGGTCGCGGTCGGCATCCTGCTGGCGGCCGCCTTCCTGGCTGCCGCCCTGATCGCCCTGCATGGCCTGCATCTGTTTCATCATGTCCTTGGCGCCCTTGCGCAGCGCCTCAAGCGCCCGGCCCTGGTGGCCGACGGCCTCGTCGCCCTGGCCCTCGCCAAGCGCCTGCTCGGCGCTGCCCATGGACTTGCCGGCCTCGCCAAATCCTTCATTGGGCTCCATGCCCATGCCCTCGAGGCCTTTCTTCAGCTGCTCCAGATCGCTCTTCAGCTGGCCCTGGCCCTCCTGCAGCTGCTTCAGCGCATCGGCGAATTCCTGCGGCGTCATAGGCTTTGGCTCGCCATTCTCGCCGGGCTTGCCGTTTTCGCCAGATTGACCTTGCTCATCGTTCTGGCCAAGCTGCTCGTCGCGGTTGCGGCCGCGCTGGCGCTCGCCGCGCTGCATCTGATCCATGCGGAAGGTGTCGTTCATCATCTCCTGCTGCCGCCGCAGGATCTCGCCAAGCTTGTCCATCTGCTGACGCATCTGGCTGTCCTGCTCGCCCCCCTGCTGCTGGCGGCCGGCCTGGAGGTTGTTCATCATGTCCTGCAACTGAGACAGCAATTGCTGGGCCTTGTCGCGATCGCCGGACTTCGCCAGATTTTCGATCTGGTCCATCATGCGGTCGATGTCGCTCTGGCGCAGCTCCTGGCCGTTCTGCTGCATCTGCGGCGCGTTCGGGTTCTGCTTGGCGCGTTCGGCGAACTCCTGCAGGAACTGGTTCATCGCCTCGCGCAGTTCCTTCATCGCCTTCTCGATCTCGGCATCGCTGGCGCCATTCTTGATGGCGTCCTGCAGTGCCTGCTGGGCTTGGCGCAGCCGCTTTTCGGCCGCCGAGAGGTTGCCCTCCTCGATACCAAGCGCGATCTCCCAGAGGTAGGCAACCTCGCTGCGCAATTGATCGTCGTTCACCGCCAGCTTCAGCCGGCTCATTGCGCTCATGATGGCGAGGTAGTGGGACATGGTATCGAACGTGTCTTCAGGCCGCAGCGTGATGGCCTCCATCAGGTCGAGCACGCGCGGCTTGGCATTGGCGTCGAGCGCAAGCAGGCGGCGCTGTTCGATCACCGCGCGTGCCAGCGGGTTGGTGAACGGCCGCTCGGGCATCGCGAGCGTCTTGGTTTCGCTTGAGGCGGTGTGGCCGGCGTCGTCGGTGGCGACCAGCGTCAGCTTGATGCTGCTGCCGGCCCAGACATGCTCGGTCAGGTCTTTCGTGGTCTTGGCGGCATTCGACTTGCCGCCGCGGCGCGGCAGTGTCAGCGGCATTTCGGGCGGACCATAGAGCGGATGCGCACCCGGCGGCTGCGGGTCGGCCAGCGCGAAGACCGCCTTGGCGGTGGCGGCGCCGTAATCGTCGTCGATCTGATAGTTGAGCTCGAAGGCGCCGTTGGCGGCGCGCTTGGGCTCGCCGACGAAGCGGATCTGCGGCGGCTTGTCCGGGATGACGGCGAAAGCCCAGCGGCCAAGCTGATCCTCCCCCGATTTCAGCGTCAGCGTCCCGTCGCCGGTCAGCTTGCTGGCGAACTGGCGCACCTTCGAAGGCGAGGCGGACGACACCGCCGGGCTTGCTGCCGGCTTGGCGGCGGCTTGCGGGCTTGCGGGGTCGATGGCGCGCGCATTGCCGTCCTTGTCGGCATAGGCAAGCGTTTCCTCGCCCGAGCCTCCGGTAACGCGCAGGGAGACGTCGCTTCCCTCGGGGACATGAAAAGTCGGCGTCGCCTGGTTGGCGTCGGCAGTCAGGAAGATCGGCGGCTTGCCGGTATAGGCCGGCGGCGTCACCCATGCGTCGATGCGCGGCGGTACGGCGTCGAGCGTGCCATGTGCGCTGAACCCATCTGTCAGCCGGCCGCCGGTCGGCCCGAAGGAGAAGGCAAAGGCAGTGACCAGCAGGAGCGCCGCCACGGCGCGCAATCCCCACGGGTCGCGCTCCGGCACGCGCGTGCGCGGCAGATCGGCGCCGAGATTGTCGAGCTTTCCAGCCATTCGCTTCTGGTGCTCGCGCCAGAGCGCCTGCGAGAAACTGCTTTCCTGGCCGCTGGGCCGGTCGCTCTGCACCTGCACCGGGCTGTGCAGCAGTCTGTTGGCGGCTTCGATGCGGCGATCGATCTCGGCCGCGCCAGGTATGCGGAAAAAGCGCAGCGGATAAAGCGCCGCCAGACCTGCCAGGCAAAACATGGCGATAAGGCCGATGCGCACCACGTCCGGCAGCCGGGGAAAAATACCGAACCAGGAGACGCTGAGAAACAGGCCGACGACGATAATGAGCGGAAGCAGCAGCGGCCAGCCACGCTCGATCGCCATCGAGACCCGCGTCGCCAGCCGGCTCAAGGCCAGGCGTCCGGCCAGGCCGCGATTGCTGCTGAAGGTGGGTCGTTCGGTCATCGGCCCTTCCTGGAGCCCTGTTCCGTCCTGAAGGACCGCAATGGGCTCTATCTCTTTGGGCATGATCTGTTCCGAAACTTGGATTCTATTTTTCGGGATCATGCGGCGAGGCGGACGGGATAGCCCAAGCCTCACGACTCGAAGAATACCAGTAAACACGGCAAAGGCGAGGCAGTTTGAGAAAACGTGAAGCCTGCCGAAATGGTTGCAATCAGAAATTGGCGGGGTTTGCGTTGGCCCCACAGACCAGCACGGCGACCCGTTCGCCCGGTGTCGGCGCGTAGCGGCCGGACAGGATCGCGGCAAAGGCGGCGGCACCACCCGGCTCCGAGATGATGCGCACGCGGTTCCAGAGCGCCTTCTGGGCGGCGATGATGTCGTCGTCGCTGACCAGGATGGAGCGTTCGACGAAGGCTTCGGCGATCGGGAACATCATCTCGCCGACCCGCTTGGGCGCCAGCGAATCGGCGGCGATGCCTTCCGCCGGCGCGTCCACCGGATGGCCGGCCTCGAAGGCGCGATGAAGCGTCGGCGCACCCTCGGGCTCTACGGCGACGATGCGGATGCGGCCGGCATACCAGGCGGCGATGCCGCCGATCAGGCCGCCACCACCGACGGCGACCAGCAGCGTGTCGATCTCAGGCAGATCGCTTTCGATTTCGAGCCCGAGAGTGCCTTGGCCGACCAGCGTCTCCTCCTGGTTGAAGGCGTGGATCTGCAAGGCGCCGGTTTCCTCGGCGAACCGTTCGCTGGCGGCCAGCGCTTCGGCATAGCGGGCGCCGCCGACAACGAGGTCGGCGCCATAGGCCCGGATGCGGTCCAGCTTGGCCTGCGGGCTCACTTCGGGAACGAAGATGGTTGCTCTGTGGCCAAGCCGCATGGCGGCGTAGGCGACGGCAGCGCCATGATTGCCGCCCGATGCGGCGACGACGCCGGCCTCGGGAACCGGCCGCTCCAGGAGGTTGGTGAAGGCGCCGCGGGCTTTGAACGAGCCGGAATGCTGCAGGCATTCGAGCTTGAGGTCGATCGCCAATGGCCCCCGATCGAAGTCGGCCATGTCGACGCGCAGAACCGGTGTGTGCCTGATATAGGGGCGGATGCGCGGTTCCATCGCGGCGATGCGTCCGCGTGTGACGACGTTGCCCTGCGACATCAAAATCTCCTTGGGATTGACAGCAATTAGTAACTTGGCAAAATGGCTAAATGCAAGAGGTTGATGTCTTCAAGGCGATCGCCAACGAGCGCAGACTGCAGATTCTCGACTGGCTCAAGAATCCACGTGCGCATTTCCGGGCACAGGCGGATGGCGATCTGGTCGAGGACGGCGTCTGCGCGCTGCTGATCGCCGAGAAGCTCGGCATCACTCAGGCGACGCTTTCCGAGCATATGCGCGTGCTCGTCCAGGCCGGCCTGCTCAGAACCAAGCGCATCAGGCAATGGACCTTCTACCGCCGCGACGAGGACAGGATCGCCGACGCAAGGGCACTCATCCAGAACCGGTTATAGCGCAGAACCGGGTTATAGCGTCGCGGCAGGGCGGCTTACGCAAGCCAGTCCGGCACCGAATCCAGCCCGATCAGCTCGTCATAGGTCGGGCGCGGACGCACGACATGGAAACGGTCGCCGTCGACCAGCACCTCCGGCACCAGCAGGCGAGTGTTGTAGGTGCCGGCCTGGACCGCGCCATAGGCGCCGGCGGTGGAAACGGCGACGAGATCGCCCGCCATCAGCCGGGGCAGGTCGCGGTCGAGGCCGAGATAATCGCCGGTCTCGCAGACTTGGCCGACCACGTCGACCATCATGCGCGGCGCGTCGGCCGGCGGCTGCACGACCGGCCTGATCTCGTGGAAGGCATCATAGAGCGTCGGCCGGATCAGGTCATTCATGGCAGCGTCGACAACGAGGAAATTCTTGGCGTCGCCTTCCTTCACGAAAATCACTTCCGAGACCAGGATGCCGGCATTGCCAACGATCAGCCGGCCCGGCTCGAACATCACCTTGAGACCCAATTTGGTGACATGCTTGCGGACGATCTGGGCATAGGCGTCGGGCAAGGGGGGCGGGTTGTTGTCGACGCGGTAGGGAATGCCGAGACCGCCGCCGAGATCGACATGCTCGATGGCGTGGCCGTCGCCGCGCAGCGCTCCGACCAGGTCGACCAGCAGGGCGAAGGCGTCGTCGAAGGGCTGCAACTCGGTGATCTGGCTGCCGATATGGGTATCGATGCCGGTGACCTTAATGCCCGGAAGCGTTGCCGCGCGGGCATAGACCTGGCGCGCCCGCTGCCAGGGAATGCCGAACTTGTTTTCAGCCTTGCCGGTTGAGATTTTCTTGTGGGTCTTGGCGTCGACATCGGGATTGATGCGTAGCGAGATAGGCGCCACCTTGCCGAGCGCCACGGCACGTGCCGACAACAGCTCGAGTTCCGGCTCGGATTCGACGTTGAAGCAGAGAATGCCGGCTTGGAGCGCAAAGTCCATTTCGCGGGCGGTCTTGCCGACGCCCGAGAACAGGATCTTGCCGGCCGGGACTCCTGCGGCGAGAGCCCGGCGCAATTCGCCTTCCGAGACGACGTCGGCGCCGGCGCCGAGCTTGGCCAAGGTCCGCAGCACCGCCTGGTTGGAATTGGCCTTCATGGCGTAGCAGACCAGTGTGTCGAGCCCGGCAAAGGCCTGGACGAAGACACGGTAGTGCCTGGTCAGGGTCGCCGTCGAATAGCAATAGAACGGCGTGCCGACCTGTGCGGCGATATCAGGGATCGCCACGTCCTCGGCATGCAGCACGCCATCGCGGTAGTCGAAATGGTTCACGAGTGTGGTTCCGGAAGTTGAGGCACGATGCGATCGGGTTTGGACAAGACCAATCCCGCCTTCACCGGCGCTAGATCAGCGGGTCGAGAATGAACTTCTTGTCCACGACCGGTTTTTCCGGTTCCGGCGGCACGGGCTGGTGGGCCTTCTCGGCATCCTTGCGTGCCTGGACAGCCGCCTCATAGGGCGTGTCCAGGCCCGCCTTGCGGCCGCAGGCGGTCACGGAGGCAAGCGCCGCAAGCAGCGTCAGCGTCACCAAAATCCTGCTTCCGGTCATCGATCCATCCGTCCGAAACTCTCTGTCCGCCGCTGCTTTTAGCCGAGTTCTCGGTGCATTGCACCCCGGATATTGCTGATCGCGATATCCGGCATTACGCCTTGGCGAGACGCTTTTTCCAATAGCGGATCTGCTTTCTCACTTCCGACGGTGCGGTGCCGCCGAAGCTGGTGCGACTCTTGACCGAGTTCTGCACCGCCAGCACCGAGAATATGTCGGAAGTGATGCCTGGGTTGATCGATTGCAGATCCACCAGCGCAAGCTTTTCCAGGCTCAGCTTCTTCTCTTCGGCCAGCGCCACCGCCCGGCCCGTTACATGATGCGCCTCGCGGAACGGCAGGCCGAGCGTGCGCACCAGCCAGTCGGCAAGGTCGGTCGCGGTGGCGTGGCCGGAGCCGGCGGCCTTCTTCATCGCCGCGGCATTGACCGTCATGTCCGCAACCATGCCGGTCATCGCGGCCAGCATCAGGTCGAGCGTCTCGGCCGCGTCGAACACCGATTCCTTGTCTTCCTGCATGTCCTTGCCATAGGTCAAAGGCATGCCCTTCATCACTGTCAGCAGGCCGACCAGATGGCCGGTGACGCGCCCGGTCTTGCCACGCACCAGTTCGGCGGCATCGGGGTTCTTCTTCTGCGGCATGATGGAGGAGCCGGTCGAAAAGCTGTCCGACAGCCTGATGAAGCCGAATTGCGGCGTCGACCAGATGATGATTTCTTCCGCCAGCCGCGACAGATGCGTGGCGCATATCGCCGCCAGTCCCAGGAATTCCAGCGCGAAATCGCGGTCCGAGACGCTGTCCAGCGAATTGCGCATCGGCTCGCGGAAGCCGAGCGCGCTCGCGGTCTGGTGGCGGTCGATCGGAAAGCTGGTGCCGGCAAGGGCGGCCGCACCCAGCGGGCTTTCGTCCATCCGTTCGATGGCGTCGCGCACGCGCGACAGGTCGCGCGAAAACATCTCGACATAGGCCATGCAATGATGGCCGAAAGTGACCGGCTGCGCCGCCTGCATGTGGGTGAAACCCGGCATGACGGTCGCCGCATGTTCCTCGGCTCGCGCCAGGAGGGCCATGATCAAGCCTTTCAACGCCTCGGCGACACGAAAGCATTCGTCCTTGACCCAGAGCCTCAGATCGACGGCCACCTGGTCGTTGCGAGAGCGAGCCGTGTGCAGCCGGCCGGCCGCCGGACCGATGAGATCGGCAAGGCGGGCCTCTATGTTCATGTGGATGTCTTCCAGCCGCGTCGAAAACTCGAAGCTGCCGCCCTCGATCTCTTTCAGGATCGTGCTCAGACCGTGAGCGATTTTTTCTTGATCGGCCGCCGAAATAATGCCCGTTTGCGCCAGCATCTCGCTATGAGCGATCGAGCCTCTTATGTCCTGCGCGTAGAGTTTGCGGTCGAACGAGATCGACGCGTTGATCGCTTCCATGATCGCGGCCGGACCCGAGGCAAATCGTCCGCCCCACATCTGGTTGCTGGTCTTCTTGTCGCTCATGGCTATAACCCGTGCTTCGGAGCAGTTTGAGAATATGGCAGACGGAAACAGATTTTTCCCGGCCCGGCGCCTGATCCTCGCCGCCCTGGTGGCGGGAGCGCTGGCCGGCGCGGTCGCGGTATATGTCAGCGAGAGCCGGTCTGGCAACAACGCCGCGCCCCAAACAGCCGCCGGCGACAGCAAGGACGATGTCGCCTGCGCCGCCAAGAGCGATCGCGCCAAGAAGGTCGCGGCCGCGGCCACCGGCGAGGTCGCGGCACTTTTGCCGGCCGATCCGCCGCAGTCGATGAGGAGCCTCGCCTTCCACGGTCCGGACGGCAAGCCGATGACGATCGCCGATCATGCCGGCAAGACCGTGCTGCTCAATCTCTGGGCCACATGGTGCGCGCCCTGCCGTGCCGAAATGCCGGCGCTCGATGCGCTGCAAAAGGAGAAAGGCAGCGACGCCTTTCAGGTCGTCGCCGTCAACGTCGATGCCGGCGACGACGTGAAACCGAAGAAGTTTCTCGCCGATACCGGTGTGCACACGCTCGGCTACTACCGCGATTCGACGATGACACTGTTCAACGACCTCAAGACGCGCGGTCTGGCGCTCGGCCTGCCCGTCACCATGCTGATCGACGGCGAAGGCTGCCTGATCGCCCACATGAACGGTCCAGCCGAATGGGCGGGCCCCGATGCAAAGCGGCTGGTCGAGACGGCGCTCGGGTCGTGAGCCAGAGCACCTCCAGGATAGTGTGTAACGGTTCTCCGTCCGGAATTGCGTAAAAACAAAGAGCTCTAGGCCGAGCGTACGCTCGGCTTGAGCAATACGAGGCTGCCATCCTGGCGGTCGGCGCCTCGCGCCCGAACACGCTTGCCGTGGCCGGTCAGGTCTCCGAACGCCTCGATCGGCGCCGGCTTGCCGAGATAATAGCCCTGGCCGATCTCGCAGGCCTCGGCGTCGAGGAACTTCAACTCGCCGAGCGTCTCGACGCCCTCCGCCAGCACCGGCAGACCCAGGCCGCGCCCCAGCCCGAGCACGGCGCGCACGATCGCCGCAACCTGGCCGTTGGTGTCGACGGACTTGATGAAGGAACCGTCGATCTTGATCTTGTCGAAAGGGAAGGCGCGAAGGTTGGAGAGGGAGGAATAGCCGGTTCCGAAATCATCCATGGCCACGCGCACGCCAAGCGCCTTGACCTGTCGCAAACTCGCCAACGCGCGCGGCATGTCCTTCACCAGCGCCGTCTCGGTGATTTCGAGTTCCAGCCTGGCTGCCGCGAGACCGGACTTGAGCAAGGTCTCGTGCACCTTTCGGCTGAAGTTCGGATTGTGCAACTGCACCGCGGAGACGTTGACGGCCACCGTCAGTGGATTTTCCCAGCTGGCGGCCTCCCGGCACGCTGCCGTCAGCACCCAATCTCCGATCTGGCCTATGGCGCCGCTGTCCTCCGCCAGCGGAATGAATATGGACGGGGGAACATCGCCGCGTTCGGGATGCCGCCAACGGATCAAGGCTTCGAAGCCGACCATTTTGCCGCTGCTGATCTCCTTCTGCGGCTGATAGACGAGATAGAATTCGTCGCGCGCTACTGCCTGGCGCAGTTCGTGCTCCATGACGCGCTTGTCGCGAGCCTCGGCGCCCATCGAAGCCTCGAAATAGCGATAGGTGTCCCTGCCTTCGGTCTTGGCGCGATAGAGCGCGGTATCCGCATGGCTGATGAGGCTGGCCTGGTCTTCCGCGTCCAGCGGATAGAGCGCGATGCCGATGCTCCCCGATACCAGCCCGCCACCCGCCGAGAGCCGGTTCTCCTCGCGCATCGCGGCGAGCACCGCGTCGGCGATCCGGCTCGCCGCCTGCGGGTCGGGCAGGTTGGGGGCGATGATGGCGAATTCGTCGCCGCCCAGGCGCGCCAGCATCTGTCCGTGGCGAAGAACGCCGGAGACACAGTTCGCCACCTTCTGAAGCATCGCGTCGCCGGCGCCATGCCCATAAAGATCGTTCACCTCCTTGAACCGGTCGAGGTCGAGCAGCAGAAGCGCAAGATGCCCGCCCCTCGCGCCCTTGCCGGCTTTTGCGTCTCGGCTCGTGGCGGCGATTTCGGTATCAAGCCGGCTGGAAAAGCTACGGCGGTTGGCGAGCCCCGTCAGCGGATCGAAATGAGCGAGGCGAAGGATTTCCTGTTCCGCCTTCTTGCGTTCGCGAATGTCGCGGACGGCGACGACATTGTGAGGCTTGCCGCAATAGTCGATGCTTCTGGCGATCAGTTCGACGGGAATTCTCATCCCGTCGCGATTGCTTAGTTCCGCCTCCCACGGCTGTCCCTGGAAGTTGATCAGGTCGGATGCGGTGCGCTCATCGAAGAGGTCGCCAAGTTCCCTTCCGTTCAGTGTCGTGGCGACCATGCCGGTCAGCCTGGCCATGCTGTCGTTGACACTGACGATGCGATTGCCATCGCAGACGATCAGGCCTTCCACCGCGGCGTTGGCTAAGCCGTGCATGCGGTCGACCTCAAGCTTTTGGCGGCGGAAGCGAAGGTCGATCCACAGCGCGGTGGCCGAAAGCACCAGGATCACCAGAGTGGCCGCAGCGGCGGCGAAGGCCTGCGAGGTCGGTGCGACGGTGTGTTGGGATATGGCGATCGAGGAATCCGGGAAGATCGAGACGGCAGCCATGGCGATGAAGTGCAGGCCGCAGATTGCCAGCGTCAGCAAGACCGCACCGGCAAGCGTCGCAGGCAGCGACGAGCCGCGCAGGACGACGCGCAAAGCCAGCGCCGCGAGCGTCACGCCGGCCAGCAAGGAGACGGCGACGAGGAGCAGGTTCCATTCGATCCGGCCCTCGACCTCGAATGCCGCCATGCCGATGTAGTGCATGGCGGCAATACCGCCGCCCAGAACGGCGCCGCCGACCAGATGGTAATCAAGCTCGTCGCGCAAGGTGGCGACCCACATGCCGGCCGCCGTAACCGCCACCGCGCCAGCGAGCGAGAGTACTGAAAGTCCGGGATCATAGGCGTTGGGGATTCCCGGCGTGAAGGCAAGCATGGCGATGAAGTGCGTTGCCCAGATGCCGAAACCGGTCGAGGTGGAGGCGATCGTCAGCCAGGCAAGCCGATTTCGATCCGTCGAGCGACCTATGTGATGAAGAAGATTGACGGCTGAAAAACAGGAAATTCCACAAATCAGCGCTGCCAGTGCAACCAGCCTCAGATCGTGCTGGTTCACGATGCAGTTATAGACCGTCAGCATCTTATTCCCCCTGGCCCGCAGGAAATAAAGAAAGAAATATGACTGATTAATGCTTGGCTGTTGAAGGATCGATAAAGCCGCCTGCAACCATAGCGTGCTTTTGCGGCGCAAGCTGACCGCAAGAGCACAAGCTAGGTCAGCCGCATCGATTGAAGACGACGGTTATTTCAGGCGGACGGTCACTGTCAGGGCGTCATGATCCGAGCTTGGGCTGCCATCCGGCAACACCGCCGGAAGAACCGCCGGCGCGCTGGCCGCGAGGCCCCGCGTGAAGAACCAGTCGATTCGGCCAACCGGGGTGCCGGCGGGCCGACGCTGGGTGGGCAGGTCCAAATTGTTGGCGGCCTGCCAATCATAGCCGCGCTCGGCAAGGGCCGCGAACAGCGGCTCGTGACGCTCGGCATGGATCAGCCGGTCCGGTTCGGCCATGACCCGAGCCATCCACGCCCGTGGGTCGTCATGGCGCTCCTCGTGGCTTGCCGTCAGCGTGTTGAAATCGCCGCCGAGCAGTACCGGCGCTTGCGCATCATAGTTGTCGATCGCGTCGAGGAGTTTGCGTGTCTGAGCTGCCCTGCCAGCCGGATCGGTTCGGTTTTCAAGGTGCACCGAGACGACCGTCATCCTGCGGTCGCCGATGCGCACCTGGCCGCCGATCGCCATGCGTCCGCCGATGCGCGGTTGGCCGCGCTCCGGCCGAAACCAGCCGCCGGCGGCGTCCAGGCGCACCAGGAAGGGTCGCAGCAACGGCATGCCACTGGTCACGGCATTGCCGTGAAAGCCTTCCGCGTTGGCGGCTTCACCGGTTGCCATGCGCTCGGCCTCGTTGCCGCCAGCGAGTTCGACGAACTCGACACCATAGGCGAAGGCATGGCCGAGCCGGTCGGCAAGCACGCTGAGCGGATGGCCGTTGCCGGAGCGTGCCATGCCCTTGTCCACCTCGGACAACAGCACGATTTCGGGGGCCTGCCCGGCAAGCGTTCGTGCAATGGCATCGACATGACGGAGCCGCTCGACGTTCCAGGCCACCACCTTCAAGGCCTCGCCGACGTTCGCGCGCGACGCCTTGCCGCCGATTTCGATCTGGCCAAGAGCCGGAATGGCGGCTGCATGCCGCAAATGGGTGGCGCTGTCGCGCGGGCCTTCGCGCATCGCCTGCCTGTCGGTAATGGGCACGTGCGTCAGCTGCTTCACCAGCATTTTATCATCCCCTTTAGCCGGGTAACAATGACGGCCTTTACGTCCTTGGCAGTCGCCCTAGCTACCTAAGGCGCCGGTGTGACGTTTTCATGCCGCTGTATCCGCCGGAGGGGAGGAAAGACCAGCTGTGCACAGGCCCGGGAGGCCACAACAGAACTGTCACATACCTTCTCTAAGAGAGCGGGCAAGGACTTGCGCAAGACCCTTGTCAACAGTCATTCAAGAGGGAAGAAATCATGACGATCATCAAGCGGGGCTTTGCTGCCCTTGCCGCTGGCGTGCTCAGCTCCGCGCTGGCGATGCCTGCCTTCGCGGAACCGGTAAAATTCGATTTCTGGTTCGGTCTTTCGGGCGATCTCGCCCGGGTCGTGGACACGCTGTGCAAGAACTTCAACGCCTCGCAGAAGGACTATGAAGTCGTCTGCACCAGCCAGGGCAATTACGACGCCACCTTGCAGAACACCATTGCCGCCTTCCGCGCCGGCAAGCAGCCCACCGTCGTTCAGGTCTATGACGTCGGCACCGCCACCATGATGCTGTCGGGTGCCTACAAGCCCGCCGACAAGCTCATGGAAGAAAACGGCTACAAGATCGACTACGCCGATTATTTCCCAGGCATCGCCCGCTATTACGCCACCTCGAAAGGCGAGATGCTGTCCTTCCCGTTCAACTCGTCTACGGCGTTGATGTACTGGAACAAGGACGCCTTCGCCAAGATCGGCAAGACCGAGGCGCCGAAGACCTGGGAAGACGTCGGCGCCGACCTCAAGGCAATGAAGGACGCCGGCTATGAATGCCCGATGGCGATCAACATCTCGGCCAATGAAAGCTGGCAGCTGATGGAGCAGTTCTCCGCCATTCACAACCAGCCGATCGCTACCAAGAACAATGGCTATGACGGCCTCGACGCCCGCCTCGAAGTCAACAAGACCAAGTTCGTGCAGTACGTCACCGACCTCAAGAAGTGGTATGATGCCGGCCTGATCAAGATCAAGTCGAAGGATCTCGGCCAGGATATGGTCCAGGCCTTTGCCACCGGCACCTGCCAGGTCATCCTGACCTCGGTCGGCGATCACGGCACGGTTGGCCGTACGCAGAAGGAAGGCATGAACTGGGACGTCGCCGAACTGCCCGTCTATGCCGGCACGGAGCGCAAGAACTCGCTCGTCGGCGGCGCATCGCTGTGGGTTCTCTCCGGCAAGTCGGATGCTGAATACAAGGGCGCGGCCGCGTTCCTCAACTTCATCCACGATCCGAAGACCGCCCTGTTCTGGTCGACCAACACCGGTTACATCCCGGTGACCAAGTCGGGCTTCGACTACATGAAGGGCCAGGGCTTTTACGACAAGGCGCCTTACAAGGGCCGCGAAGTCGCGATCGCCAGCCTGACCGCCTCCGAGCCGACCGAAATCACCCGCGGCATCCGCCTGGGCAATTTCACCCAGATCCGCGCCGAGTTCGGCACCCAGATGCAAGCGATCTTCGCCAACAAGGTCACCGTGCAGGAAGGTCTCGACACGCTGGTCAAGAACGGCGACGCCATCCTCGACCGCTTCCAGCAGACATATCCAGGCAAGACCCTGCCCTGATCCAGGGATTTCCCAGACCGCCCGCCGACCCATTTGAGCATGATCCCGAAGACCGGTTTCCAGTTTTCGGGATCATGCCTGGGTCGACGGGCGGGCATTTCGTTATTAATCTCTCGCTTGCTTTAAGCTGACCACCCTGCGGCAACGGCGGACCGATGGAAAAACGCGTCACTTTCGGCAGTTGGACAATCGGCATTCTTTTCGCGGTGCCGCAGCTCCTGCTGATCTTCACCTTCTTCTACTGGCCTGCCGGCCAGGCCGTATACTGGTCGCTGACGCTGCAGCAGCCCTGGGGCGGCGGCAACATCTGGGTCGGTCTCGACAATTTCCGCTCGATCCTGGCCAACGCCGATTACTGGAACTCGATCACCGCCAGCCTTGTCTTTGCCGGCATCAGCACCGGGCTTGCGATGTTCGTCGCGCTCGTGCTCGCCGCGCTCACCGACCGCCAGCTAGCCGGCTCATGGCTGTATCGCGTGGTGCTGATCTGGCCCTATGGCATCGCCGCGCCCGCCCTGGCGCTGGCATTCCGCTTCATCCTGGCGCCGGAAGCCGGCTTCATGGCCGTCGTCAACCAGGTCTGGCCCGGCTTCTGGGATCCCGGCCTGGACGGCGCCGACGCCATGGCTTCGATCATCATCGCCTTTTCCTGGAAGTATGTCGGCTACAACTTCATCTTCTTCCTCGCCGCGTTCCAGGCGATCCCGCGTTCCCTGATCGAAGCCGCCGCGATGGACGGCTCTGGTGTCATGAGGCGCTTCTGGGACATCCAGTTTCCGCTGATCACCCCGACCATCTTCTTCCTGCTTGTCATCAACATCACGGAAAGCTTCCAGGATTCCTTCGGCATCGTCGACATCATGACGTCCGGTGGGCCGGCGAATGCCACCAATCTGATGGTCTACAAGATCTACTCCGACGGCTTCAAAGGCCTCGATTACTCCGGTGCCGCCGCGCAGAGCATCATCCTGATGCTGCTCATCATCGTGCTGACCATTTTCCAGTTCCGCTTCATCGAGCGGCGCGTCCATTACAGGTGAGACTGATATGGTCGAGCGCACCCCGTTCCTCAATTTTTTCACGCACCTGATCTTGTTCGTCGGCTTCGTTTTCTGCGTGGCGCCGTTCGCCATCGTGGCGATCGCGGCCTCGCATAATCTCAGGGATGTCAACGACGTGCCGATGTCGCTGCTGCCGGGCAGCGATTTCTGGATCAACATCAAGACCGCCTGGGTGACGGCCGACCTTGGTCCCAAGCTGCTGAACAGCTTCATCGTTGCGACCGGCGTTGCCGCAGGCAAAGTGATCGTCTCGGCGCTGACCGCCTTCGCGATCGTCTACTTCCGATTTCCCGGCCGCACGCTGATCTTCTGGCTGATCTTCATCACTCTGATGCTGCCGCTTGAAGTGCGCATCGTGCCGACCTACGCGGTGGTCGCCAACGTGCTCGAGCCGTATCAGGCTATCCTGGACGCGACCGGCCTGAGCTGGCTGATCGAAACGGTTTCGGGCGTGCAGGTCCAGCTCAGCGTTGGGCTGCTCAACTCCTATCCCGGCCTGATTCTGCCGCTGGTCGCCACGGCGACCGGGACGTTCCTTTATCGCCAATTCTTCCTGACCGTGCCGGACGAATTGACGGAAGCCGCACGCATGGATGGCGCCGGGCCACTGCGCTTCTTCATCGATATCCTGTTGCCGCTGTCGCGCAACAACATGGCGGCGCTCGGAACCATCATGTTCCTGTGGGCATGGAACCAGTATCTATGGCCGCTGCTCATCACCACCGACCAGTCGCATGCGATGGCGGTGACCGAGCTCAAGCAGCTCATCCCCAATGTCGGCGGCACTCCGGAGTGGCATATCGCCATGGCCGGCACTCTCATCATTATGCTGCCGCCGATGATCGTCGTGGTGCTGATGCAGCGCTGGTTCGTGCGCGGCCTGATCGCCACCGAGAAGTAACAAGGAGACAAAAAATGGCCTCCATCGCAATACGCGGCGTCAAGAAGAACTATGCCAAGACGCAGGTCGTGCACGGCGTGGATCTCGACTTTGCCTCGGGCGAATTCGTCGTCATCCTCGGGCCGTCCGGCTGCGGCAAGTCCACGCTGCTCAGGATGATCGCGGGGCTGGAAGAAATTTCCGACGGCACGATCGCCATAGACGGCACGGTGGTCAACAAACTCGAGCCACGCGAGCGCGGCTGCGCCATGGTGTTCCAGAATTACGCGCTTTATCCGCATATGAGCGTGGCCCAGAACATCGGCTATTCGCTGAAAGTCGCCGGTGTTCCCTCGGCCGAGCGCAACCAGCGCATCCAGGCGGTGGCCCGCACGCTGGAACTCGAGCAACTGCTCGACCGCAAGCCGATGGCGCTTTCGGGTGGCCAGAGGCAGCGCGTCGCCATGGGCCGCGCCATGATCCGCGAGCCGAAGGTGTTCCTGTTCGACGAGCCTCTGTCCAATCTCGACGCCAAGCTGCGCGTGCAGATGCGCTCGGAGATCCGCAAGCTGCATCGCCGGCTGAATGCCACCTCCGTCTTCGTCACCCACGACCAGGTCGAGGCCATGACATTGGCCGACCGACTGGTGGTGATGAATGGGGGACGGGTCGAACAGGTCGGCACGCCAGGTGAAATCTACACCCGCCCGGCCAGCCGCTTCGTCGCCACCTTCGTCGGCGCGCCGGCCATGAACATCCTCGAAGGCACCGCCGAACTCGACGGATTGTCGCTGCTCGGCGGCAGCCGGCGCCTGGCGATGGCTCGCGCCGGCCTGCCGGTCGGCACGAAAGTGGCGATGGGCATCCGGCCGGAGGCGGTGCGGCTGGTGGCGCCGGAAACGCCGGGCGCGCTCGATGCGACTGTCGACCTGGTCGAGGAATTGGGCGCGGGGCGGGTGATCTATGTCGACCTCGACGGCGCGCCGTTTTCGGTGATGACCTCGGAGCCCGTTCACCCCGAGCCCGGCAGCACCGTCGGGCTGAAGATCTCGCCTGACGACATGCACTTCTTCTCGTCGGAGACAGGGACCCGTCTCGATGTCTTCAAGGCTTCGGTGCCAGAGCCAGCGCTTTGATTTCCAGCACGCGCGCCGCCAAAGAGACGTACATGAAAATCATCCAGGTCACCGACGTGCATCTCGGTCGGCAAGGTGAGCGCCGCTATGGAGCCGACCTGCACCAGCGGCTGGATCAGTGCATCGCGCACATCAATGCGCATCACGCCGACGCCGCGCTTTGCGTCTTCACCGGCGACCTGACGGAGACCGGTGCGCCGCGGAGCTATGCCGATCTGCGCGCTGCCCTGACCACGCTGTCGGTGCCGTACAGGCTGCTGCCGGGCAACCATGACCGGCGGGCAAATCTCATCGCCGCGTTTCCCGACGTTCCGGTCGACGAAAACGGCTTCGTGCAGTCGGTCCACGATACCGGCAACGAAGTGCTGTTGTTTCTCGACTGCCTGGCGGAAGGGCGCATCGAGGGCGAACTGTGCGAGAGGCGGCTTGCCTGGCTCGAAGCCCGGCTGGAACAGTCGGGCGGCCGGCCCGCTTACGTGTTCCTGCATCATCCGCCGGTCGCGCTCGGCCTGCCTCAACTCGATCCGCTGGCGCTTCAACAGCCCGAGCGGTTGCTCGGCCTGTTGCGGGGCCATGGCAACGTCCGGCATATCTTCTTCGGCCATGTCCATCGCGACATTGCCGGCACCGTTGCCGGCATCCCGTTCTCGGCGCAGCGCGGCCTGCATGCCCGCTTCGAGCTTGCTCTCGAGCGATCGAGCGAGATCGTCGAACAAGCGCCGCCGTCCTACGCCGTCATCCTCATCGACAGCGCCAACGCGTGCGTGGTGGTGCACGGTTGCGATTTTATCGAGCAATGGCCGATCTATTCAGCCGAAACCGGCGAACGCATCACGGCGTGAGCTTGCCACTTCGCTTTGGTTCAAGGGCTTAAAATCGTCGGGCTCAGGCAAAGACGTGCGCCTTGCCCGATACGGTCAGCCGCACGATCTCGCCGACCGCCGGCGCGTCCATGCCGGATTTGCGCAGGATCAGCGGCGTGCCGCCGATGGCCGCGGCGTCGGGCGGATCGGAATTGTTCAGGAGCCGTACCGCGATCGTGCATGTCGAGCCGGCGAATTCCGATTCCGTTACCTCGCCGAACGGCATGTCCGATGTGCCCGACATGCCCTCGCGCGAGGTGCGTTTCAGGCCGATCTGCTCCGGCCGCAGCATGATGCGGGCGACATCACGGCTGTCCGGCGCGTCGACGGCGATGCGGCCCAGCGGCGAACTGGCGAAGCCGCCCGAAATGCTCGCCGGCAGGATGATGGCGTCGCCGAGGAACTCGGCGATCATCCTGTCCTTTGGCTTGAGATAGAGCTCGCGCGGCGTGCCGACCTGGGAAAATTTCCCATCGCGCATTACCGCCACCTGGCTGGCGAAGGAGAGTGCCTCGGCCTGATCGTGCGTCACCAGGATGGTGGTGATGCCGGCCGCCTCCAGAAGTTCGGCCACCGCCTTGCGCATCGAGGCGCGCAGGCCGGTGTCGAGTGCCGAGAACGGCTCGTCGAGCAGCATCAGCCGCGGCTTCATCGCCATGGCCCGGGCTAGCGCCACGCGCTGCTGCTGGCCGCCGGAGAGCTCGTGCGGGCGGCGTTTAAGGATCGCCTTGTCGAGTCCCACGATGTAGGCAAGTTCGACGATGCGCTCGGCGCGCTTGTCGTCGTCCCGTGCCATGCCGAAGCCGATATTGTCCGAGATGGTCAGATGCGGGAACAGAGCGCCGTCCTGCGCCACCACGCCGATACCGCGGCGATGCGCCGGGACAGCGGCGCCGCCATTGGCCAGCACCTGCCCGTCGAGTACGATGCGGCCTTGGTCAGGCGCCTCGAAGCCGGCGATCAGCCGCAGCAAGGTCGTCTTGCCGCAGCCGGAAGGTCCCACGATCGCCGTGCGGCTGCCGCTGGCGACGTTCAGGTTGACGCCGGCCAGTGCGGCTACCGGGCCGTAGTGCTTGTGCAGATTACCGAGTTCGAGAAAGCTCATCGTCCTGCCATCCGCTTCGACTGGACGTAGAGCAGCCAGGTCAGGGGCAGCGACATCGCCACCATGATGAAGGCGTAAGGAGCCGCCGAGGCGTAATCGATCTCGCTGCTGTAGGACCAGAACGCCATGGCCAGTGTGCGGGTGCCGTTCGGCGCCAGCATCTGGGTCGCGGTCAGTTCGTTCATGATGCCGAGCGCCACCAGGGCCATGCCGGCCGCCGCACCGGGCGCCGACAGGCGGATCGTCGTCGACCACAGCGCATGGAGCGGCCGCCGGCCGAGGCTGGACGCGGCGCGTTCGAGCTCGACCGGCGCTTGCGCGATCGATGCACGCAGGCTGACCAGCGCGCGCGGCAGGAACATCAGTGCATAGGCGACCAGGATAGTGAACAAGGTCTGGTAGAGCGGCAGTGCGATGCGCACCGTGATGGTGACCAGTGCCAGCGCGATCACGACCCCGGGCAGCGAGCCGACGATGTAATTGCATCCCTCGAGCAAGCGCTGCAACGGACCCGGCGCGCGGATAGAGATCCAGGCCATCGGCATGGCCGCGACAGTGGCAAGCAGGGCGCCAGCGAGGGACAGGAACAGCGTCTGGCCGAGTGCCAGGCCGATCTCGTCGAAGCGCCAGACATCGGCGCCGCCGGCGGCGAGCCAGCGCCCGATGGTCACGAACGGAACGCCAAGCGCCAGCAGTGTGGTGACGGCGAGCAGCAGCAAGCTGGGCAGGGTGGCGCGGCCGAGGTTCATTCGTTGCTGGTATCGCGCGGCACCGGAGCCGACACGGGCATAACGCTCCTCGCCGCGGACCAGCACTTCGAGGCCGAGCAGCACGAAGCAGCAGGTCACCAGCACGCCGGCCAGCATGTTGGCGGCCGGGCCGTTGAAGGTCGACTGGAACTGATCGACGATCGCGGTCGTGAAGGTGTCGAAGCGAATGAAGACATAGAGGCCATATTCGGCCAGCAGATGCAGGCCGACCAACAGCGAGCCGCCGCATATTGCGAGCCTGAGCTGCGGCAGCACGACGCGCCAGAACACGCGCCAGGGTCCATGGCCAAGTGCCGCGGCCGCGTCCTCGAGAGCGGGATCGAGACGGCGCAGGGCCGCCGACACCGGCAGATAGAGGAAAGGGAAATAGGCGATGACGGACACCAGCACGCCAGCCCACAGGCCGTGCAGCCCGGGCACCAGGGTGATCCAGGCATAGGAGTGCACGAAAGCGGGGATGGCGAGCGGCGCCACGCAGAGCCAGGACCAGAGCCGGGCACCGGGCAGGTCGCTGCGTTCCGTCAGCCAGGCAAGCGTAACCGACAAGGTGATGGCGATCGGCACCGCCAGCAGGACGAGCAGGCCGGTGTTGACCAGCAGTTCGCCGACACGCGGCCGAAAGACCAGTGCCGAGACCGTCTCCCAGCCGGTCTGCACCGCGACCCAGATGATGAAAGCGAGCGGCAGCAGCGCCAGCAAGGAGACAAATATGGCGGCGGCGACAAGCCAAGGCGCCGCCCGCCGCTGCGCCCGTCGACGCATTTTGGACGGCAGGCCGGGACGCGCGAGATCGACCGCGGACTGCATCAGTTCAGGCGCCATACCGTTGCGACGCGGCAGAGGCAATCATGGGACCACGGTCGCGGTCAGGAACGAAGCGTGTCGTCATGGACGAATGCATCTCGAAACAAAACGCTCCCGCGAAAGGTGAATTCCCGCGGGAGCACGATCTGACGTCCTTATTAGGAAGAACGGCAACTAAAGCAAGCCGGCTGCCGTCATCAGGTCGGTGACCTTCTTGGAGTTCAGCGTCGTGGCATCGACCTTCGGCGCCTGCAGGTCGGCCAGTGGCACCAGCTTCGGATTGGACTGCGCGCCCTTGCCGACCGCGTATTCGAAGGAGGTTCCGTTCTTCAGAACGTCCTGGCCGCCCTTGCCGGTCACCCATTTCAGGAAGGCCTGGGCTTCCTTGGGATGCTTGCTTGAGGCCAGCACGCCGCCGCCGGAAACCGATACGAAAGCGCCCGGATCCTGGTTCTTGAAGTAGTGCAGCGCGACGTTCTTGGAGTTTTCGCCGGTTTTGGCCTGATCGCCAAAGTAGTAGTAGTGGTAGATCACGCCGCCTTCGATCTCACCGGCATTGACCGCCTTCATCACGGTGCTGTTGCCCTTGTAGGCGGTGAAGTTCTCCTTCATCGCCTTCAGCCAGTCGGCCGTGGCGGGCTCGCCCTTGAGCTGCAGCAAAGCGCTCACGATGGCCTGGAAATCGGCGCCGGAAGGCGAAGCCGCCCAGCGGCCCTTCCAGCTCGGGTCGGCGAGATCGAGCATCGACTTGGGCAGCTGGTCTGTCTTGAGCTTGGTGGTGTTATAAGCAAACACGGTGCTGCGCGCGGCCACGCCCACCCATTTGCCGCTGGTGGCCTGATAGTCTTGCGGGACTTGAGCCAGCGTATCGGCGTCGACCGGCGCGAACAGGCCGGCATTCTCGACCAGCACCATGGCCGGCGAATTTTCCGTCAGGAACACGTCGGCGGGCGAGGCAGCACCTTCGGCGACGATCTGGTTGGAGAAGTCGCTGTCACCGCCGTTGCGCAATGTGACCTTTATCCCCGTTTCCTTGGTGAACCCTTCCGCCCATTCCTTCGCCAGGCTTTCATGCTGGGCGTTATAGACGACGATGCCGGCATCTTCGGCCGTCGCCGGACCAGCGGCGAGGCTGATTGCAAGCGCGGCTACGCTGGCAAGGGCAAGAAGGGGGGATTTCATAAGGGTACTCCTCGGGTTGTCCCGCACTGGGGTGCGTCCGAGTACCAATTCATGAATGCACTAGTCAAGATTGAAAGACGACGGGCATCATCACGGTTTCGCGTGTCGGACGCCGATGGCATCACCCGATATGCGGGGCTGGTGGCTGCTCCTGCGGGATGCAGCCATCGACCATCGGATGAATGGTCCACCGCTGGTCCAGCCCCTGCTGTGTTCGTTTGGTCTCGGGATCGAACGCTTCGTTCAGCATGGCGCACCAGGTCCTGCGCAGATTGTCGCAGCGCGTCCGGAACGCCGCGCTGCCAAGCCCGTCACGGATATCCTGCGCGGTCAGGTCGGTGGTCTCGCCCGGCGGTTTGGGCGGAACCGTCCCCGTGTCGGCAAAGTCCGGATCCCACTGCAGATAGTGTTTCGCGTCGACACTGGCGGCCGCATCGAATTTGACCACCGCCATCAGCGGATGAAACTCGTGCCAGCCCTTGTGGTAGCCGTCATAGACATGTTCGCCGAGGACGGCGACATGATCGCCCATCCTGATGGGGCCGAGCGCCTTGTCGCCAACATTGGCGTCCTCGACATTGCCGGGGTTCCAGTTGAACAATCCCTGCAGGACCGGCTTGACCCCGCCGAAATAGGATGCCGCTCCGCCGATGGCGCCGCCAATGGCCGCTCCGAGCAATCCTCCCAGGAACGAGCCGATGGCGCAGCCCAGCGCACCCAGGAAGAACGATCCTATGGCGCAGCCGACAGCCGCTCCGGCACTGGCGCCGGCGGCCGCCGCGGCCACCGTGACGACCAGGGCCGCCGTCAGCAGGATGACGATGGCCGGCGCCCATTGGCGCATCTTGATCCAGAAGTCGCCCTCGGCCTCGCAGTGCAGGCCCCAGCGGGCATGATCGTCGGCCGGTGCGTAGCCCAGATCCGTCTTCAGGTCGTCGCGTGGCAGCAGCAGCTCATGACCCTGAAAGCCGTCATTGAGAATATCGTTGGCCGGATGGGCCGCGACGCTGGCGGCGAATTCCGCCGCGACGGTGCCGTCGGCATTGTAGCGATTGGCCGCCGCCAAGGCCGCCTCGTTGGTCTCGGCGTTGAGAATTTCCGTCGTCGGATGCGGCATCAGTATGACGTCGAAATACTGGTCGTTGTCGAAGGCGCCGAGATCGCTGCGGAACGGATTGTAGGAGACGATGCCGATGGCGCATTTCGGATTGTCCTTGTCGAGGCAGACCAGGCGGTGGTTGAGCCATTCCCCGGCGGCCTTGTCGATCGTCGCGGTGGCGGACGCCAGAAATGCGATTGCCGCGGCAAGTGCCGCACCGACCGGCCCCAGCAGCAGGCCGAAGGCGGCCGCCAACCCGGTGATCACGATGATCTGCAGCGCCTGGCCGGCGAGGAAAGCCAGCCGATCGTCCTCGTTGTAGGGCTTGCCACCGACCGGATAGAGAAAGCAGCTCGTATAGTGCTTGTAAGCCATCGGAGCGCCTCAGCCTTTCGTGGCGGTGAGCGTCACGCCGCCGGTCATGGTGCGCGATCCACTCTCGCCGATCGTGAAGACGTGGACGTTGAAGGTCTTTGAGCCGCGGAACGCGGTGTCCTTCGGTTCGATTTCGACAGCGATCTCGGTCAGCTGGCGGGGCTGCAGCAAAAGCGTTCTTGGGACGATCCTGACCGACCAGTCGTCCGGCACGGGAAACCGGCCATACGCCTGTTCCTCGAGGGCCTCGGCCCAGCGCGCCTTGCTTTCGGCGAGCCGCGGCTGTGGGGTGTCCGTGCGCTCGTCTCGACCCTGGCCGCGTGGCGGGATACATGGCCGCAGCTTCGGCAGAGCGTAGCAGTCCGCCTCGATCTGGAAACGCCGGACGACCGAGGCCTCGTTGCGCACGCTGAAGACGAACTTCGCCGGTGAGCGCATCTCGGCAATGTTGACGTTCTTCTGGCCAAGGTTGTTGCTGGGGTTGGCGTCATCGCCCCAGGAAAGCTGTGCTTGAAGGCAGTAGTGGCCGCCGGTGGCGGGCGTGGTCCAACTGAACTCGGCATAGGCAGGGCAATCGATCGTGCCCTTGGCTCCGAGATTGATGGCGACGTTGGCGATCGGACGGGAAATGGTCTGGGCGCCGAATGACAGGTAGGATAGTGCCACCCCGACGCCCACCGCTGGGGCGTCATAGGACCCGTTCCAGACGCGCACGCGAACGCGATATGCATGTGCTGGCTGAAGCGCGCCGCTGACCGGCAGGGTGCCGTCGAAAATGTCGATGTCGGGATTGTCCCAGGTGACCGCGAGCCCCTGCGCCATCAGATAGTACTGGGCATAGAGAAGAGGATCGGCGCGCTTGTAGATGTCGGGCGGTAGCTGGATGCAGCAATCGTTCTGCGCCGGGCTGGGCAGCCGCTGGCCCTTGGCCAGCCGGCACAGCAGCCTGCATATCGTGGCAAACAGCACCTTCAGCCCGGCGGCCAGACGCTTCCAGAATTCGGCGGCGAACAACAGCAAGGCCGCGGTTCTGATGTGGTTGACCAGAGATCCTGCCATGTCGTGTTTCCCACGCTGAGAGGACGCAACGGTAATGTTTTCCTGGCGGACCTGTCTCCGCCGGTTGTCTAGAGGCTATTTCTTCAGTGATCCCTGTCTTCTGTAGAAGTAGACGGCGGCGACAAGGACTATGGCCGCAATGACAAGGCTGCTCTCGAAAGTTCCCGAGCCATTGTCGGGAGAAAATCCAAAAATGCGTTCAATGAAATCCATTTCGGCCGCCCTCCGATCCCTTGACGCTACAGAAGGGTTTACCTTACGTCAATCAAAGGTTGGTCCCGCGCCGCTCCTCACGCATGAGCTGGGAACCAGAGAACCCGTCCGGGAATTTAGCGAGCCATCCCGCAAACTTTCGTGATTTGCCCGTAGTTTGGCTTGGACATTATTTCGCCGGCCACGTAACAAATCAGTGCCGAGGCGCGAAGATCGGGGAGTGAACTCTTGTGAGCGGCAAGGACGAGGCCGAGCTTTCCCGGCTGATGCGGGCCGCGATCGCGGGGGATGAAAAGGCCTATGCCGACTTTCTGCACCGGATTGCCGCGCTGGTGCGCGGTTTCGTCAGGCGCAAGATCGTGCAGGGCGGGGTCGATCCCGAGGATGTCGTGCAGGAAACCTTGCTGGCCATTCATGTGAAACGGCACACCTGGCGCCAGGACGCGCCGGTGCTGCCCTGGGTCTATGCGATTGCCCGTTTCAAGCTGATCGATGCGTTCCGGCGGCGCGGACGGCGCATCGAGATCGATGTCGACGACATCGCCGAGACGTTCGCCGAGCCCGAAACGGAAACCGTCAGCGAGCGGGACATCAACCGGGCGCTCGACGGGCTGCCGCCGGCACAGCGTTCGGTGGTTTCAGCAGTATCCGTGGAGGGCCGCTCGATCGGCGAGACGGCGGCTAAGTTCGGCATCAGCGAGACGGCGGTGCGGGTGTCGCTGCACCGGGGACTTACCGCCATAGCCAGGCGATTCGGGCAGGGGCGGTTCGGGCGGGAATGACATGAAGACCGACGATCTCATCAAGGCGCTCGACGCCGATGCCCGCAGCAAGGCGATGCCATTGCGCTCGGCCTGGTGGCTGGCGGCTGGCGCGGCCGCCTTGGTCGCGGCCGCTGTCTTCATGATGACGATCGGGCCGCGCCCCGATTTCATGGTGGCCGCGCACACGGTGCGTTTCCTGTCCAAATTCGTTTTCACCATCGTGCTCGCCATCAGCGCCTTTGCCCTGATCCGTGCCCTGTCGACGCCGGGCGCGGCGACAGGCCGGGCTATGGCGGCGATGATCGCGGCGCCGCTGCTGGTCGCGGTGGCCGTGGTGCTGGAGCTCTTCGTGGTGCCGCAGGCCCTGTGGAGCACGCGCATGATCGGCTCGAACATGATGATCTGCATGGGCTTCATCCCGCTGATCGGCATCGGCCCGCTGGCCATCTTCCTGTGGATGCTGCGCTATGGCGCGCCGACACGGCCGGTGCTTGCCGGCGCGGTCGCGGGGCTGCTTGCCGGCGGGCTGGCGGCGACTTTCTATGCGGCGCACTGCTTCGACGATTCGCCGCTTTTCGTTGCCACCTGGTACACGATCGCCATCGCGGCTCTCGCTCTGCTTGGCGCGCTCGGCGGGCGGTTTTTCGTGCGCTGGTAGCAGGATACCCACGCCTACACCCCGTGAATACCGATCCTTAATCATGCCGGCAATTGTTTGCCGGTTTTCCATGTCGCCTATGCCCTGGGCGCAACCTTTCCTTAAAATCGATCCTTCAGGGTTTTAACGGGAAAAAGCGATTGCCCACGGGGGTGGCACGAATCGTGACATTGCGAGGTATCATCGGGCCGGGACGGCACAAGCATGCAGCTCTGGCGCTGCTT
Source organism: Mesorhizobium sp. BR1-1-4 (assembly GCF_020165375.1). Lineage (NCBI taxonomy): Bacteria > Pseudomonadati > Pseudomonadota > Alphaproteobacteria > Hyphomicrobiales > Phyllobacteriaceae > Mesorhizobium > Mesorhizobium sp. BR1-1-4. Next base: position 55,780 of record NZ_JAIUIB010000014.1, on the reverse strand, counting down.
GTGGCCGGTCTGGCCGTAGTGGCCGCCTCGCTTGTGCTGTCAGGGCTGGACCTTGGCGCGCAAGCCCTCAGACTTTGCCTCCAAATATCGGTCGCTGTGACGGTCTGCGCGCTTTTCGCGGCCTATCTGTTCATCGGTCGAATCTCGGAGGATCGACGGCAGATCACGGACAGCGAGCAGCGGTTCCGCCGGGCCATGGAGGACTCGGCGATCGGCATCGCTATCGTCGGTCTCGACGGGCGTATTCTCCAGACCAATCCGGCCTTTGCCGCCATGCTTGGCTACAGCCGCGACGAGATCGAGGCACTGACCTTCTTCCAGCTCACGCATCCCGACGATGTGCAGATCGGCAGCGAAACGATGGCCGGCCTGAAGGCGGGCACCGTCGATGCCTTCCACTTCGAGAAGCGTTATCTCAAGAAGGACGGCACACCCGTCTGGGCTCATCTTGCCGGCTCGGTTATTCGCGACGAGAAAAGCGGCCGGCCACTCTATCTCGTCTCGCAGATCGAGGACATCGACGCGCGCAAACAGGCCGAGGCGCGCATCACAGAGGCCGAAACGCGCTGGAACTTCGCGCTGGCCGGCGCCGGTCAAGGTGTCTGGGATTTCGACATGCGCAAGGGGGGCACCACCTATTCCTCCACCTGGGTCAAGATGCTGGGCTACGGGGATGGCGAGCTCGATGGTGACCCCGATCGCTGGCTGACGATGATCCATCCAGACGATCGCGCCACGGTCGCGGAGGCCGATCGCGCCCATCTCGCCGGCGAGACGGAATTTTTCGAAGCCGAGTTCCGCATGCGCCACAAGGACGGCCGCTGGATCTGGATCCTCGACCGCGGCAAGGCCATCGAGCGCGATGCGGACGGACACCTGGTCAGAGCGATCGGCAGCTTGATGGACATCACCCGGCGAAAGCAGGCCGAAGAACGGCTCATCGTCTCGGCGGCGATGCTGGCCGACGAGAAGGAGCGGCTGAGGGTGACGCTGCAATCGATCGGGGATGCCGTCATCTGCACCGATGCCGCGAACCGCGTCACTTTCATGAACCCGGTGGCCGAAAAGTTGACCGGCGTTTCCAGTGACGATGCGCTGGGCAAGACGCTGAGCCATGTCTACTGGGCAGTCGACGAGGAGACCGGCCACAGGATCGGGATGACGCGGCCGGTGACAGGCGAAGAGGCGCGCTCCGACCAGAACAGCCGCGCGGTCCTCATCCGCCGCGACGACACGCGCTGCAGCATCCGCCAGGTCGTGTCGCCGATCCTCAACGAACGCAACGAATTCTGCGGTCTGGTGATCGTCTTCCAGGACTTCACCGATGCGCGTGCCCTGCAGCGACAGCTTGCCCATGCCGCCGCGCACGACGCACTGACGGGCCTTGCCAACCGCTCGAGCTTCATCCGCGCCATGGAGGGGATGGTCGATCAGGCGCGCAAGGACGGCACGACGACAGGGGGCCGCCATCAGTTCATGTTCATCGACCTCGACCATTTCAAGCTGGTCAACGACACGGGAGGTCACGCTGCCGGAGACGCCCTGCTGAAGCGGGTCGCTGACGCCGTGCGCGGCGTGCTTGGTCCTGAAGACATCGTCGCGCGCCTGGGTGGCGACGAATTCGCCGTGATCCTGAAATCGGCTTCCACCACCGACGCGAGGATCGCGGCGCGTTCCATCATCGATGCGATAGCGGGCCTGAACTTCACCTGGGATGGCCGGCCGCACGGGATCGGCGCCAGCATCGGGTTGACCGCGATCTGCGCCAATTGCGGCGAAGTCGACGAGATCATCGCAAGGGCCGACGCCGCTTGCTATGCAGCCAAGGCCGCCGGCCGGGGATGCGTTTCGGTGGCGCCGGACGGCAAGGTCAGCGACGATGACAGGTCAGAACCGCCCAAGCCACTCGCCGCGGCCTCGTGAGCGGCAATCACGTCAGCGCGTCGGAACGGGATGCTCGCCGCGATAATCGTAGAAGCCGCGCCCGGTCTTGCGGCCGAGCCAGCCGGCCTCGACATATTTGACCAGCAGCGGGCAAGGCCGGTACTTCGAATCCGACAGGCCGTCATGCAGCACCTGCATGATCGACAGGCAGGTATCCAGGCCGATGAAATCGGCAAGCTGCAGCGGTCCCATCGGATGGTTGGCGCCGAGCCGCATGGCGGTGTCGATGGCATCGACCGAGCCGACGCCCTCATAGAGCGTGTAGATCGCTTCGTTGATCATCGGCAGAAGGATGCGGTTGACGATGAAGGCCGGGAAATCTTCCGAGACGGTGATCGTCTTGTCGAGCTGCTTCACATAGGTCTTGGCCGCCTCGAAGGTCTGGTCCTCGGTGGCGATGCCGCGCACCAGTTCGACCAGCTTCATCAGCGGTACCGGGTTCATGAAATGTATGCCGATGAACCGCTCTGGCCGGTCGGTCTGGGCAGCTAGCCGTGTGATCGAAATCGACGAGGTGTTGGTCGCCAGGATCGCTTCGGGATTGAGCTGCGGACAGAGCTGCGCATAGATCTTGCGCTTGACGGTTTCGTCCTCGGTCGCCGCTTCGATCACCAGATCGGCGCCGGCGAGATCGGCCATCGTCGGTGCCGACGCGATGCGTGCCATGGCCTGATTGCGCAGCTTCTCGTCGAGCTTGCCGGACCCCACCTGACGGGCCATGTTGCCGCTGATTGTGGCAATGCCCTTCTCGATGCGGTCGGGCGATATATCGTAGATCAGCACCTTATAGCCCGAAAGCGCGGAGACGTGGGCGATGCCGCCGCCCATCTGGCCCGCACCAATGATGCCGATCGTCTCGATCTTGCTCATTACCCGATCCCGTCCGGAGCGTTTTTCGCTGGATCGCGAACCGCCCCATCTCTTTGTTTTCCCGCAATTCCCGGCGCAAAAACCCCTGCGCACTGCTGCTGGAATTGCTCTCAGCCTTTGTGGCCTGCTTATTGTGCGGTGCAAACTAAAAGGGTGGGGCGACTTCGTCTACCCCACCCCTCACAATTTAATACGGTTGCGCGGAAGCGTCAAAGCGCCTTCTGCAACTCCGGCAGGATGACGAAGAGGTCGCCGACGAGGCCGTAATCGGCGACCTGGAAGATCGGCGCTTCCTCGTCCTTGTTGATGGCGACGATGACCTTGGAATCCTTCATGCCGGCAAGGTGCTGGATGGCGCCGGAGATGCCGACCGCGATGTAGAGATCGGGGGCGACGACCTTGCCGGTCTGGCCGACCTGCCAGTCGTTCGGCGCGTACCCGGCATCGACGGCGGCGCGGGAGGCGCCGACGGCGGCACCGAGCTTGTCGGCGACCGGCAGGATGACCTCCTGGAATTTCTCCGAGGAACCGAGCGCGCGGCCGCCCGAGATGATGATCTTGGCCGAGGTCAACTCCGGACGGTCGGTCTCCGACAGCTTGTTCTCGACGAAGGTGGACAGGCCGGGATTGGCTGCCGCATTGACCGTCTCGACCGAAGCCGAGCCACCGTCGGGCGCGGCCTGGAAGGAGGCGGTGCGCACGGTGATGACCTTCTTGGCGTCGCTCGACTGCACCGTCTGGATGGCATTGCCGGCATAGATCGGCCGCTTGAAGGTATCGGGCGACACCACTTCGATGATCTCGGAGACCTGCGCGACATCGAGCAGGGCCGCCACGCGCGGCGCGATGTTCTTGCCGGCCGACGTCGCCGGCGCGATGACCGTGTCGTAGGCGCCAGCCAGCGAGACGACCAGTGCCGCCGTCGGCTCGGCCAGGCGCTCGGCGAGTTCGTCGGCTTCGGCGAGCAGCACCTTGCTCACGCCCTTCAGTTTCGCTGCTGCGTCGGCGGCAGCCTTGGCGCCTTTGCCGGCCACCAGCACATGAACGTCCGAGCCGATCTGCAGGGCGGCCGAAAGCGCTTTGGCGGTCTGGTCGGAAAGGGTGGCGTTGTCGTGTTCAGCGATGAGGAGAATTGCCATGTTGTCTGTTCCTTCCGATCTCAGAGCACGCCGGCTTCGTTCTTGAGCTTGTCGACCAGTTCGGCGACGCTCTTGACCTTGACACCCGCCTTGCGGCCGCTCGGCTCCTCGGTCTTGATGACCTTGAGGCGTGGCTTGACGTCGGCGCCGTAATCGGCCGGGCTCTTCTCGTCGAGCGGCTTCTTCTTGGCCTTCATGATGTTGGGCAGCGAAGCATAGCGCGGCTGGTTGAGGCGAAGGTCGGCGGTGACGATCACCGGCATCTTCAGCTCCACCGTCTGCAGGCCGCCGTCGACTTCGCGCGTCACCTTGGCATGATCGCCCTCGATCACGACTTTGGAGGCGAAGGTGCCCTGCGCCCAGCCGAGCAGGGCCGCCAGCATCTGGCCGGTCTGGTTGGAATCGTCGTCGATCGCCTGCTTGCCGAGAATGACAAGGCCTGGCTGTTCCGCATCGACGACGCCCTTCAGCACCTTGGCGACGCCCAGCGGCTCGGTCTGTTCGTCGGTCTTGACCAGGATGGCGCGGTCGGCGCCCATGGCGAGTGCGGTGCGCAAGGTTTCCTGCGCCTGCTGCGGACCGATCGACACGACGATGATCTCTTCGGCCTTGCCGGCTTCCTTGATCCGGATCGCCTCTTCCACCGCGATCTCGTCGAACGGGTTCATCGCCATCTTGACGTTGGCCAGCTCCACCGCCGAACCATCAGCCTTCACGCGCACCTTGACGTTCGCGTCCACAACCCGCTTCACGGGCACAAGGATCTTCATTTGCCTGTCACCTCTTCACGCTAGTTGGGCGCGCTATAGCAGCCTGCGCCCCTTCTGAGTTGTCGAAAGCCGACATTCCTGACTGAATTCCGGCCAGACGGAATTCTGGCCGGATGGAAATTCTGTCTTTGCCCGCCCTGGCTGCTCCTTAAACGCCTTGGGCCGCGGCGGAGACGTTTCCGTAATTGTGGCAACCCGTGCCGTCAATACGCTGAAAGCCGCTCAAATCGGTTCAGTTTGGGCCAGAAGGGTTTCCACGTCCCCAGCGCGTCGTGGTGGCGGCCGTTTGGGGCGCCGCTGGTTCGCCGACCACCGGCGGCTGTTCAGGAGTAGGTACCACGGCATCCTCGTCGGCGGGTGCGAACAGCGGCACGCCGCGGCTGCGCAGGACCAGCACCAGAACCGCGCCGGCAATGATGCCGCCGATGTGGCAGGCCCAGGATATCTGATCCTCGCCGCCGGCCGCGAACATGACGATCTGGAACAGCACCCACAGGATGAGCGGGATAAAGGCTGGAATGCGCAAAGGGATGCGGGCGAAGGCAAGCACCCACACCTTCACCCTGGGATAGAGGATCAGGTAGGCGACGACCACGCCGGCGATAGCACCCGACGCGCCGATCAACGGCGCCTGCGAATCCCAGGCGACCAGCCCCTGGAAGGCGGCTCCGGCGATGGCGCACAGCAGATAGAAGATCAGGTAGCGGATGTGGCCGAGCGCGTCCTCGACATTGTCGCCGAAAACCCAAAGGAACAGCATGTTGCCGCCGAGATGGAAAATATCGGCATGCAGGAAGGAATAGGTGAGATAGCTCAGGCTCTCGGGGATGATGACAAAGCGGGGGTCGAGTTCGGCCGTGTCGTGAACGACGGACGGGATGAAGCCGAGACCAAGCACGGCGGCATTGGTGAAGTTCTCGCCGCCGAGCGCCGTGGCGCAATAGATCACGGCGTTGGCGACAATCAGACCGATGGTCACATATTGCAGCCTGATGTGGCGCAGCCTGTTGGTGTCGTAAAGCGGGATGAACATCGGTCGCCGGCCCCTCCCGCCTCTGGTCCGTTCAGCGGTTCTTGCCGGGAACCCATAGCACGTCGGCATTTCCGTTGTCATTGACCGCCCGGGCGGCGACAAACAGGAAATCCGAGACGCGGTTGATGTATTTCAGCCCGTCGCGGTTGACGTGTTCGGCCGGGTCCTGAGCCAGGGCGACCATCAGCCGCTCGGCGCGCCGTGCCACCGTGCGGGCGAGATGAAGCGCCGCCGCTGCCGGCGTGCCGCCGTTCAGCACGAAGGATTTCAGCGGCTGGAGCTTCTTGTTGAGGACGTCGATGTCGTGCTCGACACGGTCGGTCTGCGTGGCAACGATGCGCAACGGCTCGTAGCCAAGCGGCTTGCCGTCATCAGGCACGGCGAGGTCGGCGCCGAGGTCGAAGAGATCGTTCTGGATGCGCGAGAGCATGGCGTCGATCGCCTGGTAGCTCTGTTCGGTATGCACGCGAGCCATGCCGATGCAGGCATTGGCTTCGTCGACCGTGCCGTAGGCGTCCACCCTGAGATCGGATTTCAGCCGCCGCTCACCAGTGCCAAGGCCCGTAGTGCCATCATCGCCGGTGCGGGTGTAGATCTTGTTGAGCTTGACCACATCGCCTCCCGAAAAGCCTCACTTGCGGGTGAAATACACGGCCAGCAGGATCAGCGCCAGCGCCACGGCCTGCAGCAGAACGCGGGCCTGCATCAGCTTGTTGGAGGTCACTCCGGAGCCGCCGCGCATCATGTTGATGAGCCCCCTGATCAGCACGACCACGACGGCGGCCATGACCAGAATGGCAAGGATGTTGAAGGCAGTGGCCATTTTTGCGTTTCCAGTTCTTTGCTTGTTCAGGCGCGCTTGGCGAGCAGGCGGTGGAGCATCGAGGCCGGCAGGACGCGTTTGAGCATGGAACCGATCCTGGCCGACATCGTTACCACATAGTGCGGGCGCGGGCGCCGCGACAGAAGTGCATGGCGGAGCACCTTGTGGACCACTTCAGGCCCGGGCTTCCGCGTCGATTGGCTGCCGCCGGCGCGCATGCGCTCCACTTGCGCGGCATAGTCTGCGCGATGCGCGGAATTCTCATGGTCGATATTCCTGAGGAACCAGGGCAGGCCATTGCTGGCGATCTTCGATTTCACCGGCCCCGGCTCGATCAGCGAGACATGGATGCCGCTGCCGGCCAGTTCCTGGCGCTGGCACAGCATCAGGGCCTCCAAGGCATGCTTGGAGGCCGAATAGGCGCCGCGGAAGCGCACAGGCACGAGACCGAGGATCGACGAGCAATGGACGAGGCGGCCGTGGCCCTGGCGTCGCATCACCGGAACCAGGCGGCGGGTCAGGTCGTGCCAGCCGAAGAAATTGGCCTCGAACTGCTCCCTGAGCGCTGCAACGGGCAGATCCTCGACGGCGCCTGCCTGCGCGTAGGCGCCGTTGTTGAACAGCGCGTCGAGCCTGCCGCCGGTGCGATCGAGCACCGCCGCCGCTAGGGCGGCTATGGAGTCCGGTTCGCTATAATCGAGGTAAAAAGCCTCGATGCCGTCGGCTTCGAGGGCGGCGATGTCCTCCGGCTTGCGCGCCGTCGCGAACACCCGCCAGCCCTCAGCCTTCAATGCACGGGTGCAATAGGCGCCTATGCCGGAAGACGCGCCGGTGACGATGATGGTGCGCAAGTCTGCAGCTGGAGAATTCGGGGTTTGACGAAGGGTTGCCATTTGCCGCATTCATTTCCCATATTCGCGGCGTCGAGACAATCGAGGGGAGCGCGCGTCCTTGCTGCGGAACATTGTCGCCCTGCGCCGCGTGCTCTACGACGCGCTCGGCCACTTCAACACCGATGACGGCTGGGCGATGGCCAGCCATCTGGCGATCACCTCGCTGATGGCGCTGTTTCCATTCCTGATCTTCGCCACGACGCTGGGGAGCTTCCTTGGTGCCCAGGCCTTTGCCGACACAGCCGTGCACCTGGTCTTCGACACCTGGCCGGACCAGATCGCCAAGCCGATCGCGCACGAGGTGCTGAACGTGCTGACCGTCAGGCGCAGCGATCTGTTGACTTATGGCGTGCTGCTTGCCGCCTACTTTGCCTCCAACGGCATCGAGGCGCTGCGCACCTCGCTCAACCGCGCCTATCGGGTCACGGAAACGCGCGGCATCATCTATCGCCGGGTGCAAAGCATCTTCTTCGTGCTGATCGCTACCGCCGGGTTCCTGGCGATAAGCGTGCTGCTGGTGTTCGCGCCCCTGCTGGCGCGGCTGGCGGAAGCCCATTTCGAATGGATCAAACCCTATACGGGCACGATCACGCTGTGGCGGTACGTCATCGCCTCAACCGTCATCATCGGCGGACTGTTTGCCGTCCATTACTGGCTGCCGGCCGGCAAGCGCCGTTTCGTCTCGCTGATACCCGGCATCATCTTCACACTGGCCGCATGGCTTATCGGCTCGACCATGTTCGCCACCTATCTCGACCATTTCTCGTCCTATGTGACGACCTATGCCGGTCTCGCCTCGATCATGATCGCGGTGGTCTTCCTCTACATCGTCTCGGCGATCTTCATCCTCGGCGGCGAGCTCAACGCCGCGATCAGCCGTTATCTAGAGGCGCGTGCCCGGGTCGGCTGAAGTTTGCCTGTTCGGGCGGTTGCCAGGCCCACGCCGAAAGTGGTGATGGCCATGCCGACGATCTGCAGCGCATTGAGCTGCTCGTTGAACAAGGCCCAGGCGATGACGGCCGTCACCGCCGGCACCAGGTAGAACAACGAGGCCACTTTCGACATCTCGCCGTCACGGATCATCACCATCAGGAGAAAGATGGCGCCGAGCGACAGCACCAGCAGCAGCCAGCCCATGGCGAAGACCAATTCGCCATTGATGACGACGGTTTGGGTTTCGAAGGCAAGCGAAGCCAGGATCATCAGCGAAGCGCCGCCGACATATTGCCACATGGTGGCCGCCACGAGGTCGCCTCCGGACGCAAAACGCTTTTGCCAGATCGTGCCGGCGCTCATGCCGAGCACCGAGACCAGCGAGGCGGCCAGTGTCGCCGCCGTCACGCCGCCACCGAGCGCCCCGAGTTTCGGCCACAGCACGATGACGATGCCGACCAGCCCGATAGCGAGGCCAAGCCAGTGGCGCGGCAGGATGGCCTCGCCCAGAAACTTGCCGGCAAGCACCGCGGTGATCAGCGGCTGCAGGCCGACGATCAGGGCCGAAAAACCGGCCGGCATGCCTCGATGGATGGCCCAGAAGACGGCGCCGAGATAGATGCCATGCATCAGCACGCCGGCGCCGGTGGCATGCAGAGCCTCCTCGCGGGTGGCTCGTTTCGAGCCCAGCACCAGCATCAGCACGGCCAGCAGGATGGCGGCGAGCACGAAACGCGCGGCGAGGAAGGTGAACGGCTCCGCCCATGGCATGGCGTAACGCGCGCCGATGAAGCCGGTCGCCCACAGGACAACGAAGGTGGCGGGGATGAACCGCTTGATGCTGGACATTTTCCGGGATCGCCGCGCTGGTGAGAATTGACCGTGAGGATGCTCTAGTCCTGTTCAACCCCGCGCGCAAAACGAAACGATTGATCCATGCGTCAAGGAGGTTGAACGGGTGGCGTGTCCGGAGAGCGTTTCTCCTGTCAGAGCCCAATCATCCTTCTGACTTCCTCCGGCGAGGCGCCTGCGTCGCGCAAGGCGGCAAGGCCCGTATCCCTGAAGCTCTTCGACAGTTTTCGCCCATCCGGCCCGAGGATCAGCCGATGATGGAAATAGGCGGGTGGCTGCAATCCCAGAATCTCCTGCAGCAGGCGTTGCACCCCGGTCGCGGAAAACAGGTCCTGTCCGCGCACGACATGGCTGACGCCTTGCAGGGCATCGTCGATGACTACGGCGAGGTGGTAGCTGGTCGGGATGTCGCGGCGCGCCACGATAACGTCGCCCCAATCCTGGGGACGCGCCTCGACGGAGCGCGTCGTGGACAGCGTCCCGTCGCTGAATTCGGCCCATGCCAGGTCCCTGCCGGCACGCGCCATGGCGGCGCCGACGTCCAGCCGCCAGGCGAAGGGCGCATTCTCGGCAATCCGCCGGTTGCGTTCCTTCATCGAAAGCGCCTTGTCGGCCGGGGGATAGAGCGGCACACCGTCGGGATCGCGCGGCCAGTCGCGCCCGCGCTTTTCGCCGTCGGCGATGAAGGCACGTATCTCGCCGCGGCTCATGAAGGCGGGATAGACGAGTTCCTCGCGGATCAGGCGCCCGAGCACCGTTCCATATTCTGCAAAATGCTCGGACTGGCGGCGCACGGGCTTTTCCCAGTCGAGGTCCAGCCATTTCAGATCGGCGATCATGCCCGCCTCGAACTCCGGCGTGCAGCGCGTGGTGTCGATATCCTCGATGCGCAGCAGCAGGCGGCCGCCACTGGTATTTGCGAGCTTCTGGTTGAGCAGCGCCGAATAGGCGTGGCCCAGATGCAGTTCGCCGTTGGGGCTGGGCGCGAAGCGGAATGTCAGGAGCGTCATGTCTCGAGCGGCAATCGGGTTGTGCTGTGGTTTTGGCGGTTGCTACCTTGCTGCACATCTTCGGACAAGGATACCATGCAGCGCATCGCGACACTGGACGACGTTGAGCGGGGGCTGGACGCGCTTTGCCTCATCGACCCGCGCCTGGGGAAAGTGCGCGGCATGGCCGGCGAGGTGCCGCTCAGGCTTTCGGAGCCGGGCTTCAGGAGCCTGGCCTCGATCATCGTCTCGCAGCAGGTGTCGCGGGCGAGCGCCGATGCGATCTTCGGCCGGCTGACGAAACTCGTCGATCCGCTGACGCCGCGGGCGATCCTTGCCGCCGGCGAGGACATGTTTCGCGAGGCCGGCCTGTCGCGGCCCAAGCAGCGCGGCCTGATCGCGGTCGCCCAGGCCGTGGCCGATGGGCTCGATCTGCATCACCTCTGTTCGCTCGATGCCATGGAGGCGATCGCCAGGATGACGGCGGTGCCCGGTATCGGTACGTGGACGGCGGAAGTGTATCTGTTGTTTGCGGCCGGGCATCCCGACATTTTCCCGGCGCGCGACGTCGCCCTGCAGAGCGCTGTCGGCCATGCGCTCGGCATCGACCCTCGTCCAGCGGAGAAAACACTGATCGCGCTGGCCGAATCATGGAGCCCGTGGCGAGGTGTCGCATCGCGGCTTTTCTGGTCCTATTATCGCGAAACCAGGGGCCGGGACGCCGCGCCGCCGGCCTGAATCCGCAAGAAAGCCTAAAAATCATGTGTTTTTGGCGCTTCGTGCCAGCGACAATCCGCTTCACATCCCTGTCATGTCAGGCTTACAGTATCCACGCCGAACGGTTCTAGAACTAGGAGGTCAACAAGGTGACGGTTGCCGTATCTCCGGATGGGCTTCCAGCGCTGGTGCTGAATGCGGATTACCGTCCGCTCAGCTATTACCCCTTGTCGCTCTGGTCCTGGCAGGACGCCATCAAGGCGGTGTTCCTCGACAGGGTGAACATCGTGGCCGAATACGAGCACGCCGTATCCTCGCCGACCTTCTCGATGAAGCTGCCGAGCGTGGTTAGCCTGAAGGCCTATGTGAAGCCGTCCAGGCATCCGGCCTTCACCCGTTTCAACGTCTTCCTGCGCGACCGTTTCCAGTGCCAGTATTGCGGTACCCCCGAGGACCTGACCTTCGACCATGTCATCCCGCGTCACCGTGGCGGCGCCACGACATGGGAGAATGTCGTGGCCGCCTGTTCGCCCTGCAATCTGAGGAAGGGCGGCATGATGCCGGCTCACGCCAAGATGTGGCCGCTGCAGAAGCCGTTTCAGCCGACGGTGCATGATCTGCACAATAACGGCCGCCTGTTCCCGCCCAACCATCTGCATGAAAGCTGGATGGATTATCTCTACTGGGATGTCGAACTGGAGCCTTGAGTTCGTTCGAGATTTCGGGAGGTTGGCCGTCTGGAGCAATTGTCTGTGCTTCCGATGTTCACGGACCAAATGTCCGCTGCGTTTCGGTTCTCGACAGTCACTCCATGCGACTCAGCCTGCCGAATTCTTTGAACGATCTCGCGTCGGCTCTGTAGCTCAATCGCGGGCCAGCGCGCCACGGAAGGCGACGGCGGCGAGGATAAGGCTGGCAATGGCGTTCCAGCCGGCCAGCGACAGGCCGAGAATGCGCAAGGCGGCCTTGTCGCAGGAGGGCGGCACGAATTTGTCAAGCGCGTCGAGGACGCCCTTGCCGCCGGTGTCGACCGGGCCGGCGCCCGCGGTGCAATCGGCCGGGCCCTGCCACCATGCCCATTCGACGCCGGAGTGATAGACGCCGAGATAGAGCCCGTACAGCATCAAGAGGCCGCCAATGGCCAACAGGCCGCGCGTCAGCCATGCCGGTGCGCGCAGCATCGACGCTATCGCCGCCAGCACCATCAACGGCACGCCGATGTAATACGGCGTGCGCTGTTCCAGGCAGAGGTGGCAGGGGATGTAGCCGCCAATATGCTGGAAGCCGAGCGCCGAGCCAACGGTCGCTGCCATCGCGACGGCGAGAAACAGGGCCGCGCGTGTCCGCTGGCGGCCGGTATCGGCATTCATGGTCGCTGTCATGGCGTCTTTCGTCCGTTGTGTTCGCCGTCCGCAAGGTCTGCTCGCCGCGCTGCCAAAACCGTTGCGCGGTTTAAGCATCAAACCTCAGAAGGCGTATTTGATCAGGATATAGAGCAAAATCAGGGCGACCGAGGCAGCGCCGACGATCAGGCCCAGACGCTTTTCGATGAATTCGCGGATCGGCTCGCCATAGCGGCGCAAAAGCCACGCCAACAGCAGGAAGCGGGCGCCGCGCGCGATGATGGCCGAGACGATGAAGACAACAAGGTTGATGTGGAGCGCGCCGGCCAGAATAGTGACCACCTTGATCGGCGGCAGGTGCGCAACGCCGGATGTGACGAGCAGCACCAGCATTAGCCCGGTGCCGGAAGACTGCCACTTCTCGAACGTGGCAAGGCCGCCGAAGTGCTCCAGGATCGGCCGTGCTATTGTGTCGTAGGCATAGTAGCCGATCAGCCAGCCGGCGATGCCGCCCAGCACGGACGCAACGGTGGCGGTCAGCGCATAGCGATAGGCGCGTTCGGGGCGCGCCAGCGCCATGGGCAGGAACAGAACGTCTGCCGGTATGAAGAACACCGAGCTCTCGACGAAAGCGATGAAGGCCAGCCACCATTCGGCGGATTTGCGCGCCGCCAGCGACAGGGTCCAGTCGTACAGTCCGCGAAGCATCGGCTCTCCTATGGAACGGCCCGTCTGTCTAGAAAGGTTTTTCGCGCTGCACAATGGCTGTGGTCTTACAAATTGGAAAGGTGCCGTCTGGTCGCGGCAGAGGCTGGTTTGGAAATTGGCCTGTTGACGAACAGGCCTCCGACCGTATAGTCCGCGCCCATCCAGGCCGCCCGGCCTGAGCCCCTATGGCGGAATTGGTAGACGCGCTCGACTCAAAATCGAGTTCCGCAAGGAGTGCTGGTTCGATCCCGGCTAGGGGCACCATCCTTCAAAATCAGAGCAAAGCTTAGCCATGTTGGGGCAGCTATTGCGGGAGGCGCTCAGGCCATGCTTGCCGTCGCCACTTAGCCACGGAACGAGAAGGCGGCATAGAAGAAGCTCGACATCCGAGAACCCGGCCTCGCAAAGCAGATCCTCTTCGGCGCCGGAAAGCAGCGGCAAACGGCCGGCCATTTCTGCCCAGGCCGCGGCCTTTCCCCGATCGACGCCGGCGCGGTCGGCGAAGGCGGACGAACGCGCCAACCAGCGCTTCGCCGTTCCGTTCGGCACGCTGTGATGGGCGACAACAAGGCGCGCGCCGGTTTCAGCCGCTCGCTTCTGTCGAGAAAGTGCAGCGTAAGCAGACATGTCGCGCCTGCTGCACTTTCATCAGGCGCGTGTATAACACACACATTGCTGAGTGAGAGCGCAGGTCGATCCTTGCAAAGTGCGACACTTGCTGTTGGGTTATGGTCTAATCCTTCATCGTATCGACGAGCATTCGCATCAAGCGGACTAGATCGTCGAAGTCCTTGCGGTCCCAGTCGGCGAATTTCGCAACGGCTATTTGCTCCCGCGCCGCATCCAGCGCGTCCGTCGCCGCTTTTCCCTGCGGTGTGACAACGGCCTCGCGAACTCTCTTGTCAGCAGCGCTCAAGCGCCGCGTGACCAGTCCCAGCTCCTCCAGTCGTGACACCTGTCGACTGACGGTCGTGTAATCGCGACCGACGCGGCCAGCCAGATCGACAACGCCGATCGGGCCAAGTCTCTCGACAAGAACGAGCAGCGGGAAGAGGGCACGCTCGAGCGTGAGGCCCGCCTTGGTGAGCAATTCCACATCCCGCTCGGGTCGGTTCATGATGGTGACGATGTCAATCAGCGAGCGATGCAGCTCGGGCAACAACACTTTAATATGTGCGTTATGCACTTTCTTTATTGACACCGGCTTGGCTCCCTTTAATATGTGCATTATGCACATTGGAGCCGAAAATGGAAGAGCGAGCTGAAATTGACGTCCTGATCTGCGGCGCGGGAGCAGCCGGGCTGACGCTTGCAATCGACTTGGCGAGGCGAGGCGTGTTGTTCCGCATCGTTGAGCAGATGGAACGTCCCTTCGCCGGCTCGCGCGGCAAGGGCTTGCAGCCACGCACGCAGGAGGTGTTCGAGGATCTGGGCATAATCGACCGCATCATGGCAGCCGGCGGTGTCTATCCGCCGATGAGGGAGTATCGCAACGACGGCGGCTATGACGAAAAGGCAGTTTTCGAAGCGCCCGAACCCTCGCCCGACGTCCCCTATTTCATCGCGCTCATGATCCCGCAGTTCCTTACAGAGGGCGTGATGCGCGAGCGCCTCGCGGAGCTGGGCCATCGTGTCGAGTTCGGCACCGCATTGATCGACTTCGAGCAGGACGATGATGGCGTCGGCGCCCGCCTCAAGTCGTCTGGCGGCGAGGAGCGGGTCCATACGCGCTATCTGGTTGGTGCTGACGGTGGCCGCAGCTCGATCCGCAGTGCGCTCGGCATCGACTTTCCCGGTAAGACGCTGGGTGTCCGTGCTATCGTGGCGGATGCCCATCTGAGCGGACTCGACCGCGCTGCCTGGCACCAGTTCAATGACGGCGACATGGAGCGGCTCGTCATGATCTGCCCGCTCGCCGGCACGGACCTGTTCCAGCTGCAGGCGCCGATCCCGCTGGACGGCGAGCCTGACCTTTCCGCGGATGGATTGACGCGGATGATCGCCGAGCGGACTGGCCGTAGCGACATCGATGTTCAGTCGGTGGCCTGGGCATCCGCCTACGCGATGAACGCGCGTCTGGCTGACCGCTACCGGGTCGGACGGGTTTTGCTAGCCGGCGACGCCGCGCATATCCATCCGCCAACGGGCGGACAGGGCCTCAACACCAGCGTTCAGGACGCCTACAATCTCGGTTGGAAATTGGCCGCAGTCTTGGCCGGCGCCCCCGCAACGCTGCTAGACACCTATGAGGAGGAGCGACGCGCCGTTGCGGCGGATGTCCTGGGGCTTTCGACCCAGTTGCTCGACCGTCAGCGCGAACAAGGCGGCATGCGGCGCGGCCGCGACACACATCAGCTCGACATCGGCTATCCCCACTCATCACTTTCTCACGACGGAGGTGGTCGGACGATTGGCCCGCAGGCCGGTGAGCGCATGCCGGACGCGACCCTAACTGGCGCCGCTGGACAGCCCCGCCGTCTGTTCGACGTGATGACCGGCACGCACTGGACTCTGCTTCTATCGAGCCCTGACTACTGGCCGATCGTGGCTGCGCGCGCGGGCCTGCGAGTGGTCACGGTGGGCGAAGGCGCGGAACTGCGCGACCCCTCCAATCAGCTCAGCTTGGCCGAGGGCGGCTGCCTGCTCATCCGGCCGGACGGCTATGTTGGCGCCACTTTCGATGCCGCGAGTTCCACCCTGGTCGGTGACTATCTGGCGAAGGTACTTCCTTCCGAGAACGCCTGCTCTCAGTCAAACGGGAGGGTCGACGTTGCACCAACATGACGGACTTGCGAGATCAGGACGGCCTGCGGAGGCCGTCCCCGGACACGACAGCCGCTGGAACGCATGTCGGCCGTTCGACTGTCCTAGGCCCGCCATGCCAGAGGACATTTCTGAATGGGATTGCAAGGCCGACCAGTAGCGCGACCCACCGGGCAGGTTGTCGCCAATCTACGGTTTTGCATCACCCACGCCAGCGCAGGTCTAGCGCCGTCTGAGCAAACTCTTCATCCGGTTGCGCAGCAGGCGCGCCATGTTGCGGGTTTCGCGGTAGAGATGCAGCTGCGAGGCGGCCTGGCGGGCGAGGCGGTCGGCGTCGCGAGTCAACCCGATCACCAGTGTGCCGACCGGCTTGCGCTCGCTCCACAGCCGGCTCATCACCGGGTGGTCGGGCACGGCGCAGGAATCGGTCATCATGATGTTGGGATCGTCGAGATGCTGCCTCGTGACCTCGATCATCAGCAGCGTGCCCGGCGAATAGGCGGCCAGCGTCTCGTCATAGGCCGTCTTCCAGGTGTAGGCGACGCCAGCCTCGACGAAGACGATCAGGCAAGCGATGGTGCGGCCGTCGAGCGTCAGCGAATGGATGCGGCACATGTCCTGTTCGGCGAGCCGGTGCACCGCCTCGCGGGCGAAGGCGGCGCGGAAGCGGTCGATCGCCATGGCGGTGCGCTCGCGGCCTTTCCAGCCGGACGCCTCCAGCGTCAGGAAGTGCTCGATGGCGTGGCGGATTTCCTCGGGGCCGCGTGCCACGACATGTTCGAGCTTGCCGAGATCGCCGAGGCGCCGCTTCAGGCGGCGGAATTCGCGATAGTGGTGCGCGCGCAGCGAAGCCTTGAGATAATCGTCGCCGTCGAGTTCGCTCTCCAGCACGGGGCGTGAAGTCTGGCCCGTGGTGACCAGCGCCAGGCCACGCGTCTCGGCCACGGTGGCGACCAGGCTCGACACCGGACCGTCGAGCCTGATGTCGGGCAGGACCAGAACTTTCGGCAGCTTGAGATGCGGGCGCGACAGCATCGAGAAGAAGTCCTCGACCACACCGACCGGATCGTCGCGGTCGATCAGCGGCGTGCCGAGCGGGCCGAATGGGCTCGACCAGGTGCGCATGACCGGCACGCCGAGCGGCACCACCGGCCGTTCCACCGAGATCGGCACCAGCAGCCGCAGCCGGTTGCGGTATTCATCGCCGTCGCGGATCACGGCAAGGCGCACCTCGCGATCTTCCAGCCGGGGCATGGCCGGCGCCAGGAAACGCGGGTTGAAGAAGACGTTCGGCTCGATCGTGCGGGCGCAGAGATAGTCCAGTTCCTCGACTAGGTCGAAGCCGGCCGACGCCGGGTAGATGGCGAGTTTGCGCTCGGGCCGGTTGTTGGCGAGGATCTCGATATGAGCGGGATCGGCGTCGCGCGCCAGCCCGGCAAGGCCGGACACCATGGCGCCGGCGGGACCGCCGCTGGTTTCCTCGAGCAGAGGGATGGCGGCCATCAGGCGGCTCCTTTGGCTGGCACGAAGATCGCCATGACGATGCCGAGCTTGCGCCAGACCGTGAAGGACAGTGCGCCGGCCTCGAAGATCATGGCAAAGGCGGTGGCCATGGCTGCGCCCCACAGGCCGAAAAGCGGGATCAGCACCACATTGAGCCCGATGTTGAAGGCCAGTGTCATGGCATAGACGGCGGCGCAGACATTCTGGTTGCCGCTCATGGTGAGCAGGCTTTCGCAGGGGCCAACGGCGGCGCGCGCCACGACGCCGAAGACGAGCAGGAACAGAAGCGGATAGCCCGATGTAAATTCGGGGCCGAACAGCACCAGCATCGGTTCGCCCAGCGCCAGCACCAGAAACGCCATCAGCAGCGAGGGCCAGAAGGTCCATGATACCGTCTCGCGGGCGAAGGCGGCAAGCTTTTGCGGCTCGCCATGGGTGAACTGCGCGTAGCGCTGGGCGACGCCGGCCTTGACCGCGAAATAGACGAAATGCACCAGCGCCAGCGTCTTGACCGTGGCGAAATAGACGGCGACGTCATTGGGATCCATATAGGCGCCGACCATCAGCACATCGGCGTTGGTGAGCAGGAAGAAGAAGCTCTCGACCAGGAAGATCGGCAGCGAGACGACGAACCATTGCGCGAAATGCACTTTCATCGGGCCGGCCGGAATTTGCCTTTCCATGCGCTGGGTGACCCCGATGAGCTGGGTCAGCGTGGTGGCGTAGGTAGCGGCGATCGAAGCGAAGATCGCCGTCCGCGCGTCGGCGGCGTAGCCCGCCCAAAGCATCAGCGCCATGAACAGCAGGATCAGCACCGGCCGGATCAGGTAGGTCGGCGACAGCGCGAACAACGCCCATGAATTGGCGCGCGCCAGCCCTTGCAGCAAATCCGACAGCGCGATCATCGGCAGGCAGATGACGCCGAGGATGAACGGTATCACGTAGTAGTCTTCGATCCAGGGCGCGGCCAGCCAGACGCCGAGGGCGCCGAGCCCGGCGATGACCGTCGAGGCGATCAGCACGAACAGGCGGCTCGCAACGACGATGCCGCGCAATTCATCCATCAGGCCGCGCTCGCGGTATTCGGGGATGAAGCGGATGACCGATGTGTGGAAGCCGAGGCAGGCGAGGTTGCCGACGATGACCATCGTCACCCAGACCAGCACGAAGATGCCGTATTCGAAGGAACCCATCCAACGCGCCATCAGCACCTGGCTGATGAAGGCGATGACGGCACTGACGATGCGGATGGAGAAGGCGATGACCGACATGCGCCCGGCCTCGCCGCGTTCGTCGGCGGTGAACAGCACGGCGTCCAGACGGCCAAGCAAAGGCTCCACGCGCAGCGCCAAACGCTGCGGCAAGAACCGCCCGGCAGTCGTGGCCGCGGAAAAGCGCACCCCGATTTCTCTCCGTTTTCCGCCTCTTTTCAGGCTTTGGTGTAGCGAAGACACCTTAAGAAAGCGTGGGTGGGGAGGGCGTGCGTAATGGCTGAGGGTCGACGAACGGTGAAGGTGCCGCACAGGCGCGGCGCCGTTTGTCGCCCAGTCGGATCTACCGGCGGCGCGCCTCTCCGCGCGTTGCGACATGGTCGATCGCGCAACGGCTGATACCGATGTCCTTCAGCATGAAACCGGGCATGGCCTCCAAGCGGCGCCGGCCATGCCGCAGGTGCCATCCGTGTGCAAGCCAAGCGGTAACGGCCATCAGGCGCGAAGGCCGGGTGCGCGGCCTCGCCAGGACGACATCGATTTCGGGCATGATTTCTCCTCGCGATGCGCGCGAAAGGCCTGCCGGACTGGACCGGCAGGCCGGGTGCCGTCAGTCGGCCTTTTTCATGGCGTCGCA
This sequence comes from Mesorhizobium sp. BR1-1-4, assembly GCF_020165375.1. Lineage (NCBI taxonomy): Bacteria > Pseudomonadati > Pseudomonadota > Alphaproteobacteria > Hyphomicrobiales > Phyllobacteriaceae > Mesorhizobium > Mesorhizobium sp. BR1-1-4. The sequence goes on along the minus strand of NZ_JAIUIB010000014.1, from coordinate 36,652 downwards.
CGAGACGTTCGGGTTCATGTCGGCGAAGGCGCCGGTCGGGTTTTGCTTCCAGGCCCAGACATGAAGTTCGTAGAAAGGGCCGAGGCCATAGCGGTTGGGAGCGCTGTTGAAGTTGAACAACTGGCCTCCGAGCGAGGCCGGACCCTTCGCGGTGATGTATTCGACGGCCACCAGCTTCAGCGTGCCATCGGACATCGGCTCGTACATCACGGCCTCCGGCTTGGCGAGGTCGATCGCATCGTCCTTCAGATAGGCGCCATTGACGTAATGGATGCCCATGGCGCCGCCAGTGATGCCACTGGCGCAAGGAATCGGCGCATAGCCCTCGGCGGTGGCCGCCGCGACGTTCGCGAAGCGGCTGTTGGCCGCCCGCACCTCGTCGGCGAGCGGATTGTCCTTCCCCGCCGATGCGGCGGTGGAGGCGATCGACGTGATGAACAGCGCGGCAAGGCGCCAGAAATTGACGTTCATTTTGTTCTCCATTGATTGTTGATGATCCGGCAGGCGCCCAGGCCGGCCAGCAAGGCCAGGCCTGGCTGCAGACGCCCGCGGCATGGGATTGGCAGTACGGGACGGGTTCGATCCTCGTCCATCCCGTCTAACCGGACCGCGGTCTCATTGGTGCCCCCACCAGTATTCCCAGTAGTCCCGCCGCATCTCGTGCTCCGGCAGACCGACGTCCCGTCTCAAATAATCGTCTTGCGGAGGCAGGCGCCCGCGCCGGCCTCGCAATGGCGATAGCAGCGCGGAGACAATCCGCGATGCGAGACCGCGCCGGTGGGGTGCAGGGTCGAACGCCATGCCGGCGGCCGTTTCGGGAGGGGACAACAGGGAAAACCGCCCGCTATCATTGCCCAGGACAATTTCACGCTCATGGCTCCATCCTTGCTCCATTGGATCAGCGATAAAAGTAGGGGTCCAGGACCCTCACCTCCGTGATCTTGTCCACCGGCAGGGAATTCTTCTGCGCCGTGCTGCGGATGGCCTCCGGCGAGGGGGCGTCGTAGATGCAGAAACTCTTGCTCTTGTCGGGCGAGACGAAGGACTGCACCCAGGTGACCCCCTTCTCGGCATTGCGCATGATGATACCGCCAAGCGCCGTTGCGCCGATGTCGTTCATCGGCAGGTTGAGTCCGTCAGGGAATGTCCGTTCGATCAGATAGCGAGGCATGGAATGGCTTCCTTTTACGATTGATTCACGCTCGAAATGAGCGCGGTCGGAGAAAAACCATGGCCTTCGAAAGCGCGCATCGGAGCCTTTCCCCATATTTCGCGGGACGATTCCCTATGTTTTCGACGTTCGATCTTGGAGCCACACTGCGGATACCGAAGCGTGGGTATCCTGGGGGATGGGGCAGACGACGATACTCATGGGCCAGTAACGATGCTTCTGGAGCGGCAGGCGCAACTTGATCAGTTGGAGGAACTGCTCGCGGCGGCGGCGCGCGGTCGCGGCCGCGTGGCGGCATTGCTGGGTGAGGCCGGCGCCGGCAAGACGGCACTCGTCGAGGCGTTCGTAAGCGGTGTTGGGCAGCACGTTTCCATATTCCGCAGCGCCTGCGAGGATCTGTCGATCCCCGATCCGCTGGGACCCCTCTACGATCTGGCCCGGGACGCGCAGTGGGCACTGCCCCGGGCGATCGATGACCGGCAAGGCCAGCGGCTGCCCCTGTTTTCAGACGCTCTCGAGGTTTTCGAGGCGAGGTCTCGGCCGGGCCTGCTGGTCATCGAGGATATGCACTGGGCCGACGACGCGACCCTGGATTTCGTCCGTTTCCTGGGCCGACGCATCGCCAACACGCATATGCTGGTGCTGTTCACGGCACGCACCGACCGCAGCGAAGGACAGATGCGCGCGCGTCGGGTGCTCGGTGAAATTCCGGCCGCCAACGTCCAGCGTATCGAAGTGCCGCTGCTTAGCGAAGCGGCGGTGTTGTCGCTTGCCGAAGCCGCCAACCGCGACGGCAGCGCAATCTATCGCGCCACCGCGGGCAACGCCTTCTTCGTCACCGAGTTGCTGGCTGCCGAAAGCGAGATGATCCCGCCGGCCAGCGTCCGCGACGCTGTGCTGGCGCGTGCCGAGCGCCTGTCGCCGGGCGGGCGCTCTATGCTCGACGCGGTGTCGGTGTTTCCACGCCGCGCCGATGTCTGGGCGCTGCGCGGCCTCTGTGGTGTCGCCAGCGCGGGCCAGCTGGCAGAGTGTGTCTCGAACGGCCTGCTCGACGACCTCGGCGATGGCTATGCCTTCCGCCACGAGATCGCCCGTCGCGCCGTCGAGATGGCGCTGACGCCAAGCCATCGGCGCGAATTCAACCAGCGCGCGCTTTCCGCACTGCAGGAAAACGCCGAGGTGGCTACGGCAAGACTTGTCCACCATGCGGTGGAGGCCCAGAATTTGGAAGCGGTGCGCGAGCTTGCCCCGCTTGCGGCGCGCGAGGCTTCCCGCGTCGGCGCGCATCGCGATGCGGCCGGCTATTACGAGGTCGCCCTGCGGCACGCCGACAGCCTGCCTATGGGCGACCGGGCGAGGCTTTACGAAAGCTATGCCTTTGAATGCCATCTGATCGGCCGCATCGATATGGCCATCGAGGCGCAGGGCCAGGCGCGGCGGTTGCAGCAGGCGTTGGGCGACACGCTCAGGGAGGGCGACAGCCTCAGATGCCTGTCGCGCTTCGCCTATCTGGTGGGTGACCGAGAACAGGCGGACCTGTTCGGGGCACAGGCGGTGGAGTTGCTGGAACAGGCGCCGGCCAGTCCGGAGCTTGCCATGGCCTATTCCAATCTCTCGCAGCTGGCGATGCTGGCCGAGAAGCTCGACGAGACGTTGCTGCTCGGCTGCAAGGCAGTCGGTTTGGCCGAACGGTTGAACAAGCCGGAGATAGTCTGTCATGCGCTCAACAATCTTGGCTCCGCCGAGCAGTGGCTTGACCTGGCCAAGGGCCGTCTGCATCTCGCCCGCAGCCTTGACATCGCGCTCGGGCAGAATTTCCAGGAGCACGCCGCACGCGGCTTCACCAATTGCGCCTGCGCCGAAATGAACCAGCTCGACCTTGTCCGGGCGCAATCCTTTCTCGACCGGGGCATTGCCTATTGCGTCGAGAATGACCTCGCGACCTGGCGCGACTATATGCGGGGCGTGCAGGCGCAATTGCTTTTGCGACGCGGCCTTTGGGACGATGCGGCCGCGATGGCTCACGACGTCATCGACGATAATGCGACCACGGCCCTGGTGCGTTACCCATCCTTGGTCGCGCTGGCGAAATTGCGCATAAGACGAGGCGATCCGGCCGCGCCCTTGCTGGACGAAATGAAGCGGTTCCTAGACAAAGGAATGGAGCTGCAGCGGCTGGTCCCCTACACGGCGTCGATGGCCGAACTGGCATGGCTCGGGCAAGGCGACACCGAAGAGGCACTTCGCCTGATCGACCTGGCCGAAAGCCTGTCGCCGACGAGAGCGATGTTCGCCGAGTTGGCCGTCTGGCGGCTGCTCTTGTCACCTGAAAGCGATCCTGGCGACACGACCGGCATGGCGGAGCCCTATCGCCTGCTGCTCACCGGCGACTGGCGTGGTGCCGCGATGCTGTGGGCCCGGCTGGGCGCTCCGTTCGAACGGGCGCTCGCCCTGTTGTACGGCGACGAGCCGGCGCTGCGCCTGGCCCTGGACATATTCGAAGGGCTCGGTGCCCGGCCGGTGGCCCAGCACGTCCGCGCCGTCATGCGGCAGAATGGCGTCCATAACATCGCCAGGGGACCGCGGCAGAGCACACGCGCCAATCACGCTGGCCTGACGCTTCGCCAAATGGAGGTTCTGCACCTGATCGAGCGCGGTTTCTCCAATAAGAGAATCGCCGAGCACCTAACCATCTCACCGAAGACCGTCGATCATCATGTCTCAGCGGTGCTGGGCAAGCTGGACGCCGTTTCGCGCGGCGAGGCAACCGCCGCGGCGCGCGATTCCGGGCTGATCTGACAATATGGGAGCCGCCCCCGGATCAGAAGTCCGGGGAACACCGATCCTGCAGGTCTTTACGCGAAAGTCCCGTGGCAGTGCTTGTATTTCTTGCCGGAGCCGCAGGGGCAGGCTTCGTTGCGGCCGACCTTGCCCCAGGTTGCGGGGTTGTTAGGGTCGCGGTCCTCGGGAGCGACGATGGCGGTGCTTTCCTGGCGTACCAGAAGGGCCGTTTCGCCGCCTTCGAAATCATTCTCGCCGGTGGTGCCGTCAATATGCGTGCCGAACATGTCGGGCGCTTCAGGCGGCGGCGCTTCGGCGGCCTGGCGGACCAGTTCGACGCGCATCAGCTGCGCGGTGACGGCCTGGCGCAGATTGCCGAGCATCGCCTGGAACAGCTCGAACGCCTCGCTCTTGTATTCCTGCAGCGGATCGCGCTGGGCGTAGCCGCGGAAGCCGACGACCGAACGCAGATGGTCGAGATTGACGATGTGTTCGCGCCACAGATGGTCGAGCGTCTGCAGCACCACGGAGCGCTCGACATAGTTCATCACCTCGGGACCGAAACGGTCTGCGCGTTCTTGTGCCGCGGCGTCGGCGGCTTGAGAGATGCGCTCGCGGATGTCGTCCTCGGCGATGCCTTCTTCCTTCACCCAATCCTCGATCGGCAGGTCTAGATTGAGGAATTCGGCGACCTCGGCCTTCAGGCCGGCGACGTCCCACTGTTCGGCATAGGCGTTTTCGGGAATGGCCTTGGCGACGATCTCGTCGATGACGCCCGCGCGCATCTCGCCGATGGTCTCCGAAAGGCCCTCGCCGTCCATCAGCTCGATGCGCTGCTCGAACACCACCTTGCGCTGGTCGTTGGAGACGTCGTCATATTTCAACAGGTTCTTGCGGATGTCGAAGTTGCGCGCCTCGACCTTCTTCTGCGCCTTTTCCAGCGCCTTGTTGATCCAGGGATGGATGATGGCCTCGTCTTCCTTGAGGCCGAGCTTCTGCAGCATGCCGTCCATGCGCTCGGAGCCGAAGATGCGCATCAGATCGTCCTGCAGCGACAGGAAGAATTTCGATCGGCCGGGGTCGCCCTGGCGGCCAGAGCGGCCTCTGAGCTGATTGTCGATGCGGCGCGATTCATGGCGCTCGGTGGCAAGCACGTAGAGGCCGCCGGCGGCCAGCGCCTTTTCCTTCAGGCGCTCGACGTCGGCATTGATTTCCTTTTCGCGCGCTTCGCGTTCGGGACCTTCCGGCATGTCGCCCAGCTCCTCGGCAATGCGCATCTCGGCATTGCCGCCAAGCTTGATGTCGGTACCGCGGCCGGCCATGTTGGTGGCGATGGTGATGGCGCCGGGCTTGCCCGCCTGGGCAACGATTGCCGCTTCCCGCTCGTGGTGGCGGGCGTTCAGAACCTCGAAATCCGTGAAGCCCTCCTTGCGCAGGCGCTCGGCCAACTGCTCGGACTTTTCGATCGAGGTCGTGCCGACCAGTGTCGGCTGGCCCTTGGCGCTGGCTTCGCGGATCTCCCTGACGATCGCCTTGTACTTCTCCTCGACCGTCCGGTAGACCTCGTCGTCCTCGTCCTTGCGGATGACCGGCAGGTTGGTCGGGATCTCGGTGACTTCGAGACCGTAGATGTTGCCGAATTCCTCGGCTTCGGTCAGCGCCGTGCCGGTCATGCCGGAAAGCTTCTTGTAGAGGCGGAAGTAGTTCTGGAAGGTGACGGAAGCAAGCGTCTGGTTCTCCGGCTGGATCGCCACGTGTTCCTTGGCTTCAAGCGCCTGGTGCAGGCCTTCCGAATAGCGGCGGCCGGGCATCATGCGGCCGGTGAACTCGTCGATGATGACGATCTCGCCGTTGCGCACGATGTAGTCCTTGTCGCGCTGGAACAGCCGGTGCGCCTTCAGCGCGTTGTTGACGTGGTGGACGATGGCGACGTTCTCGACGTCGTAGAGCGACTCGCCCTTGAGCAGGTCGGCATCGCGCAGCATGTTCTCCAGCTTCTCGGTGCCTTCCTCGGTGAAGATCGAGGTCTTCTGCTTCTCGTCGATCTCATAATCCTGCGGCTGCAGCTGGATGATGAAGGTGTCGATGGTGTTGTACATTTCCGAACGGTCCTCGAGCGGACCGGAAATGATCAGCGGCGTGCGCGCTTCGTCGACCAGAATGGAATCGACCTCGTCGACGATCGCGTAATTGTGACCGCGCTGCACCATCTGGGCGCGCTCGTACTTCATGTTGTCGCGCAGATAGTCGAAGCCGAGCTCGTTGTTGGTGGCGTAGGTGACATCGGAGGCGTAGGCGACGCGACGCTCCTCGTCCGACAGGCCGTGGACGATAACGCCGACCGAGAGGCCGAGGAATTTGTAGACGCGGCCCATCCATTCGGAGTCGCGGGTGGCGAGGTAGTCGTTGACGGTAACGACATGGACGCCGTTGCCGGCGAGCGCGTTGAGATAGACCGGCAGCGTCGCGACCAGGGTCTTGCCCTCGCCGGTGCGCATCTCGGCGATGCCGCCATTGTGCAGCACCATGCCGCCGATCAGCTGGACGTCGAAGGGGCGCATGCCAAGCACGCGGCGCGCGGCCTCGCGGGCGGTTGCGAAGGCTGGGATCAGCAGATCGTCGAGGCTGGCGCCGTTGGCGATATCCTGGCGAAATTTTTCCGTGCGGCCGGCAAGCTCGGCATCGGAGAGCGCCCGCATCTCGTTTTCCATGGCGTTGATCGCCTCGACACGGGGGCGGGTCGATTTGACCCGACGGTCGTTGGAGGAACCGAAAACCTTACGGGCGAGACCGCCGAGACTGACCATCCAATGGTCCTTTCGATAGAATTCTCAATCTTGAGACAGGCGCCGGCCGGCCCCATCACATCCACGTGAACGCACCGCCTGAATACGGGCAAACACAAAAAGCGCCCGGAAAACGGTTCTGGACGCCAAGTCGATGGACAGATAAGAGGGGGCTCAACTGATGTCAACGCCGCGCTGGCCCTGCCGGTCGCGCCAAATTCCGCCACAATCTGGCTGATCTGGAAGCCACCCTCCCTACAATCCCTGACCGGAGTCATCCTTATGTCCTTGTTGTTCAGCCGTGCGTCGCTTGCCAGCCTTGGCCTGGCCCTCGGCCTGTCGGCTCTTTGCTTGTCGCCTGTCACGGCGCAGGAGACCGCTCCCGCTCCGGCCGCCCCCGCCGCGCCGGCGGATGCGGCTGCCCCGGCCGCAGCGCCGGTCGACCCGAATACGGTGATCGCCACCGTCAACGGCCAGCCCTTGACCGAAGCGGATCTGGTGCTTGCCGAAGGCGAGCTGTCGCAGCAGTTCGCGCAGTTGCCGCCCGAGCAGCGCCGCGCCGCGGCACTTTCGGCGGCCATCGAAATCCGCGTCATGGCAGCCAAGGCGGTCACCGACGGTCTCGACAAGGATCCTGACTTCCAGCGCCGCATGGCTTTCCTGCAGCAGCGCGCGCTGCATGGCGAGATGGTCGAGAAGGGTGTGGTCGACAAGGTCACCGACGCCGAGGTTCGCGCCCGCTACGACCAGGAAATCGCCAACACGCCGCCGGTCAACGAGCTGCATGCCCGTCACATCCTCGTGAAGACGAAGGAAGAGGCCGAGGCGATCATCAAGCAGCTCGACGGCGGCGGCGATTTCCAGAAGCTCGCCAACGAGCACACCAGCGATCCCTCGGGCAAGTCCAATGGCGGCGATCTCGGCTGGTTCGGACCTGGCCAGATGGTGCCGGAGTTCGACAAGGCGGCCTTCGCGCTCGAGGTCGGCAAATACACCAAGGAGCCGGTGCAGACGCAGTTCGGCTGGCATGTCATAAAGCTCGAGGACAAGCGCGCCAAGCAGCCGCCGGCCTTCGACGACGTCAAGGACCAGGCCAAGCAGGCGGTCATCCGCGACAAGTATTTCGCGCTGGTCAAGTCGCTTCGCGCCGGCGCCAAGGTCGAGATTCCCGACGCCAATCTGAAGAAGGCCGTCGACACGCTGGAAAGCGCCAAGTAACACACGCAATCAGGAACGGCGCGGCGAGTGATAGCTCGCCGCGCCTATTTTTTGCCGTTCTTTAGCGCTTGGGCGTGACGATGCCTCGCGTGACATAGCCAACAGCGGTTCGTATCGTGGCTTCATCCACGTCGAGACGGTTGGTCAAAAGATGCTTCCAGGCGAAGGACCCGATCAGATCGGCGACCACCTCTGAATCGATATCGTCGGCAATCTCACCCCTTGCCTTGGCGCGGTCCACGATCTGGCTGTTGTGAGTCCGGCGCCCCGTGGCATAGCCGGCGAGCGCCGCGCCGGCGGTCTCGTCCGATTGCGCCTCGGCAATCAGCGACCTGTACACGCTGCCCGAAGGCGTGTCGCGCCAATGCGCGAACAGGTTTTTCAGGAAGCCGACGAGGTCTTCTTCCAAGCTTCCGCTGTCTGGGATGTCGACGCGTTTCTGGCGCTGATAGACTTCGAGCAGCAATGCCGCCTTGCTTGGCCACCAGCGATAGATGGTCGGCTTGCCGGCGCGCGCGCGGCGCGCCACGGCCTCGATCGAGAAGCCGGCATAGCCGCCTTCGACCAGCACTGCCTCGGCCGCCTCCAGAATGGCGTCCGCGCTGTCGGGATTGCGCCGCGCACCGATCGATCTGCGCGCCGTATCCGCCTCCTCGGCCATGCCTGTCGTCCTCGTTTCAATTCGCTGGCAACGATAAGTGATCCCGCCTGCCAATGTGGAAGATCATAGCGCCACGGACCCCGGCGACGCCAACAGATTTGAAATGCAAGCTTGATCCTGAACGGGTTTGCCCTCCGCGGGAGCGACGAAAACGCGCTTGCACCGGCTCGCCGTATCGGGCAAACCGGCCTTCCCTTGCGATTTTCCCGCCCGAGGTCTGAATGTCCACGACGATTTCCCCGCTTGCGCCGAAGAAATACCCCAAAATGCCAGAAATCGAAGGGGTGCGCATCGCCACCGCCGAAGCAGGGATAAAGTACAAGGGCCGCACCGACCTGCTGGCCATGGTGTTCGATGCAGGCACCGCGGTCGCCGGCGTGTTCACCAGGTCGAAATGTCCCTCGGCGCCGGTTGATTTCTGCCGCCAGAACCTTGGCTCGGGCAAGGCGCGGGTGCTGGTCGTCAATTCCGGCAACGCCAACGCCTTCACCGGGCAGAAGGGCCGCGAATCCACCGCTCTGACGGGCGAAGCGGCGGCGAAGGCCGCGGGCTGCACGGCAGGCGAGGTTTTCCTGGCCTCGACCGGCGTCATTGGCGAACCGCTCGACACGGCCAAGTTCAGCCATCTGCTCGCCGGGCTGGTCAGCGACGGCAAGCCGGACCTGTGGACAGAGGCGGCAAAGGCCATCATGACCACGGATACGTATCCGAAAGTGGCGACGGCGACGGTCAAGCTCGGCGACGCCGATGTGACCATCAATGGCATTTCCAAAGGCGCCGGCATGATCGCGCCCGACATGGCGACGATGCTGTCCTTCATTGCCACCGACGCGCCGATCGCGGCTCCTGCCCTGCAGGACCTATTGTCGCGCGGCACGGCCAAGACGTTCAATGCTGTCACCGTGGACAGCGATACCTCGACCAGCGACACGCTGCTGTTGTTTGCCACCGGCAAGGCGGCAAAGCGCGGCGCGCCCGAGATCACCGATCCCAGGGACGCCCGCCTTGGCCAGTTCCGCCGGGCGCTCGGCAAGGTGCTGAAGTCGCTGGCGTTGCAGGTGGTGCGCGACGGCGAGGGCGCCCGCAAGCAGGTCGAGGTCACCGTCACCGGGGCCAAGTCGGCCCGCTCGGCCAAACGCATCGCGCTGTCGATCGCCAATTCGCCGCTGGTCAAGACGGCGGTCGCCGGCGAGGACGCCAATTGGGGCCGCGTCGTCATGGCCGTCGGCAAGGCCGGCGAGCCCGCGGATCGCGACCGGCTGTCGATCTGGTTCGGCGACAACAGGCTGGCGCATGAGGGTGAGCGCGACCCCAGCTATTCGGAAGAAAAGACCTCGGCCTATATGAAGCGCGACGACATCCGCATCCGCGCCGATATCGGCATCGGCCGCGGCAAGGCGACGGTGTGGACCTGCGATCTCACCAAGGAATATGTCGCCATCAATGGCGACTACCGGAGCTGATCGCCTTGGTTTCGCGTCATCCCGCAAGCATGCTCGCGACCGTGCGCCGCTATGAGGCGGCCGGCTTTCGCGCCTGGCCCGCGGCCGCCATCCACTATGACGGCACCTGGGTGGTGCGCCTGACCGCCGGTCATCCGGCCAAGCGGCTGAACTCGGTCAATCCGCTCGATCCCGGCGACATCCAGCACATCGCCGACCGCATCGGCCGCGCGAGCCGCCGTTTCGACGCGTACGGCCGGCCGCTGACGTTCCGCATGTCGCCATTGTCGGGTCCCGATCTTGCCAGTCATCTCGACAAGGAGGGCTGGAGTCGGTTCGACGAATCGCTGGTCATGCGGCTGCCGCTGGCCGACGCGCAGCTCGACGCCGCCATGGACCAGATCCCGCTCAAGGACATCAGCCGCTTCATCGGCGCATTGCTCAAGGTCAGCGGATCGGACGTGTCGCTGCGGCCGGGCCTGTCGGAGATCATCGGCGCTATCCAGCCTGAAGCCGGGCTGTTCGCACTCGAGGATGGGACGGAGCCGCTGGCGACGCTGATCTGCGTGCATGACGGCGATCTCGCCGGCCTGTTCGAGGTCGCTACCGACAAGGCGGCGCGCAACAAGGGCCACGGCCGCAACCTGATCCTGTCGGCGCTGAAATGGGCGAGGCTGCGCGGCGCACGGGAAGCCTGGCTGCAGGTCGAGGCCGGCAACGCGCCGGCGCTGGCGCTCTACCGCGCGCTCGGCTTCGAGGAAGTCTATCGCTACCACTACCGCCGGCCGCCTGTTCATGGGTGAAATCGGACATGAATGATGTGACGATCGCCGGCAAGCGCCTGCTTCTGGTCGCCGCTTGCGCGCTGGTCGATGCCGATGGTCGCGTGCTGCTGGCGCAGCGGCCGCAAGGCAAGCAACTCGCCGGCCTGTGGGAGTTTCCCGGCGGCAAGGTCGAGCCGGGCGAGACGCCGGAACAATGCCTTATCCGTGAACTGCAGGAGGAGATCGGTATCGAGACCGAGATCCCATGCCTGGCGCCGCTGACCTTCGCCAGCCATTCCTATGACGACTTCCACTTGCTGATGCCGCTTTTTGTCTGCCGCCGCTTCCGCGGCATCGCCCAGCCGAGGGAAGGGCAGGCGCTGAAATGGGTGCGGCCCAAACAGATGCGCGACTATCCGATGCCGCCGGCCGATGCGCCACTGATCCCCTTCCTGATCGATCTCCTTTGAGGATTTGATTGGACCACCGTCCATATCAGCCAGCGTTAATGGAAGATTTATCTCATCATGAAAAATTGATGCATGGCCGTTTTTCGTGCGGCCGCCGCCATTTCGCTGGGGAGCGATAGAATGAGCCTGGACAGGGATTGGGATTCGATCCGGCCCGAGCGCGGCTTTCGTGTCGCTGATGCGGGCATGGGCGTCCTGCGCCTCACGCTGCTGTTCGGATCGGCCGCCGTGGCGCTGGCGTTGATCGCGACCCCTTTCCTCGACAGCCAGGCGCGTTCGCAAACGGCCCGCGACGGTTTCCCCGGCCTGGACATGACGGCTACCGGTTCGATCAGCCATCGCAGCACCTATACGGTACGCCGCAGCGTGCTGCAGGCCGATCCGGGAGGCGTCTGCATTATCCGTTCCGATGGCAAAAGCAGTGGCGACTGCTGACAAGGCCAGGACATTTCCGACGGTCGGCGACTTCACCGCCTGTTAAGCCTTTGCCGTTAACCTTTCTTAACAGATCCGCGGTAAAAGTTTCGGCAACGGGGATCGAGGTCATGAAAACAGTGCTGGTGCGTTTTCTGGAGGACGAAAACGGCGCCACGGTCGTCGAATACGGTCTGATCATTGCCGTGCTATCGTTGACGATCATCGGCGGTATCGGCCAGGTCTTCAACTCGCTGACCTGGCTGTTCAGCGACAACTCCAGCAGGCTTGCCAACGCCTTTGCGCAATGAGGCTGGTGCCTGCGAATAGGTCAATGCCCATCAGGTCCCTCCAGTATAGTCTTCAGCGAAACCTTGGCTGAACCGGGTTTCAGCGGCTTTTGCTGCGATGCATCGGGCGCCCAGCCGGACATCCAGACCGTCGAGAAGCTTGCCCTGATACGACCGTCGGGGTCGGAAAAGCGTTCGGCGTAGATTTCCGCGGCGCGGGCAAACAGCTGGCGCGTGCCCGGCCGCCGGCTGCGATCGGCCAGCGCGTTGGTTTCGCCCATGGCACGCAGATCCGCCATCAGGGCAAACGGGTTGGCATAGCGCACCGTCACCGTCTCGACGTCGGCGACCGGCAGCGCGAAACCGGCGCGCTGCAGCAACGCACCGGCATCGCGTACGTCGGTGAAGGGGATGACGCGAGGGCTGACGCCGCCGTAGAGCTCTGTCTCGGCGGCAAGCAGGCTTTCGCGCAGTTCCGCAAGCGTGCCGGCGCCTGCGAAAGCGCCGAGAAAAAGTCCGTCCGGCCGCAGCGCGCGACGGATCTGGATCAACATGCCCGGGATGTCGTTCATCGCCTGCAGCGACAAAAGCGATACCACCAGATCAAGACTTTGCGGCTCGAACGGGACGGTCTCCGGCGGCGCAATCAGGCCGGCGGCACCGTTCAGGAAAGCCGCGGCCGTCTCGACACGGGCGAGATCCGCCACCTTGCCGCTCCGCGCAAGGACATCGGCCGCGGCCGATGTCTGGCAAAACAGCACCGCCGCCTTGGCGAACTTTCGCTCGACGGCGCCCAGCCGGTCGGCGAGATCCTCGGCGGCACGGCGCATGAGGAAGTCGGCGCCGTCAACCGGATGGATGAGCGCGCGCCGCTTGTGCGCCAGCCACAGAGAGGTGTCCATTATAGGCTGCAAGGGATTGATCCTTGTATGTCGGCGCCCTGATATGGTTGGTATGGTGGTGCCGAGCAACCAATCACGTGGCCGATCCGATGCCCAAGATCAAGTCCGTCGAGATCGGTAAGCTAGCCGGGTCTGCTGCCCGGTCGGCTCTGGGCTGGCCGGCGCGCATCCTGTTTCCGCCGGTCTGCGCCGGCTGCCGCCGGCAGGTCTCGCAGCCCGGTGTGTTGTGCGGCGACTGCTGGCCGAAGCTGCGGCTGCTGGAGCGGCCCTGGTGTCCGGTGATGGGCACGCCGTTCACCCATCACATGGGCGATGGTTTTCTGTCGGCGGAGGCTATCGCGGATCCGCCTCCCTTCGAACGGGCACGGGCCGCGGTCGTCTACTCCGGCGTTGCCCGCCAGATGGTGCAAGGGCTGAAATACCAGGACCGCACGGATCTCGCACCCTGGATGGCGCGCTGGATGGTCCGTGTGGGCGCCGAGCTCATCGCCGACGCGGATGTGGTGGTGCCGGTGCCGCTGCATTGGCGCCGTTTCTTCAGGCGGCGGTTCAACCAGTCGGCGGAACTGGCGCGCGCGGTTTGCGAGCTCAGCGGGCTGTCTTTCGCGCCCTCCGCCATGCGGCGCGTGAAACTCACCCGCCAGCAGGTCGGACTGGAGCGGCAGGAGCGCGAGGAAAACGTACGCGCCGCCTTTCGCGTGCCGGCAGAGGCCGAGATCGAGATTGCCGGCCGCAGGGTGCTTCTGATCGACGATGTCTACACCACCGGCGCCACCGTGCGTGCCGCCACCAAGGCGCTGAAAAGGGGAGGTGCGGCCGCCGTCGACGTGCTGACCTTTGCCCGCGTGTTGCCGGGGGACTTCCGGGCGGACGAGTCCGTGACTATATAAGTCGGCAACGGAAGCGGAACTCGTCATGGTCGATGTCACGATCTATACGCGCATGATGTGCGGCTACTGCACGGCGGCCAAGCGGTTGCTGGAGCGCAAAGGCGTCGCCTATACCGAGCACGACGCTTCCTTCTCCCCGGAACTGCGCCAGGAGATGATGTCGCGAGCGCACGGGCGCACGACCTTTCCGCAGATTTTCATAGGTGACACACATGTCGGTGGCTGCGACGACCTCCATGATCTGGAGGCAGAAGGCCGACTGGACAAACTGCTCGCCAACGGCTCGTCGATTTGAGGGTATGACAATGGGTGTTTTCAAGACGGCGGGTGTTTTCAAGGCGGCGGCAGTGCAGATGCGTTCAGGCGAGAGCCCCGAGCGCAATGCGGCCGATATGGAGCGGCTGGTGCGCGAGGCCGCGGGCCAGGGCGCGATCTATATCCAGACGCCGGAGATGACCGGCGCGCTGATCCGCGACAAGGAAGCGCGTGCCGCCTCCTTCACCTCGCAGGACAAGGACATCGTTGTCGCAACCGCGCGGAAGCTCGCCAGTGAGCTTGGCATCTTCCTGCACGTTGGCTCGACCGCCATACTGCGCGCCGACGGCAAGCTCGCCAACCGCGCGCTCCTGTTCGGACCCGATGGCGCGACGCTCGCCACCTACGACAAGATCCACATGTTCGACGTCGACCTCGATAACGGCGAAAGCTGGCGCGAATCCGCCGCCTATGAGCCGGGGACCGAAGCCGTCGTTATCCCGATCAACGATGCCAAACTAGGCTTTGCCGTCTGTTACGACCTGCGTTTTCCGCAATTGTTCCGTGCCGAAGCGATGGCCGGCGCCGAGGTGCTGACCGTGCCCGCGGCCTTCACCCGCCAGACCGGCGAAGCGCATTGGCATGTGCTGCTCAGGGCACGTGCCATTGAGAACGGCGCCTATGTCGTCGCCGCCGCGCAAGGCGGCCTGCACGAGGACGGCCGCGAGACCTATGGGCATTCGCTGATCGTCGATCCGTGGGGCCGCATCATCGCCGAAGCCGCGCATGACGAGCCAGCGGTGATTGTCGCGGAGATCGACCCGGCGCAGTCGCTTGCCGCGCGCAAGAAGATCCCCAATCTCAGGAATGCGCGGGATTTCACCATCAATACCGGCGAGGGGCCGCGTCTCAGGGGCGCCGCATCTTGATCCGCTTTTCCCTGATCTGCGAAAACGAGCATGAGTTCGAGGGTTGGTTTCGCAGCAATGACGATTTCGACACGCAGAAGAAGCGCGGTTTTGTCGATTGCCCCAGCTGCGGCTCGCACAAGGTCGAGAAGGCGCTGATGGCCCCGGCCGTTTCCACGGCCCGCAAGCAGGAAACCATAGCGCTTGCCATGGGCGAGGCGCAGAAGCAGGCGCTGGCGCAGCTGAAGGCGATGGCCGAGAAGGTGCGCGAAAACGCCGACTATGTCGGCGACAAGTTCGCCGAGGAAGCGCGCAAGATCCATTTCGGCGAAACCGATGCGCGCGGCATCTATGGCGAGGCGACGCTGGAGGAGGCCAAGGGCCTGGCCGAGGATGGCGTCGAGTTCATGCCGATCCCGGTGTTTCCGGACGACCGGAACTGAGCGATCAGCTCACGCTGCCGATCAATTTTTCCAGCAGGTGCGAAAGCGTTTCCCGTTCGGTCTGTGTCAGACCGGATAGGATCTGATGCTCGTTCGCCACATGGGCTGCAACGGCCTCGTCGATCAAGGCGAGCCCCTTTTCGGTCAGCCGCACGACGATGCCGCGCCGATCGTTGGGGTGCGGTGCACGCAGGATCAATCCGGCCTTTTCCAACCGGTCGAGCCGGTTGGTCATGGCGCCTGATGTCACCATCGTCGCTTCATAGAGAGCGGTCGGCGTCAGCGCGTAAGGCGAGCCGGAGCGGCGCAGCGTCGCCAATACATCGAACTCTCCCGCCTGCAGTCCGAAACGGGCGAACAGCGGGGCGAGGCGATCGCGTGCTATCAGCGAGGAGACCTCATTCAGACGCCCGATCACGGCCATCGGCGATACATCCAGGTCCGGCCGTTCCCGCTGCCATTGCTCGATGGCTTTCCCAGCGCGGTCCATCTATCTCACCATAGTGTATCTTGACGTTAAGAATCTTTCCATTATCTTATCTCAATATTCAACGCCGGCCAAGAGGCTGTGCCACCCATAGGGTTCCATCATGAAATATCTCTGGGATTCGGCGCTCGGCCTGCTGGTTGTCACCGGCGGCCTGCTGGGCCTGACGCTGCCCTTCGGCAAGCTCGCCACGGCGGCCGGCGTGCCAGCCATGGTCTGGGCCTTTGTCATCTCGCTCGGCGCTGGCGGCGTGCTTTTGGGCGTGCTCCTGGCGCGTGGTCAGCGCATCCGGCTCACCCCGCACAAACTGCGCTATTTCTTCGTCACCGCGGCAGTGTCCTATGCCGTCCCCAATCTCCTGATGTTTTCGGCCATTCCGCATCTGGGCGCCGGCTACACCGGCATCATGTTCACGCTGTCGCCGGTGATCACATTGGTGTTTTCGATCCTGCTCGGCGTCCGGCGCCCCAACATGCTGGGCGTATCAGGCATCGCCGTCGGCTTCGTCGGCGCCGTCATGGTGGCGGTGACGCGCGGCGAGGCTGGCCAGCCGGCCGATCTGTTCTGGGTGGTGACGGGGCTGCTGATCCCGGTCAGCCTTGCCGCCGGCAACATCTACCGCACCATCGACTGGCCGGAAGGAACCGGTCCGATCGAACTCGCGGTCGGCAGCCATCTGGCGTCCGCGGCGATGCTGCTCGTCGGCATCCTGACCTTGCTCGGAGGCAAGGCCTCGTCCAGCTTGGCGCCGTGCCGCTCATCGTCGTGGCGCAGATGGCCTCGGCATCGGCGATGTTTGCTTTCTTCTTCCGGCTGCAGGCGGTTGGCGGTCCGGTCTATCTCAGCCAGATCGGCTATGTCGCGGCAGCGGTCGGACTGTTTGCCGGCACGATCTTCCTTGGTGAACACTATCAACTGCTGACCTGGGTCGGCGCCGTCATCATCACCGCGGGCGTGTTCATCACCACCAAGGCGCAGAGCCAGAAAGCCTGACGGCTTCGAGGCGCACGTCGCACTGCCGTCAGCGTCACCGCCGGGCTCCGGCCTCGGCTGGCCGAGGATTGGCTGTCAGACCGATTCCTTTTCCGCCAGCACCATGTAGTTGACGTCCATGTCCTTCGACCGCGCCCAGCGGTCGGCAAGCGGATTGTAGGAGACGCCGGTGCGGTCGATGATGGTCAGGCCGGCGCCGCGCAGCGCCTTTTCCAGCTCTTCCGGGCGCACCAGCTTGCCGAATTGGTGGGTGCCGCGCGGCAGCCAGCGCAACACATATTCGGCGCCGATGATGGCGAGGCCGAGCGCCTTGAGCGTGCGGTTGATAGTGGCCACGAACATGATGCCGCCGGGTTTGACCATCTCGCCGCATTTGGCGACGAACAGGTCGATGTCGGCGACATGTTCGACCACTTCCATGTTGAGGATGACATCGAATTTTTCACCGGCCTCGGCGAGATCTTCCGCCGTCGTGGCACGATAGTCGACGCTGACATTGCCCTCGGCGGCATGCAGTTTCGCCACTTCGATGTTTGTTTCGGACGCGTCCGCTCCGACCACCTCGGCACCGAGCCGCGCCATCGGCTCGCACAAAAGGCCACCGCCGCAGCCGATGTCGAGGATGCGCAGGCCCTCGAACGGCCGCGCCGCCCGTGGGTCGCGGCCGAAGCGCGCCGCGATCTGGTCGCGGATATAGGAAAGCCGGACCGGATTGAATTTGTGCAGCGGACGAAACTTGCCGTTCGGGTTCCACCATTCGGCGGCAAGGGCGGAAAAGCGTTCCACCTCTCCGGCATCGATCGTCGATCGTCGGGGCTCAGGCATCGGTTGGTCTCCTCGGACGCTACAGCGCCGCGCGTCCTTCGGACGCGCAAAGGACGCTGTAGCACTTTGATTCTGCGCATGATCCCTTTCCGAAATCGAAGTCGATTTCGGGGTCATGCGCTAGGAAGTCGGGCGTGAGGCATCGAATGTCAAGGCAACATTTTCCTCTGCTGACAAAGTGGCTGGGCGATCAAAGGCCCGGCTTATTTCGTGTCCAGAACATCACGCAGCTTGGCCGCCAACTGCTCGATGGTGAACGGCTTGGCCAGGAAGTGCACGTCATGATCGAGCATGCCGTTGTGGACCACGGCATTCCTGGTGAAGCCGGTGGTGAAGACCACTTTCAGCTCGGGCTGGCGCGCGAGCGCTTCCTCGGCGAGCTTGCGGCCGTTCATCACCGGCATGACGATGTCGGTGAAAAGCAGGGCGATGCCTGGTGTCGCGGCGAGCTTCTGAAGGGCCTCCGGTCCGCTTCCCGCATGGATGACGATGTAGCCGAGTTCGCGCATGACATCCGTCGTGGAGGCCCGCACGCGGGGGTCATCCTCGACGACGAGGATCGTCTCGGTGACCTTGGCGGCGCTCTTATCGCGCCCGACGGGCGCTGCCGGCTCCTCGGCTCCGAAAAACCGGGGCAGGTAGATCTTGATCGTCGTGCCTTCGCCGGGCTCGGAGTAGATCTTGACGTGGCCGCCCGATTGTTTGACGAAGCCGAACACTTGGCTCAGCCCAAGTCCCGTGCCCTTGTTGACCGGCTTGGTCGTGAAGAAGGGTTCGAAGGCCCTGGCGATGGTCTCGGGCGACATGCCCGCGCCGGTGTCGGTTACCGCGATCATCACATATTGGCCAGGCGTGACTTCTGCGTGCGTCGACGCATAGCCGTCGTCGAGGTGGCTGTTGACAGTCTCGATGGTCAGCTTGCCCTCATTGTCCATGGCGTCGCGGGAATTGACGGCCAGATTGAGGATCGCGTTCTCGATCTGGCTGGGATCGGCGTGGGTTTTCCACAGGCCGCCCGCTAATACTGTCTCGATGCGGATGCCTTCCCCCAAGGTCCGGCGCAGAAGATCGGACATGCCGGTCAACAGCCCGTTGATGTCGACAACCTGCGGCGCCAGAGGCTGCAGGCGGGAGAAGGCAAGCAGGCGGGATGTCAGGTTGGCGGCGCGGCTGGCCGCGTCGGTCGCGGCCTCGACGAGTTTTTCGATGTCATGCTCGCCCCGCTTCAGCTTGCGCTGGGCAAGGTTCATGGCGCTGAGGATCACCGCCAGCATGTTGTTGAAGTCGTGGGCGATGCCGCCTGTCAGCTGTCCGACAGCCTCCATCTTCTGCATCTGGCGTATCTGGGATTCGGCCTTTTCACGGGTCTGGATCTCGTTGCCGAGTTCGATGTTCTTGCGCATCAGCTCTTGCTGGGCGACGACCACCTCGTGGAAGCGGCGACGGGATTGACGTATGGTGTAGGCGGCAAGCAGGAAAATCGCCAGCAACGCGGCCAGTGAGCCGATCCGCAGCCAGGCCTCGACCCGGTCGGTACGCTCTTCGCGCGCGGCCACCGCGGCGGCGCCGATGCGTCGGATTGTGTCCATGCTGGCCCGCATCTCGTCCATGGCGGCCTTGCCCTGGCCACTGCGGACCAGTTGCAGGGCCTTTGCCGCATCGCCTCGCTCGTAAAGAGCTATGGTTTCGGCCAGGTCGGCCTGCTGTTGCGAAAGCGCGTCCTTGATGTGGCCGATCTGCTGGGCGATCTGATCGTCGGGAGCGGTCGCGCTGTCGACCCGCGCCAATTGTCCCGGAATTGCCTCGACGGCCTTCCGGTAAGGCTCCAGATAGGATTTTTCACCGGTCAGCAGGTAGCCGCGCTGACCACTCTGGGCCTCCTGCGCCAATGAAAGCAGCCCGGAAAGCTGCTCCTGGTACTCGATTGTCTCACGTGCGGCGGCACGATTGGCCCTTTGGCTCTCGACGAGCACCGCACGGGTGCCGACGATCAGTGCCAGCACCGCAAAGCCCGCGACAAGCGGGAGCGATTGCAATCGCATGGCGCGCCGAAGCCGAGCAATCATCTGTTATGCCGAACCAAAAGCAATTTCCCGCGGGCAGCATTTGGTAAGCGGCGCCGGGCCGGAAGGCAATATGTCGTGCTGTTATGCAATCCGCCGTCAGCCTTGCGAAACCTTCCTCATTTGGCTATGGAGGCCGCGCATTCAGTGGCCGGCGGCAGCCGGGCGCTTTTCTTCCATTTTCGGCCGCGGGCCGGCTCCAGTCAAAGGCATTTCGCTTCCATGGCGCGTATCGTGATGAAATTCGGCGGGACCTCCGTCGCCGACATCGCTCGCATCCGCAACGTGGCACGTCACGTCAAACGCGAGGTCGACGCCGGTCACGAAGTGGCTGTGGTGGTTTCGGCGATGGCCGGCAAGACCAACGAACTGGTCGGCTGGACCCGCGAGGCCTCACCGATGCACGATGCCCGCGAATATGACGCGGTCGTCGCTTCCGGCGAACAGGTCACGGCTGGCCTTCTCGCCATCACCTTGCAGAACATGGGCGTGCATGCGCGCTCCTGGCAGGGCTGGCAGATTCCGATCAAGACCGACAACGCGCATGGCGCGGCGCGCATCCTCGATATCGACGGCGCCTTCCTGGTCAAGCGCTTCGGCGAAGGCCAGGTGGCTGTCATCGCCGGTTTCCAGGGCATCGGGCCGGACAACCGCATCGCGACACTCGGACGTGGCGGCTCCGATACCAGCGCCGTGGCGATCGCCGCCGCGGTCAAGGCCGACCGCTGCGACATCTACACCGACGTCGATGGGGTCTACACCACCGACCCGCGCATCGAGCCCAAAGCGCGGCGGCTGGCCAAGATATCGTTCGAGGAAATGCTTGAAATGGCCTCGCTCGGCGCCAAGGTTCTGCAGGTGCGTTCGGTCGAGCTTGCCATGGTGCACAGGGTGCGTACCTTCGTGCGGTCGTCCTTCGACGATCCCGATGCGCCCGGAATGGGGGATTTGCTCAATCCTCCGGGAACGCTCATTTGCGACGAGGAAGAGATCGTGGAACAGCAGGTCGTCACCGGAATTGCCTATGCCAAGGACGAGGCCCAGATTTCGCTGCGCCGCGTCGGCGACCGGCCGGGCGTCGCCGCCGGCATTTTCGGACCGCTGGCCGAGGCCAACATCAATGTCGACATGATCGTCCAGAACATTTCCGAGGACGGCAAGCTGACCGACATGACCTTCACCGTGCCGTCGGGCGATGTCGACAAGGCGCTGGCCGTGCTCGACCGGCTGAAAGCCGAGATCGGCTACGATGTCGTGCAGTCGGAAGCTGGCATGTCGAAGGTTTCGGTCATCGGCATCGGCATGCGGAGCCATGCCGGCGTCGCCGCCACCGCCTTCAAGGCGCTGGCCGACAAGGCGATCAACATCCGCGCCATCACCACCTCCGAGATCAAGATTTCGATACTGATCGACGGTCCCTATACGGAACTTGCGGTTCGCACTTTGCATTCCGTCTACGGTCTGGATAAGCAGTAGCAGGACTGAATCAGCTGTTGCGCACTTGCCGGGCGCGGCGGAAACTGCCCCGGCAAGAAGTCTATTGGAGAAGAAGCCGCGATGCGTGACACGGCCGTTGGCCCGCGCGTTTTGCTGAAACGGCTCCGCGAGCTCATGCAGGAGCCGCTGGAGCCGCAGGAGCGGCTCGACCGGATTGTGCGCGACATCGCCTCCAACATGGTCGCGGAAGTCTGCTCGCTCTACGTGCTGCGCGCCGATTCGGTGCTGGAGCTCTACGCCACCGAGGGTCTGAACCCGAACGCCGTCCACTTGGCGCAGCTGCGGCTAGGGCAAGGCCTGGTCGGCACCATTGCCGCGAGTGCCAGGCCGCTCAACCTGTCCAACGCGCAAGAACACCCGGCCTTCGCCTACCTGCCGGAGACCGGGGAGGAGATCTACAATTCCTTCCTCGGCGTGCCGGTGCTCAGGGCAGGGCGCACGCTGGGCGTCCTGGTCGTCCAGAACAAGACCATGCGCCACTATCGCGACGACGAGGTCGAGGCGCTGGAAACCACGGCCATGGTCATCGCAGAGATGATCGCCACCGGCGATCTGGCGCGGCTGACCCGGCCAGGCCTCGAACTCGACCTGCGCCGGCCTGTCAGCTTCACCGGCCTGTCCTTCAACGATGGCGTCGGGCTCGGTCACGTCGTGCTGCACGAGCCGCGTATCGTCGTCACCAATTTGTTCAACGAGGACAGCGAGGAAGAGGTCCGGCGGCTCGAAGCCTCGCTTGGTTCTCTGCGGCTTTCCATCGACGACATGCTGGAGCGCCGCGATGTCGCCTTCGAGGGCGAGCATCGCCAGGTGCTGGAAGCCTACCGCATGTTCGCCAACGACCGGGGCTGGGTACGCCGCCTGGAAGAGGCGATCCGTAACGGCCTGACGGCCGAGGCGGCGGTCGAAAAAGTTCAGAGCGACATGCGCGCCCGCATGCTGCACATGACCGATCCTTATCTGCGCGAGCGGATGAGCGATTTCGACGATCTTGCCAACCGGCTGTTGCGCCAGCTGATGGGACGTGGACCCGAGGATGTCGCGGCCTCGCTGCCCAAGGACGCCATCATCGTCGCTCGCTCGATGGGCGCTGCCGAACTGCTCGACTATCCTCGCGACAAGCTGCGCGGGCTGGTGCTGGAGGATGGCGCGGCGACCAGCCATGTCGTCATCGTCGCGCGCGCCATGGGCATTCCCGTCGCCGGACAGATGAAGGGCGCCGTTTCCATGGCGGAAAACGGCGATGCCATCATCGTCGACGGCGAGGAAGGCGCGATCCATCTGCGGCCGCAATCCGATCTTGAAGCCGCCTATGCCGAGAAGGTGCGGTTCCGGGCGCGCCGGCAGGAGGTCTACCGCGAACTGCGCAAGAAGCCGTCGACGACTCGGGACGGGGTCCAGGTCGACCTGCTGATGAATGCCGGGCTTGCCGTCGACCTGCCGCAGTTGGCGGAGGCGGGCGCCGCCGGCATTGGCCTGTTCCGCACGGAACTGCAGTTCATGGTCGCGTCGACCTTTCCGCGCGCCGAAGCCCAGGAAAAACTCTACCGCGACGTGCTTGAGGCAGCGCGCGGCAAGCCGGTCACCTTCCGCACCATCGACATTGGTGGCGACAAGGTGCTGCCCTATTTCAAGGGCGCGATCCAGGAAGAGAATCCGGCGCTCGGCTGGCGGGCGATCCGCCTGACGCTAGATCGGCCGGGCTTGCTGCGCACCCAGATCCGCGCCTTGCTCAAGGCCAGCGGCGGGCGCGAGCTCAAGCTGATGCTGCCGATGGTGACCGAGCTCGGCGAAATCGCCCAGGCGCGCGAAATCATCGACCGCGAGGTGCGGCATCTCTCACGCTTCGCCCATCACCTGCCGACCAGTCTCAAGCTGGGCGCCATGCTGGAAGTGCCGTCGCTGCTGTTCCAGCTCGACGAACTGATGAAGGCGGTCGACTTCGTCTCGGTCGGATCGAACGACCTGTTCCAGTTCGTCATGGCGGTCGACCGCGGCAACACGCAACTGGCCAACCGCTTCGATACGTTGTCGGCGCCGTTCCTGCGCGTGCTCAAGCAGATCGCCGACGCCGGCGCCCGCAATCATACGCCCGTCACCCTGTGCGGTGAACTCGCCGGCAAGCCGATCTCGGCGATGGCGCTGATCGGCCTCGGTTTTCGCTCGATCTCGATGTCGCCGGCCTCGATCGGTCCGGTCAAGGCCATGCTGACGGAGCTGCCGCTGGAGGAGCTGAAGGCTTTCTTCGACGACAATCTGATGGCGCCGGCGCAAGGGCTGCCGATGCGGGCATTGCTGCAGGCCTTCGCCGACGACCGCTCGATCCCGTTGTAGCACCTCATCATGGTCAATTTGCCCCGCGATCGTATGGATCAAGTCGTCAAGCGTTTCGAGATGCTCGAAGCGCAGATGTCGGCTGGACCGGCGCCGGATGCTTATGTGAGGATGGCATCGGAATATGCCGAGTTGCAGGAGATGGTGGCCAAGGTCAGGGAATTGCGCTCTGCCGAGCATGAGCAGGCCGACCTCGAAGCGATGCTCGCCGACAAGGGCACCGACGCTGAGATGCGGGCGCTTGCCGAGGCAGATCTGCCCGGCGTCGAGGAGCGCATCGAGACGCTGCAGAAAGACATCCAGATCCTGCTCCTGCCCAGGGATGCCGCCGACGACAAGAACGCCATTCTTGAAATCCGCGCCGGCACCGGCGGCGATGAGGCGGCACTCTTCGCCGGGGACCTGTTTCGCATGTATGAGCGCTATGCCGCCGAACGCGGCTGGCGGTTCGAAACGGTATCGGCCAGCGACGGCGATGCCGGCGGCTTCAAGGAAATCATCGCCACGATCTCCGGTAAAGGTGTGTTCGCCCATCTGAAATTCGAATCCGGGGTGCATCGCGTCCAGCGCGTGCCGGCCACCGAGGCCAGCGGGCGCATCCACACGTCAGCCGCCACAGTCGCCGTGCTGCCGGAAGCCGAAGAGGTCGACATCGACATCAGGGCCGAGGACATCCGCATCGACACGATGCGTGCCTCCGGCTCCGGCGGCCAGCACGTCAACACCACCGATTCCGCGGTCCGCATCACCCATCTGCCGACCGGCATCATGGTGGTGCAGGCGGAGAAGTCGCAGCACCAGAACCGGGCCAAGGCCATGCAGATCCTGCGCGCCCGGCTCTATGACATGGAGCGCAGCAAGGCGGATGAGGAGCGTTCCGAGTCGCGCAAGTCGCAGGTCGGTTCCGGCGACCGCTCCGAGCGCATCCGCACCTACAATTTTCCGCAGGGCCGGGTCACCGACCATCGCATCAACCTGACGCTCTACAAACTCGACCGGGTGATGATGGGTGAACTCGACGAAATCGTCGACGCGCTGATCGCCGATCATCAGTCGAAGCTGCTGGCCGATATCGGCATCGATGGCTGACCATCCGCCCGCGGCGCTGGGGTCGCTGCTGCGGGAAGCGCGGACCCGGCTTGCCGCAGCCGGCATCGATGATCCCGCGCTCGATGCGAGGCTGATCGTCGAGCACTATTCCGGCACGACGCGCACTCAGGCGATCGCCGACCCCGAGTGCAAGATCGACGGGAACGCCATCGCCGCGATCGACGGCGCCTTGAGACGGCGAGCCCGTGGCGAGCCGGTGCATCGCATCCTCGGCTATCGCGAGTTCTACGGTTTGCGCTTGTCGCTGTCGCCGGAGACGCTGGAGCCGCGACCGGACACCGAAACGCTGGTCGAGGCGGTGCTGCCCTTCGTCAAGGCAATAGCCACGCGGGAGGGCACATGCCGCATCCTCGATCTCGGCACCGGAACGGGCGCGATCGCCCTGGCGCTGCTAAGCGTCGTGCCGGCCGCGACCGCCACCGGTGTCGACATCTCCGCCGGCGCTCTGGCCACGGCGGCCCGCAATGCCGGGCAATTCGGCCTCGGCGGCCGGTTCACGGCGGTTCAGTCGGACTGGTTTAAAAAAGTTTCCGGCCGGTACCATGTAATTGCCGCAAACCCTCCCTATATACCAACACAAGAGATTGGAAATCTGCAGGACGAAGTCCGCGATTTCGACCCGCGCCTTGCCCTTGATGGCGGTGTGGATGGGCTGAACCCCTACAGGATCATCGCCGCCGAGGCGGCAAGGTTTCTGGAAGCCGAAGGCAGGATTGCGGTCGAGATCGGCCACACGCAAAGCAACGAAGTCAACGATATATTTCGCGCAGCCGGTTACGCGGCTGGCGAGGTTTTTAGCGATCTCGGCGGAAACGACAGGGTTCTTGTTTTTCAACGAGCAACGTCTTGACGCAGTGCAAAAAAAGCGCTTGGCAATACCGGGGAATGCGGCTAGGGTCGCCTAACCGGATGAGACGAAGCAGGCAGTGCTCTTAGCGATTCGGTTTTTCCTTGGAAATAGCTGCCTTCTTGCGCAAACGACGCCCAAGCTTCGTGCGGGAATCGTCCGGCAAGTGATGTAACCGGAAACAGGATGACACGTGGCGCCAACGCAATCGATGCGGGCGAACGCCGGTGAAGAAACGAAACGGCTGGCTGCATGAGCGCCTCCGTTCGTGAAGAGTTTTTCAAAATTTCAAGATGAAGAGAGTCGAATGAGGCCACAACAGCAGAACAGGCGCATGCGCGGTCGCAACAACAATGGCGGCGGCGGTGGCAATAACAATAACAACAACCGCAAGGGGCCGAATCCGCTTACGCGCAATTACGAGAGCAACGGCCCGGACGTGAAAATCCGTGGATCGGCTCAGCAGATTGCCGAAAAATACGCCACGCTTGCCCGTGACTCGCACAGCTCCGGCGACCGGGTGATGGCGGAGAACTACCTCCAGCACGCTGAACACTACAATCGCATCATTGCCGCCGCGCAGGCGCAGATGCCGATCCAGAACGTCCAGCAGGCACGCGACGAGTTCGACGAGGACGGCGATGACGATCGCGACGAGTTCGACAATGCCGGCAGTGGAGCCGGCAACAGTGGGGCGGGCAATAGCAGCGGCAATGCCGGTTCCGATCCACAGCTTCCCGTAATCAACCATGGCGCAGGTCCGCAGCCGGTGATCGAGGGCATGCCGGCGGAGGTTGCGCTGAACCGGGAAAACGGTCGCGACAATCGCGACAACAGCGGGCGCGACAACAGCGGGCGCGACAATAACGGTCGCAACCATGGCGGCCGCGACAACGGTGGCGGGCGCCATCGCGATCGCCGCCCCAATGGCGGCTACGGCCAGCGCGACTACGCTTCACCCGAACAGGGCGGACAGCAACAGCGCAACGAGGCCCCGGGGCAGACGGAAGTCCAGGCAGAGGCCGCTTCGCCGCCCGAGACGGTCGCGGCGGCCGAGCCGGCTCCACGGTTCGAGAATTTTTCACCGGCAGGTCTGGCCGCCCAGGCCGAACTCAATGAGGCGGCCGCCGAAAGCGGTGCTGCCCGCCGTCCACGGCGTCCGCGCCGTCCGCGCACCAATGCCGATCAGGTCGAGAGCAGCAGCGAAAATGGGGACGCGGCCGAGACAGCGGCGGCTCCGGCCGACAGCGGCGGTGCCGAACCCGTGGTTTCCGACATCGACAACTGAGCGAACGGCATTCAAGACCTTGAGCGGCGGAGAGAAATCTCCGCCGTTTTCGTTTGGGCTGACGTGGAATATTATGCGCCTGCCATATTACGACATCTTGAGGGGCAAGGGTCCATGCACCATATCTGGCCTGAACAGGATCCGGCTCGAATGGGCGGGTCCGTCACCGCAATCTGATCCGGTGCCGCAAAGCGGGCCGGTGATGGAAGGAGACAAATATGAACCTTGAGAAATACTCGGAGCGCGTGCGCGGCTTTATCCAGTCCGCGCAGACCATGGCGCTCTCGCGCAACCACCAGCAATTCACCCCCGAACACATTCTGAAAGTCCTCGTCGACGATGATGAAGGCTTGGCCGCGTCGTTGATCGAGCGCGCCGGCGGCAATGTCCGCGATGTCAAGCTCGGCGTCGAGACGGCGCTCGAGGCGATGCCCAAGGTGGAGGGCGGCAATGGCCAGCTCTATCTGGCACAGCCGCTGGCCAAGGTGTTCTCGACCGCCGAAGACCTGGCCAAGAAGGCCGGCGACAGCTTTGTCACCGTCGAGCGGCTGCTGCAGGCGCTTGCCATGGAGAAATCGGCCAAGACCGCCGAAATCCTGGCCAAGGCCGGTGTCACCGCGCAGGCGCTGAATCAGGTCATCAACGACGTCCGCAAGGGCCGTACCGCCGATTCGGCGAGTGCCGAACAGGGCTATGACGCGCTGAAGAAATACGCACGCGACCTCACCGCGGACGCACGCGCGGGCAAGCTCGACCCTGTGATTGGCCGCGACGACGAGATTCGACGCACCATCCAGGTGCTGTCGCGCCGCACCAAGAACAACCCGGTGCTGATCGGCGAGCCGGGCGTCGGCAAGACGGCGATCGCCGAAGGGCTGGCGCTGCGCATCGTCAATGGCGACGTGCCGGAATCGCTGAAGGACAAGCAGTTGATGGCGCTCGACATGGGCGCGCTGATTGCCGGTGCCAAATATCGCGGCGAATTCGAGGAGCGGCTGAAGGCCGTGCTTTCGGAGGTCACTTCGGCCAGTGGCAACATCATCCTGTTCATCGATGAGATGCACACGCTGGTCGGCGCCGGCAAGGCCGATGGTGCCATGGATGCGTCGAATCTCCTGAAGCCCGCGCTGGCGCGCGGCGAACTGCACTGCGTCGGCGCCACCACGCTCGATGAATACAGGAAGCATGTCGAGAAGGATCCCGCCCTTGCCCGCCGTTTCCAGCCCGTCTTCGTCGACGAGCCGACAGTGGAGGACACGGTCTCGATCCTGCGCGGCCTGAAGGAGAAATACGAGCAGCACCACAAGGTGCGTATCTCCGATTCGGCACTGGTGGCGGCGGCGACATTGTCCAACCGCTACATCGCCGACCGCTTCCTGCCGGACAAGGCGATCGACCTCGTCGACGAAGCCGCCTCGCGGCTCAGGATGCAGGTCGATTCCAAGCCCGAAGCGCTGGACGAGATCGACCGCCGCATCATGCAGCTCAAGATTGAACGCGAAGCGTTGAAGGTCGAGACGGACGATGCCTCGAAGGACCGGCTCGCCCGCCTGGAAAAGGAACTTGTCGGCCTGGAAGAGGAATCGACAGAGATCACCGCGAAGTGGCAGGCCGAGAAGCAGAAGCTCGGGCTAGCGGCCGACTTGAAGAAGCAGCTCGACGAAGCGCGCAACGACCTTGCCATTGCCCAGCGCAAGGGTGAGTTCCAGCGGGCCGGCGAGCTTGCCTATGGCAAGATCCCGGAATTGGAAAAGAAGCTGAAGGAGGCCGAAGCCCAGGACGGAAAGGCCGGCATGGTCGAGGAAGTGGTCACGCCCGACCACGTCGCCCATATCGTGTCGCGCTGGACCGGCATTCCGGTCGACAAGATGCTGCAGGGCGAGCGTGACAAGCTGCTGCGCATGGAAGACGAGATCGGCAAGCGTGTCGTCGGCCAGGGCGAAGCGGTGCAGGCCGTTTCCAAGGCGGTGCGGCGTGCCCGTGCGGGCCTTCAGGATCCGAACCGGCCGATCGGCTCGTTCATGTTCCTCGGGCCTACCGGCGTCGGCAAGACGGAGCTGACCAAGGCTTTGGCCAATTTCCTGTTCGACGATGAGACGGCGCTGGCGCGCATCGACATGTCCGAATACATGGAGAAGCACTCCGTC
The DNA here is from genome assembly GCF_020165375.1 of Mesorhizobium sp. BR1-1-4. NCBI lineage: Bacteria > Pseudomonadati > Pseudomonadota > Alphaproteobacteria > Hyphomicrobiales > Phyllobacteriaceae > Mesorhizobium > Mesorhizobium sp. BR1-1-4. Next base: position 7,669 of record NZ_JAIUIB010000014.1, on the reverse strand, counting down.
GCCCGGCTGATCGGCGCGCCTCCCGGCTATGTCGGCCATGAGGAAGGCGGTGCGCTGACCGAAGCGGTGCGGCGCCGGCCCTATCAGGTCGTGCTGTTCGACGAGATCGAAAAGGCGCATCCGGATGTCTTCAACGTGCTGTTGCAGGTGCTCGATGACGGCCGGCTCACCGACGGGCAGGGCCGCACCGTCGACTTCCGCAACACACTGATCATCATGACGTCTAATTTGGGCGCCGAATATCTCGTCAATCTCGGCGAGGATCAGGATGTCGATGCCGTACGAGACGAAGTGATGGGCGTGGTCAGGGCATCGTTCCGGCCGGAGTTCCTCAATCGCGTCGACGAGGTGATCCTGTTCCACCGGCTGCGCCGCAAGGACATGGACCGTATCGTCGAGATCCAGCTCAAGCGGCTCGAGAGCCTGCTGACGGATCGCAAGATCACGCTGTCGCTGGATCCCGAGGCGATCGAGTGGCTGGCGGCCAAGGGTTACGACCCCGCTTATGGTGCCCGGCCGCTGAAGCGGGTGATGCAGAAGGAACTGCAGGATCCGCTGGCGGAAAAGATCCTGCTCGGCGAGATCCTGGACGGCTCGACTGTCAAGGTCACGGCTGGTTCCGACCGGCTGAATTTCCGCTCCAAGCCGGCGATCGTCGCGGCCGAGGTTGCGGCCTGATTTCAGACGCCGCGCGTCCACCGTGCGCGCGGCGTTTTCATGCGATTGGCGGGGGATTGATGACGCTGGACGATTACAACGGCTTCTGCGCTTCGCTGCCTGCAACGAACCACGTGGTGCAATGGGGCGGCGCCCATGTCTGGAAGGTCGGGACCAAGGTGTTTGCGATCGGTGGCTGGGATCAGGGTCGGCAGCTCTTCGTCACCTTCAAATGCTCCGACATCGCCTATGACGTGCTCAAGGAGCAGCCGGGCCTGCGCCCCGCGCCCTATCTTGCCTCCCGCGGCATGAAGTGGATCCAGCGTCAGACAAGCCAGAGCATGGATGATGGTGCGCTGGAGGACTATCTGCGCGAGAGCCACCGCCTTGTTGCCCTTAAGCTGACGAAGCAGGCGCGCAAGGAATTGGGGCTTGGCGCAAGCTAGCCAATATTCCCCGAGGCGCCGGAAAACCGCCATCTTCATGCCCGGTTCATGTTGGAACCATATGGTGGGTAACTGGTTTGCTGGCGAAGGGTTCGCCGAACTGAACAATGCCGGGCGGCGGCACATACGGACCGGAGAGTTTCGCACGATGCTGCGCAGTATCTTCACCCTTTCGGCGCTTGCCGCGGGACTGGTGTTTTCCAATGCGTTCGCCGCGCCGACGCATGACGGTGCCGCCCAGCCTGTCCGTGCGTCCGGGAGCGGCGGCATTCTGCTCGCGCAGGACGGCAATCTCGACATTTATTACGATGCCAGGGGCAATCGCGTCATCGTCGATTCGGATACCGGCAAGGTGATCGCCATCCAGCCGCCGCAGACACGGCTCGACCGGCGGGCGCTGCGCCGAGAGAGCCGGATGCGCGAACTTGGCCGCGCACCCGCCGACGATGACCGTTACTATCTCGACGATCCCCAGGACATGGCCCGCTTCCGCCGCAGACAGCTGGAAGAGGAAGGCCGGGTCATTCCACCGCCCGCCGACGAATACGATCCTGACGGAAGTGGTTCAGTCGATGCCTATCCGCCGGCACCGCAGGACGACGGCAGTTACGACAACAATTATCCCGACGCGCCGCAGCCGGGTACAATCAAGCGCCAACCGCTGAACGAGGCGTCGATAGACCCCGTCCGGCCGGCAGACCCGACGGACCAGGCAGCGCCCTCGGACCAGCCGGCATTGCCGCCAAAGGCCGGCGGCAAGACGTCGGTCGATCCGTCGCTTTCGCTGGGCGCACGCCAGGATGTCGCGGCACTGCAGGTGCTGCTCGACCGGGGCGGGGCTTCGCCTGGCGTCATCGACGGGCGCTTCGGTTCGAATGTCGACAAGGCGCTGGCGGCCTACAATCAGATCAACGGCAGCAGCCTCAAATCGACCGATTCGGTCGGCATCCAGGCCGCATTGTCGCAGTCCGGTGGCGACGCGTTCGCCAACTACACCATCACCGCGGAGGATGCGGCCGGCCCCTATGTCGCGTCGATCCCGGAAGACTACAGCCAGAAGGCGCAACTCGACCGCATGGGCTTCACCTCCGTCACCGAGGCGCTGGCCGAGCGCTTCCACATGGACGAGAACTATCTCAAGGGGCTCAATCCGGACGCCAACTTCAATCGTCCGGGCACGGTCATCAAGGTCGCGAATTTCGGCAAACTGGTTTCTACCCCCGTCACCCGCATCGTCGCCGACAAGGGCAAGAAGGAAGTCTTTGCCTATGACGGGTCGGGCAAGCTGGTCGCGGCCTACCCCGCCACCATCGGCTCGTCGGACACGCCGTCCCCGACCGGCATCCATGCCGTGTCGCGTGTCGCGCTCGATCCGAACTACACCTACAACCCCAACATCAACTTCAAGCAGGGCGAGAACAACAAGATCCTGACCATTCCGCCTGGGCCGAATGGCCCGGTCGGATCGGTGTGGATCGCCCTGGACAAGCCGACTTACGGCATCCACGGCACGCCGGAGCCCTCGAAGATAGGCAAGACCGAGAGCCATGGCTGCGTGCGCCTGACCAATTGGGACGCGCGTGAACTGGCCAAGCTGGTCTCGCCGGGCGTGCCGGTGGAGTTCGTCGAGTAGGTATGTCGATATTCAAGCGATGCCGGCCTGACCTCTATCTCAATATAAATTTCAACCAATGATCCTGCGCACCCACGTCACATTCGGCGTTGCCGCGTAGATCAACTGCACCACCAGAATGAAGCCGACGCTCGCCAACGGGGTGATCAGGCAAAATGCGGCGCCGACGGCCCACAGGACCTGCGCCTTGACGATGCGCAGGTAGACCGTGCGTTTCGTTTCCGCATCGACGTCCTCCGCGACAAGGCCGCTTTTCTCCGCATACCGCCAACTGACGAACAGCGTGATGCCGAGCATCAAGAGGTTGAGCCAGTAAACCAGCACCGCGGTCCTGAATTCCAGAAAATCGGCCAGAAGGTCGGTCGAGAACGGCAAGAGCGCGATGAAGGCGAGAAAGCAGAGGTTCAGCGTGGCCAGCCGTCTGTCGGATTTGGCGATCAGACCATGCTGGGCCTGCTGGCCGAACCAGAAGATGGTCAGGGTCAGAAAGCTCAAGGCATAGGTGAGGAAGCGTGGCGCGAGTGCCGCGATGGCGGCGAGCAGATCATATTCGGAGTGGATCGCCTCATGCGCCGGCACCCTGATCTCGAGCACGATCAGGGTGAGCGCGATTGCGAACACGCCATCGGTGATACCGACAATACGGCCGCGCCCCTCAACCGATGCTTCGAGCGGACGCTTCATCGATTTCTCCTGCCCGCGGGTCCTGGAAAACCTAAAGCGCGTCTCGTCGAAACGGATTCATGCGACGCGCTTTAAATCTTGCCTGATGCATGTCGTTGTCGCAAAAGCCGAGGTCACTTTTGCGCGACATGCATTAGCATGACTGCCGCGGTTTGCATCGGGGCAGATGCAATCCCTGGCAATATGGCTGGTTTCAAGGACAACAAGCCGCTGGCCGGTTGTTGCCGCCGCGCCGACGGTCTAATGAGGGTGGCATGCATGCGCCCAATCAAGCCGCCGCCGTTCCGCTGACCGCTCCGGTCGCGAATGGCACGTTCTGCCCGCAATCGCAGCGGCGTTATGCGTTGATCGCGGCGATCCTGGCCTCGGCGCTCGGCTTCATCGACGGATCGATCCTGGCGATAGCCATGCCGGCGATCCGCGTCGACCTCGGCGCCAGCCTTGCCGAGGCGCAGTGGATTTCCAATGCCTATGCGCTGACACTCTCAGCGCTGATCCTTGCCGGCGGTGCCGCAGGCGATCGGTTCGGGCTGCGCCATGCTTTCGTGGCCGGCATTGCGCTGTTCGTCGTGACCTCGCTTGCCTGTGCGCTGGCGCCGAACGCTGTCGTGCTGATCGCATTTCGCGCGCTCCAGGGCATCGGCGCCGCGATCATGGTGCCGGGCAGTCTCGCCATCATCGCCAAGGCCTATCCGAAGAAGGAACGCGGCAGGGCGATCGGCATCTGGGCGGCGGCCTCGGCGCTGACCACCGCTCTCGGCCCCGTGCTCGGCGGCCTGGTGCTCTCGGCTTTCGGCGGCGGCATCTGGCGGGCGATCTTTGCCGTCAATCTGCCGCTCGGCCTGGTCTCGATCTATCTGCTGCTCGCCAAGATTCCGGCCGATGCGCCGACGGAGAAACGCAGCCTTGACCTTGCCGGCGGGGCGCTTGCGATGCTGGCCTTCGGCGCGCTTGCCTATGGGCTGACTTCAATGAGCGCCAGCGGCGAGAGCCATATGGCCGGTCCAAGCATTGCCGCCGGCGCCGTGCTGCTTGTCGTCTTCATCCTGTTCGAGCGGCGGCAGCGCGAGCCGATGATAGATCTCAGCCTGTTTCGCATCGGTGCTTTCGCCGGCGCCAACGTCGCGACGTTCTTTCTCTATTTCGCACTGTCAGCCAATCTTTTTTATCTGCCGATGCTGCTGATCGCAGGCTGGGGGCTGAGCACCGCCGAGGTCGGCTTCATCTTCCTGCCGCTGTCGGCGGCGATCGCGCTTCTGTCGGGACCCGTCGGCAAGCTGTCGGACCGGATCGGGCCCCGTTTTCCCATTGCCTGCGGCAGCCTGATCGTGGCGGTTGCCTTCGCCGGGCTGGCCTTGCTCGCCTATGCCGGCTTTCACCATTTCTGGACCGGCATCTTCCCCTTGATGGCGCTGATGGGGCTCGGCATGGCGTTGGTCGTATCGCCATTGTCCACCGCGATCATGACGGCGGTGGAAGACAAGGACACCGGCGCGGCTTCCGGCATCAACAACGCCGTCTCACGCATCGGCGGTTTGATCGCGGTGGCGGCGATGGGGTCGCTCGCTGCCTGGATCTACGCCAATGGCCTGGAGGTAAATGCCGCGCCCGGCGTGCCTGGCTTCGGCGAACCGCCACCAGCAGGACTTTCGCCGGCACTCGATGCGGCGAGGATCGCCGCCAGCGACGCAGCCTTTTCCGCCGTCTCCTTGGTGACGGCGCTGCTATGCCTGCTTTCCGCTGTCATTGCCTGGATGACGATTTCGGGCGAAGCGCTGCCGTGGTCGCGGCGCGCCGAACCTCGGCAGGGCGAAGGCTGAGACTCAGCCTTCGATCTTGGCGCTGGCGACCTTCAGCGAATTGCCATCTTCCTGTTTCAGCAGATCGTCGATGCGCTCGCGCTCGCGCTTGAAGGCGACGAGATCGTCGCCTTTCAGCACCTTGCCGACCGGTAGACGGACGCGCATCGGATCGACTTTGGTGCCATTGACGATCAACTCGTAGTGCAGGTGCGGGCCTGTGGCGAGGCCGGTCTGGCCGAGATAGCCGATAGTCTGTCCCTGGCGCACATGCATGCCCGGCTCCATACCTTTGGCAAAGGCACTCTGGTGATTGTACGAGGTCTCGTAGCCATTGGCATGGCGAATGATGATCTGCTTGCCATAGCCGCCGGCCCAGCCGACCTTCTCGATGACGCCATTGCCGGCGGCGATGATCGGCGTGCCAATCGGGGCTGCCCAGTCGACGCCTGTGTGCATGCGGACATAGCCGAGGATCGGATGCTTGCGGGCGCCGAAGCCGGAGCGGAATTTTCCGGCGGGCAGCGGATTGCGCAGCAGGAACTGCTGGGCGCTCGAGCCGTCTTCGTCGAAATAGTCCGTGCTGCCGTCCTGCATCTGGAAGCGGTAGAAATTGCGCGTCGTGCCGCCGAAGGTCGCCGAGACATAGAGAAGCTCGGAATTGTCCGAGGTCTGGTCGTCGCCATCAGGCTGCGAGAACAGCACTTCAAGGCGGTCGGAGGGATTGAGGCGGGACTGGAAATCGACATCGGATGCCAGGAGCTTGATCAGCCGCTGGGTCATCGCCTTGGACATGCCGTAGGAATAGGCGGCGCGGTAGATGCCGTCATAGACGTTGGGCAGATTGCCGCGCACCACTACCGGCGCCGACGAATCGTCGAATGCGGTCAGCAATTCGGGATTGGGCTCGGGCTCCTGGGCCGGCACGTACTGGCCGCGGTCGTCGAGCGCGATGGTGACGATATGCGTGGTCTTGTCATAGACGCTTGTGCGCACGACCTTGGCGGCATCGCCGTGGACCTCGAGGCCAACACGCAGCACGGTACCTGCCTTAAGCGCCGGCGCGTTGAGCAACTTGGCGATCGCTTCGGCCATGCCGGTGGCATCATCGCCCGTGTAGCCCGAATCGGCGAAAGCCTCCGTGAGGTCGGTGTCCTTGGTGAAGGGGATGATTTCCTCGGCGAAAGCCGGTGCCTGGTCGTCCGCGTTGGCGCGTGGCGATACGGAAACATTTTCCGGCACGATCTTCACATCGTAGGAGCCGGCCATGCTCTCGGCAAAGGCTTCGCCGAATCGCTGCGGATCGACATAATGAAGCGAAGCCACCTGCACGGCGCCGTCGCTTAGGTCGGTGCCGGCTTCGCGTACCACTTTTTCGACTTCGTCGGCCGACAGGTCGCTCTTCTCGTCGAAGGAAGCCGTCGCGATGGGGAAATCCACGGTCTTCAGGCTCATTTCGCTTTCGACCTTGGCGCCGTAGATCTGGCCAGAGGCGGCCGACGCTGTCGCCGGCTGCGCCGATGTATCGTCGCCGTCGTCGCCGAACACCTGCATCGGGTCGAAAGGGGGGTAGGCCCGGCTGGTGGTGTGGCCTGCTGCGAGTGCCATCTTGATCTGCACGAAAGGCATGGTGTGGATGACATCGCGGTCGCCGACCTTGGTGACCATCGACACTTCCATGCGGCGGCGATCCTTTGCCTTGGCGATCTGGCGCGGCGCCACCAGCCTGGTGGTCTTTGCCACTTCGCCGGAATCGCCGTTGCTGGCAAGGCCGATCAGTTCGGCGATCTCGGGTGGGGTCGCCAGTTGCTGGCGACCATTGAGAGCGGCGAACAGCGCGACGCCCATCAGCACGCTCGAGGTTACACCGGTGAGGAATGTTCCCGACAGCCAGCGCGCAGAAACCTCACGCCGATCGGGCGGGCCGCTGCGGCCGTCCGCGATAAGCGGCGGCTCATTGCCGAGTTCGGCTATGACATCTTCCGTATCTGGCATCCAGAAAGGCTGCTTCTTCCCCGGGCGGAACGGCTTGTCGCTTTTGTTGTGGCCATGACATTTGCCTGTCACGGCAGGTTAAGTCAACGAAGCCTCAGGCCCCGGTCGAATTCCCCTCGTGCACTTCTCTCTTATAGAGCACTTCTAAAAGCGGGCGGTGTGCCTTCATCCACAAGGCTCTCGCGCACGCCCTCACGGCGCTCTTGGAAGAGGGCGTTGCACGGCTGTGCTCGCTCCCTCTTTTGTTGGCCTTGGTGTCGAACGGCAATGCGGCGGCAATAGGGCTCCTTCGTGGCCTCCTCCTCCTGTTGTCCCGTGTTCCCCTGGGGCAGCCGGCTATCGACAAAGCGCGCCCGAAATTTCTGTCGCAAAAAGTTCAAAAACATTTGGGAACGGTGTTGACAGTTTTGGTTGGTGGCGACTATATACGCCTCACGAACGAGGGCGGTGCGCCG
>NZ_JAIUIB010000013.1:0-187480 GCF_020165375.1 Mesorhizobium sp. BR1-1-4 | reverse complement strand
GCCAGCTGGTCGGCGATCACATCGGGCAGCTTGTCGCGATCCCGTCCGGTATGCATGATGACGAGCCCGGCGCCGGTTTCGGCCGCCACTCGCGCAATGTCGGGCTCACGCTGCAGACCCCAGACGTCGTTGACGATATGCGCACCGGCCTTGACGGCGAGCCGCGCGGTGTCGGCACGATAGGTGTCGACCGAAATCAGCACGTCGCCGACCTGCGCCAACGCCTCGATCACGGGCAGGATACGGGCCTGCTCCTCACAGGCCGATATCGCGGCCGCGCCCGGGCGGGTCGATTCTCCGCCGACATCGATGACGGCGGCTCCTTCCCCGATCATGCGGCGCGCCTGGGCGAGCGCGGGTTCAGGAGCATCAAACAAGCCGCCATCGGAGAAGCTGTCGGGTGTGACATTGAGGATGCCGACGACCACGGCCTTGCCGCCAAGCTCGAGATGGCGCCCATGCGCCAGTTGCCATCGGCCCGCCGTCATTGCGCTTCAACCATGGGCTCATCAACCAAGATGTCATCAACGATGTGTGATCCGCATTGGATCAATTCCGTTGCGCCGGCGAAGGCCGTAAAGCAAGGTGATTGAAGAGGCAACATGATGATACGATCCCTGCTCTGCGCACTGCTGCTTACCGCCGCCGTTCCGGCGAATGCGGCCAATCTGGTGAAGACATACAGCTATTTCGCCATTGGCGGCAGAACGCTGGAGGATATCGAGCAGCAACTTGCCAAACACGGGCCCCAGATCAAAAGCACGGGGTCGCGCCACCCTGGCGCCACCCAGATGGCTTTCACGACACGCATCAGCTACGCCAGCCAGCCGGGCTCCTGCCGGATCGCCGACGCGGTCGTCACCGTCAAGGTCAAGGTGATCCTTCCCGAATGGCGCCGCCCGCGCAAAGCCGACGCCGATGTGCGGCTGTTCTGGGATACCTTGTCCGCCGACATCAAGCGCCATGAAGACCGCCATGTCGAGATAGCCCAGAACCACGGCCGCGCGCTGGAAGACGCCCTGAAGGCAGCTTATCCGCAGAAGGATTGCGACGCCGCAAAGGCCAGGGCCGCCGCGATCACGGCGGCCGAGCTTGCCAAACACGACAGGGACCAGGTGCGGTTCGACCGTGTCGAAGGCGCCAATTTCGAAAGCCGCATCCTGCGGCTGCTGCGTTACCGGATGGAGCGCATCGAGAGCGGCCAGTTGCGGCCGCCGGCCTGAATCTCCTCGCCGCCTCCGTTCGCCTGGGTGCAAGCCAACGGGGCGGAAGCGTAGTGCCAGCTTGGAATTTTTTCGAGCAACCGTCGAAATCGGCCTATACGGAACGACATATCCAGGGTTGCCAAGGGCACAATCCAGAAGCACGGGCATCACGATCGATCACGCCGCGGATGCACCAGACAAGCCCAATGGTGATGCGGCAGCGCAAAGCGCATGGACGAGAAGATTTATGGACCAGGCTGTCGACAAGCAGGCCGTGGCGGCCGTGAGCGCGCCGCTGAGCGAAAGCGAAAAGAACGCCATTATTGGCGGCGTTCTCCTGTCGATGCTGCTGGCAGCCCTCGACCAGACCATCGTCGCGCCCGCCATGCCGACCATCGGGCGCTTGCTCGGCCATGCCGAATACCTGCCATGGATCGTCACCGGCTACCTCTTGACCGCAACCGCCGTGGCACCGCTCTACGGCAAGATTTCCGACGTCTATGGGCGTCGGCCAACCGTCTACGCGGCAATCCTCATCTTCCTTGCTGGATCGCTGGTCAGCGCACTGGCCCCCAACATGTTCGTCCTCATCCTGGGTCGCGCGATCCAGGGGGCCGGCGGCGGTGGTCTTTTCGCGCTGACGCAGACCGTGGTCGGAGACCTCGTCCCGCCGCGCGAGCGGGCGCGCTATGCGGCGTGGTTTTCCGGCACCTGGGCCGTTGCCAGCGTCGCCGGGCCGCTGCTGGGCGGCACCTTCGCTGAGCATCTGCACTGGTCTCTCATTTTCTGGATCAATATCCCGCTGGGCTTTCTTGCCATGGCGATCATCAACAAGCCGCTCAAGAAGCTGCCCATCGCGGCCAAGAACCACAGCATCGATGGCCTTGGCGCATTGCTGCTGATCGTGGCAACGGCGCTGTTGCTGCTGGCACTGAACTGGGGCGGCAGTGCCTACCCCTGGTTATCGTCGGAAGTCATCGGCGTCCTGGCGTGCTCCGCGCTGTTCTGGGGCGCCTTTGCCTTGCGGCTGATGCGGGCGGCCGAACCGCTCATCTCGCTCGAGGTGCTGGGCAACCCGATCGTCCTGGCCGGTACCCTGTCGATGTTCCTGCTCCAGGCCTCCAGCGTCGGCCTTGCCGTGTATCTGCCGGTCTATTTGCAGTCGATACTCGGCCTCACGGCCAGCGAGTCGGGCATTGCAATGCTTGGTCTTCTGCTTGGAACCGTGGGCGGCGCCGCTTCCAGCGGCCGCCTGATACCACGCTTCACCCACTACAAGCGCATCGCCATGGTCGGCGTCGTCTTCGCCATCCTGTGCACGGGCCTGCTGGCTTTTGTCGCCGGCCATGCATCGCTGCTTGTCGTCGAAGCCCTGACCATCTGTATCGGGCTGGGAACCGGCACGACATTTCCGGTAACCACCGTGTCCGTGCAGAACGCCGTCGACCGCATGCATCTTGGCGTAGCGACGGGGGTGCTTACCTTTCTGCGTTCGCTGGGCAGTGCATTGGGGGTGGCGATGCTCGGCGCGGTCGCCCTTGGCTTTGGGTTGCCGCTGGCCGGCGAAGGCGTTCAGGTGGCTGGACATGTCGTATCGGCCCAACCCTTCGTGATGATCTTTCTCGTCGCGGCCGGCACTCTGGGATTAGGCCTCGTCACGCTGACGCTGATGCCCGAGAAAGAACTTCGGGGCTACGTCGATGATCCGGCGCCGATCCTGGCGGAATAACTAGCCGGAAACGCCGAGCTTCTTTTGCAGGCTGGTGGACGAGGTCGTGTACTGGAACACGATGCGCTCGCCGGGGCTGACGATGCGCTTGGCGGCCTGCGCCATCAGCGCCACCTCGTGAAAGCCCGACAGGATCAGCTTCAGCTTGCCCGGGTACCAGTTGATGTCGCCCACCGCGAAGATGCCGGGCACCGAGGTCTGGAACTTCTCGGTATCGACCGGGATCAGGTTCTCATGGAGATTGAGCCCCCATTCCGCGATCGGGCCGAGCTTCATGGTCAGTCCGAAGAACGGCAGCATGCGGGTGCAAGGCACCTCGACGTCGCCATCCGGGCCGCCCTTGATGGTGGCCGATGACAACTGGCCATCGGCTCCGGTGAGCCCGGTCACCTGACCGACCCTGAATTCCAGCTGCTTCATCTCCTGCATGGCGTACATCTTGTTGACGCTGTCGGGCGCCGCGCGAAACTCGGCCCGCCGGTGAACCAGTGTCACGCTCTTTGCCATCGACTGCAGGTTCAGCGTCCAGTCGAGCGCCGAGTCGCCGCCGCCGACGATGACAAGGTCATGGCCGCGGAAGTCCTCCATCCGGCGCACCGAATAGAAGACGCTCTTGCCCTCATAGGGTTCGATGCCCGGGATCGGCGGGCGCTTCGGCTGGAATGAGCCGCCGCCGGCGGCGATGACCACCACCTTGGCCTCGAATACCTCGTTCTCGTCCGTGGTGACGCGAAAGCCGCCGTCTTCCAGCTTCTCAAGGCTGGAGACCATGCGGTTATAGGTGAATTCAGGCTGGAACGGCGCGACCTGCTCAAGCAGCTTGTCGACGAGCCCTTGCGCCGAGATCGAGGGCCAGCCGGGAATGTCGTAGATCGGCTTTTCCGGATAAAGTTCCGCGCATTGGCCGCCGGGCTTGTCGAGGATGTCGATCAGGTGGCATTTCAGGTCCAGCAGGCCGAGTTCGAACACGGCGAACAGGCCGACCGGCCCTGCCCCGACAATGAGGACGTCTGTGCTGATGATGCCGGTCATGATGCGCCTCGCTGCGAAAGTCCGGGCGAGACTGCATGACCAGCGGCCCGCTGCCAAGCGTCAGCGGCAAAAATCGCCCGTGCTGGCTTCAGCCCTGACGCTCGGGCACCCGGACGATCAGGCCGTCGAGCGCGTCGCGTACCTTGATCTGGCAGGACAGGCGCGAGTTCGGCTGGACGTCGTAGGCGAAGTCCAGCATGTCTTCCTCCATCGCCTCGGGCTCGCCGACTTCGGCCGTCCATGCCTCATCGACATAGACATGGCAGGTCGCGCAGGCGCAGGCGCCGCCGCACTCCGCCTCGATGCCCGGGACAGCGTTGCGGATGGCGTTCTCCATGACCGTCGAGCCGTTTTCGGCGTCCACGTCGAAATGTGTGCCGTCATGGGCGATGAAGGTCAGTTTGGTCATTTGTCACCTGAAGGGAGTTTCGCCCCGGACGAAGGGAGTTCGCCCGAGGGGAAAGCGAGTTTCGCCCGAGATAATCACTCCGGCAAACAAGTCAACTGCCGTGCGAAAGCGGCGCTCCGTGACGTTTTTGTCGCAAACCTGGATCAGCGATTGATGGCGGCGATGAAGTCGCGCACTTCGTCGATCAGCCTGCCGAGCCGCTTGAGCGTCTGGGCGTCCTCCGGGCGATGCTCGATATCGGTGACGCAATCGGCGATGGCGAAGGCACCCACGCCACGGGCCGACCCTTTCAAACCATGAGCCAGCAGGAGCCGGTCCTTGATGTCGGCATCGACTATTTTGTCGCGTACCGACAGTGCCTGCTGTACAAACAGCGCCAGCACCTCTTGCTCGAGGGCGCGGTCGCCCATCGTTTGCCGGGCAAGGTGTGCCAAATCGACCGGTCGGGACTGCCTCGTTCCCGATACGTCGCCCCCCGGCATTGAGAAGGCAATGCCGCTTTCGCCACGCATGAACTCGAACTCCATTTTCTTCGGTCGCCTGAAAACCTAGGCGAATCCAGTGGACAACGGGTTAATGGATGGCCCGGAAAAATGTTGCGAAAGCGGCGCCCAAATCACGCTTCCGTTAACCTTATATTTAAAGTTTTACGTATCCCGCGGAATGCATGTTTTCTTTACCCCCCTGTGTCATTACGATACGAGGGTCCATTTTCAGCCTCCTGCGCGGGGGTAAGACAAGCACAATTATAAGCCCCCGCGGCAGCTAGTACAGGGTAGCGAAGGCATGGCGAAGAAACCAACAACGACCAGAACTCTCGACAGCGACGTAGCCAGGGAACTCGAAAAAGCGCTCGATCTCGACCTGAGCGGCGATACCGATAGCGGCGACCTCGATATCGCGGCCTCGATGGAAGATCTGGAAGCGCAGATATCACAGGCCGCCGACGAACTGGCACGCGAGGGACGCAATCAGCAGCCTGCGCCCGTCGTCAATCAGCCCCAGGCCGCGAAGCCCGCGCCAAACGCCAAGCCGGCCGAACTTCGCCCGGTCGAGACGCGCAATGGTGGCCAGCCCGCCGGCTTCGCGCCAGCCAACGACGATCGTCAGAAAGATTACAAGACCCTTCTGCACAGCCTGAACAGGCGCGCCTCCAACACCATTTACTGGGTCATCGCCTTTGTCTCGCTTGCCTGGATCGCGGGCGCCGGCGGACTGGCGAACCTGCTTTTTGGACCGGGCATCTGGCGGATCCGCACGCTGGACCAGTTCTTTGCCCGCCCCGAACTGATCGGCCTTGCCGTCGCGGCTATCGTGCCTGTCATCCTGTTCTGGGCCTTCGCGACGATGATTCGCCGCGCTCAGGACATGCGCATCGCCGCGCAATCGATGACGGAAGTGGCCTTCCGCCTGACCGAGCCGGAAAACATGGCCCAGGATCGCGTCATGATGATCGGCCAGGCCGTCCGCCGCGAGGTGGCTGCCATGGGCGAAGGCATCGAACGCACCCTTGCCCGTGCCGTCGAACTGGAGACGCTGGTCCACAGCGAGGTCAACCAGATCGAGCGCTCCTATTCGGAAAACGAAACCCGCATCAGGTCGCTGGTCGACGGATTGGGCAGCGAACGCGAAGCAGTGGTCACCCATGCCGAACGCGTCCGCGCCTCGATCTCCGGCGCGCACGAGACGCTGCGCGATGAAATCGGCGCGGCAAGCGACATCATTCGTGACAGCATCCTCAACGCGTCGACCAAACTGTCGATGACGATCACCAATTCCGGCGACACGCTGATCGACCGCATCAACGAAAGCTCGATGTCGATCTTCGATTCGGTGGAAGGCCGCCTCGACAACATCACCGACCGGCTTTCGACCTCCGGCGAGGCTTTCGCCAGCCTGCTCGACACCCGTATCGCCAAGCTGACGGACACCACGGACGGTTTGACCCGTTCGTTGACGGACCTGCTCGACGATCGCACCACCGGCATGGTGTCGCTGCTCGGCGGCGCCGCGCGCACCCTCAATTCCGAGTTCGAGGCCAGCCTCAACGGCATCGAACGCACCTTGGCCGAACGCGGCCAGGCGCTGATCAGCGAATTTCAGACCCGCGCCGAAGCGCTGGACACCGGCACCCAGAAGCTCAATGCCGCGCTGGAAGCCCGCGCCCGCCAGATCAACGAAACGCTGGTCGAGCGCGCGCGCGAAATCGCCCACACCTTCGCCGAGAGCAAGGACACGCTGTCGGCCATGATCGATCAGGGCAAGACCCAGATCGGCGCCGACATGGCCGACATCGTCACCTCGACCTCTTCCATGCTCGAAGCGCGCGCCAGCGATTTCGCCGGCCGCATGGAGGCAGCCCGCCACGTCGTGTCGCGCTCCTTCGATGCCGACATCCAGCGGCTCGCCGACGCGCGCGTCGGTATCGAAGAAGCCGTCGAAAACCATAGCCGCAAGCTCTCCGAGAGCCGCGAGCGCATGGCGGCAGCCATGCAGGCGGACCTGGAGAAATTCGACGAAGGCCGCGCCGGCATCGATGCGGCGGTGACCAACCAGGTGCAGAGGCTGGCCGAAGGCCGCAGCCTGATAGCGCGTGCGCTCGAAGAAGACCTGCGCAAGGTCAACGAATCGCGTGCGGCCATCGATGCGTCGCTCGGCAGCCACCTCGAAAGGCTGGAAGAAGGCCGCAACCGGCTCTCACTGGCTCTCAACGAAGACTCCGGAAAATTGGTGCAAGCTCGTACCATCATTGATGAAATGGTGGCCGGGCATGTTGGAAAACTGGCCGAAGGCCGCAACATTTTGTCGCGCGCCTTGGAGGCCGATCTCGGCAAATTGTCCGAGAGCCGCGCCGACATTGACGGCCTTGTCGCCGGCCAGGTCGAGAAAATCGCCGAGGGCCGCGCGGTGCTCGCCAAGGCGCTGGAAAACGACATTGCTGGTATCAAGAACCTCATCGAGGCGCATTCGGCGAAACTGGCCGAGGACCGCACGCAGCTTGGCCGTTCGCTCGAAAGCGACCTGTCGGGGATACGCGGGCTGATCGACAGCCATTCGGGACGCCTGGCGGAAGACCGCAGCCTGCTGTCGCAGACGCTCGAAGCCGACCTCGCCAAGCTGGCCGAAAGCCGCTCCAGCATCGACGGTCTGGTCGCCGGCCAGGTCGAGAAGCTCGCCGAGGGCCGCGACATCCTCAAGCGTGCGCTGGAATCCGACCTCAATACGATCAAGAACGTCATATCGAGCCAGTCGGACAGGCTGGCCGAGGATCGCGGGCAGCTCTCACGTGTTCTGGAAGCCGATCTGCAGAATGTGAACAGCGTCATCGCCGACCACATGAACAGGCTGGTTCAGGATCGCTCGACCTTGTCGAAGGCGCTGGAGGACGATCTCGCCAAGCTGGCCGAAAGCCGCTCCGGCATCGACGGTCTGGTCGCCGGCCAGGTCGAGAAGCTCGCCGAAGGGCGCGATATCCTGCGCCGCGCATTGGAAGCCGACCTCAGCACGGTCAGAAACACCGTTGCCGACCAGTCCCAGAAGCTGGTCGACGACCGCGCCCAGTTCGCCCGCGCGCTGGAGGCCGATCTCGAAACTGTCAACAGCCTTGTCAACAGCCACTCGGACCGACTTGCCCAAGAGCGATCGACACTGTCAAAGGCGCTTGAGGCCGATCTCGAGGCTGTCGGCAGCCACGTCAGCAGTCACGCGGAACGGCTTGTGCAGGAGCGTTCGACCTTGTCGAAGGCACTTGAGGCCGACCTTGAGACTGTCGGCACCCACGTCAACAATCATGCGGAACGGCTTGTGCAGGAGCGTTCGACCTTGTCGAAGGCTCTCGAGGACGATCTTGCCAAGCTGGCCGAAAGCCGCTCCAGCATCGACGGTCTGGTCGCCGGCCAGGTCGAGAAGCTTGCCGAAGGCCGCGATGTCCTCAAGCGTGCGCTGGAGGCAGACCTTGCCAAGCTGGCCGAAAGCCGCTCCAGCATCGACGGTCTGGTCGCCGGCCAGGTCGAGAAGCTCGCCGAAGGCCGCGACATTCTCAAGCGTGCTCTCGAAGCCGACCTGCAGAAGCTGACCGAAAGCCGCGGCGATATCGACGATATCATCGCCGGACATGTCGGCAAGTTGTCCGAAGGCCGCAACATGCTCAGCCGCGCGCTGGAAGATGATCTCGGCAAGCTCGCCGAGAGCCGCAAGGAGGTCGATCGTTCGCTGTCCGGCCACATCGACCAGATCGCGGCCAGGAGCACGGACATTTCCGCCGCGATCGCCGCCGATGTCGACAAGATCGAGCAGGCGTTCAGCCGCCAGACCGGCATCATCGAGGAACGCGCCGGCACCATGGAGCGCGCGCTCTCGACTGGTGTCGACAACGTCCGCAACGTGCTCGAGAAGAGCGCTGTCTTCGTCGCCGGCGCATTGCGCGAAAAGGTGTTGGAAGTCACCAGCACGCTGCACGAACAGGCCGGTGCGGCTTTCAGCGACGCCGATCGCAAGATCGCCGAGCGCGCCGAGCAGACGTCCGCCGCCCTGCTGGCCCGGGCCGAAGACATCGCCCGCACCTTCGAGGAGGCCGATCGTCGCCTCCACGCCCGTGCGGAGGACACGTCGAACGCCCTGCTCGCCCGCGCCGATGACACCTCCAGCTCGCTGCTGGCCCGTGCCCACGAAACCGCCGATCAACTCGCTGCCCGCGCCGGCGAGATCGCCGGCACATTCGACATGGCCGACCAGAAGCTCGCCGCCCGTGCCCAGGAAACCGCCGATCAGCTGGCCGCCCGCGCAAGCGAGATTGCCGGCACGTTCGACGCGGCCGACCAGAAGCTGGTCGCCCGTGCCGTGGAAACGGCGCAGTCGCTGGCCGCTCGCGCCGGCGACATCCTGCGGAACTTCGAAAGCGCCGACCAGCGGCTCGGCATGCGCATCGGCGAATCCGCCGAGGCGCTCGCCGCCCGCGCGTCGGACCTCGGTCGTATCTTCGATGCCGCCGACCAGCATTTGGTCTCGCGCATCGCCGAGGGTTCGGACGCGCTGTCCAGCCGGGCATCCGAAATCGCCCGCATCTTCGACGACGCCGACCAGCGCCTGGTTTCGCGCATCGCCGACAGCACCTCGACGATTGGCGACCATGCGCAGACCATTGTCGGCGCCTTTGCAAGCACCGAGCAGCGGGTCGCCGATCGCGCCCGCCAGACCGGTCAGGAGCTGGCCGTGCACGCCCGCGAAATCGAGCAGGCACTTGCTGGCGCCGACGAGCGTCTTGCATCGAGCGCGGCGGCAGCGGCCGCCCGTGTCGAAGAACAGATCGCTAGGGTCGAAAACCGGCTCGCCTACACCACCGAGACGATGGGCCAGAAGCTCAACGAGCAGGTGTCGAGTGCCGAGGCACAACTCGTATCGCGTGCCAATGTGATCGCGGAAACCTTTACCGCGGTCGGACAACATATCGGCCAGAGCACCAATGACGCGGCCAAGACGATCGGCGCCAACACCCGCGAGCTCAACACCATGCTCGCGGCGCGGTCGGCCGAGATGTCGAAGATCCTCGACGAAACCGCGCGGCCTTTGGTCGAGCGCTTCGCCCAGGGCGGCTCGGAACTGCAGAAGAGCATGGAAGAGGTCACCGAACGCGCGACCGAGAAGCTGCGCAGCGAGAATGCAGCCCTGGTCAACGCACTGGCCAGCCGCACCGCCGAAACCTTGTCGGCGGTCGAAGGCGCCCGCTCGTCGCTATCCGACAGCGTCGCCGATCTGATCGGCCGCATGACCGAGTCCAGCTCGCAGCTCGGTCAGCTGATCGAGCAGGCCGCGGTCAACCTCGGCGAGGTCGACGAACGTCTGACCGGCAGCACGCAAAGCTTCGCGGCGACCACCGAAAAGGCGGCGCAGACCTTTGCCAGCTCGGCGCGTCTGGTCGATTCGAACACGACGAGGCTGACGGAACTGTCGTCGTCGACCTTGCGCGAAGTCGCCTCGATCGCCACCAAGTTCGATGAACACAGCCGCTTGCTGGCCAGCGCCTCGGACCTGTTGAGCTCGGCCCAGAGCAACCTCGAACACACGCTGGAAAGGCAGTCCTCACTTGAGGACCTCGCCGTCGGCTTGGTCAAGAAGTCGGAAGATCTCGAAAGGGTCATGCGCTCGTTCGAAAATCTCGTCGGCCAGACCCTGCAGAACGCCGAGGGCAAGACGATGGAGTCCGCCGACAAGATCCGCAACGCCATCACCGACGTCGTCGATTCGGCAACCAAGCGTTTCGCCGATGCGACCGAGGAGATGCGGCGCACCGCGGGCTCGATCAAGAGTGAACTCGACCTCACCCGCGCCGAGCTCAAGAAGGGCGTCATCGAGATGCCGGAAGAGGCAAAGGAGTCGACATCGGCCATCCGCCGCGCGGTTTCCGAGCAGATCAACGCCTTGAAGGAGCTTTCGGACATCGTGGCGAAGTCCGGTCGTGGCGGCGACACTTCAGAACCGCGCCCCTTGCGTCCTGCGCCGCAGGCGCCGGCGGCACGCGCCGCCGAGCCGCCCCGTCGCGCCCCGGCACCGCAAGCGGATCTGCGCCCGCCACAGGCGCCACTGGGCGGCGCGGGACTGCGCGGCACGCTCGATCTGGAGCGCCCGGCTGAGGCAGCACCGCGCCAGCGTGCCACCGACGCCACTGCCCGCGCGCCGCAAGGCGGCTGGGTGCGCGATCTCTTGACCGCCGCGTCGAACGATGCCGAGCTCAGGCCGGCGGCTCCCCAGGCGCCAGCGGAAGCCCCGCGCGCGGCCCCTGCCCAGCGTTCGCCGGCACATGTCGTGGAATCGCTGAACTCGCTGTCCGTCGATATCGCGCGGGCCATCGACCACGATGCCTCGATCGAGCTGTGGAACCGCTACCGGCGTGGCGAGCGTGACGTGTTCACGCGCAGGCTCTACACGCTCAAGGGCCAGCAGACGTTCGATGAAATCCGCCGCAAGTACCAGGCGGAGGCCGAATTCCGCACCGCCGTCGACCGCTATTGCGACGATTTCGAGAAGCTGCTGAAAGATGTCTCGCGCAACGACCGCGACAACATCATGGCGCAGACCTATCTCACGTCGGACACCGGCAAGGTCTACACCATGCTGGCCCATGCAAGCGGCCGCCTGCATTAGGTGGTCGACAAGCCAAACCGAAAAAGGCGGGGGCTTGTCTCCCGCCTTTTTCTTGAAGGAACTGACTCGCCACCCGGAGACGCATCCGGGTTTGATCTCGCTTTCCGGAACCGGATCCTGAGTTGTGAAGACGGCAATCATCTTCGACTGCGAATTTCTCTGCCTTGAGGGATCACAACGCCGATTCTGGTGCGCGGCCCATGATCTCGATCCGATCATCGCGCAGATCGGCGCGGCAGGCTCGGCCTCGAAGGTGATTCCCCGTGCTGGGCACGCACAAGGCCTATATCAGACCGGTCGACCGGTTTGGCGAGCGGTACACGCTCGATCCGTTCTTCACTGGACTGACCGGCATCACCGAAGAAATCATCGAGGCCGAGGGCGTCGTGCTGGAAGATGCTCTTGCGGGCGTCGATCGTTTCTCCGATGGGGCTCGGTTCTGGTCCTGGGGCAAGGACAAACTGAACATGATCGCCATCAGTTGCTATGTCGCGGGCATCAGGCCGCCTATCCCGGCCACCCGGTTCGACAATGCGGTCAAGCTGCTGGTCGCGGCCGGCATGCCGATCGAGGACCTGGCAAGGACGCCGAGCAACAAGCTTGCGGATTATTACGGCGTCGAACATCCGCCACTGCAGGGGCATGACGCGCTCGACGATGCGCTGTCCGTAACCTACACCCTGCAGCACCTGATGAAGACTGGAAAGCTGCGGCCGGACACCTTCGACCGTCCGTAACCCGGAAGCGTTGGTGGAATCCCGGCGCGCCTGGCGCTCAGATTACCGAATCGGTCCAGCGAACGACCTGCTTGGCCGCATCACCGAAGGCGGCGTCGAGCGCGCCGACATAGGCCGGGTTGCCGCTGCCTGAAACGGGTGCCGATGCGGTGAAGCTCTTGGAAGCCTTCACTTCCCCGTTGCGGTCGTTGAGCAAGCGCACGAACAGGTTGACCTCGGCATGTTCGCCGCCATTGACGCGCACTTCGAAGGAGCGAACCTCGACGATCACCTGATAGTCGATCGCCAGCCCCTCGCCCGGCTTGCCGACGCCGGCAAAGCTGCCCGAGCGCTGGAACGTCTCGGCCAGCCGCGCCTGCACGATCAGCGGCAGGCGGTCGGCCCATTGCGCGCCCTTCAGATACTGGATCGAGCCGTCGGAGGGTTTGATGACGATGTTCTGGCTGTCCAGTGCCTTCAGCGCCGAAGGCTGGGCGATCAGGATTTGCTTGCGGCTGTGGCCATGCGCGTCGACCGAGGGCGCCGACAATTCGAACGTGTCGAGCGGTGCCGGCTTGCCGCCGAGCGCCGCGCAGCCGGCAACCGCCAGGACAAGCAGCGCCGCAGCCGATTTCAACCCGCCCGTTCCAAGCCTACTCAATCTCACGCGTGATCCCCGTTATCCCCTGATCGCAAGATCAACCCGCATTTCACGAGCACTGTTCTTGCGGCGGGCCGATGCCGAAGTCAACGCCGCGCCCTGCCGTCGAACTGCCGAACCTCGCCGTCGCCGCCCGAAAGGATGCGCTGCGGATTGCGGCTGAGATCGGTCACCGCCTCCTCGATGCGGTTGATCGAGCGGCGGCTATCCTGCACCAGCGCCTCGACATTCTGCAGTCCCTGGCCCGAGAAGCGCGCCAGATTGTCGGTGATGACCCCAAGCCGGGCATTCAGCGTATCGGCGACCTGCTTGAACGATTTCAGCGTATCCCTGGCGTCGGCCATCACGCCGTCGGCCTGGCCCGAGCCGAGCAGCTTGTCGACCTTGGCGAGAATGCCGTCGACCCGCACCGAGGCGTCGTTGAGCCGTTGCGCCAGCTGCCTGGCGTCCTTGATCGTCTGGTCGATGTCGTCAGCCCGATTGGCGATCTTGCCGGTCACCTCCGCGATATCGGCAGCCGCCTTGTTGGCGCTGTCGCTGGCCTTCTGGATGTTGGCGAGCGCTTGGCGCACCTGCGCCGGATCGATGCCGTCGAGCACGCCGTCGACCTTGGCCAGCGTGCCTTGCGTCTGCTTGGCGAAATCGTTGACCGATCCCACCGCCGTATCGACGTTCCTGATCACACCGTCCAGCTGCTGCGAGGTTTCCTTGAGGTTCCCCGTTACCGCATCGACATTGGCAACGATGCTCTTGATCTTGTCCTTGTCGACGGCATTGAGCAGGCCTTCCGCTGCCTTCAACGTGCCGTCGAGCTTGCCTGAAACGCCTTTCAGCTCATCGGACAGCGCGCTGACGGCGGATAGGAATTTGTCGATGCCGTCGGAATTCCTGGCCAATGCATCGGAAAACGTCTGCACGTTCTGCACGGTCTGCGTCAGCGGCCCGCGGACGTCCTTGGTAAAGCCTTCCAGCTCCGACAGCACCTTGTCGGCGCGGGTGAAGATGTTTTGCGCCGTCTGCAGCAGATTGGTCACGGCGGAAGGATTGGCGACGATCTCGGCGACCTTGCCTTCCTTCTCGGCCTGGTCGAGCAGCTTGACTTCCTTGGGGTCGGCGCCCTTGAGTTCGATATTGGCCTGCCCGGTGAGGCCGGCGAGGCCGATATCGGCCTGCGTCGACTTGGTGATCGGCGTCATCCGGTCGATCTCGGTGTCGGCGATGGCGACAGTCGGATTGTCGACGTCGATATAGACGCGCTTGACGTCCCCGACCTTGACGCCGTTGAACAGCACGAAGCTGCCGCGGCCGAGACCTGAGGCCGAGCCCGGAATGCGCACCCGCAGCAGCGTCGTCTCGCCCCTGTCGCCGATCGCCGCCGTCCAATAGACGAAGCCGAACGCCGCCAGGATCGCAACCAGCGTGAAAATGCCGACAATGACGTAGTTGGCTCTGGTTTCCATTGCTTCACTTATGGCTATGCACGTGCGGCAAGATCAAGTTGCCGTGCGCGTTTTCCGCGGAAATAGGATTTTACCCACGGCTCCTCGCTCTTCAGCATGTCGTCGATCGTGCCTTCGACCAGCACCTTTTTCTTGCCGAGCACCGCCACGTGGTCGCAGGCGGTAAACAGCGTGTCGAGATCGTGGGTCACCATGTAGACGGTCAGGTCCATGGTGTCGCGCAGCTTGACGACCAGTTCGTCGAACTCCGCCGCGCTGATCGGATCGAGACCTGACGTCGGCTCGTCGAGAAAAACGATGTCGGGGTCGAGCGCCAGGGCGCGGGCAAGTGCCGCACGCTTGATCATGCCCCCGGAGAGTTCGGAGGGAAACTTCTGCGCCGCATCCGGCGGCAGTCCGACCAGCTCGATTTTCAGCAGTGCCAGTTCGTCCATCAGCTTTCTTGGCAGATCGAGATATTCGCGCATCGGCACCTGCACGTTCTCCATCACGGTCAGCGCCGAAAACAGCGCCCCATGCTGGAACAGAACGCCAAGACGCATGTCGATGCGCAGCCGCTCGAGGTCGCTTGCCCTGTCGACGTCGACGCCAAACAGTTTGATTGTTCCCGACTGCTTAGGCATCAGTCCGAGAATGGTTCGCAACAGCACGGACTTGCCGGCGCCCGAGGCACCGACGAACCCCAGTATCTCGCCGCGCTTGATGTCGAGCGACAGTTTGTCGAGGATCAGCTTGTCGTCGATGGCAACGGTCACGTCGTGCACCGAAAGCACGATTTCGCTCTCGTCCGGCGCCTCAGTCGTGATTCCGTTTCCCTTTGCCATGTTACTAGAACTGGATCGCTGCGTAGAACATAGCGAAAAGTCCGTCGAGAATGATGACGACGAAGATCGACTTCACCACCGAAGCGGTCACGTGCTGCCCGAGCGATTCGGCACTGCCGCCGACCTTCATGCCCTCGACTGAAGCGATCGTGCCGATAATCATGGCCATGAACGGCGCCTTGATCAGCCCGGCGAAAATCGTGCTGAGATCGATTGCGACACGCAACCGGTCGATGAAGGCAGCGGGGGGGATATCGGAGTAGAGCCAGGCCGCGACAATGCCGCCGCCGAGCGCGGCGAAATTGGCAATGATCGTCAGGCAGGGCAAGGCGATCACCAGGGCAACCAGACGTGGAAAAACCAGGACGCCGATCGGATTGAGGCCGATGACCTTCAGCGCGTCGACCTCCTCGCGCATCTTCATCGAGCCGATTTCGGCGGTGATCGCGCTGCCGGAGCGGCCGGCGATCATGATTGCCGTCATCAGCACGCCGAGTTCGCGCAGGATCAGCACGCCGACTAGGTCGACGACGAAGATGTCGGCGCCGAAATAGCTCAGCTGATAGGCACCCTGCTGGGCGACGATGGCGCCGACGATCGCCGACATCAGCACCACCACGGGGATAGCGCCGACGCCCATGCGATCGATCTGGTTGAAGATCGCCGCCGGATTCACGGCATGGCCACGGCCGAGCTTCATCTGCGCGCCGCGGATGGTGGCGCCCAATATGTTCATCGAGGCGAGGAAATCGTCGCGCATCTCGTAGACGCGCCGGCCCACCGCCTCCAATGCCCGAATGACAATGTTGGGCGGTCCCGCCGGTCCGGCTTCGGGTTCGCGCCGGACGGCCTCGCTCACCGCTTCGAGCAGGATGGAAGCGACGTCACTTTGGCCTTGCAGCCTTACCTCGACGTTCTTCTTCTCGAAAACGCTCACCAGCCGGTCGATCAGCCAAGCGCCGGCGGTGTCGATCTTCTCGATTTTCGAAAGATCGAGCGCCAACATCTTGAAACCGCTTCGTTTCTCGATCTTGCGCATCTCGGCGTCAATCAGCGCCACCGTCCGCGTCGTCCAGATCCCGGAGAACGCACAGCCGAGGACCCCATCCTCCTCGCCGACCGCGACGCGCGGGTCGTGGTCGGCCCCCGAGGCGGTCGTGCCGCTTGCGTCGCGTTTGCCGATGGTCAACATGGCGTCCTGTTTAGCCTGATGGGTCCGACCTTGTCGATTTGCCGACAACCCTTCTCGCATAGCCGGAGCAGAAAAATATGGCGCGTGTCATTTCGGTCGAGGCCGAACGTTTTCCCATCGCCGGGACCTTCACCATTTCGCGCGGCTCCAAGACAGAGGCCGAGGTCATCACCTGCACGATCAGCGACAACGGCCATGTCGGTCGCGGCGAATGCGTTCCCTACAAGCGCTATGGCGAGACCATGGACGGTGTGAGCGGCGCGATCGCGGCGATGCGCGACCGGATCGCCGGCGGGATGGACCGTGCCGCCCTGCTCGACGCAATGCCTGCCGGAGCGGCGCGTAACGCTGTAGACTGTGCCCTGTGGGACCTTGAAGCCAAGATCAGCGGCAATCCGGTGGCGAACGCAATCTGGTCGGCCCCTTTGCATCAGCTCGAAACCGCCTACACGCTGTCGCTCGGCGAACCAGAGGTGATGGCTGCGCAGGCTCGCGCCAATGCCGGCAGGCCGCTGCTGAAGGTCAAGGTCGGCGGCGACAACGACGCCGCCCGCATCCAGGCGGTGAGGCAGGCGGCGCCCGGGAGCCGATTGATCCTCGATGCGAATGAAGGCTGGACCGACGACAACATCGTCGCGAATCTCGCTTTTGCCGCGAAGCAAGACATCGCGCTGATCGAACAGCCGCTGCCGGCGGGCCATGACGGCATCCTGCGCCACATAGCCCATCCGGTGCCGATCTGCGCTGACGAGAGCGTCCATGAAGCAGGGAACCTCGAGGCGCTTGTCGGCCTCTACGACGCCGTCAACATCAAGCTCGACAAGTCCGGCGGACTGACGGCGGCGCTCACCTTGCGCGACCGCGCCCGTGAGCTGGGTTTTGGCATCATGGTCGGCTGCATGGTCGGCACGTCGCTGGCAATGGCGCCGGCGGTGCTGCTAGCGCAAGGAGCGGATTTCGTCGACCTCGACGGCCCGCTGCTGCTTGCCCGGGATCGTGTGCCGGGTCTCGTTTACCAGGGATCGTTCGTCTCACCCCCGGACCGGGCTCTGTGGGGCTGAGCGCGCGGCAAACCCGATCAGCATAAGGCCGACGATCGCGATCGGGATCATCGCCAGGAATCCATCGACACCGAGACGGTCATAGAGCGGGCCGGAAACAAGCGTAACAGCGGCCATGAAGAAGCCGTTGAAGAAATAGGCGATGCCTTGCGCGGCACCCGTGCGCTCTTCGGAGACGGTCTCGCCGATCATTTTCTGCAGGCCGATCAGCACCATTGCGACAGACACCGAATGCAGCGACTGCACGGCAAAGAAGCCGGCGATGCCGAGGCCGAGCGGCCATATCAGTGGAAAGATGATCCAGCGCACAACGGAGCCGACGCCGGCAATCACCATCACCTTGACGACAGACACGGAGGCGAAAATGCGATTGAAAAACAAAAACATGCAGACTTCCGACACCACGCCCCACGCCCACAGCAGGCCGACAACGGAATCGCTGATGCCGATCGATTTCCAATAGATGGAAACGAAACCGTAGAGGAAGGCGTGGCTGGCTGTAATGATGCCGACGCCAAGGGTGAAGGAGAGGAAATAAGCGTTGAACAGGCTTGGCGCCGCATGCTGGATTTCCACTGCCGACAGCGGCGAGGCCTTTCGCGGCCGTCCCATGCGCGGTGCCAGCAGGCCTGCGATGAGTGCCGCGCCAAGGGCAAGGAATATGATCACCGGGACGGCTCCAGGGCCGCTGGCCGCCA
The DNA here is from genome assembly GCF_020165375.1 of Mesorhizobium sp. BR1-1-4. Lineage (NCBI taxonomy): Bacteria > Pseudomonadati > Pseudomonadota > Alphaproteobacteria > Hyphomicrobiales > Phyllobacteriaceae > Mesorhizobium > Mesorhizobium sp. BR1-1-4. The sequence goes on along the minus strand of NZ_JAIUIB010000013.1, from coordinate 169,353 downwards.
GGATGAAACCGCCCGCGACATTGGCCAGGAGATAACAGATCGACCCCCATTTGCGCATGCTCGCATAATTGGCCCCGAAGCGGCGCACGCCCGAGAGCGCCAGCGAATCGGCGATCGGCGAATGTGGCGTCCAGACGATGGTCAGCACCAGCGACACCGCCAGCACCGTCGCGTATGTCGGGTTCAGGAAGTATCCCGCGGACAGCAGCAGCGATGCGGCGACGAGCACGACATAGACATCGGCGCGGTCCCTGGCTCGATCCGCAAGTGTGGTCAGCAGCGGCGTCGTTACGACGCGCAGGAACATCGGCGCCGCCAGGATGACGGCGATCTGCTCGGCACGAAACCCCTTGGCCTGCAACCAAAGCGGGAAATAGGGCAAATGGGTGCCAAGCGATATGAACAACGTGCCGAAGATCAGGCTCATGCGCAGTTCAAAACGGCTCGGCTTCACGAGTTGTTCGGGCAAAAGCGGTGGCAGCGGCATGAATCGATCCAATGACGCTGCGCTCAACGACCGGCGAGCAGCGCAAGCCGATCCTTAACATGAGCAAAAACCGGACGAAACCGGCTGGACCAGTCGATTAACACCAGAAATTGCAGGGCCGGCTTCGCCTCAGGCCGCCTGCACCACCCTGTCCTCGATCAGCAGCGGGATGAAGGGCTCGTCAAACGCTTCAGGCAATACATGCGCCCAGGTCAGGATTTCCATGCGGCCGTCGAAATGCTCGACCACGGCGGTGCAGCTCTCCACCCAGTCGCCGGTGTTGATATATTGTACGTCCCCATAGCTTTCGATGGCGGCATGGTGGATATGCCCGCAGATGACGCCGTCGACATGCGAGCGTCGCGCTTCCTCGCTGAGCACTGTCTGGAACGAGCCGATGAAGTTCACCGCCTTCTTGACCTTGACCTTGGCCCAGGACGAAAACGACCAGTAAGGCAGGCCGAGCAGCTGGCGCAACCGCGTGATCACCCGGTTGACTTGCATGGCGGCGTCATAGGCATGGTCGCCGAGATAAGCGAGCCAACGCTGGTTGTGGACTACAGTGTCGAACTGGTCGCCATGGATGACCAGCAGCCGCCGGCCATCGGCGGTTTCATGGATGGCGCGGTCGGCAACGACGATGCCGCCGAAATGCACGCCCTGGAACTGGCGGGCGAATTCGTCGTGATTGCCGGCGATATAGGTGATCGAGGCGCCCTTGCGCGCCTTGCGCAGCAGTTTCTGCACGACGTCATTGTGGCTTTGCGGCCAATGCCAGCTGCGCCTCAGGCGCCAGCCGTCGACGATATCGCCGACCAGATAGATGATGTCGGCATCGTGGTGGCGCAGGAAGTCGATCAGGAAATCGGCCTTCGCCGCCTTCGAGCCCAGATGGACATCGGAAATGAACATGCTGCGGAAAGTGCGGGGCTCTTGGCCTGACATCGCGGATTCACCCTTGCTTTCGAGCAGCCTATGCCCCGATTCATGCAACAACCGTATGACGGTTGCGATTGGTCCAGCGCTGGCGCTAGCCTGCCGGGCAAATCAAAGGAGAAAATCGTCATGGATCTCGGTATCCGCGGAAAGAAGGCCATCGTCTGCGCTTCGAGCAAGGGGCTTGGCCGTGGCTGCGCCATGGCGCTGGCCGAGGCGGGCTGCGACATCGTCGTCAATGGGCGCAATGCGGAGCTGGTCGCGAAAACCGCCGCGGAACTGCGCCAGCGCCATGGCGTGACGGTGACGGAAGTGGTCGGCGACGTTTCTAAGCCGGAGATACAGAAAGCGCTGCTCGCCGCCTGTCCGGAACCCGACATCCTCGTCAACAACAATGGCGGACCGCCATTGCGCGATTTCCGCGAACTCGATCGCGGAAAAATCCTCGAAGGCGTGACCCAGAACATGGTGACGCCGATCGAACTGGTGCAGGCGGTCATTGACGGCATGGCTGCGCGCGGCTTCGGGCGCATCGTCAACATCACCTCGCTATCGGTCTACGTCCCCATACCCGGCCTCGACCTGTCATCGGGCGCGCGCGCCGGCCTGACCTCGTTTCTCGCCGGCGTGGCGCGCACGGTGATCGAGCGCAACGTGACCATCAACAGTCTCTTGCCCGGCAAGCTCGACACTGACCGACTGCGCGGCCCGCATGAGGCTGGCACGCCAGAGGATCCCAAGGCGGCCGCGGCGCGCAAGACCCGCATCAGTGCCGACGTGCCGGCCAAACGGCTCGGCACGCCGGAGGAATTCGGCCAGATCTGCGCCTTCCTCTGCTCGGTCCATGCCGGCTATCTGACCGGGCAGAATATACCCGTCGATGGCGGTCTCTACGTCAGCGCTTTCTGACCGAAATGTCGGCAAAGCGGCGCGAAACATCCGGCATGTAACAGCCGTAAGTGTCTGACATCTAGAGATTTTCGATGCGCTGGCGTTTAAAGATGCCGGCGCGTCAATTAGCGTCGCGAAAAACCTTGGCCTCATGCTAAAAGGACTCCCGAAGCAGGTTTCGAGGAGCGGCCGCATGGAAGGCGAGAACAAGAAAACGGCACGTTCGGACCTCGACGAAGCCGCGCTCTATTTCCACAAGCACCCGACGCCGGGAAAGCTCGAGATCCAGGCGACCAAGCCGCTCGGCAACCAGCGCGACCTGGCGCTCGCTTATTCGCCCGGCGTGGCGGCGCCTTGTCTTGAGATCCGCGACAATCCGGCAACCGCCGCCGACTACACGGCGCGCGCCAACCTCGTCGGTGTCGTATCGAACGGCTCGGCCGTGCTCGGCCTCGGCAATATCGGCCCGCTCGCCTCCAAGCCGGTGATGGAGGGCAAGGCGGTCCTGTTCAAGAAGTTCGCCGGCATCGACGTCTTCGACATCGAGATCGACGCGCCGGAAATCGAGCGCATGGTCGAAACCGTCGCCGCTCTGGAGCCGACCTTCGGCGGCATCAACCTCGAGGACATCAAGGCGCCGGAGTGTTTCGAGGTCGAGGAACGCCTGAAGGCTCGCATGAGCATACCGGTGTTCCATGACGATCAGCACGGGACCGCCATCATCGTTGCCGCTGCCGTGCTCAACGGGCTGGAATTCGCCGGCAAGACCATTTCGGACATCAAGGTCGTCACCTCCGGCGCGGGTGCTGCCGCACTAGCCTGTCTCAATCTTCTCGTTTCCCTCGGCGTGCGCGTCGAAAACATCTGGGTCACCGACCGGTTCGGCGTCGCTTACAAGGGCCGTGTCGACGAGATGGACCGTTGGAAAGACCCTTATGTGAAGGACACCGACGCGCGCACCCTGGCCGACGTCATAACGGGCGCCGATGTTTTCCTCGGTCTCTCCGCCGCCGGCGTGCTGAAGCCGGAACTGCTGCAACACATGGCACCGAAGCCGCTGATCCTGGCGCTGGCCAATCCCAATCCGGAGATCATGCCGGAAGTGGCGCGCGCGGCCCGTCCAGACGCCATGATCTGCACCGGACGGTCCGATTTTCCCAATCAGGTCAACAACGTGCTTTGCTTCCCCTACATCTTCAGGGGTGCGCTCGACTGCGGCGCCAGCGCCATCAACGAGGAGATGAAGATGGCGGCGGTGCGGGCCATCGCCGCCCTTGCCCGCGAAGAGCCTTCCGATGTCGCCGCACGTGCCTATTCCAGCGAGACGCCGGTCTTTGGCCCCGAATTCCTGATCCCCTCGCCCTTCGATCCGCGCCTCATCCTGCGTATTGCGCCGGCGGTGGCCAAGGCAGCCTGCGACACCGGTGTGGCGACACGGCCGATCACTGACTTCGCCGCCTATATCGACAAGCTTAACCGCTTCGTCTTCCGCTCCGGCCTGGTGATGAAGCCGGTATTCTCCTCCGCCAAGGCCTCCAGCGCCAAGCGCGTCATCTACGCCGACGGCGAGGACGAGCGCGTACTACGTGCCGCCCAGGTTGTGCTTGAGGAAGGCATCGCCGAGCCGATCCTGATCGGCCGGCCGCACGTCATCGAGGTCAGGCTGAAGCGCTATGGCCTGCGTATCAAGCCCGGGGTCGATTTCGGCCTGATCAACCCGGAGGACGATCCGCGCTACCGCCACTATGTCGACCTCCTGATCGAACTCGCCGGCCGCCGCGGCGTGACGACGGAGGCCGCACGCACCATGGTGCGCACCGACAACACGGTGATCGCCGCACTTGCGCTGAAGCGCGGCGATGCCGACGCCATGGTCTGCGGCCTCGAAGGCCGTTTCGAGCGGCATCTGCGCAATGTGACGCTGATCATTGGGCCGCGCACCGGCATCAAGGACCGAGACCTGTCGACGCTATCCATGCTGATCTCGCAACGCGGCATCATCTTCCTCACCGACACCCACGTCTCCGTCGACCCGACGGCCGACGAGATCGCCGAGATGACCGTGCTGGCGGCGGAAGAAATCCAGCGTTTCGGCATCGAGCCGAAGGCGGCGCTCTTGTCGCATTCGGATTTCGGCTCGCGCGATTCGCCGAGCGCCCTGAAGATGCGTCAGGCCGCGGCGATCCTGGCGCGCATCGCGCCGGAGCTGCAATGCGACGGCGAAATGCACGCCGATTCCGCTTTGTCGGAGCATCTGCGCCAGCGCGTCTATCCGCATTCGCGCCTGAAGGGCGAAGCCAATCTCCTGGTGTTCCCGAACCTCGATTCGGCCAACATCACGCTGACGGCGCTGCGGGCCATGATGGATGCCTTGCATGTCGGCCCCATCCTGCTCGGCACCGACAAGCCGGCGCACATATTGACTCCCTCGGTGACCTCGCGCGGTGTGGTCAACATGACGGCGCTGGCGGTGGTCGAAGCCGCGCATAAGGCCCAGGCGATCGCCAATCTGGACTGAACCGGCGTCGCGATCGGATTGATCCGGCCCCGATTGAGGTGTGGTGGCGACGCGCCACGGACCGCATTGGCGGGATCGAGTGTTGCGAACCGACAACTCTTAACCGAGTAATCCGGCATCGGACGAATGCGGATTTCTCGGACCGGGTCAATTTGATATGGTCACACCGTCTGATCGGGCGGTGAAAATGTCATGAGAGCCCTGTTGCTCGCTTCGGCAATGCTGACTGTGATTGGCGGACAGGCGTTCGCCGCCGACGCCGTCGGGCTGGAGTCGGCCGCGCATGACTGGTCCGGCGTGTATGTCGGCGGGCATCTTGGCTATGGTTTTGGCAGCACCGACGCGACTTACAACGTGCCAAACACGCCAGCGATCCGGGGCACGCAGGACTACGACATCGACGGCTTTCTGGGCGGTGTCCAGATCGGCTACGATTACCAGGTCAATTCCGCGGTTCTGGGGATCGAGGCCGATATTTCGGGCGCAGACATCAAGGGGCATTCCGACGAGGTCAATGTCGGCGGAGGCGATGTCTACGACACCAAGGTGGATTGGTTCGGATCGATCAGCGCCAGGGCAGGCTATGCGTTCGGCAGCACCCTTGTCTACGGGACCGGCGGCCTCGCTATCGGAGGTGTCGAGAACCGGTATCTCGATGGCCCCGCCGACAGCTATTCCGAAAAGAACACCAAAATTGGCTGGACGATTGGCGCAGGGCTGGAGCAGGCAATCACCGATCATTGGTCGGCAAATGCCGAATACCGATATGTCGACCTGCGGGATCAGACGATCAATTACGCGCCCAACTCCAATACGACTTTCGACAACACGTTCAGTACGGTCAGGATCGGGATGAACTACAAGTTCTGACGGCCCACCCTGCCATTGCCGGACTGATTGGCACATAGAATGCGCGCGGCTTTTCAGCCGGCAAATAAGCAACTTCCGAAATGGACGATTAACCGCGAACGGGGTAGCCTTGGCGACCACAGGCAAGCGGGATCGAGGCGGATGGCGAGCGGAGGTTTGAAGCAGGCGCATGCTGCCGTGCTGCTTGGCCTTCTGCTGTCCGGCACGGTGGTCAGCGAGCCGCAGGCCGCTTCGCGGGTCTGCCGTCAACTGGAGGCCGAGCTCGCCGCGGCTTCGCGTGGCGGCGGCGGTCCGGCAATGATCCGCAAATACGATGCGGCCATCGACCGGCAGCGCGAACAGATCTCCAAGGCCCGCAGCCAGGCGGACAATGCCGGTTGCGGGTTTTCACTGTTTTCCCGCAACATCAATCGATGCGCTGGGCTCAACGCCACCATCGAGCGCATGAGCGCCAATCTCGACAGTCTGCAGGCCAAGCGCGCCCAACTCGCCGGCGGCCGTTCACGCCGCGACCGGGGCCATATCCTGGCGGCGCTCGATGCCAATGACTGTCGTGACGATGCGGTGTCCCCCCGCCGCGCGCCTCCGCAGGAAGCGAATCGTGAAGATGGAGGCAATGCCAATCTCTTCGACCAGCTTTTCGGCGGCGACGACCGCCAGATCGATACATTGGACCAGCCTGACAATTCCGGCGAGGAACGCGATGTCGGCCGCGTTCTGAACCAGCCCGGCAGTCCGGACGTTACGAGCAGCGGCGGCGAATTCCACACCAGTTGCGTGCGCACTTGCGACGGCTATTTCTTCCCCATGTCGAATGCCGCCTCGGCCGGCGATTTCGAGCGCGACCAGAAGAATTGCGAATCAGCCTGCCCCGGCACCGAGATGCAGGTCTTCTATTCGCGCGGCATGGACGATGATTCGGCATCGATGATGTCATCGGTCACCGGCAGGCCCTACGGCGAATTGCCGACCGCCTATCTCTACAAGCAGCCCGACATGTCGCGGCCGCCCGCGTGCGGCTGCAACGCCGCGCAGAATTTCCAGATCATTGGCGGCAACTCGCCAAGCCCCCAACAGTCACAGCCCGAACCGGAAGCGGCACCGCTCGTTCCGGTGCCGGCCTTAAAGCCCGATCCGGGTGCCGACCCGGAGACCCTGGCCAACAGGGACGGCGGGCTCGACCGTGAGGCCATCAAGCGCCTCTCGGCCAAGCCTGTGACATCGCCGGTTTCTGCCGTGCCTCCGGACCAGCGCAAGGTCAGGGTCGTCGGGCCAACGTTCCTTCCCGACCCATCAGGGGCAATAGATCTGCAAGCTCCGGCCCCGAAGGCAGTCCAGTAAGGGCAAGCCTGAGCGGCATGAACAGCGCCTTGCCCTTGCGGCCGGTCGCTTCCCTGATCTTGCCGGTCCAATCCTTCCAGACCGTCCCGTTCCACGGCTCCTCAGGCAGGAGATCGAGCGCCTGGTGCAGAAAATCGCGGTCGTCGTCGGAAAAGTCGGGCTTCTCCCGCGGCCCTTCGCGCAGGACGCGCCACCAGGCAACCGCATCGGCTAGTCGGTCGAGATTGCCGCGCACCGCCAGCCAGAATGGTTCGGCGTGTTCGCCGGAAATACCCAGCACCATCAGCCGGTCCCGCGCCTCGTCGAACGGCATGTGATGCAGCAGCACCCGGTTGAGCACGAACAGTTCGGCCGGATCGAACTTGGACGACGATTTCGAGGTCGCGGCCGGGTCGAAATGGCCGGCGAGTTCGGTCAGGTCATGCGCGGCCGCGACATTTTCCGACGTGCCGACCAGTACGGCCAGCGAAGCGACGGCCATCGGCTCGATGCCGTCTTCGCGCAGGCTCTCGATGGAAAGTGCGCCGGTGCGCTTCGACAGCCCCTCGCCCGAGACGGTGGTCAGGAGATTGTGGTGGCCGAAGACGGGCGGCTCGGCACCCAGCGCCTTGAACAGGGCGATTTGCACGCCGGTGTTCGTGACATGATCGTCGCCGCGGATGACATGGCTGACACCCATCTCCATGTCGTCGACGACGGAGGGCAGCGTGTAGAGATAGGTGCCGTCCTCACGCACCAGCACCGGATCGGACAGCGAGGCCAGATCCACCATCTCCTCGCCACGCACCAAATCGTCCCAGCGGATCTCGGTGCGCTCCGGCTGCAGCGGATCGCCGGAGAAATTGGGCAGCAGGAAACGCCAGTGGGGCCGGCGTCCATCGGCCTGATATTCGGCCACCTGCTCTGTCGTCAGCGCCAATGCCTCGCGGCCATAGACCGGCGGCAGGCCCCGCGTGCGGCGCACCTTGCGCCTGAGATCGAGTTCTTCCGGCGTTTCGTAGCAGGCGTAAAGAACGCCCGCCGCCTTCAGCCGCTCCACCGCCGCGTCATAGATTTCGAAGCGCCGCGACTGATACTCGGTGGCATCCGGGAAAATGCCCAGCCAGTGCAGGTCGTAAAGGATGGCGTCGGCGAATTCCTGCTTCGAGCGGGCGATGTCGGTGTCGTCGAAGCGCTGGATGAAGCGGCCCTTGTTGTTGAGGGCAAACAGCCAGTTGAACAGAGCGGTGCGCGCATTGCCGATATGGATGCGGCCGGTCGGTGACGGGGCGAAACGAACGGTAACTGTCATGAGCGGGGCGTACCGGATGCCTTTATGATTGACAAGATGCGCCCCCGCGCCGTGCCGCAGACATAGAACATGGCGGCTGGAATGAAAAGACCGGGCCGGCACGCCTCAGCTGGCGCAAGACCCCGCCGTGAGAGGGCAAGCGGCCAGCGGAGCCGACGAACAGGTGGTTGACGACGATCAGCGGCCGAAGTCGTCTGAACTCAGGCGGGTCCAGCGGTCGCCCATCAAGCCGCCGATAGCGATGTCGCCGGAGCGGACCGCTTGCGTGACCTCGGCGATTCGCGAGCGGACCATCGTTCCGCCGGCATAGCGGAAGAAGACATTCCTGTAGCCGAAGAGGTGAGGCATGAACTTGTCCTGGGTCTGCCCGGTGATGCCTGCGCAGCCCATATCCCGCGCTGCCGCGACGAGGCCGTCCAGCGTCGCGCCCCAGTGGTGTCCGGAAGCCTGGATTTGCAGCAGGACCGCCATGTCTCCGACCCGGCCGTAAAAGGCATAGCAACCGAGCATTTTGCCTGTCTCATCGTAAGTCCCGCCGAAATGAAGTGGTCCGTCGGCCCGCTTCTCGGCCGCCAGCGCGAGCAGCCGCGGCAGTTCGCCGTCCTTCCAACTCGGCCGAAGAGCGTAATCGGAGAGAAGGGTCGGCAACCGCTCGGCAAACTGCGCGGCATTGATCGGCTCGGCATGGACCCGGAGCGACGATGAAGCCTGGAAAGGCGATCCGAACCTTCGCTTCGCGACAGCGTCGAATGCTCTCGCACAGGGATCGAGTGCCAAGCGAGGCAGGCCGGGCCATTTACGGTGCAGCGCGGCGGCGGCCATCGCGGCTGGCCGGAAGATGCAGGTCCATCCCAGGCAATGGACCGGCAGGAGCTGGTATTTCATCGGTCGCGCGAAGGCCAGGGAGACCCGGTTGGCCGAATCCGTCAGTTGCAGATCGAATTCGCCTTGGTGCAAGGCGCGCAGCAATTGCGGTCCTGCCGAGCCATCGTCGGCGCCAGTGTCGGCCATGAACGGACCGATGATCGCCGCATTCAATCCAGCGCCGTTGAACTCGTAACGGGCTTTCAGGACGCCGAGGAACCCGCCCAGATCCCCCTGCCGGTTGATCTGGACAAGAGCGCTCGCACCGGGCTGGCCGGCGGGGTCAAGATAGATCTTTCTCATGTATTCGGCCGTCTCCTCGATAGCGCGATCGAGGAGGTGACGCCGGCGGCGGCGAAACTTCGTCAGGAAGAGTGCCGCGACGCGCTCGAGATCTTCGGCGGCGAGTGGCCGAACCGAGCCGTGCTGGGAGTCCAGCACCGACGGGGCCGTCACCTTTTGCGCGCCGGCATTTGCGGAAACGAGATGCATCGTAAACACCGAGTAGGTTGCTTTTACAGAGTACAGCAACCAAAAGTGGAAACAACGAATCTCGGCCGGTAACGTAAACAGACGTCCCGCACTCGGGACTTTGGCTTCGCGCTGCGATTGCGAGCGCCATATGGCTCGCCGGCTTATGGCAACCGATAGAGGTGGCCCCCGGCAGGAGCCGGAGGCCACCTCGGATCACATCACGAGGCCCTTGGTAAGTTCCAGCGCCTGGCGCTCGAACAGGCGGCGGTAGATGCCGCCCTTCAGCCGGATCAACTCGTCATGCGAGCCTTCCTCGACGATCTTGCCGCGATCGAAGACCAGCAGCCTGTCGAGCGCCCGCACCGTCGAAAGCCGATGCGCGATGACCAGTGTCGTGCGGCCGACCATCAGCCGTTCCATCGCCTGCTGGATGAGCACCTCCGATTCCGAATCGAGGCTCGACGTCGCCTCGTCCAGGATCAGGATCCGCGCGTCGGCCAGGAAAGCGCGGGCGATCGCCACGCGCTGGCGCTCGCCGCCCGACAGTTTCACGCCACGTTCGCCGACCAGCGTGCCATAGCCCTTCGGCAGGCTGGTGATGAAGTCGTGCGCGCTCGCCAGCCTGGCGGCATGCTCGATCTCCCCCTGCGTCGCGCTTGGCCTGGCATAGGCGATGTTTTCGGCCAGCGACCGATGGAACAGGATCGGTTCCTGCTGAACGATGGCGATCTGGCCGCGCAGCGACGCCTGGGCGACCTGCGAGATATCCTGGCCATCGATCACGATCTTTCCCGCATTCACGTCATAGAGCCGCTGGATGAGCTTGACGAATGTGGTCTTGCCCGAACCCGAGTGACCGACGAGCCCGACACGTTCGCCCGGAGCGATATCCACCGAAAAGTCACGGTAGAGCGGCGACCGGTGATTGCCATAGTGAAAGGTGACGTTGTCGAAGGCGATTTGGCCCTGCGTAATGGCAATCGGTTCGGCGCCGGGCCTGTCTTCGATGCCGAGCGGTTCGGATTGGAAATCGACCAGTTCCTCCATGTCGTTGATCGAACGCTGCAAATTGCGGATATGCGTGCCGATATCGCGCAAATAGCCTTGCAGCACGAAGAATGAGGTCAGCACGAAAGCGACATCGCCGGCGCTCGCCTGCCCCCACGACCACAGCATCAGCGCCAGGCCGATCACGGCGGCCCGCATGACCAGCAGCAGCGCCCCTTGCGTGGTGCCGTTGATGGTGCCGCGCACCCAGGTGCGCCGCGTGCGGTCGCGCCATTTGGCGACCACCCTGGCGAGACGGCGCTCTTCGCGCGCCTCGGCGCCAAAGCCCTTGACCACGGCATTGCAGCTGACCGCGTCGGCCAGCGAGCCGCCGAGGCGCGTGTCCCAGGTGTTTGCAAGCCTTGCCGCGGGCGCGACATAGCCAAGCGACAACATGGCCGTCACCGTGATGAACAGCAGGGAGCCGGCCGCGACGACCACGCCCATCAGCGGCCAGAACCAGCCGAGCAGCAGCGTCGAGCCGGCGAGCATGACCACCGACGGCAGCAGCGCGATCAGGATCGTGTCGTTGAGCAGGTCGAGCGCCCACATGCCGCGCGTCACCTTGCGCACCGTCGAGCCGGCAAACGAGTTGGCATGCCAGTCGGTCGAAAAGCGCTGAACGCGATGGAAGGCGTCGGCCGCGATGTCGGCCATCATCTTGAGTGTCAGCTCCACGATGCCCATGAAGGCAAGATTGCGCAACACGACGCCAGTCAGCGCCAGCGCCATCAAGAAGAAAAATGCCGTCATCGCGGCGTTCCAGGCAATGGCATCCGCTCCGGCGCTGCTGGCGACAGCATCGACCAGCCGACCGGAGTAGAGCGGCGTCAGCACGTCGGCCAGCGTCGACAGCAGGAAACCGCCCATGATGAGCGAGAGCCGCCAAGGCTGACGCCGCCAATGGGTAAGTGTGAAGCCAAGAACGCTGCGAAAGGCGCTCGCGCGCAAATCGATCTTGAAACGAGCCATGATGTCATTCGGGCGCAAAACGAGCCCGATCCCAAATAAAGGTCGAAGGTTGAAAAACCGCGCCGGGGCGAATTGCCCATGAATGCGGAGGTTCGGCTATGGTTGGTCGCCTGCCCATGGGCGGCGACCGGCAGCGGCAAATGCCTTTTCTACGCCCGGTATGGTTCCGATACTTCGGAACACCGGCGCAGACCTAGGCCTCGCGGCCTCGCATAACGATGTCAAATCCTGGCATTCGGTCCTCCCTGAAGGGAATCGCGGAAAGGCTCTTATAGGGGTGCTTCGATTGCGCGCCAAGGCAAGCCATGGCCAAAAGCATCTCTGGCCCAGCCGATGAGGCGATTTTGCAACAGTCGCTATCCCCGCCTATCGCCGTCGCACGTCGTTCACCCGGCATGCGGCGCACGATCGAGGCGCATGTATCGCCCATCCATCGATGCCTTGAAACCCAGCTTTTCATAGACCCCATGCGCGTCGCTGGTCGACAGGCTCCAATGCGAGACGGTGCTGAGTTCAGGATGGTCGATGAGTGCCCGCACCAGCCGCAAGCCGACGCCCTGCCCGCGATGCACGGGCCAGACGATGATATCCGCGAGATAGGCGAATACCGTGCGGTCGGTGATCGCCCTGCCGAAACCGACCTGTTTGCCAGCGATGTAGGCGGCGGCGCAGAACGAGTTGGCAAAGGCCCGGCGATGGAACTCGTCGCTGCGTCCAGCTCCCCAGTAGCTTTCCATCAACAGGTCGGAGGTCGCACGAAAGTCGATCCGTGAGAGGTCGAAGCTGATTTCACAGTCAGGCATGCTGGTATCCCTATCCCGCCATGCCGCGTATTTTCGCCCAGCAGACGAACTGCGCTTCAGCCACGATCCCTGAAACGATTGGTGATGGGATAGCGGCGGTCGCGGCCAAAATTCTTCCTGGTGATCTTCACACCCGGTGCCGCCTGCCTGCGCTTGTACTCGGCGATGTAGAGCAGGTGTTCGATGCGCGCCACCGTCGCCCGGTCATGGCCGCGCGAGACGATGTCGTCGACGCCCATCTCGTTCTCGACCAGGCATTCGAGGATGTCGTCCAGCACCGGATAGGGCGGCAGCGAATCCTGGTCGGTCTGGTTCTCGCGCAATTCGGCCGATGGCGCCTTGTCGATGATGTTCTTCGGGATCACCTCGCCCGAAGGCCCGAGCGCACCCGGCGGCACATGGCTGTTGCGCCAGCGCGAGAGCGCGTAGACCTGCATCTTGTAAAGGTCCTTGATCGGATTGAAGCCGCCATTCATGTCGCCGTAGAGGGTGGCGTAACCGACCGACATCTCGCTCTTGTTGCCCGTAGTGACGACCATCGAGCCGAATTTGTTGGAGATTGCCATCAAGATGGTGCCGCGCGCGCGGCTCTGCAAATTCTCCTCGGTGATGCCTTCCTTGGTGCCTTCGAACAATTGCGTCAGCGCATGCAAAAAGCCTTCGACGGGCTCGAAGATCGGGACGATGTCATAGCGGCAGCCGAGGGCGCGGGCGCAGTCCTCGGCGTCCTTGAGGGAATCCTTCGAAGTGTAGCGATAAGGCATCATGACGGCACGCAGCCGTTCCTCGCCCAGCGCATCGACGGCCAATGCGGCACAGATCGCGGAGTCGATGCCGCCGGAAAGGCCAAGCACCACATTCTTGAAGCCGTTCTTGTTGACGTAATCGCGCAGGCCGAGCATGCAGGCGAGGTAGTCGGCCTCCTCCTTGTCCGGGATTTTCGACATCGGTCCTTCCGAACAGACCCAGCCATCATCGGTACGTTTCCAGGTGGTGACGTCCACCGCATCCTCGAACTGACTCATCTGGAAGGCGAGCGTCTTGTCCGCCCCGATAGCGAACGAGGCGCCGTCGAAGATCAGCTCGTCCTGGCCGCCGAGCTGGTTGGCATAGATCATCGGCAGGCCGCATTCGATGACTTGCTTGATCACGACCTGGTGGCGAACGTCGATCTTGGCGCGATAATAGGGCGACCCGTTCGGCACCAGCAGGATTTCCGCGCCGCTTTCGGCCAGCGTCTCGCAGACCGCGACGTCGCCCCAGATGTCCTCGCAGATCGGTATGCCGATGCGCACGCCGCGGAAGTTGACCGGTCCCTGGATCTCGGGCCCGGCCTGGAAGACGCGCTTCTCGTCGAATTCGCCGTAATTGGGCAGGTCGAGCTTGTAGCGTTCGGCGATGATCTTGCCGCCATCGGCGAAGACGATGGAATTATGCGTGCCGCTCTTGCGCTTCAGCGGCGTGCCGATGATGACGCCGGGACCGCCATCGGCGGTGTCCGCGGCAAAATCCTGTGCTGCCCGCTCGCATGCCTTGAGGAAGGCCGGCTTGAGCACCAGATCCTCCGGCGGATAGCCGGCGAGGAAAAGCTCGGTATAGAGCACGAGATCGGCGCCCTGGCGGGCGGCATCCGCCCTCGCCTCGCGCGCCTTGGCGAGGTTGCCGGCGACGTCGCCGACGGTCGGGTTGAGCTGGGCGATGGCGATACGCAGTATGTCGAGCTTCTTGGTCATGCTGCTGACTTAGCGCGGCGGAATTCACCTCGCAATGGCGTTCGTTTGGACCAATTCAGCCCGTCAATCGTCGCCCATAGACGCGCGCAGCGATTGCGGAGAGTGGTTTTCGCCGATCGACATGGCCAGGATGCGCGAGAGATGCCGGCGCGGCAGCCCTGTCTCGTCGGCCCATCGGTTGATCTGGACCTGGATCTTGTCGAGGTCCTTCTTCGATGTCGGGTTGTCCGCGATGTCGAGGCCCGCGTCGCGAAGGGCTGCCGCCATGTCGGCCGAAATGACGAAAGCATCCCAGCCCAGCCAGCGCAAGAAATACTGGCCGGTGTTGCCGCCGAGCCGGCTGCCATGCTTGCCGAGATAGGCCATCAGCCCGACCTGGTCATCGGCGGGCCATTCGGCGAGAAAATTGCCGAAGCCGCCATGTTCCCGGGACACGCGCTCGACGAAGGCGGCGTTGTCGCGAACGGACCTGATCTTCTGCGGATTGCGCACGATGCGCTGGTCCGAGGCCAGATCGTGCCAGAAATCGTCGGGCTGGAACAAAAGCCGCTTCGGCTCGAAGCGCAGGAACGCTTCCTCGAAACCGGGCCATTTCTGCTCGATGACGCGCCAGACGAAACCGGCGGCGAAGACGCGCTCGGCCATGGTCGAAAGGATGCGGGCGTCGGCAATGTCGGCCACCGCCGCATTGTCGGGTATCGGACCCAACAGCGAGGTCAGTTCCGCCTCGCCGCCCTTGCGATTTGCCGCGCGAACGCGAATTTTCTTGAAGTCGGCCATCGGTCCCCCTCGGTTCGCCTCAATCTAGCACTTCCCGCCCGGGCCGGCAGCCTCTACCTCTAATGCATGTCGCCCAAAAGTGACCTCGGTTTTGGGAAGACGACATGCATAAAAGCAAAAACCTAAAGCGCGTCGCCTCAATCCGCTTCGACGCGACGCGCTTTAGCGCAGCAAAGCGCTTGGAGACGGCCATGAACAAGACCATCGACGACCTGGCGAACCGTTGGCTGAAGCGGAAGCCGGATGGGCTGAGCCAGTTGGAAAACCGGGTGCTGCAAAGCACCATCGAGCGTACCACCATCACCAGGGACACCAACAAGGCCGTCGCTTTCCACCAGACTTTTGGCGACCGCCTTGCCGATACGATCGCCCGCATCGGCGGCTCCTGGTCGTTCATCCTGACCTTCATCGCCTTCCTGATCGTGTGGACATCAGCCAATGTCTGGCTGTTGTCGCGCGATGCATTCGACCCCTACCCCTTCATCTTCCTCAACCTCGTCCTGTCGATGGTCGCCGCATTGCAGGCGCCGGTGATCATGATGGCGCAGAACCGCCAGACCGAACGCGACCGCATCGATGCCGCCCATGATTACGAGGTCAATCTGAAGGCCGAGATCGAGATCATGGCGCTGCATGAGAAGCTGGACGAACTGCGCCACAGCCAGATCATCGGCATGCGCGACGAAATCGTGCGGCTGGCCGAACTGGTCAAGCGGATCGACGAAAGACTGTCACAGCAGTCGGCCTCATGACCGAAGCGATCCACCATTTCATCGAGCAATACGGGTTGCTGGCGGTTTTTCTCGGCTGCGTGGCCGAAGGCGAAAGTGCCGCGATCCTGGGAGGCTTCTTCGCCCACCAGCATGTTTTCGTGCTGTGGCATGCCTTTGTCGCGGCAGCGCTGGGTGCCTTCGCTGGCGACACCTTTTTCTTCATCCTCGGCAGGAGTTTCGCCGATAATCGCCATGTCGTCAGGCTGCGCCGGCGGTCCGGCTTTCGCCGCGCCTACCGTCTGCTCAACACTCATCCCAACATCTTCGTGCTGTCGAACCGCTATGTCTACGGCATGCGCCTGGTCGGCGGCATCGCGGCCGGCCTTTCGACCATAGCGGCACCGCGCTTCGTCATCCTCAACGCCATTTCCTCGGTCATCTGGGCGGTCCTGTTCAGCACGATCGGCTATGTCTTCGGATTGGGAGCCGAGCAGTTGATTGGCCAGGCGGTGATCCAGCACGAGCGGCTGTTCGTCGGGCTCGGCATCGGCCTTGCCGTGGCCGTGCTTGCCTGGTTTGTCGCCCGCCATGTCGCCAAGCGGGAGCGCGACAAGGAGTTTTGACCGTCAGTCGATGCCGAGCGCCTGGTCCCCCCGATCGAGGATGAGCGGGATGATCAGGTCCTCCTCATCGGCCAGATGCCGGGTCAGCATCGCGATCAGACGGTTGTTTTCGTCGGCATAGGCATCGGCGGCGAAGCGCTGCTTGTCCTCACTCTCCTGAAGTGTACGGATGAACGCGTTCGCCGCCTCGGCGTTGCGCTCCAATCCTACATGGATGGTGTGGTGGTCGGCATCGAGAATCTCGAAACCGCGCTTCAGACGGGGCTCCGCCTTGGTGGAGGCCGGGAAATACTGGTAACCCTCGACATTGTGGTGGCCGTCGAGATGCCCGAGAAAATGGTTGAGGCGCGGCGCGAACCAGCGCGCGAAATCGGGGGCCGTCAGTCTGCCTTCGCGATAGTTGCCAATGCCGCCGGTGAGCATGCCGCCGAGTTCGCGGAACATGTCGTGCCGCTGCAGCCACATATTGGCCATGCCGTGAATGTTGGCGTGAGCCTGCCAGTTTTCGCGGGGATATTTGTCGGCCAGCCAGCGCAGGTCGTCCGGCAGGCCCAGGCGTTCGAGAAGCGATGAATTCGTGACCTCTGCCATGACGGTCTCCTTTGGTGACCGTCATATAGGCATCAAAGCTTCAGATCGGCACCCCCGTTATGCGCTCGATGAGAGCGATGCCCCAGACGCCGCCGGCAATCACCACAGAAATCAGCACCGCCAGCGAGCCGCAATCCTTGGCGAGCTGGATATCGATATGGAATTCACGAGAAATTGCGTCGCACGCCGCCTCGATGCCGGTGTTCAGCACTTCGACCATGATCAAGAGGAGCACCGCGCCGATCAGCAGCGCGTAACCGCGCCAAGACACCGATACGAACCAGCCAGCGGGCAAGGCCAGCACCAGCAGCATCAGTTCCTGCTGGAAAGCCTTCTCGCTAACCGCAAGCTTGCGAAATGCCCGCACCGAATTGATAAAAGCATCGATCAGCCGCTGCATGCCAAGGCCCCTCTCGGAATCACCGGCCCGGGATAAAGCAATGCCCCGATCAATGGAATAAGGCGGATCGTCCAAATTTCATTCGGCCACCGGTATAGCCGGTGTCGACTTTTCAAACTGCGGCAGCCCATCGTCGATCGAATAATAGTCGCCCTTGTCGCCGACGAAGATATGACATTCGCCCTCGAGCGCAGTCGGCTTGTCGAACGATCCCGCCATGACCGAGATATGGTCTTGGTCCATTGCCTTCCAGAACAGCAGCGACCCGCATGTCTTGCAAAAGCCGCGCCTGGCGAAGCCGGACGCTTCATACCAGGTGATGCTTTCGGCGCCTTCGATCACGATGTCGGTATCGGCAACATTGGTCGCGGCATAGAAATGCCCGCTTTGTTTGCGGCATTGCGAACAATGGCAGTAGACGACGCCACGCAGTGCCCCACTTGTCCGGAAGCGGACCGCTCCGCACAGGCATGATCCCTGGTGACTCTCCCGCACTGGGTTTCTCCCCTAAACTGTAGTCTGACGAAGGCACCAGCATTCCAGCTTTGCGGCCGTCATGCGTAAGCAATTGCGACATCTGTTGTTGTGGAAAATCCGAAGTTCAGTTTCGCTCAGCCAGATCGGTACGCGAATTTGCATGCAACGCCGCCAATCAGCGCTGCCTGGAGGTTGATAGTCTGGTTGGACGCATGCAGCCTGATGTAGCGAAAAGGCGTGAGTTCTGCCGATTAAGGAAACTTTAGCGCTACTGCATCTATGGTGATCTCCATCGAAGGTCGCGTGTGGGGACGCGCCTTTTCGTGTGTCGGCTTCGAATGGGTGGCGTCCCCGCGTCAGCGATGATGGATATGCGCCAAGTTCAGGCGCGTTCCCAAGGGAAGAGCGAACAACCATGCAGCCGGCGGCCACCCTGACCGAACGAAACACTGAGATCGCAAGCACCGTCGTGGCCACCATGCGCCAGCTTGGCGTGCTCGGCCTGCCGCGCAACTACGAGATCTTCTATGAGGCCCTGAGCGGCACCAACCGCGAGCTCGGTCTTGCCGTCCTGTCGCTGAGCAGCCGGCCGACGCAGGATGAGCTGGATCAGATCGGGCGCGCTTTCTTTGCCCATAATCATGGCCCCGGCATCATCGAGCATGCCCGGGACGTCATCGCCAAGGAGCTTGAGGAGGTCGCGTCGCTCCTGCGCAGCGAGCGCAGCCATATCGAAAAATACGGCAGGGTCCTCGACGAGACATCCAGTGGCCTGAGCAACCGCAGCCTTCTCTCCCAGGATCTTCTGCAAAAGATCGCCAACGCAATGACGATCGCAACCAATTCGACGATCGACCACGGCCGGCAGATCGCCTCGACGCTCAGCGACAAGACGGCGGAGCTTGAGAGCGTCAAGTCGAAGCTCGAGGAATACAAGCGGCTGGCCGATACGGATCCGTTGACCCAGATCTGGAATCGTCGCGCTTTCGACAAGGAAATCACCAGGATCTACAACAGCAACAAGGGTATTCTGTTCAATGCCCTTGTCCTTGTCGACATCGACCGGTTCAAGGACATTAATGACCGCTATGGCCATCCTGTCGGCGACAAGATCATCCAGATCATCGCCGAGATTTTCCAGACCAGCATCCGCGGCGACATGTTCGTCGCCCGAACCGGCGGCGAGGAGTTCGCGCTGATCATCGAGGGCGCCAGCGAGGACGCAACCTACGAGATCGCGGAACGCATTCGCGCCCTGATCGAGCAGACGCCGTTCACCAGCAGCCAGACCGGCATGAATTACGGCACCGTGACGGTATCGATGGGCATCTGCATGGCATCAGAGGCCGAAGGCCCCGAAGACCTCTACACCAAGGCGGATCGGGCGCTCTACCGCTCCAAGGTCAGCGGGCGCAACCGCGTCACCAGGCATTCAGCCATGGCAGGGCGCGCCAGCAAAAGCTGGCTGCTTTACAAGAAAGACTGAGGCTTTCGCTTTTGCCGGTTGCGCCGACACGGTCGGAAGCACAAACCGAAGTTGCAATAAAAAAGGCGCCGGTTTCCCAGGCGCCTTTCCTTTATCGGTTCCAATTGGCCGAGATCAGCCGTTGACCGCTTGCTTGTGCTGCACCGGATGGCTCTTCTTCAAGAGGTCCGAGACCAGGAAGGCCAGTTCGATCGCCTGGTCGGCGTTGAGACGCGGATCGCAATGGGTGTGATAGCGGTCCTGCAACTCCTCGGCGGTGATGGCACGGGCGCCACCGGTGCATTCGGTGACGTTCTTGCCGGTCATCTCGACATGGATGCCGCCCGGATGCGTGCCTTCGGCGCGGTGCACCTCGAAGAAGGTCTGCACCTCCTTCAGGATGCGGTCGAAGGGCCGTGTCTTGTAGCCGGCCGCCTCGATCGTGTTGCCATGCATCGGATCCGACGACCAGACCACGCTGCGGCCCTCCTTCTGCACAGCGCGCACCAGCTTCGGCAAATGGTCGGCAACCTTGTCCGAACCGAAGCGGGCGATCAGCGTCAGCCGCCCCGGCTCGTTCTCGGGGTTCAGCAGGTCGATCAGTTCCAGGAGGCCGTCCGGCGTCAGCGACGGACCGCATTTCAGGCCGAGCGGGTTCTTGATGCCGCGGCAATATTCGACATGGGCGTGGTCGGGTTGACGCGTGCGGTCGCCGATCCAGATCATGTGACCCGACGTGGCGTACCAGTCGCCCGAGGTCGAATCGACACGGGTCAGCGCCTCCTCGTAGCCGAGCAGCAGGGCCTCGTGGCTGGTGTAGAAGTCGGTTTCGCGCAGCGCGAAATTGGTTTCGGACGTAATGCCGACCGCGCGCATGAAATCCATCGTCTCGGTGATGCGGTTGGCAAGCGACTCGTATTTCTCGCCCTGCGGGCTGTCGGAGACGAAGCCGAGCATCCAGCGATGCACATTCTCCAGGCTGGCATAACCGCCCTGCGCGAAGGCACGCAGGAGGTTGAGCGTGGCCGCCGACTGGCGGTAGGCCATTTCCTGGCGGGCGGGATCGGGAATGCGCGACTTCTGGTCGAACTCGATGCCGTTGATGATGTCGCCGCGATAGCTCGGCAGCGTCACCTCGCCCTTGGTCTCGTTGTCGGACGAGCGCGGCTTGGCGAACTGGCCGGCGACACGGCCAACCTTCACCACGGGCTGCGCACCGGCGAAGGTCAGCACCACGGACATCTGCAGGAAGACGCGGAAGAAGTCGCGTATGTTGTCGGCGCCATGCTCGGCAAAACTCTCCGCGCAATCACCACCCTGGAGCAGGAAGGCTTCGCCGGCGGCAACCGCTGCCAACTGCTTCTTCAGCTTGCGCGCTTCGCCGGCAAAGACCAGCGGCGGGAAGGTGGCGAGTTGGGCTTCCGTGTTCTTCAGCGCGGCAAGGTCCGGATAGGCGGGAACTTGCTTGATCGGCTTTGCTCTCCACGAATTCGGCGACCATTTCGTCATCGCTGCACCCAACACTCTTTCCGGCGGACACCCTCGCCCGCCATTTCCCGCCCCAAACTGGGGTGGCGGCTCCATACACGAAGCCGATTTCCTATTCTAGACCGGAATTTCGGTGCTGGCGAATGGCTGACGCGCCCAGGACGGCCCGAAAGGCGAGATCAGGCTGCCTTCTCCACCAGTCGCGCCAGCTGCGTCATAACCACAGCCGAGCCCGCCAGACGCTTCTCCGCCGTCGGCCAGTCGCGGATGAAGACCACGCTATGGTCGGCCCTGATCTTGGCCAGCGAACCCTGCTCGCCAATATACTTGACCAGCCCGACCGGGTTCGAGAACTCGCGCTTGCGGAAATGGATGACGATACCCTTCGGCCCGGCATCGAGCTTCTCGACATTGGCCTTGCGGCACAGCGCCTTGATGAAGACGATCTTGAGGAGATGTTTCACTTCCTCCGGCAACGGGCCGAAACGGTCGATCAGTTCGGCGCCGAAGGCGTCGATCTCCTCGGTGTTTTCGAGATCGCCGAGACGGCGGTACAGCGCCAGCCTGAGCTGCAGGTCCGGCACGTAGCCTTCCGGGATCATCACCGCCGTGCCGACGGCGATCTGCGGCGACCAGCCGCCATCCTGCACCTCGCCGGAATCCTTCACCTCGGCGACCGCTTCCTCCAGCATCTGCTGGTAGAGCTCGAAACCGACCTCCTTGATGTGCCCGGACTGCTCCTCCCCCAGCAGGTTGCCGGCGCCCCTGATATCCAGGTCATGGCTGGCGAGCTGGAAGCCGGCGCCGAGCGTGTCGAGCGACTGCAGTACCTTCAGACGGCGCTCGGCGGTGTCGGTGAGCTTGCGGTTGGCCGGCAGTGTGAACAGCGCATAGGCGCGCACCTTCGAGCGTCCGACGCGGCCGCGCAACTGGTAGAGCTGCGACAGGCCGAACATGTCGGCGCGGTGGATGATCAGCGTGTTTGCAGTCGGGATGTCGAGCCCGGATTCGACGATGGTCGTCGACAAAAGCACATCGTACTGGCCGTCGTAGAACGCGTTCATGATGTCGTCGAGTTCGCCCGGTGGCATCTGGCCATGCGCCACCGCTACCTTCAGCTCAGGAACTGATTCCTTCAGGAAATCATGGATTTCCGCCAGATCGCTGATACGCGGAACGACATAGAAGGAATGGCCGCCTCGGTAGCGCTCGCGCAACAACGTCTCGCGAATGACCAGCGGGTCGAAGGGCGAGATGAAGGTGCGCACCGCCATGCGGTCGACCGGTGGCGTGGCGATCAGCGACAGTTCGCGCACGCCCGTCAGCGCCAGTTGCAGCGTGCGCGGGATCGGCGTCGCCGACAGGGTCAGAACATGGACATCGGTCTTCAGGTCCTTCAGCCGTTCCTTATGCTTGACGCCAAAATGCTGCTCCTCGTCGATGATCAGCAGGCCGAGATTCTTGAACGAAATCGCGGAGCCCAGCAGCGCATGGGTGCCGATAACGATATCGACCTGCCCTTCGGCAATGCCCTTCTTGGTCTCGGCTAATTCCTTTGAGCCCACCAGCCGCGACGCCTGTGCGACACGGATCGGCAGTCCGGAAAAGCGCTGCGAGAATGTCTTGAAATGCTGGCGCGACAACAGTGTCGTCGGCACCACCACCGCGACCTGAAACCCTTCCATCGCCGCGATAAAGGCGGCGCGCAGCGCCACTTCGGTCTTGCCGAAGCCGACATCGCCGCAGATCAGCCGGTCCATCGGCCTGCCCGCGCCGAGATCGTCACGTACCGAGTCGATGGCCGTCTGCTGGTCGTCGGTTTCCTCGTAAGGGAACCGGGCGGCGAACTCGTCATAGAGGCCTTCGGCCGGCACCAGGGCCGGTGCGGCCCGCATCTGCCGCTCGGCGGCGATGCGGATCAGTTGTCCGGCCATGTCAAGCAGGCGCCGCTTCAGCTTCGCCTTGCGCGACTGCCAGGCGCCGCCGCCCAGCTTGTCCAGCGTCGCTTCGGCCGTGTCGGAGCCATAGCGCGACAGCAGCTCGATGTTTTCCACCGGCAGGAACAGCCGGTCGTCGCCGGCATAGTGGATTTCCAGGCAGTCATGCGGCGCGCCAACCGCCTCAATGGTGCGCAGGCCGATGAAACGGCCAATTCCATGGTCGGCATGGACGACAATATCGCCGGCCGACAAGGCCGAGGCTTCGGCAATGAAGTCGGACGCGCGCTTCTTGCGCTTCGAGCGGCGGATCAGCCGGTCGCCCAAAATGTCCTGTTCCGCGACGACGACCAGCTTTTCGGTCTCAAAACCGGATTCCAGCGGCAAAACCGCCAATGCGGCCTGTCCCGGCTCGAGCTGTTCGGCCTCCGCCAGCGTCTCGACCTGCTTGAGATTGCCGAGATGGTGCTCGGCCAGGATCTGGCCAAGGCGGTCGAGCGAGCCCTCGGTCCAGCCGGCGATAACGACCCGGCGGCGCGCCGCGCGCTCGTCGGCTATGTGCCGGACGACCACATCGAAGACATTGACGTTCGGATCGGCTCGCTCCTCGACGAAGCTGCGGCCATGGCGCGAGCCGGCGTGGAAGACTTTCTTGCTCCCCAGGTCCGGCGCGTCGAACACGGTAAAGTCGATGTCTTCGCGCTCGCCAAGCGAAGCCTTCAGATTCTCCGGCGAGAGATAGAGCAGATCCGGCGCCACCGGCTTGTAGGGGACCGCATCCTTGAGCGCCGCGTCAGCCTGCTTTTTGCGCGCCTCGTAGTGATCGAGGATCAGCGTATGGCGCTCGGCCAGCGCCTCATGTGCCAGATGGTCGAAAACCACGGGTGCGTCGGGCAGGTAGTCGAACACCGTCTCCAGCCGCTCGTAGAAGAACGGCAGCCAATGCTCCATGCCCGCGAAGCGCCGGCCTTCGCTGACCGCCGCATAGAGTCCGTCGTCACGCTGGGGTGCGCCGAAAGCCTCGATATAGGAGCGGCGGAAGCGGCTGATGGTTTCGGGCGTCAGCGCCACCTCGCTCATCGCCTGAAGCGCCATCGACTTGCGCTGGCCGGTGGTGCGCTGCGTGGCGGCATCGAAGACGCGGATCGATTCCAGCGTGTCGCCGAAGAAATCAAGCCTCAGCGCCTCGCTCCAGCCGGGCGCAAAGAGGTCGAGAATGCCGCCGCGCACCGCGAATTCACCGATGCCGCGCACGGTCGGCACCCGCTCGAATCCCGACGTCTCCAGCCGGGCGATCAGCGCATTCATGTCGATCTGGTTGCCGGGCCTGGCGTGGAAGGTTTGGGCTTCGATAAGCTCCGCGGGCGGAATGCGCTGCAGCAGCGCATTTGCGGTGGTGAGAATGACGGCACGGTGCGGCTTCTTCGCCAGTGCGATCATGGCGGTCAGCGCATCGAGGCGCTTGGCGGCGGCATCCGAACCGGGCGAGACACGGTCGTATGGCAGGCAGTCCCAGGCAGGCAGTTCCAGCACAGGCAGGCCCGGCGCGACGAAGGACAGCGCCTCGATGATCGAAGGCAGGCGCTGGCCGTCGCGGGCCACGAACAGCACCGGCTTGTCGGGCGCGATCTCGAGCGCCGTCTGCACCAGTGCGAAAGCCTCGTAGCCGTCGGCGACACCGTCGACGATGAACTGGCCGGCGCGGCCCTTCGGCAAGCCAATGGTGGGAATGAGAGCCATCAAATTACGGTCTTGTTTGTCGCAATTCCCATGGGAAAACCGCTGCGCACTTTTCCTGGAATTGCGTGTGTTCAGAAAGTCATGGTCCGGCGGGACGCCAGGATTTTTTGCAGGACGGCACAGTCGATCTCCGCCGGCACCGGGCGTTCGCCCGTAACCAGCGGCAGGAATTCCGTGTCGGCAATATCGAGGAGCCTCTCATATTGGTCGATTTCCTCGGCGGTCAAGGTGCCGATCTCGGCATCGGCGAAGGTGCCGAGGATGAGATCCATCTCGCGCATGCCGCGATGCCAGGAACGGAACAACAGCTTGCGGCGATGGGCGTCCAGCCCCTCGCTTGATCGTTTCGTTCCGGTCATTGTGCCGCATCCTCACTTCAAGCGGCGCATATAGCGTGGATAGTGGGCGCTGTCAGCCTTGCGCTGCGGCCGTCGCGACATAAGCTGACATCATGCGTCCTTCCATCCTCGATCCCCTGTTTGTCCCGATCACCTCGCTTGCCGGCGTCGGGCCGAAGGCTGGCGCGCTGATCGAGAAGGTCGTTGCCGCCGATCTCGGCGACCGCGCCGCACGCGCCGGCGACCTCCTGTTCGTGCTGCCGCACACCGTCATCGACCGCCGAAACCGGCCGGGCATCGCACTCGCGGCCGAAGGCGCCATCGTCACGCTTGAGCTGCGCATAGACCGTCACCAGCCGCCACCGCGCGGCAACAGGTCGGTGCCCTACCGGGTCTACGCCCATGACGACACGGGCGAAATCGGCCTGACCTTCTTCCATGCCCATGCCGCCTATCTCGAAAAGGCAATGCCTGTGGGCGAGCATGTCGTGGTGTCAGGCCGGATGGAATGGTTCAACGGCCGCCCGACCATGATCCACCCCGACCATATCGCGCTCGCCAGCGAAGCGGAAAACCTGCCGCTGGTCGAACCGGTCTATCCGCTGACCGCCGGCCTCTCGGGCAAGGTGCTGCGCCGGGCGATCGGCCAGGCGCTCGGCCGCCTGCCGGAGCTGCCGGAATGGCAGGATGATGCCTTCATGCGCCGCCAGAGCTTTGCGTCCTTCGGCGACGCGCTGACGCGCGTCCATTATCCCGCTGATCCGATCGATGTCGCGGTCGAAGGGGCTGCATGGCGCCGGCTCGCCTATGATGAATTGCTCGCCGGCCAGGTCTCGCTGGCCCTGGTGCGGGCAAAGGTGCGGCGCCTGTCAGGCCGCCCTCTCGTCGGCGATGGGCGCATCGCCGAGAGCCTGCGTACAGCCCTTCCCTATTCGCTGACGCCCTCGCAGGAATTCGCGCTCGCCGAAATCAACGCTGATCTCGCCGATCCGGAGCGCATGCTGCGGCTGCTGCAAGGTGATGTCGGCTCGGGCAAGACGGTGGTGGCGCTGCTTGCCATGGCACGCGCTGTCGAGGCCGGCGGCCAGGCGGCGCTGATGGCGCCGACCGAAATCCTCGCGCGCCAGCATCTGGCGACGATCACCCCGCTTGCCGCCAAGGTCGGCTTGCGCATCGCCATCCTGACCGGCCGTGAAAAGGGTCGCGAGCGAGCCGAAACGCTGGCGGGTCTTGCCAGCGGCGAGATCGACATCGTCGTCGGCACCCATGCGCTGTTTCAGGAAACGGTCAGCTTCCACGACCTGGTCCTGGCCGTCATCGATGAGCAGCATCGCTTCGGCGTCCACCAGCGGCTTGCCATCACCGCCAAGGGCGACGCGCCCGACATGCTGGTCATGACCGCGACCCCCATCCCGCGCACGCTGGTACTGACCGCCTTCGGCGACATGGACGTGTCGAAGCTGACGGAAAAACCCGCCGGCCGCCAGCCGATCCGCACCGTCACGCTGCCGCTGGAGCGGCTCGACGAGCTGGTCGGCCGCATGCTCGATGCCGTCGCGGATGGCCAGAAGATCTACTGGATTTGCCCGCTGGTCGAGGAATCCGAAGAAATAAAACTGATGTCGGCCGAGGATCGCTTTGCCTCGCTGAAGCCGCTGTTCGGCGATCGCATCGGCCTTGTCCACGGCCGCATGAAGGGTGTCGAGAAGGACGAGGCGATGCGCGCCTTCAAGCAAGGCGAGACGCGCATCCTGATCGCCACCACGGTGATCGAGGTCGGCGTCGACGTTCCTGACGCCACGATCATGGTCATCGAGCATGCCGAACGCTTCGGCCTCGCTCAGTTGCACCAGCTGCGCGGCCGGGTCGGACGCGGCGACAAGCCCTCGTCCTGCGTGCTGCTGTACAAGGATCCGCTTGGCGAGACCGCAAAACGCCGGCTGTCGGTGATGCGCGAGACCGAGGACGGTTTCCTGATCGCCGAGGAGGACCTGAAATTGCGCGGCGAAGGCGAACTGCTGGGCACCCGCCAGTCCGGCACGCCGGGTTTCCAGGTGGCGCGCATCGAGGTGCATGCCGACCTACTGGAGGCCGCCCGTGACGACGCCAGGCTGATCCTGTCGCGCGACCCAGAACTGCAATCGGACCGCGGCGAGGCGCTGCGGCTCCTGCTCTACTTGTTCGGCCGCGACGAGGCCGTGCGGCTCCTGCGCGCCGGGTGAGGCCCTAGCGGCGGATTGGCCAGGGTTCCGTTGATCGGCTCGCCGTTCAGCGTCACCAGTTTCGTCTTCACCTCGGGAGCCACCAGCCCGGCTGATACGATCAGCTTGGCGCCGTCCTCGATCGTCATGTCGAGCGGCACGATGTCCGACTTCAGCACATACATCAGGAAACCGGTCGTCGGGTTCGGCGTGCACGGCATGAACACGGCAATCAGCGGATCACCTTCCTGGTCGAGCTTCTGGTTGATCTCGGTTTCCTTTTCGCTGGCGACGAACACCAGCGACCACACGCCCTTGCGTGGATATTCGACCAGCCCAACCTGGCGGAACATGTCGCCCTTGTTCGACAGCACGGTCTCGAAAATCTGCTTCAGCGAGCCGTATATGCCGCGCACCAGCGGCATGCGGCCAAGCAAGCGCTCGCCAAAGCCGACTATGGCGCGGCCGACAATGTTGGCGGTCAGAAAACCGATCAGCGTGATCAGGATGAGCGCAACGATGAGCCCGAACCCTGGAACCGGAAACGGCAGATAGGTGTCGGGGCTGTAGCGCGCCGGAATATACGGTTTCACCCAGGAATCGACCCAGCCGATGAACGACCAGGCGATATAGGCGGTGATCGCCAGCGGCGCGCAGACGATGAAGCCCGTGAGGAAATAGTTCCTCAGCCGTGTCATGCCGGAAGTCTTGGGAGCGTCTGACATGGTTCACCGGAGGCGCTATTGCGACGCGACATTAGTGAACCGGAAGACGCTTTGGAACTGCGAAGTTTTTAAAGGCGCCTGTTTACAAGAGCCTATTCCACCGTCACCGACTTCGCCAGATTGCGCGGCTGGTCGACGTCGGTGCCCATGAACACGGCGGCGAAATAGGCGAGCATCTGGATCGGCAGCGCATAGATGATCGGCGAGATGATTTCCGGCACATCCGGCAGCACGATCGTCTCCATCGTCTTCAGGCTCACCTGTGCCGCGCCCTTGGCGTCGGTGATCAGGATGATCTTGCCGCCACGCGCCGCCACTTCCTGCATGTTGGACACGGTCTTTTCGAAGATGCGGTCGTGCGGCGCGATCACGATCACCGGCATGTTCTCGTCGATCAGCGCGATCGGCCCATGCTTCAGCTCTCCGGCGGCATAGCCTTCGGCGTGGATGTAGGAAATCTCCTTCAGCTTCAGCGCGCCTTCCATGGCGAGCGGGAAATTGGTGTCCCGTCCGAGATAGAGCACGTCCTTGTAACGCGACAGTTCCCGCGCGATCCGTTCAATCTGCTCTTCGAGCTTCAGCACCTGGTTGGCATAGCGCGGCGCTTCCGAAAGCGCTCGCACCAGCGTTTTCTCTTGCTCCTTCGAGATCGCTCCGCGCGCCACGCCGGCGCGCACGGCAAGCGACGCGAGCACGGACAGCTGGCAGGTGAAAGCCTTGGTCGAAGCGACGCCAATCTCTGGCCCGGCCAGCGTCGGCAGCACGACGTCGGATTCGCGCGCCATGGTCGATTCCCGCACGTTGACGACGGCGCCGATCTTCATCCCGGCCTTGCGGCAATAGCGCAACGAGGCCAGAGTATCGGCGGTCTCGCCCGATTGCGAGATGAAGAAGGCGGCGTCGTTGGCCGACAACGGCATCTCGCGGTAACGGAATTCCGACGCGACATCGATATCGACCGGGAGCCGCGCATAGCGCTCGAACCAGTATTTGCCGATCAGGCCGGCGAGATAGGCGGTGCCACAGGCGGAGATCGCCAGCCGGCCGATCTTGGCGAAGTCGAATGGCAGATCGAGCGGCTTGGAAACGCCGGAGACGAAATCCACATAATGAGCCAGCGTGTGCGAGATCACCTCGGGCTGCTCATGGATCTCCTTCTCCATGAAATGGCGGCGGTTGCCTTTGTCGACCATGAAGCTGGTCGAGAGCGACTGCTGGCGCTTGCGGTCGACTTTTTTGCCGTCGATGTCGAAGATGGCGACGCCGTCGCGACGCACCACCGCCCAGTCGCCGTCCTCGAGATAGGTGATCGAATTGGTGAACGGAGCGAGCGCGATGGCGTCGGACCCCAAAAACATCTCGCCGTCGCCATGGCCAACGGCCAAAGGCGGGCCATTGCGCGCGCCGACGATCAGGTCCTCGTCACCCTTGAACATGATGGCTAGCGCAAAGGCGCCTTCCAGCCGCTTCAGCGCCTTATGCGCGGCTTCGACCGGCTTTAGCCCCCTGGCGAGTTCGCGCGCCACCAGATGCGCCACGACCTCGGTGTCGGTCTGCGACGAGAAGGAATAGCCGTCGCGGATCAGCTCCTCGCGCAGTTCGGCGAAATTCTCGATGATGCCGTTGTGGACGATGGCGACGCCGTCCGAAAAATGCGGGTGCGCATTGGTCTCGTTGGGCACGCCGTGGGTTGCCCAGCGCGTATGGCCGATACCGATCCTGCCGTCGAGCGGCTCATCCTTGAGCCGGCGTTCGAGGTTGACCAGCTTGCCCTCGGCACGGCGGCGGCCCAGCTCGCCCTTCTCAATGGTGGCGACGCCGGCGGAATCATAGCCGCGATATTCGAGCCGCTTCAGTGCGTCGACGATGAGCGGCGCAACCTGCGAGTGGCCGACGATTCCAACGATACCGCACATGCAGACAGTCCCCGATTGCCCACGGAAAACCAGCGATATTTAGGCGTGGCCGGCCTGCCGCGAAAGTCACATTGCATTTCGTCCGCTGTAACGGACGCTTCAGCAGGCATGCACCATGACAGCCCGCTCTTGCAATCCGGTTACGGCAATCGTTCGGCTTTTTCGATTGCTTCGGCGAGAAAGCAGACCGTCGACCAATCGCTAGTGGTCGGCGCCAGCCGCTTTCTTCTTCGCGGCCGCCGCGGAAGCAAAGCGTTCGCGCAATTCCTTGCCCTTGCCGGGGATCGTCTTCTGGCGAGCCCGGCCGAAGGCCAGCGCATCGTCGGGCACGCTTTCGGTGATGACACTGCCCGAGGCGATATAGCCGCCATTGCCGATGGTGACCGGCGCCACGAGCGAGGAATTGGAGCCGATGAAGGCACCCTCGCCGATGTCCGTGAAGAACTTTGAGTAGCCGTCGTAGTTGCAGGTGATGGTGCCCGCCCCGATATTGGCGCCCGCGCCGACACGCGCGTCGCCAATATAGGTCAAATGGTTGACCTTGGCGCCGTCCTCGATAACGGCTTGCTTGACCTCGCAGAAATTGCCGACCTTGGCCTTGTTCCTGAGATCGGCGCCTGGCCGGAGCCGGGCGAACGGCCCGACATCGCAATTGGAAGCGATGGTGGCGCCCTCGACGTGGCTGAAGGCGTGGATTTTGGCGCCGCTGGCGATCCTCACGCCCGGACCAAACCAGACGTTGGGTTCGACGATGGTGTCGGCGCCAATTTCGGTGTCGTGCGAGAAAAACACGGTTTCCGGGGCGATCAGAGTCACGCCCGACAGCATCGCGTCATGGCGCCGGCGCTGTTGCCAGATGGCTTCGGCTTGCGCCAATTCGGCGCGATTGTTGATGCCGAGCGCGCTTTCGAAGCTGGCTTCGGTGGCAACGACATCGAGATTTTGTGCACTGGCGATCTCGACGATATCGGTCAGATAATACTCGCCCTTGGCATTCTCGTTGCCGACCGCGTCGAGCAGTTTCATCGCGTGCGCGCCGGCCACCGCCATCATGCCGGCATTGCAGAAGCCGATTTTCTTCTCCTCTTCGGAGCAGTCTTTTTCCTCGCGGATAGCTGTGAGCTTGCCATCCTTTTCGATCAACCGGCCATAGCCGGTCGGATTGGGTGGGCGGAATCCGATCACCACGACGGCAGCACCTTCCGCCAATCTCCGCCGCGCCAGCGTGAGCGCATCCGCATCGATCAGTGGCGTGTCGCCAAACATCACAAGGACGTCGTCATAACCCTTTGATATTGCTGCGCGGGCAGCGATAACGGCATGCGCCGTACCCAAGCGCTTTTCCTGCTCGAAGGTTTCCGCCTTCGGTGCAAACTTCGCCGCCGCCTTGCGCATCTCGTCGGCGCCATGGCCAATCACCAGCGCCAGCCCGCTCGCACCCGCGGCTTCGGCCGCCTTGACCACATGGGCCACCATCGGCAACCCGGCGATCTGATGCAGCACCTTCGGCTGCGCGCTCTTCATGCGCGTGCCTTCGCCGGCTGCGAGGATGACGGACAGGCAGGATCTCTGGCTCATGGACGGGCAACCGTATGAAAGGGTTGGGAATCGATACAGGATAGCAGTGGCGCCATGCTGCACCAATGCGGTTAAATTCCGGTGAGATGGCAGAGCAGCTGACTCTTAATCAGCGGGTCCACAGTTCAATCCCTTGCCTCACCCCAAGTTGACAAGCGTCAGCCCAGCCGCCCCAGCACCGGAAAATTCTCCAGCAGCCAGTAGGACACCGTCTGCACGCCACCGGTGAGGAAAAACACGCCGGCGACCACCAGCAGCGCGCCGATCGCCTTTTCGACGCGGCCGAGATGGACGCGGAATTTGCCGAGGAAGCGCATGAAAGCGCCGGAGAACAGCGCCGCGATCAGGAACGGGATACCGAGGCCGAGCGAATAGGCGGCGAGCAGAAGGGCCCCCTCGCCGACCGTCTCGCGGCCACCGGCCAGCGTCAGGATCGGCCCCAGCACCGGGCCGATGCAGGGCGTCCAGCCGAAGGCGAAGGCAAGGCCCATGACATAGGCGGCGACGGCACTGGCTGGCTTGCCCTGCGACTGGAAGCGCGCCTCGCGTGACAGGAGCGGGATGCGCAGGATGCCCAAAAAGTTCAGGCCCATCAGGATGATCAGCACGCCGGCGCCCATCGCCAGCGGCTCCTGCCAGACGCGCAGCAGCCGGCCGATGGTCGACGCGCCGGCGCCTAGCGCGACGAACACGGTGGAAAAACCGAGCACGAAGGCGATCGAGGAATAGAGCAGCGCGCCGCGTGCGCCCTCGCGTGCCGTCGCACCTGCATTGCCGCGGAAATCGTCGACGGAGACGCCGGCCATGTAGCAGAGATAAGGCGGCACTAGCGGCAGCACGCATGGCGAAAGGAACGAGATGGCCCCCGCCCCGACCGCGCTGACATAGCCGATATCCAATGCCATTCCAAAACTCCAACCTTTGGCGTCCGATATAGCGGCACGCCGGTTCGTCCGCCAATCACCATCGTGTGGCAAGTCATCGCGGGCGGGGAAGAAAGCATCCGCGCAGGGCGTTGACACGACGAGGCCGCGATTTCCCGCGCGCCTTCGAATATCAGCCACGGAGATTTCCATGAAAACGATAACTGCGGCGCTGGCCGCGCTCCTGCTCAGCACCGCCGCATCCTTTGCCGCCGAAGCGTGGAAGGAAGCCGAGGTCAATGGCACCAAGATCTACACCGACGCCAATGGCATGACGCTCTACACCTATGACAAGGACGAGAAGGGCAAGACCAACTGCTACGACAAGTGCGCCACCAACTGGCCGCCGCTGAAGGCCAAGGCCGGCGCCAAGGCGGACGATGAATGGAGCGTCGTCGACCGTACCGACGGCACCAAGATGTGGGCCTATGACGGCAAGCCGGTTTACACCTTCATCAAGGACAAGAAGGCCGGCGACGTGACCGGTGATGGCGTCGCCGGCGTCTGGCACGTTGTCAAGGCGGACTGATTTCCCCATCGGGAGTTCCGCCAAACGGGACTTCTCACCGGCCGCCGGGCATCCCTCCAAGTCCGGCGACCGGGCCGTCACGGACTCGACTTGACCCATTCCAGGCCGATTGGACCAGCAACAAATTGAACCTCTCCCAATCTTCCGAGGCTTGCGCCCACTCATTCTAAAATATGTGATGTTCTCCATACACTCTAAGAGTGTATTGCTGTCAGCGGCCCCGCAATTTGGGCGCTTGCCCTTGACCGGATGCAAAAGCGCGGCCATGTGAGCGACGAACAGAACCGAGATTTCGTCGCGCGCAGCGGAATTCTTCTGCCGCATCACAGCTGATATGAGACCTCATGGACGTCGTCGTCGTCGAATCGCCG
The DNA here is from genome assembly GCF_020165375.1 of Mesorhizobium sp. BR1-1-4. NCBI lineage: Bacteria > Pseudomonadati > Pseudomonadota > Alphaproteobacteria > Hyphomicrobiales > Phyllobacteriaceae > Mesorhizobium > Mesorhizobium sp. BR1-1-4. Next base: position 136,331 of record NZ_JAIUIB010000013.1, on the reverse strand, counting down.
GCCAAGGCAAAAACAATCAACAAATATCTGGGCAGGAACTACAAGGTTCTGGCCTCGTTCGGCCATGTCCGCGATTTGCCGGCCAAGGATGGCTCGGTGCGCCCGGATGAAGATTTTGCCATGTCCTGGGCGGTCGACACCGCCTCCGGCAAGCGGCTCGCCGACATCGCCAAGGCAGTCAAGGACGCCGACGGCCTGATCCTCGCCACCGACCCGGATCGCGAAGGTGAAGCCATCTCCTGGCACGTTCTGGAAGTGCTCAAGCAGAAGCGCGCGCTGAAGGACAAGCCGGTCAGCCGCGTCGTCTTCAACGCCATCACCAAATCGTCGGTGCTGGAGGCGATGGCCAATCCGCGCCAGATCGATGCGCCGCTGGTCGACGCTTATCTGGCCCGCCGCGCGCTCGACTATCTCGTCGGCTTCACCCTGTCGCCTGTCCTGTGGCGCAAATTGCCGGGCGCCCGCTCCGCCGGCCGCGTCCAGTCGGTGGCGCTGCGCCTGGTCTGCGACCGCGAATCCGAGATCGAGCGCTTCATCCGCGAGGAATATTGGCAGATATCAGCTCTCCTCGGCACACCGCGCAACGAGACCTTCGAAGCCCGCCTCACCGCCTTCGAGCGCAAGAAGCTGCAAAAGCTCGACATTGCCAACAAGGCACAGGCCGACGACATCAAGGCGATGCTCGAAGGCGCCACCTTCAAGGCGCTGTCCGTCGAAGCCAAGCCAACCAAGCGCAACCCCGGTCCGCCCTTCACCACCTCGACATTGCAGCAGGCCGCTTCATCGGGCCTCGGCTTCTCGGCCACGCGCACCATGCAGGTGGCCCAGCGGCTCTATGAGGGCATGGAGATCGGCGGCGAAACCACTGGCCTGATCACCTATATGCGAACCGACGGCGTGCAGATGGCCCCCGAGGCGATCGACGCCGCGCGCGATGCCATCGCCAAGGAATTCGGCCCGAAATACCTGCCGGAGAAGCCGCGCCAATACACCGCCAAGGCCAAGAACGCGCAGGAAGCGCACGAGGCCATCCGGCCGACGGATTTCATGCGCACCCCGGCGTCGGTCAGGCAATATCTCGATTCCGACCAGATGCGGCTTTATGAACTGATCTGGAAGCGCGCCATCGCAAGCCAGATGCAGTCGGCCGAGATCGAACGCACCACTGTCGAGATCGAGGCGCTGAATGGCGCCCGCACCGCTGAACTTCGCGCTGTCGGCTCGGTCGTTCGCTTCGACGGCTTCATCGCCGCCTACACCGATCAGAAGGAGGACGACGCCGAAGACGAGGAAAACCGCCGTCTGCCGGAGATCCGCTCCGGCGAGCAGCTTGCCCGCCGCGCGATCAATGCCACCCAGCACACGACCGAGCCGCCGCCGCGCTATTCCGAGGCGTCGCTGATCAAGAAGCTGGAAGAACTCGGCATCGGCCGCCCCTCGACCTACACCGCGATCCTGAAGACGCTCGAGGACCGAGACTACGTCACCATCGACAAGCGCCGGCTGGTGCCGCAGGCCAAGGGCCGCCTGCTGTCGGCCTTCCTGGAAAGCTTCTTCGAGCGCTATGTAGAGTATGACTTCACCGCATCGCTGGAAGAAAAGCTCGACGAGATCTCCGACGGCAAGCTCGCCTGGAAGGACGTGCTGCGCGATTTCTGGAAGGATTTTTCGGGCGCCGTCGCCGACATCAAGGAGCTGCGCGTCACCGATGTGCTCGATGCGCTGAACGAGGAACTGGCGCCGCTGGTTTTTCCCGCCCGCGAGGACGGTTCCAACCCGCGCATCTGCCCGAAATGCGGCACCGGTAATCTGTCGCTGAAGCTCGGCAAGTTCGGCGCTTTCGTCGGCTGCTCGAATTATCCCGAATGCTCCTTCACCCGCCAGCTCGGCGACGCCGCCAATCCCAATGGCGAGAATGGCGGCGGCGAGGACGGTACCAAGGTGCTGGGCAAGGATCCTTATACGGCCGAGGAAATCACGCTGCGCTCCGGCCGCTTCGGCCCCTACATCCAGCGCGGCGACGGCAAGGAGGCAAAGCGTTCGAGCCTGCCCAAGGGCTGGACGCCTGATTCCATCGACCATGAGAAGGCGCTGGCCTTGCTGGGGCTGCCGCGCGACGTGGGCAAACATCCCGAATCCGGCAAGATGATCTCGGCCGGCCTCGGCCGTTACGGGCCGTTCGTGCTGCACGATGGCACCTACGCCAATCTCGACAGCATCGAGGATGTGTTTTCCATTGGCCTCAACCGTGCCGTCACGGTGATTGCCGAGAAGCAGTCCAAGGGCAAGGGTGGCCGCAATGGTGGCACGCCTGCGGCTCTGAAGGAGCTTGGCGACCATCCGGATGGCGGCGGCAAGATCGTCGTGCGCGATGGCAAATACGGCCCCTACGTCAATTTCGGCAAGGTCAACGCCACGCTGCCCAAGGGCAAGGATCCGCAATCGGTGACGATCGAGGATGCGCTGGCGCTGATCGCCGAAAAGGAAGCCAAGGGCGGCGGTGGCAAGAAGCCGTTCCGCAAGGCGGCGGCAACCAAAGCCCCCGCCGCCAAGAAAACAGCGGCCAAGAAGCCGGCCGCGAAGAAAAAAGGGTAGAACGGCGTGGCGCGCAGGATCACCGGAAGAAGTCACGGCGATCCCCGCACCGCCGACACCCGGGCCAAGGTCAAGGACGACTATCGGCCCTCGCGCGACGAAATCCTGCGCTATATCGCCGAAAACCCAGATCGCGCCGGAAAGCGCGACATCGCCAAGGCGTTCGCACTGCGCGGCGACGACCGCATCTGGCTGAAGGATCTCCTGCGCGACCTGCAGGACGAAGGCGTTCTGACCAAGGAGCGCAAGCGGTTGGCCCGGGTCGGCGCCCTACCCCATGTCGCCGTGCTTGACATCTTTGGCCGCGACGGCGATGGCATCTTGCTGGCGCACCCGGCCGAGGCAGTCGGTCCGGGCGAGCCTCCCGTGGTCTCGATCCGCGTTTCGCGCAGCGGCAACGGTCCCGCGCCAGGCATCGGCGACCGCGTGCTGGCCAAAACCTTCCCGACCGACGATCCGTCAGGGCCTGCCTATACCGGCCGGGTGATCAAGATCTTCGAGAAGCGCACGGACGCTGTCCTCGGCGTCTTTCGCGTGCTTCAGGACGGCAGCTTCCGCATCGAGCCGGTGGAACGGCGCCAGCCCGAGCTGATCGTCGACAAGGAATTCCAGAACGGCGCCAAAAACGGCGATCTTGTCGAAGTCGAGCCAGCGCGAGCCTCCCGCTTTGGGTTGCCCCGCGCCAAGGTGCTGAATGTGCTGGGTTCGCTGACCAGCGAAAAGGCGGTTTCGATGATCGCCATCCACGCGCACGACATTCCCCACATTTTCCCGGCCGACGTCATTGCCGAATCCGAGGCGGTGAAGCCCGCGACGCTTGACCATCGCGAGGACTGGCGCGACCTGCCGCTGGTTACCATCGATCCGGCCGACGCCAAGGACCATGACGACGCGGTCTTCGCCACCCCTGATCTCGACGAGAAGAACCCCGGCGGCGTCATCGCGACGGTCGCCATCGCGGATGTCGCGGCCTATGTCCGCCATGGCACGGCGCTCGACCGCGAAGCGCTGAAGCGCGGCAATTCGGTTTATTTCCCAGATCGCGTCGTGCCGATGCTGCCCGAGCGCATCTCCAACGATCTCTGTTCGCTGCGCGAGGGTCAGGATCGCCCGGCACTCGCGGTGCGCATGACCTTCTCCGCCGAGGGCAGAAAGATCAGGCACTCCTTCCACCGTGTCATGATGAAGTCGGCGGCCAAGCTGGCCTATAGCCAGGCCCAGGCCGCGATCGACGGTGTACCAGACGACAAGACCGGCCCGATCCTCGACACTGTGCTGAGGCCGCTGTGGGAGGCCTATGCGATCCTCAAGCGCGGCCGCGACGGCCGCCAGCCGCTGGAACTCGACCTGCCGGAGCGCAAGATCCTGCTCAAGCCGGATGGCACGGTCGACCGCGTCATCGTGCCGGAGCGGCTCGACGCCCACAAGCTGATCGAAGAGTTCATGATCCAGGCCAATGTCGCCGCGGCCGAAACGCTGGAAGGCAAGAAGCAGGCGCTGGTCTATCGTGTCCATGACGCGCCGTCGCTGGCCAAGCAGGAATCGCTGCGCGAATTCCTGCAGACGCTTAGCCTGTCATTGGCGCGCGGCGCCCAGATGCGGCCCAGCCAGTTCAACGGCATTCTTGAGCGTGTGCGCGGCGCCGACAATGAGGCGCTGGTCAACGAAGTGGTGCTGCGCTCGCAGAGCCAGGCCGAATATTCACCCAAGAACATCGGCCATTTCGGGCTCAACCTCAGCCGTTACGCTCATTTCACCTCGCCGATCCGCCGCTACGCCGACCTGATCGTGCATCGCGGACTTATTGCCGCGCTCGGTCTCGGCCCCGGCGGGCTGACGCAGGATGAGGAGGCCCGCCTCGAAGATGTTGCGGTGCTGATCTCCGGCACCGAGCGGCGCGCGATGGCTGCCGAGCGCGACACGGTCGACCGGCTGATCTCGGCCTACCTCGCCGAGCGGATCGACGACCGCTTCGACGCCCGCATCTCCGGCGTCACCAAATCAGGACTTTTTGTCCAATTGCCGCAATATGGCGCCGATGGTTTCATCCCGGTGTCAACTTTGGGCGGCGATTACTATATATACGATGAAACGGCCCGCTCCCTGTTCGGAGAACGCTCGGGCAAAGGCTACCAGCTCGCGGACCGCGTCGAGGTCCGGCTCGTCGAGGTGGCGCCAATGGCCGGCGCGATGCGCTTCGAGATGTTGACCGACCCAAAGCCCCTGCCAGGCTCCAGCAGGTCGTTTCACAAGGCTAAGGGCCGCGCCCGTGCGTCGCAATCGCGACCGGGGTCGCGCGGCAGGAGACGATGATGGAACAACAGGTTTTTGGTGGCGAACATCACTCTGGCCGGGTTGCCCGCCCCTTGTGGACGGCGATGAAGCGGGGCTTCTTGGGCCGCTGCCCGAACTGTGGCGAAGGCAAGCTGTTCCGCGGCTTCACCAAGACTGTCGAAACCTGCAGCGTCTGCGGCGAGGAGATCCATCACCATCGCGCCGACGATCTGCCGGCCTACCTGGTCATCGTCATCGTCGGCCATATCGTTCTCGGTGCCTTCATGGGCGTGGAAGCGACCTCGACGCTCTCCACCTGGCAGCACATTGCAATATGGGTGCCCTTGACCATCCTGCTCTCCATCGCGCTGCTGCAACCGGTCAAGGGTGCCGTCATCGGACTGCAATGGGCGTTCTATATGCACGGGTTCGGTGGCCAAAAGGATGGGACGGAGTCCCACCACGGCGCCTAAGGCGCCGCTGGCGCAACACGCCAATCGGTAAGGCCACTTTCGCATGCAAGAAGTTTCCGCTAGGTCCCTGCGCATGGAAGCATTGACCAAGGCGGATGCCGACAAGCTCGACAAGGGTCTTGCCACGCATGGCGGCGGGCGCCTGCGTCCGCGTGACGCCGCGACGCTCATCCTGCTCGACCGCAAGGGCGACGACGTCCTGGTGTTGATGGGGCGCCGCCACGCCGCACACGCTTTCATGCCAGGCAAGTTCGTGTTCCCCGGCGGCCGAACCGACCCTGCCGACAGCCGCATACCGACAGCGACGGCACTTGACCAGCACGAAGAAGCCAAGCTGACGGCCGGCCCCGGCCGCACCAGCCGCGCCCGCGCCCGCGCCATTGCCTTGTCGGCGGTCCGCGAGACCTACGAGGAAGCCGGCCTGCTGATCGGCCGCAAAGGCGCCTTTGCCACGACCAGGCGCGATTGGCAGGGTTTCGTCGAACATGGCGTGGCACCGTCGCTGGAAGCATTGCGCTTCGTCGCGCGCGCCATCACGCCGCCGAACCGGGTACGCCGCTTCGATACCCGCTTCTTCAGCGCCTGGCGTGGCGATGTCGCCGTCGAACTGCCCGATGGCGGCCCGACCAATGAATTGGAGGAACTGGTCTGGCTGCCGCTCGCCAAGGCCAAGCAGGCCGACATACCCGACATCACTCGAATGATCCTGGACGAGCTGGAAAAGCGGCTCGCCGACGATCCGCTGCTGCGTCCGGGCGGACCTGTCCCTTTCTACCGGCTTGTCCGCAACCACTTCACCCGCGAACTTCTCTAAGCAATTCCAGGAACACTGTGCCGCGGTTTTCCCACGGGAATTGCGCAAGATCAAAAAGACAGAGTATTCAGCATCCCATGACGGTCGATACCCAACCACAGGGCGACGAACGCGTACACTGGCTGCCGATGGTGGCGGCGATTTCGTCGATCAGCGTCGTCGGCATCGCCATTGGCCTCGGCATGCCCTTGCTCAGCGTCATCCTGGAAACACGCGGTCATTCGGCCTCGATGATCGGCCTGAACACGGCTGTCGCCGGCCTGGCCTCGATCGCCGGGGCGCCGCTGGCCACGCCGCTCGCCATGCGCTTCGGCGTCGCCTGGACCATGATCGCCATGATTGCCACCGGCGCGCTCGCCTTCGTCGGTTTCCATTTCGCGCCCGATTTCTGGATGTGGTTTCCGCTGCGCGTCGTTCTGCACATCGCGCTGACCGTGCTGTTCATCCTGTCGGAATTCTGGATCAGCACGTCGGCGCCGCCACACCGGCGCGGCCTTGTGCTTGGCATCTACGCCACCGTCCTGTCGCTCGGCTTTGCCGCCGGGCCGTGGCTGTTCGCCCATCTCGGCAGCTCCGGCTTCAGGCCGTTCGGCGTCATCATTGCCCTGGTGACGCTGGCTGCCATACCGGTGCTCGCCGCGCGCAACGAAAGCCCGACCATCGTGGCCGACAGCGAAACCAGCCACTTCCTGCGTTATATCTGGCTGGTGCCGACCGCGACTTTCGCCGTGCTCGTGTTCGGCGCGGTTGAGACAGGCGGCTTCGCGCTGTTCCCGGTCTACGGCAACCGCATCGGTTATTCCGAGGCCGACGCGGCGCTGCTGCTGACCATGATCGGCCTCGGCAATGTGCTGCTGCAGATTCCGATCGGCATGATCAGCGACCGCGTCTCCGACCGGCGTTATCTCTTGCTCGCCTGCGCCACGGTCGGCCTCGTCGGCACGATATTCATGCCGTTCTTTGCCGCGAACTGGCATTTGATGGCCGCGCTACTCTTCGTCTGGGGCGGTGTCGTCGCCGCCATGTACACGATCGGCCTCGCCCATCTCGGCTCGCAGCTCTCCGGCCACGAACTGGCCTCCGCCAACGCCGCTTTCGTGCTGTGCTACGGCGTCGGCATGGTGCTTGGCCCGCAGGCGATCGGCATCGGAATGGACAGTTTCGGGCCTTCCGGATTCGGCTGGTCACTCGGCCTGTTCTTCGGCGCCTACATCGCCCTGGTCTGCTTCAGGCTCGTGCGCAAGCTCCTGCTGTAACGCTGTGCCGTCGAGTGCCCTTATCCGCCGCGCCGCGGCGGATGCTGACAGAACCGTGTCAGGAGCGTCCGGTTAAAAGAGTGTCCCCTGATACCCGAAGTTGAGGACACTGCCATGATCGACAGCGGCTTTGAGACCACATCACTGCGAATGACGCTTCTGCTGCTTGTAACCTTCCAGGCTCCAGCTGCCGATGTTGACCGCATCATGGACGCGGTTGTCGCGATCGCACCGCTCGCTATGGGCAAATATGACCGCAACGCGTATCAGTCGGCACACGGCATCGAGCGCTACAGGCCGCTTGAAGGGGCCGCGGCCGGCGCCGAGACCGAATTGCGCCGCCGCCCGGGCACGGTCGAGGTTTCGTTCGAACTGCCCGACGACCAGACGCTGGCGGCCCGCGTCGTCGAAGCGATCTTCCAGGCGCATTCCTATCAGGAACCGGTGATCCGCATCCAGCCGATCCTTGCCAGCCGCTCCAAGGGGCTGGACGACCGTGCCAATCCGAATCGCTGGTGGAACACGACCGTAGACTGGAAGAAGGTTGCGGTATCCGAGGCGGAAACCGCCTGATTTATGCGTTCTGGGCAGCTTGGGCCGGCCACATCAGGCCAGCCGGGCTTGACTTTCCAGGCACGTTCTTTATGTGTCGCGCCAAGTTTCCCGCGTCCGGGTGTTTTCCCGTGCTCCAGCGGCCAAAACCCCACGAACATAACGGACTGAGATCATGGCCAAAGCCGCAAACATCAAGATCAAGCTTCTGTCGACCGCCGACACCGGTTTCTTCTACGTCACCAGCAAGAACAGCCGTACCAAGACCGACAAGCTGTCGTTCCGCAAGTACGACCCGGTCGCCAAGAAGCACGTCGAATTCAAGGAAACCAAGATCAAGTAATCTGGTTTTTCCTCTGGAATGCCAAACGCCGCCCATCGGGCGGCGTTTTCGTTCGGCCCGGGCGGCTGAAGTCCGTCAGCCCGGCTGAGCGCCTTAGAGCCGGATGATTTCAGGTCGAGTCGACCTGAAATCTGAATCCGTCTCTAAATCAAAGAGATAGAGCATGATGTCGTCCGAAAACCGCTTCACACTTTTCGGCATCATGCTCTAGCCGATGCGGTCGCCGCTCTTCCCGTCGAACAAATGCAGCGATGCCGGATCGGCCGACAGGCGCACCATGTCGCCAGGCTTCACGGCCGCGCGCCCCATCGCAAAGACGCAAAGCTGCTGGCCGGCCAGCTTGACGTAGAACTGCGTCGACAGGCCGAGCGGCTCCACCACTCCTACTTCGCCTTGCAGCGTGCCGTCGTCAGCCAGCCGGATATGCTCGGGCCGCAGGCCGACGGTGATGACGTCACCGTCCCTGAGCGGCAGGCCGTCCGGCAGCCGAAGCTTCTGGCCATCGGACAACACGGCGTCCACCTTGCCGCCCTTCTCCACCGTGGCCGGCAGGAAATTCATTCCAGGCGAGCCAATGAAGCCGGCGACGAACATATTGGCCGGCCGGTCATAGAGATCGAGCGGCGCCCCCACCTGCTGGATCAGCCCGTCATGCATGACGACGATGCGGTCGGCCATGGTCATCGCCTCGATCTGGTCGTGGGTGACGTAGACCGAAGTGGTCTTCAACTGCTGGTGCAGCGCCTTGATCTCGGCGCGCATATGAACGCGCAGCTTGGCATCGAGGTTCGACAGCGGCTCGTCGAAGAGAAAAACCTTGGGATCGCGTACGATGGCGCGGCCCATGGCGACGCGCTGGCGCTGGCCACCAGACAATTGCCTGGGCAGGCGTTGCAGGAACGTATCGAGCCCCAGCCGCTTGGCGGCACCATCGACGCGCGCATCGATCGCCGGCTTCTCGGCCTTTCGCAGCATCAGGCTGAAGCCCATGTTCTTCGAGACGTCCATATGCGGATAGAGCGCATAGGACTGGAACACCATGGCGATGTCGCGGTCCTTGGGCGCCACGTCATTGACCAGCCGCTCGCCGATGCGGATCTCGCCGCCCGAGGCTTCCTCGAGCCCGGCGATCATGCGCAACAGCGTGGACTTGCCGCAGCCGGACGGTCCGACCAGCACGACGAACTCGCCATCGGCGATTTCGAGATCGACCGCGTGCAGGACGCGCACGGCGCCATAATCCTTGCGGACCTTTTCGAGCGCGACAGAGGCCATCGGTCTATCCTTTGACGGCGCCGGCGGTCAGGCCGGTGACGAGATAGCGTTGCAGGAAAGCGAAGAAGATGCAGACCGGGATCAGCGCCAGGATCGACGCCGCCATCATCTGTCCCCAGTCAACGGCGAACTTGCCGATGAAGGTGAGCAGGCCGACGGCGAAGGTTTTCTGGTCGTCGCTGGAAATCAGCATCAGCGCGAACAGCAGCTCGCTCCAGGCGGCGGTAAAGACGAAGCCAAGTGTCGCGCCCATGCCGGGCAGCGTCAGCGGCACGATCACCTTGCGCATCGCCTGCGCGCGCGTGCAGCCGTCGATCATCGCCGCCTCCTCCAGGTCCTTGGGGATGCCGTCGAAGAAGGACTGCATCAGGAAGGTGGCGAAGGCGGTGTTGAAGGCGGTGTAGATGATGATCAGCCCGGTCAGGCTGTTGATCAGGCCGATCTGCCCCATCACGCGGTAGATAGGCGGAATGACCATCACCAGCGGAAAGGTCTGGGTCAGCAGCAACATGAGAGCCAGTGCGGCCTTGCCGCGAAAGGTGAAACGCGACATGGCGTAACCGGCAAGCGTGGCGATAACCGTGACCAGTGCCGCAGTGGACACCGAGACGATGACGCTGTTGAGGAAATAGCGCGGAAAATCGGTGGCTTCGAGCACGGTCACGAAATTCTGCAATGTCATGTGCGACGGCCAGAAGGTGATGCCTTCGGAATAGAGCAGCCGCTCCGGCGTGACCGAGATCTTCAGCGTCCAGTAGATCGGGAACAGAGCGAAGACGACGTAGGCGGCGATCGCGGCGTAAAGGCCGATGCCACCGAAGAAGCGCTGTGAAGCTGAGCGTCCGGCAATCATCAGACGTGCCTCACCAGCGAGCGGCGGATGGCGATGAGCACGATCGCGTAGGCGATGAGCAGCACCAGCAGCAGCACGGCCACAGCCGAGGCATAGCCTTTGTCCAGCGACTTGAAGGCGCTGACATAGATGTAGACCGGCACCGTGTTGGTCGACCCGGCCGGCCCGCCCTCGGTCATGACGAAGATCAGGTCGGCGAAGGTGGCGATCCAGATCGTGCGCAACATCACCGTGATGGCGATGGTCGGGGCCAGGAAAGGCAGCGTCACCTTGGTGAAACGTTGCCACGGCGAAGCGCCGTCGATCGCCGCCGCTTCATGCAGTTCCGAGGGTATAGACTTCAGCGCCGCCAGCAGCGTTATGGCGAAGAACGGAATGCCGAACCAGACATTGGCGATGATCGGCCCCCACATGGCGGTGGAGGGATCGGACAGAACGTTGGTCGGTTCGGCTTTCAGCCCCAAGGCGAACAGCCAGTGCGGCAGCGGACCGACGATCGGATTGAACAGCCAGGCCCAAGTCAGGCCCGACAGGAAGGAGGGCACCGCCCAGGGCAGGAAGACCAGCGCCTGCACCGCCTTGCGGCCTGAGAAAGGCCTGTCGAGCAGCAGTGCCAGGCCAAGGCCGAGGAAGAACTGGAAGAACAGGCTGGCCACCGTCCACCACAACGTGTTGATCAGCGCCTGGCCCAGCACCTGGTCCGACAGCATCGCCTGATACTGCCCGAGCCCGACATACTCGGACTTGAAGGCCGAAAATTTGCGGAAGGAATAGCTGATGCCGATGACCAGCGGCACGAGCAGCACCACGACCAGCAGGATGATCGCCGGGCTGAGGTAGAGCCAAGGCTCGATCGTCGCGTAGGAGAGCCGCTTTTTTCGCGGCGCCGCTTCGGACCGAATTTCGGATACGGCATAGGTCATTTGGCTGAGAAATGGCTCCCTGGAGCGGCGGGATGGACAATGAGCGTCCTTCTCCCCGTTCACGGGGAGAAGGGAAGAAAAGCTACTTCTTGTTCTTCGCCAGCCAGTCCTGCTGTTCCTTGGTCAGGAAGGCAGCCCACTGGTCGGCGACCTCCTTGGCCGTCTTCTGGCCGAGCAGCACTTCCTGGAAGTTCTTGATCGCGACCTGGTCGACGAAATTGCCGAGGTTTTCCAGATGCGTCGGCGGCGTCACCATTTCATATTTGGAGCTGTCGCTGAGTTCCGTGAACCAGCCCTTGAACTGCTCGGTCTTGAAATGGGGATCCTGGTCGGCACCGTTGTGGATCGGCACGACGCCGACTTCCTTGGCCCATTCCAGATTGTCCTTCGGCGACAGAAGCGTCGCCATCAGCTTCCAGGCATCATCCTTGTGCTGCGAGTTGGCGAACATCGCCCAGCCGGCATAGCCGAGCGTCGGATAGGACTTTCCGCTTGGTCCGACCGGCAGCGGCGCCACGGCGAAGTCGTCGGCGCTCATCTTGTCGGCGATGCCGAGAAGCGCGTCCGGATCCTGATTGAGCATGGCGCAAGTGCCGGAGTAGAAACCGGTGACGGTTTCGTTGAAGCCCCAGCTTACGGAATCCTTCGGCGCGAGACCATTCTTGTACATGTCGGCCAGCATCTGCAGGCCCTTGACCGAGCCCTCTTCATTGATGGTCGAGGTGCCGTCCTCGTTGAAATAGCCGCCCTTGCCCTGAGCGATGTTCATGAACATGTGCATGCCGTTGAAGGCGCCCGGCCCGCCGCGCAGGCAGTAGCCGTATTTTCCGGGAATGGCCGAGATCTTCTTGGAATCGGCGACAAACTCGTCGAGCGTCGCTGGCGGGCCGTCAAGACCAGCCTCCTTGAACAGCTTCTTGTTCCAGAACAGCGCGTTCACATAGTAGCCATAGGGGATCATGAACTGGGTGTTGTTGACCGTCGAGCCGAACTGTTTGGCGCGGTCGCCGAGCGTCTTGGCGTCGTCCCACTTGGCCATATAGGGGCCGAGATCCTCGAGCTGGGCATTGTTGGCGTAAAGCCCCATCCAGCGTTCCGGCATCTCGACCACATCGGGCGTGTCACCGGCCTGCACCATGGTCAGGAATTTCTCGAAAGCCTGGCCCCAGGGCAGCGAGACCAGTTCGACCTTGACGCCTGGATTGGCCGCCTCGAACTCGGCGATCTGCTTCTTGAGGAATTCGGTGCGTGGCGGGCTGGTGATCACCTCGACCATTTTCAGGGTTGAATCGGCGAGCGCGCCACCGGCGGAAATCGCCAGCCCCGCGACGGTGGCAAGCATGACGGTCAGTTTTCTCATGTTCAAGACTCCCATTTTGAACCCGCTTGTTATTTTCTGGCTTTTTCGAGGGCCTGGGCGACATCCGCCCAGAGATCCTCGACACTTTCCAATCCGACATTGAAGCGGATGGTTCGGGGGCTGACGCCGAAGCGCGCCATCGAATTCAGTCCTGGCGTCTGCTCCAGCGACGCCTTGGCCGGTACGACAAGGCTCTCATGCCCACCCCAGCTGACGCCGATGCGGAAATATTTCAGCGCGTCGACGAAGACGGGAATGTCGATGTCCTCGGTAACCTCGAACGAGAACAACCCGCCATAGCCGGCAAGCGTCGCCTTGCCCGGATGGTTCGAATAAGCCGGATGGTTCACCCGCTCGACATCGCCATGCGCCTTCAGCCGCTCGGCGATGGCAAGCCCGCTCTTCATATGGTGCGGCAGGCGCAGCGGCAGCGTGCGCAGGCCGCGCAGCAAAAGCCAGGCCTCGAACGGCGACAGCTTGCCGCCGAGATAGGAATAGGTCTGCTCGTTGATCTGCTTGATATGCGCTGCCGAGCCAGCCACCACGCCGGCGACCGTGTCGCTGTGGCCGCCGAGATATTTCGAGGCCGAGTGCAGCACGAGGTCGACGCCGTGCGAGATCGGCTTCTGGAACACCGGCGTCGCCCAGGAATTGTCGATCGTGGTGACGATACCCTGCTCTTTGGCCAGCCGGGTCAGATGCGGCAGGTCCTGGAGCTCGAACACCATCGAGGTCGGGCTTTCCAGATAGAGCAGCTTGGCGCCGGGAAGCGCCGCCACAACAGCATCCGGGTCGGAGCCATCGACATAGTCGACCTTGATGTTGAGCCGCGGCAGGAGCCGCTCGAACAGCCGGTAGGCATCGCCATAGCAGTTGCGTACAGCAACAATGCGCTCGCCCGCCCCGACGAAGGCAAGCACGGTGGCGCTGATCGCCGCCATGCCGCTGGAGAAGCCGCGTGCGGCCTCTGCACCCTCGAGCGCGGCGACACGAGCCTCGAACTCCATGACCGTCGGATTGTCGCCGCGGGAATAGATCGGCTGCTTTCGTTTGCCGGCAAAGGTATCGGCCATTTCCGCATAATTGGCGAAAGTGAACAACGAGGTCTGGTAGATCGGCGGCACGACGGCGCCGCCGGGAAACGGTTCGTCATGCGCCAAAACCGTCGCCGCCTCGGCGAGATAATCGTGATCGAAACCGTCTGGATGCCCGTTCATTTCAGGTCCGAAAGTTTGAGTTTGGCCGCACCGCGCTTCAGATCGTCCTCGACGGTGGCGATGAGCTTGAGCGCCTCGTCGCGGGCGCCCTGCGGATCACGCGCGGCGATACGTTCGTAGATGGTGCGGTGATAGGGAAAGCTGGCATGGCCGAAATCGCGCACGCCGAGCGGATGCTCCCAGAAACGGTGGAACAGTTCGTGCATGGCGGCAATGATCTGTTCGAACAGTGGATTGCCGGAGACCCGGTAGATCGCCTGGTGGAATTCCCAGTCCTCTTCCGATGACATGCCGTCAAGGGTGCGAAACGCCTGCTCCATGATATCGAGCTTGCCCTCGATCTCGGCAATGTCGGCCGGGCTGGCCCGCTCGGCGCACAGTGCCGCTGCCTCCGCCTCCAGCGCGCGGCGTATTTCCAGCGTCTGCATCAGGCTGGTGAAGTCATTGCCGCCCGCCAGCGTCAGCGGCAAATGCAGCATGTCGGGCGAGACGGCCGCCTTGAGAAACGTGCCGCTGCCTTGCCGGCGTTCGACCAGGCCCAATCCTTCCCACCGCGTCAGCGCCTCGCGCACCGTGTTGCGGCTGACCTTGAGCCGTTCGGCTAGAATGCGCTCGGTCGGCAGTCGCTCGCCAGGCCGCAAGGCCTCGGCGCCGACGAAGCCCACCAATGCCTTCAGCACGGCGTCGTCACGCGCCGTCGTCTGAATTGGTGGCAGGCTGTTCTGGTCCACATTTCCTCCAAGTGGTCCAATGGTCCAACCAATTTCTGCACGGATGGAGCCTCCTGTCAATTGCTTGTCAGGAGACAGCTGGCCATCAGCCTGTGGAAGGTGACGCGCTGCGTTCGGAGGGGCGCCCGGCTCCGGCATCCGGTCCGAACCATCTAGTCAGCGCATCGGCCAATCCCTGTCCATCCTCAACGCCAACCCAGGCCACGTATCCATCGGGCCGGATCAAGACCGCGTCGGGTGCGGCGACCGTTCCGAGTACGGGAAGCTCCCAGGCACCGGCATACGATGCGTCGATCTGCCGGATCCGGTCGGCCCAAGGCGCAATGTCCAGCCTGCCTGGCTCACCGAAATTGAGGAGCAGCGGCCGCGCGTCGTGGAGCAACGTGAACAGTCGCAACGGCCCATTAGCGGTGGAGAGATCGAGGTCGGGTATTCGTCGCCCAAGCAGCGCGTGCCCCTCCCCGAGATCGTAGTGGACACCCAGGCCAGACATCTCCGCGGCGATCCGTTTGCGTGGCCCATCCATGGCGAGCAGTTCGGCGAATGTGTCGCTCAAGGCCTTGGTGCGAGCATCCATCCGGCGAAGCGCGACCTGCGCCATCGCGTTGCGCAGCACGCGGGCAGCGACCGGATGGCGTTCGGCATGGTAGCTGTCGAGCAGGCCTTCCGGTGACATCCGCTTGACCACCTGGGCCAGCTTCCACCCCAGGTTCACCGCGTCCTGCACGCCGATATTGAGGCCCTGTCCGCCCATTGGGGGATGGATATGCGCGGCGTCACCGGCCAGCAGAACACGTCTGTCGCGGTAAGCGGCAGCCTGCCGCGTCATGTCGGTGAACCGGGAAATCCAGGTCGGACTGTGGACCCCGTAATCGGTGCCGTAGACACCGACAAGCGCCTCGCTGAGATCGCGCAGTGTCGGTTCGCCACCAATGGTCAGTTGTCGCTCGGTCAGCACGACACCCACCCGGCCGCCTTCCTCAATCTTGCCGATCGCATGGATACCATGGGCGTCACTGCGAAAGCCCAATGCTGGTTCCTCCGCCGTCTCGACCTCGGCGATTATCCAGCTCATCGTCGGATCCCATCCTTCGAACGCGATCCCCGCGGCCTTGCGGATCATGCTGCGTCCTCCGTCGCAGCCGACGAGATACTGCGTCCGCAACCGCTGGCCGCCAGACAGATCGATGTCGACGCCACCATTATCCTGTGCGAAGCCCGTGACGTCCTGCCCGCGATAGATCGGCACGCCGAACTCGCTGATCCAGTCGGCCAATATCCGCTCGATGTGGTTTTGCCGCAACGCCAGCAGATAGTTGTGCCGCGTGGGAAAGTCGCTGATGTCCAATCGGATCATGTGGAAGCCCACCGACGGCGATGTCTGTCCCTGCGAGAGGAACCGGTCGGCAATTCCGCGCTGGTCGAGCACCTCGATGGTGCGCGCGTGCAGGCCGCCCGCGCGCAAACCGACGAGTTCCTGGTTTGGCCGCCGCTCGACAACGGCCACATCGACGCCCGCCAATGCGAGTTCGCCAGCCAGCATCAACCCGGTCGGACCGCCTCCGGCGATCACCACCGCATGATCCCGACGCACTCGGCCACCTGGCAACAATTCCGGCATTTTGCCACTCCCGTTTCCGTTAACCTGGGTCGTGGTTCTACGGGAATAGCCGGGTCTTGCCGCAAGCCCCTTGCGCGCCATATGTATGAAATGGAAGGAGCTGGCTCCTCTCCTTCTCCTTATGCAATGGCGGTGAAAAAGTCTTGGCGTTGCCAGGCAATAGCACGCGAGGGTGCAACCGAAGCCGTTACAGTCCAGAAAAGCGGGACCTGCCGCAAAAAAGCCCCGGTTCTTCCGGGGCTTGACGCAGATTCCTGATGTCATATCGGGCAAAGGGGGCCGGTCGGCGTTTGGCAGCGGTACGAGGAGGCCACTATGTGCCAGCGCCGGCCGGCCGACCCCACGGACCCAGGAGATGCGGCGGACCTGAGCATCATGGGGTATTCGAGGATCGAGCCGGCTGTCTACCTCGTGCCGGCTTCGTCTTGGCCTTCACATTTGCGCAAGAGCTTATGGAAATCAACAGTTTCTTAACCAAGTCTCGCGAATCGCTTGGATTAAGGTAAATGGGTAACCCTGTTGGGGTTGACCGGATAATCGGGCCCGGAGCGTCAGGCTGCCTTGGCAACGACGCGGTTGCGGCCGCCGCTCTTGGCTTCGTAGAGCGCGAGATCGGCGCGTTTCATCAATGCCGCCACCGTGTCCACGCCCTTCAGCACCGATGACACGCCAACACTGACGGTGACCTCGATCGTCTTGCCCTCGGCGCCGATGGCGAACGGCATCTGGGCGATTTCGGCACGAATGCGCTCGGCCACCTTCTCGGCCACTGCGCCGTCGGTATCGGGCATTACCACCACGAACTCCTCGCCGCCGAACCGGCAGGCAAGGTCGATACCCCGGACGTTCTTGCGCAGCCGCCGCGCGAATTCGCGCAGCACCTCGTCGCCGCCGTCATGCCCATGCGCATCATTGATGGACTTGAAGCGGTCGAGATCGGTGATCATCACCGACAGCGGCCGGCGCCGCGCCACGGCGCGATCGAACAGCGTCTGCAGATGGCTGTCTAGATAGCGGCGATTGTGCAGCCCGGTGAGGCCGTCGGTCACAGCCATTTCGATGGTCTGGGTGACACTGGCGCGCAATTGGTCATTGTAGCGCTTGCGGCGCACCTGGGTACGCAGCCGCGCCGTCAGTTCCTGCTGGTCGATCGGCCGCATCAGATAGTCGTTGATGCCGAGTTCGAGCCCTCGGATGATGCGCTCCTCCTCGCCCTCCTCCGCCAGCAGGATGATCGGCACGAAACGGGTGCGGTCGAGCGAGCGCAGTTGCGAGCAGAGCCTGAGCGGATCGAAATCGGCGAAGGCCGTCGAGATCATCACGCATTCATAGGGCGTCTCCGCGGCCTGGAAGAACCCGGCATGCGGATCGCCCGTGACGTCGAGGTCGGCACGATCGCGCAGCATCTTCTGGATGCGCTCGACCGACGATTTGCGCTCGTCGATCAAAAGCACCTTCGGCGTCGTGTCCTCGGACGCGAAATTGCGGCTCAAAAGTTCTTCGATGCCGATGTTGCGCGTGGTCGAGGCGCGCAGCCGAAGCTCGTCGGTCAACGACTTCAGGCGGACCAGACTCTTGACGCGCGTCATCAGCTGCAAGTCGTTGACCGGCTTGGTCAGGAAATCGTCGGCGCCGGCCTCGAGCCCGCGCACGCGGTCGGTGACCTGATCGAGCGCGGTGATCATCACCACCGGAATGTGCGACGTCGCCGGATCGCTCTTCAATCGCCGGCAGACCTCGAACCCGTCCATGTCGGGCATCATTACGTCGAGCAGCACGACATCGACCTTGCCGTTCTCGCAGGTCTCGATCGCATCGGCCCCATTGGTGGCGGTCAGAACCTCGAAATACTCGGCCAGCAGCCGGACTTCCAGCAGCCTCACATTGGCAGGGATGTCGTCGACGACGAGGATCCGCGCAGTCATTTCACAACGCTCCGGCTCGGCTGGAAGGGTACATCAGGCATCGCCCAGATAAGATTTGATGGTTTCGATGAAACGCGGCACCGAGATCGGCTTCGAAATATACGCCTCGCAGCCGCCTTGGCGGATGCGTTCCTCGTCGCCTTTCATTGCAAAGGCAGTCACCGCAATCACCGGGATGACGTGCAGATCGTCGTCCTCTTTCAGCCATTTGGTCACTTCCAGTCCCGACACTTCGGGCAGTTGGATGTCCATCAGGATGAGGTCCGGCCGGTGCTGGCGCGCCAGGTCGAGCGCCTCCAGACCGTTGCGGGTGCGCACCGTCTCGTAACCGCTTGCTTCGATGAGGTCCCGAAAGAGCTTCATATTGAGCTCATTGTCCTCGACGATCATGACCTTCTTAGGCATCGGCATCCCGTCCCGGCCGTCCTCCACCCGGAGGTGACCGTCATGCGCTCTTTCCTTGAACGCACCAAACCCTGCTTCACTATACGGCAATATGATTGACGAAACGGAAACCCGAAGCCTGCAAAGCAGCACGAATTCCGCCTCGCCTCCCTGCGCGTCCAAAAGGCGCGCCACGCGCTAATGGCTTGCCGCAAGCAATTCTTGCCATTACTGCGGGAGAGACTCATTCCACGCACCGAAGGTAGTGATGGCAAACGCAGCGTCAATGCGCGAAGAGGCGGAAACCATTGCCGTCAAGGCACTGGGCTTCGTTGCCACCGATCCGGAGCTTTTACCGCGCTTTCTGGCAATCACGGGAATAGAGGCGCATTCGATCCGCCGGGCGGCCGGCGAGCCGGGTTTCCTGGCCGGCGTCCTGCAGTTCATTCTTGCCCACGAGCCGACCTTGATGCGCTTCGCCGAGGAAACCGGCACGCCACCAGCGGCTGTCGGCAAGGCGTTGCGCGCCTTGCCGCTCGGCGATGACAATCACGAGCACTCCACATGAGCGATGATCCCGAAACCGCGCGCCAGATCGAGGAACTGGCGGCTGACGACCGACCGCTGCTGGTGCTCGATGTCGACGACGTGGTGCTCGAATTCATCCGGCCCTTCCCGCATTTCCTCAAGGCGCGCGGCTATGGCCTGACGCTGGCGTCCTTCCGGCTGACCGGCAACATTGCCGAGACAGCCAGCGGCCGCCTGATCGAACAACCCGAAGTCACCGCACTCCTGGGCGATTTCTTCGACGCGCAAGCCGATTGGCAAAGCATCACCGATGGCGCCGCGGAAGCCCTGACCGGGCTTGGAGACCGTGCCGAAATCATATTGCTGACAGCCATGCCGCACCGGCATCGCGCCGTGCGACGCGCCCATCTCGATGCACTGGGGCTGGCCTATCCGCTGCTGACCACCGAAATGGCCAAGGGGCCGGCGGTAGCCAAACTGCGCGGCAGGAGCGGGCGGCCGGTGGTCTTCGTCGACGATCAGCCAGCCAATCTGGCGTCGGTGCGTGACTCGGTCGCCGACGCAAACCTATTCCATCTGATGGCCGACAATTCGCTGCGTACGTTCCTGCCATCGGTCCCGGACGATGTCATCGTCGTCCAGGATTGGCACGAAGCCGCGCCTAAGATCGCTGGCGCGCTGGGGTTCTAATCCAGGCGTTTTGGTGCGATCCCGGACGAAAAAACCGGTTCGCACTGTTCCGGATTTGCTCAAGGGCAGAACACTCAAGGATTGAGCTTCGCCCCTGCCCCGCCGTTAGCGCCGCCGCCATTATCGCTACCGCCATTATCGCCGCCGCTCTCATCGTCCGAACCGTCACCGTCGTCGACGCTATCGTCCACCGCCGGGTCGGCGGGCTTCAGCATGACGCCGTTGACGGTGACCGAGCCGTCGGCCTTGGTGTTGATAGCCCATTCCAGCTTGCCGTCCGGCAGCGTCTTGGCAAAACCCTTCGCCATGAGAGCGACAGGCACGTACTGCCCGACTTCCGGCTCCGCCTTCGCCGCTTCCTGCAGATGCTCCATGATCTTGTCGAAGCCAGCGACGTCGACAGTGAGATTTGCGTCGGGTTTCTGGCCGAAGCTTGTCATCTCGCCTTCCAGTGCGATCTCCATGTCCTTGTTCTTCACGGTACTGTGGCCGATGACGACCTTCGGCGTCTTGGCCAGGAATTCGGCTTTGAGCTGGTCGCCGAACTCGGCCGGCAGCGGCGGATCCTGGTTGAGATCAAAGGCTTCGATGGCCTTCTTTGCCATGCTGTCGAGATCGATGTTGGCGCCGCCGAAATTCAGGTCGATATCGGTGGGCAGCAGCGCCACGCTCCAGCTCGGCAAAAGCTGCTGCGGCACGGTCAGCCCCGAAGCCTTGATGCCATAGCTGACCTTTCCGTTCTGGGCGACGCCATCGGAACCGAACGCTATGCCGAACTGGGTTGCTCCGAACGTGCCGATAGGGCTGTCGACCGCGAAGTCCTTGAAGCCATAGGTTCCGTCGATACGCTCCCACACCGGAAGCGCTGCAAGCAGAAGCGACTTGAGCTGCGCCTGGTTTGCCTTCAGCGTCTTCTCGTCCTCATTGGCCACGGCAAACGCCAGGAGATCGAGCAGAGGCTTGGTCTGCACGCCCTTGCCGCTGGCCTCCACGGAAAATTCCGGCGACTTCACGGTGACGGGAAAATTCAGCCCGCTCTCGGCGTCGTTGAATTTTATCGCTTCGACGAAGTTCGAAATCTTTTGCGACGTCGTGAAATCAACGCCGCCATTGGTCGCCTTGGTCGCGGAAAGCGTCACGGTGCCGGCACCGGCGGTCACATCCATCTTTTGCTTGGCGTCCTGCGACGACATCGTCATTCCGGCCATCGAGCTCGTGGCGCTGGTGAAGGCCGCCAGCTTGGGATCGTAGACGCCGTTGCCCTTGCCGTCCTTGATCGAGAACTGCGTGCTCTGCTTTCCCTGAGGGCCGTTGAATTCAAAGGAGGCGCTCTGCGAAAAATCCATCGAGACATCCCAGGACCCGTCGCTGCGCGGCTTGACCAGCAGGGCGTAGGGCGCGAAGTCGAATTTCACCAGCTTCTGGTCGGGAAAGCTGCTGGCCAGCGCCTTGAAATCAACCAGGATCTTGTAGGCGGCGCCTTCGGCCGAAACCTTCAGGATGCCCTTGTCGAGCGCCTGTTTGCCGACATAGCGCGACAGATCATCGGACAATTGCTTGGCGCCCTGACTGTCGACGGTCTGGCCGAAAGCAGGCGCGCTCAGCAGGAACGCGGTAAAGGCAATAGGCAGCATACGGTTCACGGGAATTCTCCGTTCGTCGAAAAGGCAAAAATGGTTTCGTATCTCTGGTAGGGAAATACCATCGCGACCGCAAGACGATGACAGTCAGGCAATCGGCTTCAACACCAGCCGCATCAGCGGTCGACCGGCCTTGCGCTCCACAAGCCTTTCGAACCCGGCTTTCTCGAACACTCCCGATGACCCGACAAACAGGCCGATCGAACGCGAATCGCGCGACAGGTCGATCGGGCAGGCCTCAACGAGCCGCGCCCCGTTCCTGCGGGCGAACTCGATGCCGCCTTCGACGAGGCGGTGGGTGATGCCCCTGCCGCGCGCCTTGGCGCGGATGAAAAAGCATGAGATCGCCCAAACGGCCGGATCGGACGCGTCGGCGGGATCGATCGGCGCCGAGCCCCTGCCCTTGTTATTCCATTCGGGCACGTCGGCGCGTGGCCCGATCTGCATCCAGCCGACCGCCTTGCCGTCCTCGAAAGCCAGCAGGCCGGGCGGCGGGCCGGCTTCGATGCGCGCCTTGATGTGATCCTTGTTGCGTTCACGACTGCTCTCGCGCCGCGCCGCCGGCGCCAGCCGGAAATGGGTACACCAGCAGCCGTAGCAGGCGCCCTGCTTGCCGAAAAGGTCCTCGAATTCAGGCCAGAGCTCTGGCGCCAGCGGCACTACGGTCGTGCTCATGCGTTCTCCCCAGGCCAGGCTTGTCGCTGGCCTTGCGCTGTCGTACCATTGGTTTTGTTCTCTTTATGTTCGCAGCGATGGCGACCCCTGTCAACAATCCCGACCACGGTTTTTGTCGTGACTGCCTGACCTTTCAGCGCAGTGAAACGCGCCGTTGCGAACGCTGCGGCAGCCCTCGCCTTGCCCGCCATCCCGAGCTTTACCGGCTGCACCTCGCCCATATCGATTGCGACGCCTTCTACGCGGCCATCGAGAAGCGCGACAACCCTGCGCTCAAGGACAAGCCGCTGATCATCGGCGGCGGCAAGCGCGGTGTCGTCTCCACCGCCTGCTACATCGCTCGCATCCGCGGCGTGCGCTCCGCCATGCCGATGTTCAAGGCGCTCGAGGCCTGCCCGGAGGCGGTCGTGATCGCGCCCAACATGGAAAAGTACGTGGCCGTCGGCCGCGAGGTGCGCGCCATGATGCAGGCTTTGACACCGCTGGTCGAGCCGTTGTCGATCGATGAGGCCTTCCTCGACCTCGCCGGCACCGAGCGCCTGCACGGACTGCCACCGGCCGTGGTGCTGGCGCGCTTTTCGCTGGCGGTGGAGAAGGAGATCGGCATCACCGTTTCATCAGGCCTGTCCTATTGCAAATTCCTCGCCAAGATAGCGTCCGATTTCCGCAAACCGCGCGGCTTTTCCGTCATCGGCGAGGCGGAGGCGGTCGGCTTTCTGGCCACGCAGCCGGTGACCATGATCTGGGGCGTCGGCAAGGCGTTCAACGCCACGCTGGAACAGGATGGCATCCGCACGATCGGCCAGCTCCAGAAGATGGAGCGTGGCGACCTGATGCGCCGCTATGGGGTGATGGGCGAACGGCTCTACCGGCTTTCGCGCGGTGAGGATGTCCGCCGCGTCGACCCAGACCAGGACGCCAAGAGCGTATCGGCCGAAACCACTTTCGACACCGATATCGCCTCACTGGACGAGCTTGTCTCGGTGCTGAGGGGCCTTTCGGAAAAAGTCTCGGCGAGGCTGAAGAAATCAGGCATTGCGGGGCGCACCGTGGTGCTGAAGCTGAAGACCCAGGACTTCAGGCTGCGCACGCGCAACCGTCAGCTCGGCGACCCGACCCGCCTCGCCGACCGCATCTTTTCGACCGGCGTGGAACTTCTTCGCAAGGAGACCGACGGAACGAAATTCCGATTGCTCGGCATCGGCGTCAGCGACCTCTCCGACGATGATAAGGCCGATCCGCCGGATTTGGTCGATGTGCAGTCGCGCAAGCGCGCCATGGCCGAAGGCGCCATCGATGCACTACGCGACAAGTTCGGCCGCAAGGCGGTGCAAACCGGCTACACCTTCGGCAAGGGCCGCGACGCCCATCCGCCGGAGCCGCTGGAAGATTGAACCCGATCAGCTGCGTCGAAGATCGATGCGGCTGGTCACCACGCTCTTGCCGGTCTTGGGATCGCGGTCGACCACGGTCAAGACTATGCCGTCCGCACCGTTTTTCTGCACGGTAAGCTGCGCGGCGCGGTCGCCATTGACCTCCTTGGCCCAGCGGATGGCGAGGTTTATCGCATTGCCGGAACGGCTTCCGTTCAACTGCGCCGGTCCGGTGCGCGATCCCACATAGACACCGCTGTATTTGGCGCCGCTGGTCTTCAGGCGAGCACTGATGGCGCGTGTCACCAGGATCAGGCCGCGGCAGTTGCCGTCGAGGGACAGCGAAGACGATGTCGCATTCGATTTGAACGTGCAGGAAACGCTGACCGTTGGCGCCTGCGTCGTCACCTGAACGGTTCCCTTGCCGGCGAAATTGCCCTTGAAGGATTGGAGAAATTTGCTCTCGTCCGCATGCGCGGCTGTGGCCGCGACGGCCAGGCACCCGGCAAGCACAAACCGCGTGAGTAATGTCATCGAAGGTCTCCTTGTGACGGGTGGAACGGCGATCGGTGATGCTCAAGCGGACATCGCGACTCAACGCGGCTTGCCATGTCAGGTTCCGCCCGCGACAGGGCTGTTTTGCAACGTCGCGCCAATATCTCTGGCCCAGTCAAATGCGGCGGCTAGTGGTTGCGGCAAAAACCCCGGCTTGCGAGATAGCTGACATGGCACCTACCCCCTCGATCCCCAAGGCCGCTTTCTGGATGGCGCTGTCGATCGCCTCGTTCCTGGCGATGTCGGTCGCCGGCCGCGCCACGACCGCCGAGCTCAACGTCTTCCAGGTGCTGGAACTGCGCTCGGTCATCGGGTTCTTCATTCTGCTGCCGCTGGTGATGATGAGCGGCGGCTTCGCGGCGATGCGCACGCAGCGGCCCGTCGCTCATATCGCCAGAAACGTCATCCACTATACCGGGCAGGCGGCATGGCTCTACGCATTGACCTTGATTCCGTTGGCCGTGCTGATTTCGATCGAATTCACCACACCGATCTGGACGGCTATCCTGGCGGTGACCTTTCTTGGTGAAAGGTTGTCCCGGCCAAAGCTTGCCGCGATCGTGCTGGGCCTGATCGGGGTGGTAATCATCGTTCGCCCCGGTGTGGGCTCGGTCGATCCGGGCCATCTCATCGTGCTCGGCGCCGCGGTTTGCTTCGGCATCTCGGTGGTCCTGGTCAAGTCGCTGACGCGGACGGACAGCGTCGTGCGCATTATCTTCTGGATGCTGATCATCCAGTCGGTGGTCGGCCTCGTTCCAGCCCTTTACGAGTGGCGCAACCCGCCGCTGGAACTGTGGCCATGGATCGTGCTGATCGCCTTCACCGGCATGTCGTCGCATTTTTGCATGGCCCGTGCGCTTGGCTATGCCGACGCCACCGTCATTTCGCCGATGGATTTCCTGCGTGTACCGTTGTCGGCGCTCATCGGCTGGCTGCTTTACAGCGAGCAGATCGACGCCTTCACCGCTGGCGGTGCATTGCTGATCCTGATGGGCAATCTGCTCAACTTGCAGCGCAAGGCAGTCAAGCCAGCAGAAGTCGCGGCGTCATAGCGTTGCCGGTCAGTTCCCTTCGTCTGGAATGTTGAGCACGTGTCCGCACGCCTTGCAGTGTACGGCGTCCGGCTCGTGACGCTGCAACCCGCATTGCGGACAGGGGAAGAACACCTTGGCCGGCCGAAAGATCGCCTGCGCCAGCCTGACGAACAGCGATATGCCGATGATCATGGTTACGATCGCCGTCAGCTTGCCGGCGATGCCCGGCAGCACGATGTCTCCGAAGCCTGTCGTCGTCACGGTCGCGACGGTGAAGTAAAGCGCGTCGATGTAGTTTTCCAGTCCGGCTCCGTTGCGAAAAAAGAACGTGTAAACGAAGCCCGTGGTGACAAAGAGAAAGGTCAAAAGGTTGATCACCGCGTGGCTTGCCTCGCGCCAGGGCCGCAGGCCACGCATCTCGAAATGCCGCCAGATCGAACCGCTGCGCGACAGCGACCATAGCCGCAGGATGCGCAGAAAGCCGAGGCTCGCGAGAGCCGTCGGCATCAGCAGCGTCAGAAGGATGAAGGCATCCACCCAAAAGGTCGGCTGCTTCATCAGGCGCAGCATGTCGTTGGAGGCGAGCAGCCTGGCAATCAGATCGGCGGCGACGAGAGCCGCCACGGCATAGTCTAGCCACAGAAACGAGGGCGACTGCTGGATGACCGGGGTGGCGATGAAAAAAGCGATGATGGCGAGGTCGATGATGACAGCCACCAGTTGGAACCGGAACGCGGCCGGCGAGCGTCCGTGATAGAGCCTGCGCAGCCTGTCGCGTAATCGCGCCGTCGCGGAAAGGTTCTGCGATGGGCGCCTCTCCTTGGCCTTCATGCTGGCATGAGCAGCCGGTGCCGGCCCGCGGAGTGCCGCCTGGTAAGCGCGCAGATCACACCAGTTCCACTTCAATCACGCCCGGCACGGCGCGCATTGCCGAGGCGATCTGTGGCGAGACGCGATAGCCGCCTTGCAGAGCGATCTCGACCTCGCCCTGCGCCTCTTCCTTGATCACGATAATGCTCACCTGGCTTTCACCCCGCTGCGTGAGTTGGGATTGGATCATCGAGGCAGGTCCATCGTTCCTGACGAAAATGCGCAGCGCCTTCTGGATGCGGCTTGCCTCGTCCTCCAGCGATTGCACGGAGTTGATGCGCAGGTTGACGCCCTCGGGCCTGTCCTCCGCCGCGACAGTGATGACAACCGAGCGGCCGGCTTCGAGGAGGTCGCGATACTGGGCCAAACCTTCTGAAAACAATACGGCCTCGTATTGGCCGGAGGTGTCCGAAAAGGCCACCACGCCCATCTTGTTGCCGGTGCGCGTCTTGCGCTCCTGCTTGCTGGTAACGGTGCCGGCAAGCCGGCCGGCGGAAGCACCGCGCTTGACGGCGGCGGAGAACTCCGCCCAGTTCTGCACCCGCATCTTCTGCAGCGCCGCCTTGTACTCGTCGAGCGGATGCGCCGAGAGATAGAAGCCGACGACCTGGAACTCGCGGTGCAGGCGGTCGGCAGCGAGCCACGGATCGGTCGCCGGCAGATTGAGCGCCTGCGACTGTGCGCCGAGCGAGGCGCCGAAGATGTCGGCCTGACCCGAAACGGCGTTCTGCTGGGCGAGCGACGCCAGCCCCATCATCCGCTCGACGCCGGCCAACATCTGGGCGCGGTCGTGGCCGAAGCAGTCGAGCGCGCCGGCCATGATCAGGCTTTCGAAAACCCGTTTGCCGACGATCTTCGGGTCGACCCTCTCGCAGAAATCGGCCAGGCTCTTGAACGGCTTTTCGCCGCGAACGGCGACGATGTGCTCCACCGCGGCATCGCCGACGCCCTTCAGCGCGGCCATCGAATAATAGATCCGGTTCTCCCCGACCTCGAAGGCACGGAAACTCGTCATCACTGACGGCGCCAGGACTTCGATGCCAAGGCGCAGCGCATCCTGGCGGAAGTCGGCGAGCTTGTCGGTGTTACCCATGTCTAGCGTCATCGACGCTGCCAGGAACTCGACCGGATAATGCGCCTTGAGATAGGCGGTCTGGTAGGAGACGACAGCGTAGGCGGCCGCATGAGACTTGTTGAAACCGTAGTCGGCGAACTTTGCCAGCAGGTCGAAAATGAAGTCGGCTTGCGGCTTTGCGACGCCGCGCTCGACCGCGCCGGAGACAAAGCGCTCGCGCTGCTTGTCCATCTCGGCCCGGATTTTCTTGCCCATGGCGCGCCGCAGAAGGTCGGCTTCGCCAAGCGAATAGCCGGACAACTCCTGCGCGATCTGCATCACCTGTTCCTGGTAGACGATGACGCCCTGCGTCTCCTTCACCAGATGGTCGATCTTGGGATGGATCGAGGCCATCTCCTCCTCGCCATGCTTTCTGGCGTTGTAGGTCGGGATGTTCTCCATCGGTCCCGGCCGGTAGAGGGCAACCAGCGCGATGATGTCCTCGATGCAGTCGGGCCGCATACCGATCAGCGCCTTGCGCATGCCGGCACTTTCCACCTGGAACACGCCGACCACCTCGCCGCGCGACAGCATCGCATAGGTCTCGGGATCGTCGAGCGGGATGGTCGCCAGGTCGATATCGATGCCGCGCCGGCGGATCAACTTGACGGCCGTCTCCAGCACCGTCAGCGTCTTCAGGCCGAGGAAGTCGAACTTCACCAACCCCGCCTGCTCGACATATTTCATGTTGAACTGGGTGACAGGCATGTCCGAGCGCGGATCGCGGTACATCGGCACCAGTTCCGACAACGGTCGGTCGCCAATGACGATGCCGGCGGCGTGCGTCGAGGCGTGGCGGTAGAGGCCCTCCAGCTTCTGCGCCATGTCGAGCAGCGTCTGCACGATCGGCTCTTTCTCGGCCTCCTCCGCAAAGCGCGGCTCGTTGGCGATGGCGTCGGCGAGCTTGACCGGATTGGCCGGGTTCTGCGGCACCATTTTCGACAGCTTGTCGACCTGGCCGTACGGCATCTGCAGCACGCGGCCGACGTCGCGCAGCACGGCGCGCGCCTGCAGCGTACCGAAAGTGATGATCTGGCCGACCTGGTCGCGGCCGTATTTCTGCTGGACGTAGCGGATCACCTCTTCGCGACGGTCCTGGCAGAAATCGATGTCGAAATCGGGCATCGAAACGCGGTCCGGATTGAGGAAGCGTTCGAACAGCAGCGAGAAACGCAGCGGATCGATGTCGGTGATGGTGGTCGAATAGGCAACCAGCGAACCAGCGCCCGAACCACGCCCCGGCCCGACCGGAATGCCTTGCGCCTTGGCCCATTTGATGAAGTCGGCAACGATCAGGAAGTAGCCGGGGAATTTCATCTTCTCGATGATGCCAAGCTCGAATTCGAGCCGCTCTCGATACTGCTCGACCGTGTAGCCCGGTGTCGGTCCGTGCAAGGCGAGCCGGGCATCGAGCCCCTCGCGCGCCTGACGGGCCAGTTCCTCGGCCTCGGCCTTTTCGGCGGCGTCCTTGTCGGAGGCATCGCCGCCCGTGAAACGCGGCAGGATCGGACTGCGGGTTTTTGGATAGTAGGAGCAGCGCAGCGCGATCTCGACAGTGTTGTCGATGGCTTCAGGCAGGTCGGCGAACAATTTCGCCATATCGGCCTGACTGCGCAGGAAATTGTCCGGCGACAGCCGGCGGCGGGTGTCGACGGCGACAACCGACCCCTCGGCGATGGCGATCAACGCATCATGCGCCTCATACTCGTCGCGCGACGAGAAGAACGCCTCGTTGGTGGCAACCAGCGGCAATTCATGGGCATAAGCGAGATCGATCGAGGATTTCTCGATCATCCGGTCGTAGCCCGAAACCCGGTCCAGCTCGACATAGAGCCGGTCGCCGAACATCCCCTTGAGCGTTATCAGCCGCGCTTCGGCAAGATCGCGGCGATCTTCCTTCAGGGCCATGCCGATCGGGCCGCGCGGCCCGCCACTGAGACAAATCAGGCCGTCACATTGGCCGTCCATCATTTCGGTGGTCAGGTGCACCGCCTCGCCGGGCGGTGTTTCAAGGTAAACACGGCTGACCAGCCGGACCAGATTGGAATAGCCGGTTTCGGTGGCCGCGATCAGCACGACCGGCCGCATATCGGGACCTTGCCGACGACGGTCACGCTGGCCGTCGCTGTTTTCGCCGGAAAAGGCGAGCGCGATCTGGCAGCCGATGATCGGCTGGATGCCGTCCTTCACCGCCTTCTGGGCGAACTCCAAGGCGCCGAACAAATTGTTGGTGTCGGTCACCGCGATCGCCGGCGCTTCGTCCTTGACGGCATGGCCAACGATCTTGCCAAGCTGAAGCGCGCCTTCCAGCAGCGAATAGGCCGAGTGCACGCGAAGATGGACGAACGGCCGCGCCGGCACCTCCGGCCGCGCGGCTGCGATCGCGGCCTCGCGCTTCAGGGGATCGCGTGGAAGTCTCTCATCCGCCATGGTTTCTCGCGCTGTCCGTAAGACTTGAGTCGATGGAGATGTATTGTCCGGGACCGGGCGATACCAGTCCAGCACAAACGACTACCGACCCACAGGCTTCCAGCCGTTCAGGCGAATTCCATGATCACCGCGTCGACGGCCAGGCTGTCGCCCGGCTTGGCGTTGAGTTTCGAGACGACGAGGTCGCGCTCGGCGCGCAGAACGTTTTCCATCTTCATCGCCTCGACCACGGCCAGAGTCTCGCCCGCCTTGACCTCCTGGCCTTCGACAACGGCGATCGACACGACGAGGCCCGGCATCGGGCAGAGCAGCAGTTTCGACGTGTCCGGCGCTATTTTCTCCGGCATCAGCCGTTCCAATTCGGCGGTGCGCGGCAGCATGGCGCGCGCGGTCACCGACATGCCTTTCCAGGCGATGCGGAGGCCATTGGCGACAGGACGGATCTGGGCGGCAACCCTGCGCTTGCCGACCGTGCCGCGCCAGATGAGATCGCCGGGCCGCCAATCGGACGAAACGGTCAGCGCCTTGCCGCCATCGATGGACAGGTCCATTTCCATCGGGATGGAAATCGTGCCTTCGAGGATCGACGCCGACAAATACTCTTCGCCGATCTTCACCACCCAGTCGCGCTTGAGCGCTCCCGAATGCGGCGCCAGCCGCCCGCCCAGCCGGTCGAGACGGTCGCGGCGCAGCAGTTCCACCGCGGTCGCGATCGATGCCAGAACGGCTTCTTCCTCGCTGTTCGGCACGACGGGGGCAAAACCGTCGGGATATTCCTCCGCGATGAAGCCGGTCGATATCGCCCCTTCCCGCCAGCGTGGATGCTGCATCAGCGCCGCCAGGAACGGTATGTTGTGCTCGATGCCGTCGACGACAAAGCTGTCCAGCGCTTCCGACATGGCGTCGATGGCCTCGAGCCGCGTCGGCGCCCAGGTGCACAGCTTGGCCAGCATCGGATCGTAGAACATGGAGATTTCCGAGCCTTCGGTGACGCCGGTGTCGTTGCGGATGACGACCTCGCCGAAGCGGCCTTCCTCGGGTGGCCGGTAGCGTGTCAGCCGGCCGATCGACGGCAGGAAATTGCGATAGGGATCCTCGGCGTAGAGCCGGCTTTCCACCGCCCAGCCGTTCAGCTTGATGTCGCTCTGCTTGATGGCGAGCTTTTCGCCGGCGGCGACGCGGATCATCTGCTCGACCAGATCGATGCCGGTGACGAGTTCGGTCACCGGATGCTCGACCTGCAATCGTGTATTCATTTCAAGGAAATAGAAGTTCTTGTCCTTGTCGACAATGAACTCGACGGTGCCGGCGCTCTGGTAGTCGACAGCCCTGGCCAACGCCACCGACTGCTCGCCCATCGCCTTGCGCGTCTTGGCATCGAGGAAGGGCGATGGCGCCTCTTCCGCCACCTTCTGGTTGCGGCGCTGGATCGAGCATTCGCGTTCGCCAAGATAGAGCGCGTTGCCATGCCCGTCGGCCAGCACCTGGATTTCGATGTGACGCGGGTCAACCACGAACTTTTCGATGAAGACACGGTCGTCGCCGAACGAACTCTTGGCTTCCGAGCGCGCCCGGTCGAATCCGTCACGTACTTCCGACTGGTCCCAGGCGATGCGCATGCCTTTGCCGCCGCCACCGGCCGAGGCCTTGATCATCACGGGATAGCCGATCTCGCCGGCGATCTTTTCGGCGTGATCGGCATTCTCGATGACGCCGAGCCAACCCGGAACCGTCGAAACCTCGGCGGCGTTGGCGAATTTCTTCGACTCGATCTTGTCGCCCATCGCCTTGATTGCCCTGGGTTTCGGCCCGATGAAGACGATGCCTTCCGCTTCCAGGGCTTCGCAGAACGCGGCTCGCTCGGACAGGAAGCCATAGCCGGGGTGCACGGCCTGAGCGCCCGTCGCCTTGCAGGCCGCGATGATCTTTTCAGGAACGAGGTAGCTCTGCGCGGCAGGCGACGGCCCGATATGCACCGCCTCGTCGGCCATTTCGACATGCACGGCATCGCGATCGGCGTCGGAATAGACGGCGACCGTGGCAATGCCCATCTTGCGCGCCGTCCTGATGACGCGGCAGGCGATCTCGCCACGATTGGCGATCAGGATCTTGGTGAACATGCGGGCAGAATTCCCCTCCGGCAGATGGTTCAGTTCTATGGACTATGTCGCCAGGTCTCAAGTGCCGCAGCGGACGACATGACGGGCGTCCCTCCCAATGCTTCCGTCGCACTCCCCTGCCGAGCCGGGCTGGTTGTCGACGGTGTGCTATCTGCGTCAAGAAAGCCAAGATTTCGTCTCATCTGAGAGTTGATGAGCAGCTCAAAACCTGAAACCTTGGCTCAAAATCGCCTTTGGAGGAATTGCCCGATGAAAACCCGCGCCGCTGTCGCTGTCGCCGCCGGAAAGCCGCTGGAGATCATGGAGGTCGACCTTGATGGACCGCGCGATGGCGAGGTGCTGGTCGAGATCAAGGCGACCGGCATCTGCCACACCGACGAATTCACATTGTCGGGCGCCGACCCGGAAGGGCTGTTCCCGGCCATTCTCGGCCATGAAGGCGCCGGCGTGGTTGTCGATGTCGGCAAGGGCGTCACCTCGGTCAAGAAGGGCGACCATGTCATCCCGCTCTATACGCCCGAATGCCGGCAGTGCCCGTCCTGCCTGTCGCGAAAGACCAATCTGTGCACCGCCATCCGTGCCACCCAGGGGCAAGGGTTGATGCCGGACGGCTCGTCGCGTTTCTCGATTGGCAAGGACAAGATCTTCCACTACATGGGCTGCTCGACCTTCTCCAACTTCACCGTGCTGCCGGAGATCGCGGTGGCCAAGGTCAACCCCGACGCCCCCTTCGACAAGATCTGCTACATCGGCTGCGGCGTCACCACCGGCATTGGTGCGGTCATCAACACCGCCAAGGTCGAGCAAGGCGCGACAGCAGCGGTCTTCGGCCTCGGCGGCATCGGGCTCAACGTCATCCAGGGCCTGAAGCTTGCCGGCGCCGACATGATCATCGGTGTCGACCTGAACAACGACAAGAAGGAATGGGGCGAGCGATTCGGCATGACGCATTTCGTCAATCCGAAGGAGATCGACGGCGACATCGTGCCTTATCTCGTCAACATGACCAAGCGCGGTGCCGACCAGATCGGCGGCGCCGACTACACATTCGACTGCACCGGCAACACCAAGGTCATGCGCCAGGCACTCGAGGCCTCACATCGCGGCTGGGGCAAGTCGGTCGTCATCGGCGTCGCCGGTGCTGGCCAGGAGATTTCGACCCGGCCGTTCCAACTGGTCACCGGGCGCAGCTGGATGGGCACCGCCTTCGGCGGCGCGCGCGGCCGCACCGACGTGCCGAAGATCGTCGACTGGTACATGGACGGCAAGATCCAGATCGACCCGATGATCACCCACACGCTGAAGCTCGAGGACATCAACAAGGGATTCGACCTCATGCATGAGGGCAAGTCGATCCGGAGTGTCGTGGTTTACTAAAAGACAGCCACACGCCGCCGGCCATCCGGCCAGCGACCCCTGTGGTGAAACATGGGAGGAGAGAAACAATGGCGGAGAAACTGCACCCAAAGATCGACAATGGGCTGCCCAAGGAGAGCGCCAGCTTTGCCGGCGGCACGCTGGTCTGCGCCTGCACCAGCAAGCCGGTCAAGGTGAAGGTCAAGGGCCAGATCGCCCACAACCACGCCTGCGGCTGCACCAAATGCTGGAAGCCCGAAGGTGCTGTGTTCTCGGTGGTTGCCGTCGCCGGCACCGGCGATGTCACCGTCACCGAGAACGGCGACAAGCTCAAGGTGGTCGACCCCTCGGCGCTGATCCAGCGTCATGCCTGCACCCAATGCGGCGTCCACATGCACGGGCCGGTCGAGCGCGACCATCCGTTCAAGGGCCTGTCCTTCATCCATCCCGAGCGCTTCGAGGAAGACGGCTGGTCGCCTCCGGGCTTCACCGCCTTCGTCTCCTCGATCATCGAATCGGGTGTCGACCCAAGCCGCATGGACGGCATTCGCGGCAGGCTGAGGACGATCGGGCTGGAACCCTATGACTGCCTCAATCCGGGCCTGATGGACTATATCGCCACCTGGACGGCGAAGAAATCCGGCGCCCTGCCGGCCTGACGACCGAGAGATTTCAGGCAGGGGCCGGATATGTTTCCGGCCCCTGCTCGTTTCCGGAGAGACAATGCCCGCACCCGCCATCTACGTCGACGCCGACGCCTGCCCGGTCAAGGCGGAGGTAGAAAAGGTCGCCGAGCGCCATGGCGTCGTCGTCACCTATGTTTCCAATGGCGGTCTGCGCCCCTCCCGCGACCCGATGATCCGCAATGTCGTGGTCTCCAAGAGTGCCGATGCCGCCGACGACTGGATCGTCGAGAACACCAAGCCCAACGACATCGTGGTGACGGCGGACATTCCGCTCGCCGCCCGCACGGTGGCGCTCGGCGCGCATGTGCTGGGACCGACCGGGCGGCCGTTCACGCCCGAGACGATCGGCATGGCGGTGGCGATGCGGGACCTCAAGCAGCATTTGCGCGAAACCGGCGAGAGCAAGGGCTACAATGCCAGCTTCGCGCCGCAGGATCGTTCCCGGTTCCTGGGTGAACTTGACCGCATCTTGCGGCGCGCGCTGAAATCCGCCACACCGGGCTAGCAACAAAGCGCCATCCAGGTGGAGACCGCCATGGCCGCCGAAACCCCGATCGAGAAACCGATGCAGCGCCACATGCTGTTCGCGGTGTCGGCCTGTATCGGTGCGTTTGCGCTGCTTGTGGCGCTGCTGCTGCACGCCCCACTCGCCTATTCGATCGGCGCCAACATATTTTTTGCCGCTTACGTCCTTCTTGTCGTCAGCCAGATGCCCAAATTCACCGGCAAGTACCTGAGCAAGAATGCACGCGCCACCGATCAGCCGGTGCTGGTGATCTTCGCGGTCACGCTCGTTGTCGTCGGCGTTGCCCTTGTCTCCCTGTTCCTGCTGATCAATCGCAAGGATGGGGATCACCCGATCGAACTCGGCTTCGCACTGCTGTCGATCCCGCTCGGCTGGTTCACCATCCATGCCATGGCAGCGCTCCACTATGCCCATGTCTACTGGATGGACGGCGACGCGGTCGACGCCGGCACCAATAAGAAGATTCCGGTCGGCGGCCTGCTGTTCCCGGGCGACAAACGCCCCGAAGGCTGGGATTTCCTCTATTTCTCTACCGTCATCGGCATGACGGCGCAGACCGCCGACACAAACATCTCGACGACGCACATGCGCTGCGTCGTGCTTGTCCACTCGGTCCTGTCGTTCTTCTTCAACACGGTCATCGTCGCCGCCGCCGTCAATCTCGCCGTCAGCCTGGGCGGTCCGTAATAAATCCGTGATCGCATGAAACATCGGTTTGGATCGCGACGTATCAAGAGGACAATGAACGCTTAGGACAAGCCGCAAGGCCGGGAGACCAGACAAGATGGAATCGGTTGCCAGAAGCCAATCCGAAATTGGACCGGGCGCCCCCGCGTCAAAAGAGAAAACATTGATCTACCGGCAGTCGCGCTGGACGCGGCTGACACACTGGCTCTGGGCCATCTCGTTGTTTTTCATGCTGCTGTCCGGCCTGCAGATCTTCAATGCCCGGCCGCAGCTCTACATCGGCAAGCAATCCGGCTTCGACTACAACAACACCATTTTCGCCATAGGCGCCGAAAACACCAATGCCGGGCCGCGCGGCTACACCGAAATCTTCGGCCACCGCTTCGACACGACAGGCGTCCTTGGCTGGTCGGGCCCGACCGGTAACGAGACGGCGCGCGGTTTCCCGTCCTGGGCGACGATCCCGTCCTACTATGACCTCGGCACCGCCCGCGTGATCCATTTCTTCTTCGCCTGGATATTGACGACGACCTTGATCGTCTGGCTCGTCGCCAGCCTGATCAACGGCCACATCCGCCGCGATCTGGCGCCTCGCCTGGATGACCTCAAACGCTTGCCCCGGGACATCGCCAACCACGCCAGGCTGAAATTCCACCACACGCGCGAATACAACACGCTGCAGAAGATGGCCTATGGCGGCGTGCTGTTCGTGCTCTTGCCACTGATGATCATCACCGGCCTTGCAATGTCGCCGAGCATGAATTCGGTGCTGCCCTTCCTCAATGAATTGACCGGTGGCCGGCAGACGGCACGCACCATCCATTTCACCGTCATGGTGCTGCTGGTCGCCTTCTTCGTCATTCACATCCTGATGATCCTCGCCGCCGGCCCGATCAACGAACTGCGCTCGATCATTACCGGCTGGTACCGCACTGATCCTCCCGTGCATGACGACAAAACGTCCGAGAGGAGTGCCTGAGATGGCGAAATTTGAGATAAGCCGCCGAAAGTTCCTCACCGCCACCGGCCTCGGCGCGTCCGGCATCATGCTGTCGGGCTGCGACGCCTTCGACAGCCAGCTCAGCATCGGCAGCGGCCTGCGCAGCTTCCTCGAAAACGCCAATGGCCTGACCCACAAGGCACAACGGTTGCTCGGCGGCGGCAATTCGCTGGCGCCCGAATTCACCGAGGCTGATATCCGTCAGCCAATGCGGCCGAACGGCGTGACCGCGCCGAACGACGACGCTTACAAGGCCCTGCTCGCCAACAACTTCGCCGATTGGCGACTGGAGGTGTCAGGCCTCGTGGAAAAGCCGCTGTCACTCACCCGCGAGCAGCTCATGAACATGCCGAGCCGCACCCAGATCACCCGACACGATTGCGTCGAAGGCTGGAGTTGCATCGCCAAATGGACCGGCACGCCACTGGCGCTGCTGCTCGACCAGGCGGTGGTCAAGCCACAGGCCCGCTATGTCATGTTCCATTGCCTCGACACGATCGACCGCAGCCTGTCAGGCGACATCAAATATTACGGCACGATCGACCTCATCGATGCCCGCCATCCGCAAACGATCCTTGCCTACGGCCTGAACGGCAAGCCGCTGCCGGTCGAAAACGGCGCGCCGCTGCGTGTCCGCGTCGAGCGCCAGCTCGGCTACAAAATGCCGAAATATCTCTACAAGATCGAACTGGTCGATGGCTTCGCCACTATCGGCGGCGGCCGGGGCGGCTATTGGGAAGACAACGGCTATGACTGGTATGGCGGGATTTGACGGTCCCTCGCATACGGGCCGAGCACGACTTGTCCCCCATGGAATTGAGTTCGCTCGAGGATCGTCTCAACCGCGATAACCGACGTATGATCGACCGCGACGATGACCGAGGGCTGACCTTTGTCATCCGCGATGGTGCGGGACACGCGGTCGGAGTAGCCGCCGGCTATTCCTGGGCGGGCACGTCCGAACTGACCTTGATGTGGATAGACGAGGCTCACCGAGGTCGCGGCTACGCAAGGCAGTTGCTAGACGCCTTTGTCGCGGAGGCCGCCGATCGCGGTGTCAGGAAAATCTGGGTCTCCAGCCACGACTTCCAGGCACCAGATCTCTATGAAAAGGCTGGCTTCGAGCGTATGGCCGAATTCTCGGGATGGCCCGAAGGCCATTCCAATATCATTCTTTGCAAAACGATAGCAGCGGACGGCGGGGCTTAGGCAACCTTGTCGAGCAACGGCTTCAGCGCCGGATGAATTTCCGGCGAGGCATGCTTGATCAGGGTCAGCAGCGCACGCTCATTCTCGTAAAGAGGCCGGTTCACCCCGATATGTCCGACCAGCCACTTTGCCTCACAGGCATCGATCGTCTCGGCACGGCGGGCCAGCGCCTCGGCGGCCCTGTTCTTGGCCTCCCATTCGGTCTCTATGTCGTCAGGAGAGCGGTAGGCCTCGATGACACCGGCAAGACCGCCGGAGACCATGCGGCTGAAGAAGCCGCCGATTTCCGGATCGGTATGATCGAGGAAAGTTTCCTGGCGCAGCGCCACCTCGCGGGTGGGCGCCTCATAACCGGCCGAGCACATGACGAAATTGGCGATCGCCTTGACGAACAGGTCGTTCCACGACGGATCGTTATTGGCCTGGGCGGTCCGCTCGTTGATCCTGAACAGCACCTCGGCCTCGGCCTGGGTGATGGCGATGTTGCCGTCGCCACCATGGGCATGGAGGATGCGGCGCAAAAGCTCGACTTCGGCCCCGGCGACCAGTCCGGGCACCAGCGCGCCGCCGAGCATCAGCGGTCCCTTACCGTCGACGACGGCGTGGGCGACCTGCTCCAGCGCGTAGACGCAAAGCCGGCTCGGCGAGGATTTCGCCTCTTCCAGCACATGGACCAGCAATTCGAGTTCGGTCCGGCTGTCGACCATGCCGTCGCGCGAAATCGTGCGGACCAGCCAGTCGGCATTCTCCCCCGAAATGTAGCCCAAGGGCTTTTCCTGATGAACGATGTAGTCGGTGACCGCCTCGACGAAGAACGGCGCCCATTCCGCGCATTTGTCCCGCGCCGTCTGGTTGAGCGCGAACAAGGCCTCGGCTTCGCCCCGGCTCACCACGCCGTCGGCGAACACGTCGCGGCGCAGCATCACGACGTCCTCTGAAGCAATGCGGTTCTTCGAAGTCAGCCCCGCCACCGGAGCACTCATGATCAACTCGCCCATCTGTCGTCCCCGTCCGCCCCAACGCGTCACATCGGTCAGCTTTATCAGGAGTGTCTTGAAAAACCGGCAAACGGCGTGGTTAGCGAAGACTTGTCAGAACAATGTCGCTGGGAGGTGACAAGGTGTCGTCGACGGGCTATGGATGGCGCGTCGAGGGCTCAGGGTTTTGAGTCCTACCTGTTTGCGGGAGAGAGCAGCGAGAGCTGCCGCCGAAGGGGAAATCGCCCGAAATCTCTCAGGCAAAAGAACCGTAGACGGGAAAGACACTCTGGAAAGTCGGGGCTTGCCCCCGCGCCGAAGGTGTAAGCGCCGCTGACAGAGTTCCGGCTGCGCGAGTCTCTCAGGCTTCAGACAGAGGGGCACGGACTGGTCGCCATCAGCGGCCGATTGCGTGCGACTCTGGAGGCGACATGACGGGCGACGACGACAAACACCTTCCCCTCGAAGATATTCATGCGGCTGCCGGAGCGCGCTTCGGCGCCTTTGCCGGCTGGTCGATGCCGCTGACCTATCCGGCCGGCGTCATGAAAGAGCATCTTCACACCCGCGAGCATGCGGGGTTGTTCGACATCTCGCATATGAAACTGTTCGAGGTCAGTGGCCCGGAAGCGGTTGCGCTGTTGAACCGCGCCTGCCCGCTGGACGCCGGCGCGCTCGAAATCTCGCAGTCAAAGCTATCCTTTTTCCTGAACGAAGCAGGCCGCATTCTCGACGACCTGATCGTCACCCGGCTCGGCGACACCAGGTTCATGGTGGTCGCCAATGCCGGCAATGCCGTCGCCGACGAAAAGCATTTGCGCGCCCTGGCGACCGATTTCGAGGTGAAGGTCGAGCCGCTCGACCGCGTCTTCCTGGCGATCCAGGGTCCCGAAGCCTGGGCTGCACTCTCCCGCGCCGGCATCGAGACCGGCTCGCTGCTGTTCATGCATGGGGTCGAGCCGCGAAAAAACTGGTTCATGAGCCGGTCCGGCTACACCGGCGAGGACGGTTTCGAGATCGGCCTGCCGGAAGCCGATGCGCGTGACCTTGTCACCAAGCTGCTGGAGGATGAACGCGTGCTTTGGATCGGCCTTGCCGCGCGCGACAGCCTGCGGCTGGAGGCCGGCCTCTGCCTGCACGGCCAGGACATCACGCCCGAGACCGACCCGGCCGCGGCGGCGCTGATGTGGGCGATCCCGAAAGAAATCCGTGCCTCCGGCACCTTCATTGGCGCCGACGCCTTGCGCGCCGCCGTGGAACGTGGTCCGGCGCAGAAGCGCGTCGGGCTGAAACCGGAGGGTCGCCAGCCGGTGCGCGCCGGTGCCGCGCTGTTCGAAACCGACGGCAATCCTGCCGGCCATGTCACATCGGGCGGCTTCGGCCCTTCCGCCGGCCATCCGGTCGCCATGGGTTATGTCTCCACGCCGCT
Organism: Mesorhizobium sp. BR1-1-4; assembly: GCF_020165375.1. Classification (NCBI taxonomy): domain Bacteria; kingdom Pseudomonadati; phylum Pseudomonadota; class Alphaproteobacteria; order Hyphomicrobiales; family Phyllobacteriaceae; genus Mesorhizobium; species Mesorhizobium sp. BR1-1-4. The sequence continues at coordinate 96,836 of NZ_JAIUIB010000013.1, read as the reverse complement.
GGCAAAGCCCGGAACGCGGATTTTCGCCGACGTGCGCGGCACGAAGATCCCAGTCGATGTCAGTTCTCTGCCCTTCACCCCTCATCGCTACCGCAAAGGATGAACTCCATGGCAACAACCTATTTCACATCGGATCACGAGTGGCTCAGCGTTGAGGGCGGCATCGCCACCGTCGGCATCACCGACTACGCGCAGGAGCAGCTCGGCGACCTCGTCTTCGTGGAACTGCCGGAAACGGGAAAGAAGCTCGCCAAGGGCGACACCGCCGTCGTGGTCGAATCCGTCAAGGCAGCCTCGGACGTTTATGCGCCGGTCGATGGCGAGATCACCGAAGCCAATGGCACGCTGTCGTCCGACCCCTCGCTGGTCAACTCGGCGGCAACCGGGGCCGGATGGCTGTGGAAGATGAAGCTCGCCGACGAAAGTCAGCTCGCCAGCCTCATGGATGAGGCCGCCTACAAAGCCCATATCGCCTGACATCGGGAACTTATCGACATGACCGCTGCTCCCTACCCCTTCTCGGCCCGCCACATTGGACCCGGCCTTGCCGACGTCAGAGCCATGCTCGCCGTCATCGGTGTTCCCTCGGTCGAGACACTGATCAGCCAGGCCGTGCCGAGATCGATCCGCCTCGACCAGCCGCTGGACCTCCCCGCGCCGGCCAGCGAAGCCGAAGCTCTCGCCGAATTGTCGGTGACCATGGCAAGGAATACGGTGCTGAAAAGCTTTATCGGCGCCGGTTACCACGGCGTCCACGTGCCGCCGGTCATCCAGCGCAATCTGTTCGAGAATCCGGCCTGGTACACCGCCTACACGCCCTATCAGGCCGAGATCAGCCAGGGCCGGCTCGAAATGCTGTTCAACTTCCAGACGCTGGTCACCGAACTGACCGGCCTACCGGTGGCATCGGCTTCACTGCTCGATGAAGCGACGGCCGTCGCCGAAGCGGTTGGCATTGCGCTGCGCCACCACCGCGACAAGCGCACCAAGGTGGCGCTTGCGGGCACGCCGCACCCGCAGACGCTGGACGTCGTTCGCACCCGCGCCGAGCCGCTCGGCATCGAGATCGACGGCGAGACGATCGACGACAACACCGCCGCCCTGCTCGTCTCCTGGCCGGACACCTTTGGCGTCTATGGCGACCACAAGGCGGCGATCGAAAAAGCGCGCGCCACTGGCGCCATTGTCGTCTTCATCGCCGACCCGCTTGGTCTGACGCTGACCGACGCGCCGGCGAAACTCGGCGCCGACATCGCGGTCGGCCCGATGCAGCGCTTTGGCGTGCCGATGGGCTTTGGCGGCCCGCATGCGGCCTATTGCGCGGTCTCCGACAAGCTGACGCGGCTGATGCCCGGTCGCCTGGTCGGTCAGTCGACCGACAGCAAGGGCCGCCCCGGCTACCGCCTCGCCTTGCAGACGCGCGAGCAGCATATCCGCCGCGACAAGGCGACTTCCAACATCTGCACCGCACAGGCCCTGCTTGCCAATATGGCCACCGCCTACGCCATCTGGCACGGCCCGGTGGGCCTGCAGGCGATCGCCGGGCGCATACACGCGCTGGCCAACCGCCTGGCAAGCGGCCTAGAGGCGGCGGGCGTATCGGTGCTCGGCTCCAGCCGCTTCGACACGGTGACGGTGGAGACCAACGGCAAGGCCGCCCAGATCGCGGTCGCCGCCGAAAAGACCGGCCGGCTGCTGCGTGTGCTCGATGCCGACCATGTCGGCATCAGTTTTGACGAGACCTCGACCGACGCCGATCTCGACGCGATCGCGGCCTTGTTCGATGCCAAGGCTGCCGCTTCCGCCGACAGCACGGTGCCCGGCAAGCCGCGTGGCAAGGAGTTTTTGACCCAGCCGGTCTTCCACGAGAACAAGTCGGAAACCGAGATGATGCGCTTTCTGCGCCGGTTGGCCGACAAGGACCTGGCGCTCGACCGCGCCATGATCCCGCTGGGCTCCTGCACCATGAAGCTCAACGCCGCGGCGGAAATGATGCCGGTGAGTTGGCCAAGCATCGCCAATTTGCATCCCTTCGCGCCGGCAAGCCATTCGGCCGGCTACCGCGCCATGATCGGCGAACTGGAAGGCTGGCTGTCGGAGATCACCGGTTTCGACGCCCTGACCTTGCAGCCCAATGCCGGCAGCCAGGGCGAATATGCCGGGCTGCTCGCCATTCGCGCCTATCACCGTTCGCGCGGCGAGGGCCATCGTACCGTCTGCCTGATCCCGTCTTCCGCGCATGGCACCAATCCGGCGAGTGCCGCGATGGCCGGCATGAGCGTCGTCGTCGTGCGCTGCCTGGAAGACGGCAACATCGACATGGATGATATGCGCGCCAAGGCCAACGAGCATTCCAAGAATCTCGCGGCGCTGATGTTCACCTATCCCTCTACCCACGGCGTCTACGAGGAAGGCGCGCGCCACCTCTGCGCCCTCATCCATGAGCATGGCGGCCAGGTCTATTTCGATGGCGCCAACCTCAACGCGCTGGTCGGCCTTGCTCGGCCAGGCGACATCGGCGCCGACGTCTGTCACATGAACCTGCACAAGACCTTCTGCATCCCGCATGGCGGCGGTGGCCCGGGTGTCGGTCCGATCGGTGTCAGGGCGCATCTGAAGCCCTATCTGCCCGGCCATGTCAGCGAAGGCTCGGCTCATGCCGTGGCCGCCGCTCCCTTCGGCAGCGCTTCCATCCTGCCGATCACCTGGATGTACATCCGCATGATGGGCGCTTCCGGCCTGAAGCAGGCGACCGAGACAGCGATCGTTTCGGCCAACTATGTGGCGACGCGGCTCGCCCCGCATTTCCCGCTGCTTTACAAGGGCAGGAGCGATCGCGTCGCCCACGAATGCATCCTCGACACCCGCGTGCTCAAGGAGAGCGCCGGCATCAGTGTCGAGGACATCGCCAAACGCCTGATCGATTATGGTTTCCACGCGCCGACGATGTCGTTTCCGGTCGCCGGCACGCTGATGGTGGAGCCGACCGAGTCCGAACCCAAGCGCGAGTTGGATCGCTTCTGCGAGGCCATGATCGCCATTGCCGGCGAAGCGGCGAAAGTGGCCAAAGGCGAATGGCCCTTTGCCGACAATCCGCTGGTCAACGCACCGCACACATCGGCCGAGGCGCTGGCCGGTCAATGGACCCATCCGTATTCGCGTCTGGAGGCGGCCTATCCCGCCGGCGATGCCGACACGGCGACGAAGTACTGGCCGCCGGTGTCGCGCATCGACAATGTCGCCGGCGACCGTAATCTGGTCTGCTCCTGCCCGCCGCTGTCGGATTACCTGGGCGCGGCCGAATAGCTACGCGGAACGCAAGGCCGGCTCGGCCGCGTCGGCCTTGCCCGTCCTTTTGCGGCCGATGACGCAATTTCGCCCCGCACGCTTGGCGGCATAGAGCATGGCGTCGGCCCTGGCCAGCACCTCATCGAGGGTGCTGCCGTCGGCCTCGCCGAAGCCAATCCCGCCGCTGACCGTGCTGCGCAAGGGCCCGAGCGCGGTGGGCACGACTTCCGTGCCGAAAGCGACGCCGATCTTGCTGGCGAGGTCATAGGCCCGCTCTTCCGTCACGCGCGACATGACGATTGCGAACTCCTCGCCACCCAGGCGAAAGGCGTCGACTCCGGTTCTGGCATATCTCCTGATGACGGCGGCGAAGCGGCACAGGACCTGGTCCCCGACCGGGTGTCCATAGATGTCGTTCGTCCGCTTGAAATGATCGAGATCGAACATGACGATCGCCATGAACGGGCCGAAGGTGCGCTCGCCATAAAGCGACGCCAGACCCCGACGGTTCATCAGTCCGGTCAACGGATCGGTCATGGTCTCGGCCTTGAGCTCGATCTGCGCCTGCAGATGGTGGAGCGAAAGCGTCAGCGCGCCAAGGCCGGTCATACAGGCCACCGCCACGACCGAGTTAAGGCGTTCGGCCCAATTGTCGGGCGCGACGCCGAGCGTCCACTGGCCTTTGGCCATCAGAACCACGCCGCAAAGGGCAAACGACAGCGCACAGGTGCCGCTCAGGACCGATACCACCAGGAGAATACGGCGATCGTGACTGCCATTGATCCAGAACATGGCCCCGATCGTCGAGAGCAGCGCGGTAACCGTCGCGTAGGTGATCACGAAGCCGACCCCGTCAAGGCCCATGAAAGTCACGGCCGCGCAGACAGCCATGGCGGCAAATGTCGGCGCGATTGCACGCCTGTGCTCGCGCACGCCGAGATACTGCATGGCCGAAATGCAGATGATGAGAAAACCCAGGCTGAGTAGCGCCAGCGCGATCTGGCAAAGCAGCGGATCGGGCTCCCTGGTATAGCGCCAGAACAGGATCACATGCGCGACGAGCACGATAATGCCGCACGCCACTGTCAGCACGAAGCCCGCCCGCGGCGCCGTGAGCCAGATCGCAACCATGGTAGCGGCTAGACAGGTACCCGACAGCGCGGCTGCGAGCAGGAGCGAACTGAAATCCAGCATATCAGGCGGAGGCCTCTCGAGCGTCGGCGGTTGCGCCGCATTCTAGGTCAGCGGCAGCCCTCGGACATGGTTTTCGGGCGATCTCTCGACCCAAGCTGCGGATAGGGTTTACAAAGCGTCGATGCCACCTGTACCAAAATCGCACCCCTTGACGGGGCGACCATCAACCGGCATCAGCCCTTGTTCAGCAAGGCGAGGTTGGCGTCGACAACGGTGGGATCGTTCATGCCGGCCTTCGCCTCGAGCAGCAGCGCCCGGGCCTTCTTCTTGTTGCCGCGCAACAACTGCGAATAACCCATATTGTTGACGATCTGCGGCTTGCGGCCGGCAACCTTCAGGAGCTGGCCGTAGGCGCGGTCGGCGAAGTCGAAGCGGCCAAGTTCGTCATAGGAAGCCGCAAGCCCCATCCAGGCCTCGGCATTGTCGGCCTTCAGCTCGACGGCCTTGCGGAAATGCGCTTCGGCAAGACCATAATTGGCATCGCGAAACTGTGCCTTGCCTTCCGCCAGGTCGGATGTGGCGACATCCTTCCCTGCAGGCTTGATCGCAGTGGTCTTGGTCGTGTCGACGTTATTGTTCGTCGTACACCCGCTGATCATTAGGACGGCTGCCATCATGGCCATCGCCGCAAATTTTATCTGACGCATGCCCTGCCCCGTCGCCCGATTTGCCGGGTCGTTCTTCGGGAAAGAGACTACAGAAGAGCGATTAAGCTTCGGTGCCGAAATGCAGCTAACTTTCAGTTTCCGGAATAGCAATCATTAACCACCGGGCGTGCCATCTCACTCCAAAGTAGAGCTAATGGGCCGTCATTTTGACGATGATGGGAATGACCGCGATCATCAGCACCACCGGCAAGATGCAGACCACGACCGGCACGGACATCTTGGCCGGCAAGGCATGGGCCTTCTCCTCGGCCAGCGACATGCGCTTGTGGCGCATTTCGTCTGAAAACACCCTGAGCGCGCCCGACAGGCTGGTGCCGAGTTCCTTCGACTGCTGCAGGAGCGTGGCGAAGGAGCGTACCTCGTCCAGGCTGAGGCGATCGGCGAGCGCCTTCAGCGCGTCGTCAAGGCTGCGTCCCGCCCGAAGTTCCAAGCACACGAGCTGCAGGTTCTGGCTGAGCGACGGATAGCTCTTGGCGAGTTCTTTCGAAACGCGCTCGACGCCGGCTTCCATGCTCATGCCGGCGTCCGAACAGACGATCATCAGGTCCATGAAATCGGGGAAGCCGTTGCGGTATTCGCGCATCTTCTCGCGCACCTTCTGGGTCAGCACGAGACCCGGCAAAAAATAGCCGGCGGCCCCCGACAGGATGATGAAGGTCCACCGGCTGGTCATGGTCGCGTCGGGACTGGCCATCCACCGGTTGAGCACGAAGACCGCGAACGTCGTGCCGATCATTGCCGTGAACCGGATGAGGAAGAACATGCCGACGGCGCGCGGCTCCATGTAGCCCGCCTGGATGAGCTTCAGGCGCAGGCGAGCGACATTTTCCGGGTCGCTCTTGGCATAGAATTCCTGCGCCCTCTTTACCGCTTGCTCGCGCACGACGCCGCTATTCTTCTTCTGCACCGGTTCGGGTCTGGCGGCCACCGGACCCTGGTCGACCTTGAGCCGGCGCTTGACGTCGTTGCGGTCGCCCTTCGCCACCACCATCGGCCAGGCGACAGCGGCCGCTCCCGCGGCAAGCAGGAGGACGGCCACCGGCATCAGCGAGGTCGGCGCGAGGGAAGCGAGGAATTCAATGACGCTTTGCATGTCAGAACTTGAAATTCGACATTTTGAACATGATCAGATTGCCCAGCATCAGCCAGCTGACCGAGCCGCCGATCATGTACCATGTCTTCGGCACGCCCCAGACGTCGCTGTAATATCCCGGCATCATGGCCATGATGGCGGTGAACAGCAGCGCCGGTACGGCCGTCAAAATGTAGGCCGAGAGGCGGCCTTCCGTCGAAATGGCCCGCACCTTGCGTCGCAGCTTGCCGCGTTCGCGGATCGTCGTCGACAACCCATCGAGGATTTCGCGCAGATTGCCGCCCGAACTGGTCTGGATCGACACGGCGGTGATGAACAGCGGCAGATCCTCGTGGCCGACCCGGTCGAACAGTGCATTCAGCGCCGTGACCAGGTCGGAACCATAAGTGACTTCGTCGGCAATGACGCCGAATTCCGTGCCGATCGGATCGGGCATCTCGCGCGACACCATGGCGATGGCCACCGGCACCGGATGACCGGCCTTAAGACCGCGCGTGATCAGTTCCAGCGCTTCCGGCAGTTGCATGCCGAAACGCTTCAGCCGGCGCTTGCGCATGGAGCGCATCGCCATGACCGGCAGCAACGGCACCAGCACGACGAACAGGATGAGCCCCATCAGCAGCGGCAGCCCGCGCCAGATCGCGGCCAGGGCAATGGCCGTCGCCACACCGCAGGTGATCGTCAGGAATTTCGAAAGCGGCATCACCATGCCCGACTGCGTGCGCAGGGCACGGAACCGGTCGGGCGAAAACAGCGACGTTCCCGCGTCGAGACCGCGCTCCTTGCGCAGCTGGATCAGCACCTGTTCCTGGCTGATCTTGTTTTCCTGCAGTTTCATGCGCCGGTTGATGGCGGTGCGCTTGTCGCTGCGTCCGGCATAGAGCAGGTAGATCGCCTCGGCCACCATGATGCCGGTCAGTGCGGCTCCGGCATAGACGACATATATCGCGCTGAACCCGTCGAACACGCCGGCTACTCCTGCGGCCGGCCGGGTTCGAAATAACGTCCGGGAAAGTCGATGCCCATGGCGCGCAGATCTTCCAGGAAACGCGGCCGAATGCCGGTCGCCTCGTAGTAGCCAAGGATCTTGCCATCGGCCTCCATGCCGGTGCGCACGAAGCGGAAGATCTCCTGCATCTGGATGACATCGCCTTCCATGCCGGTCACCTCGGCGACGCTCGTCACCTTGCGCTTGCCGTCGGAAAGTCGGGTCAGCTGGACGATGATGTCGATGGCGCTGGCGATCTGGCTGCGGATCGACTGCACCGTCATCGGCATGCCGGTCATGCCCAGCATCTGCTCGAGGCGCGAAATGCAGTCGCGCGGCGTATTGGCGTGGATGGTCGCCATCGAGCCTTCGTGGCCGGTGTTCATGGCCTGCAGCATGTCGAAGGCTTCCTCGCCGCGGCACTCGCCGAGGATGACGCGGTCGGGACGCATGCGCAGCGCGTTCTTGACTAGGTCGCGCTGTTTGAGCTCGCCATGGCCTTCGATGTTCGCGGGACGCGTCTCCATGCGTGCGACATGCGGCTGCTGCAATTGAAGTTCCGCCGCGTCCTCGATGGTGATCAGCCGCTCGTCTTCCGGAATGAACGCCGACAGCGCGTTGAGCATCGTCGTCTTGCCTGTGCCGGTGCCGCCCGAAATGATCGTCGTCTTGCGGGCGTGGACGGCCGCGGCCAGCACTTCGGCCATGTTCTGCGTGATGGCGCCGAATTCGACCAGCCTGTGCAGGCCAAGCTTGTTCTTGGAGAACTTGCGGATCGACACCAGCGGGCCGTCGACGGCCACCGGGCGGATGGCTGCGTTGAATCGCGAGCCGTCCAGCATCCGAGCGTCGACCATCGGTTGCGATTCATCGACGCGGCGACCGACGGCGGCCACGATCTTGTTGACGATTCTGAGCAGATGCGCCTCGTCCTTGAACGGGATATGGACCTGCTGCAGCTTGCCCTTCTTTTCGACGAAGCAGTTCTCATGGCCGTTGATCAGGATATCGTTGATATCGGGATCCTTGAGCAGCGGCTCGAGCGGGCCGAGGCCGACCATCTCGTCGACGATGTCGTCAACCAGCGCGTCGAGTTCGGCGGTGTTGATCGCCATTCGCTCCTGGCGGGTCTTTTCCGATACGAAATCGTGCACTTGCCGGCGCATCTCTTCCTTGGGCAAACGCTCCAGCGCGACGAGATTGATCTCCTCGAGCAGCATCCGGTGGATGCGCACGCGGGCATCGAGCACCTTGTTGGCATTCTTTGCCGGCGCCGCCTCCGCCTTCGCCGGCAAAGCCTTTCGGCTGGTCGGGATGACGACTGCATGATGCGCGACCGGCGTCGATTCAGCAGGGCGCGGACGCGCGTCACGGTTCTGCAGGGTGGAAAAACGGCTGGTCATCCAGCTTTCCTTTTCAAGAGGCCCCTGCCGAAGCCGAACAGCGACTTCGACTTGCCCGCGGTTGCCACCGCCTCTTCCGGAAGGATGATCTTCTTCAGGTCGTTGACGACATTGGCGTTGGGATCGATCTCGTGCAGCGGCACGCCGCGGTCGACCGCCTCGCGCACCAGCCGGTAGTTGTTGGCGATGCCGCCGACAAAATGCTCGCCAAGGATTTCCTGGACGTCCGCCTGCTTGATGCCGTTGTCGAACATCTTCTGCTCGAAACGGTTGACGATCACGTTCGGCTTCACTTCCTTGCCGGCGGTCTCGTAGACGGCCTGGATCAGCCGCTGCGTATGGCGCAGGCACGGCACCGTCATTTCGGCAACGATGTAAAGCTTGTTGGAACCGAGCAGCACAGTTTCCGTCCACGGAAACCAGGTGCGCGGCATGTCGATGACGACATTGTCGAAATAGGCCGAAACGAGGTCCAGCATGCGCACCACGACATCGGTCTTGAATGAGCGCATTTCGGACGGATGCGTCGGCGCCGCCAGCACACACAGTCCGCTGGCGTGCTTGGACAGCATCACATCGAGCAGTTGCCGGTCGAGGCGCTCAGGCTGGTTCTCGATTTCGGTGATGTCGAAACGCGGCTCGAGATCGAGATATTCGGCGCAGGCACCTTGCTGGAAATTGAGGTCGACCACGCAGGTCGAGGCGCCGCGCGTCACCGAATGATGCAGCTGGAACGCGGTCTGCAGTGCCAGTGTAGTGGTGCCGACGCCGCCGGCGGCGGGCATGAAGGTATAGATCTGCGACTCGGTGTTTTCCTCGCGCCCGGGTCCCTGCAGAGCCCGCACGACCGAACGCACGAGGTCTGCCGTGGTGATCGGCTTGACCAGGAAATCGGCGACCTTGAGCTGCACCAGGATGCGCACGGCCGCGGCGTTGAACTCCTGGGTGACCACGACCACCGGTGCCTTGCCCTCGAGCCGGCGCATGACGCGCTGCAGGGACTCGATCTCCTCGAGTTTCGCTGCATCCATGTCGACGATGACAACGCCGAACTCAGCCTCCTGGACCTCGCCGCGCAGCTCGGTGACGTTCTTCTCCACCGTCATGAGCTGGATGATCTCGGAGGCGGCGAAGGCCGTCTTCGTGTCCTGCGCGAAGGTCCGGTCTGTCGATACGAGCAGGATTTTCTTGGTGCTGTTTGCCATTCTCGCCGCCTGTGAGGTCGATCGCCGTCTGGATCAGTTGTCGGTGGTCGTTTGCGCTGCCTTGGCACCGGCCGCCTGATCGGGCGTGACGGGTCCGGCACTGCCGCGCTTGGCAGGCACGAGAAGTTTCGTGTTCTGGACGCCGTACTTCCACGGGTCGACCATCTGCATGACGGTGTTGGCGGCCTGCGCCTCGCCGGCGCCGGACGTCACCCCCTCGCTGCGCACGTAGTCGTCGCTGGTGCAGCCGCTTGCCAGGCCGGCAAGAAGCAGGCCGATGCACGATCTCAGGATCAGACGCATGGCTCAGTCCTTCGGCAGGTCGAGGAAATGACCGACTTTGGTGGCAGGAGCGGCCCGTGCGGCACTGCCGTCGGCCAGCGCCAGCGCGCGGCCCGTATCCGGCGCCTTCACCTCCTCGGTGTTGTTGAGGAAATAGTCGACATTGCTGGCTGGCTCCGTGCCATCGGTCGGCTCAGCCATTTTCTTCGACGGATCGACCGGCTTGACCAGATAGGGCGTGACGATGATGACCAGGTCGGTCTCGCGCCGCTGATAGGATTTCGACGAAAACAGCGCTCCAAGCACCGGCATCTTGCCAAGGCCGGGAATGCGAGACGTGGTAATGTCGTTCTGGGACTGCAAAAGCCCGGCGATCATGAAGCTCTGGCCGTTCTTCAGGTCGACCGAGGTCTTGGCGCGGCGCACGATGAAGCCGGGCACGGAAATGTTGCCGATATTGTAGGACGCCGACGCATCGATCGAGGAGACTTCCGGCGCGATGTCGAGGCTGACCAACCCGTCCTTGAGTACGGTCGGCTTGAAATCCAGGCTAACGCCATATTTCTTGTAGCTGACCGAAATCTTGCCGTTGTCCTCCGAAACCGGGATCGGAAATTCGCCGCCGGCCAGGAAGCTCGCTGTCTCCCCTGAACGCGCGATCAGGTTCGGCTCAGCCAGCCGACGGGCAAGGCCGCGCTCTTCCAGCGCCTTAATGGCAATGTCGATCGAGACGCCGTTCGACAGCAGTCGGCCGATGATCTCGCCGGTCCCCGCCGCTGGGACCGTGCCCGGATCCAGTGAAATGTCGCGACCGCCGAAGCCGTAGGCGAAATTGGCGCTGTATTTCGCGCCCAGGTCCTGCCCTGCCTGGCGGTTGATCTCGACGAACCGGACATTGAGCTGAACCTGCTGCGACGAAGAGATATTGACCGAGTTGATCACTTCCTCATTGCCGGAAAAGCGGCTGGCGATCTTGCTTGCCTTATCCGCTGCAACCGCGTCATCCGCCTCACCCGACAGCACGACACGGCCGTTGGCCGAGCCGACCTTGATCTTGGCGTCCGGCACACTGGCACGGATAGTGTTCGCCAATTGGTCGGTGTCGAGCGTCACCTCGATGTCCACGGTGCCGACGAGCTGCTTGTTCTGGTCGAACAGCGCAATGCCGGTGGTGCCGAGATTGTTGCCCAGCACATAGAAGGATTTGTCGGTCAGCGGGTTGACGTTGGCGATCTCCGGATCACCGATGACGATCTGGTAGAAGGCCGCGCTCGTCATGATCGTCTTGGGCTTGCCCTTGGCAACCTTGATCGACGCATTCTTGGTCGACGAGACATAAACGATGTCGTTGTCCGCCTTCGCCGCTCCGGGCAAGGCAAGCACGCCGCTCGCAGCCAGGGTAAACGCCATCGCCAGGGCGCGCACCAAGCGCGACCGAGCCGTCATTCGATATAGGGTACGCATCAACATTGTCCCGTCCCGCCCGGTCCCCACCGGTCTTTACTTCTGGTCCCGCGTTGGAACCTGATATTCCTCGGCCTGCGTGCCGCGCGTCACGATGATCGTCTTGAATTTCGGCTTCTCCGGCTCCTTCGCTATGGCATCGAACAAGGAGCCGGCCACGGCCTGCGTCTTGGAAGCGACGGATCCGCCGAAGGAAGAGATGGTGGTGACGCCGTTCTTGCCATCGCCGCCTTCGCTGGCGGAGCGAAGCGACAGCGACAGCGTTCCGACGGTGCGGGCAAGCGCCACTTTCTGTGCGCCGTCGCTCGTCACCTCGAGGGTCACGGAATTGGCCACCTGCGGCGTCGTCTGGCGCTCGTCGGCGCCCTGCCCGACGCTGAGCACCTTGGCGTCGGCAACGACGATCTCCGAGGTGATGGTCGAACCGGCAGCCCCTTGCGCGTTCTTGGCGACTTCCTGGATTTCGCCGGCATCGCGCGTCAGCACGACATCGACCCGGTCGCCCGGCGTCACGAAGCCACCGACGCCGGCGATCTCGTCGGTGCGGATGGTGACCGCCCGCATTCCGGGCGTCAGCATGTTGGACAGCGTCGCGCGGCCGTTCGGTCCCGACAGCTTGGCGAGCAGCACCGGCTCGTTGATCTCGATCGGCGACAGCGCGACCCGGCCGCCTTCGCCGAGCAATCCATCGATGGTGGCAAAGGCGCCCTGCGGAAGGGAATCCTGCGGCCACGGGATTTCGCTGAGCTTGGCGCGGTCGAGCTCCATGCCGTAGCGCAACGGCGCGTTCGCCACCACGATGGTCTTGAACTCGATCCTGGGCGCGGCCGGAGCGGCGATCGAGGCCGTTTTCTCCTGGGCATCGGCCTTCGCTTGGCTCTTGACCCAGAAATCCGCGGCAAAGATCGAGATCGCGCCGAAAACGGCGGCGATGCCGATCATCGTTATGGCCTTGCCCCTCACGCCGAAAACCCCTGATGCCCGCCGTTTCTTGTTATGTTGGGCTCACGCTAGGCGGCATTGTTAAAGAATCAGGAATATTGCGCGGCGGCATTTGACCTATTTCCGCCCGCTTGGTTATCGAATGGTTTTAGGGTAAGAGCAGTTAAATCCCCGAACGTAACAGGAACCTCCGTCGCTTGGCGCTGAAAAGCGTGGCAGTATCGACGGGTGATTCGCAGCTTGGACTCTATGGCAGGCATGGACGACAACAACGATCTTTTCGGCAATCTGGAAAAACAGCCGCAGCCGGTTCGCACGCCGGCGCGCCCGGCGGATCCGCTGGTACAGGCGGCCGCCAGGCGTCCAGCCGCAACCAAGGATGGCAGCGAGGGCTACAGCGCCGCCGACATCGAGGTGCTTGAGGGCCTTGAGCCGGTGCGCCGCCGGCCAGGCATGTATATTGGCGGCACCGACGACAAGGCGATGCACCATCTGTTCGCCGAGGTCATCGACAATTCGATGGACGAAGCGGTTGCCGGCCACGCCACCTTCATCGATGTCGAACTCTCCGCCGACGGCCATCTCACGGTCACCGACAATGGCCGCGGCATTCCGGTCGACATGCACCCAAAATTCAAGAAGCCGGCGCTCGAAGTCATCATGACGACGCTGCATTCGGGCGGCAAGTTCGACTCCAAGGTCTACGAGACATCAGGCGGCCTGCACGGCGTTGGCGTCTCCGTCGTCAACGCCCTGTCGGATCATCTTGAGGTCGAGGTGGCACGTGGGCGCCAGCTCTATCGCCAGCGCTTTTCGCGCGGCGTCCCGGTGACCGGACTGGAGCAGCTCGGCGAAGTCCACAACCGGCGCGGCACAAAAATCCGCTTCCATCCCGACGAGCAGATTTTCGGCAAGGGCGCGGCCTTCGAGCCGGCGCGTCTCTACCGCATGACGCGTTCGAAGGCGTACCTGTTTGGCGGCGTCGAGATCCGCTGGACCTGCGATCCCTCCCTCATCAAGGAAAAGGATCAGACACCGGCCAAGGCGGAATTCCATTTCCCAGGCGGCCTCAAGGATTATCTGAAGGCGTCGCTCGGCGACGATTTCCAGGTGACGCGCGAAATCTTCGCCGGCAAGAGCGACAAGCAAGGCGGCCATGGCTCGCTCGAATGGGCGGTCACCTGGTTCGGTGGCGACGGCTTCATCAATTCCTACTGCAACACCATCCCGACCGGTGAAGGCGGCACCCACGAAGCCGGCTTCCGAAACGTGCTGACGCGCGGTCTGCGCGCCTATGCCGACCTCGTCGGCAACAAGCGCGCCTCGATCGTCACCTCGGAAGACGTCATGATTTCGGCCGCCGGCATGCTGTCGGTGTTCATTCGCGAGCCGGAATTCGTCGGCCAGACCAAGGACAGGCTGGCGACGATCGAAGCGATACGCATCGTCGAGACCGCGATCCGCGACCCATTCGACCATTGGCTGGCCGACAATCCGCAGGAAGCCTCGAAGCTGCTCGACTGGGTGATCGCGCGCGCCGACGAACGGGTGCGCCGCCGCCAGGAAAAGGAAGTCTCGCGCAAGAGCGCAGTGCGCAAGCTGCGCTTGCCGGGCAAGCTCGCCGACTGCACGCAGAACGCGGCGGCGGGTGCCGAACTCTTCATCGTCGAAGGCGATTCCGCCGGCGGCTCGGCCAAGCAGGCACGCGATCGTGCCAGCCAGGCCGTCTTGCCGCTGCGCGGAAAAATCCTCAACGTCGCCAGCGCCGGCAATGACAAGCTGGCCGCCAACCAGCAGATATCGGACCTGATCCAGGCGCTCGGCTGCGGCACGCGGTCAAAATACCGTGACGAGGATTTGCGCTACGACCGCGTCATCATCATGACCGACGCCGACGTCGACGGCGCACACATCGCTTCGCTGCTGATCACCTTCTTCTACCAGGAGATGCCGGCGCTGGTGCGCGGCGGCCATCTCTATCTGGCGGTGCCGCCGCTTTACTCGATCAGGCAAGGCGGCAAGGTCGCCTATGCCCGCGACGACGCCCACAAGGACGAGCTTCTGCGCACCGAATTCACCGGGCGCGGCAAGGTCGAGCTTGGCCGCTTCAAGGGCCTGGGCGAAATGATGGCCGCGCAGCTCAAGGAAACCACCATGGATCCAAGGAAGCGCACCTTGCTCAGGGTCGATGTGAACGAAGTCGATTCCGCCACCAAGGACAGGGTCGACGAGCTGATGGGCACCAAACCCGAAGCCCGCTTCCGCTTCATCCAGGAACGCGCCGAATTCGCCGAGACGGAAGTGCTGGATATCTAGCCGCTGGCGCGTTTAGCTTGCGTTCCTGACATGGAGACCAGCATGTGACCTGGGCGCGGCTGAAAACCTATTTCGAGTCGAGCCTGGCCGGGCTGACGCAACCGACACGCTCGGACTGGATTTTCGCGCTGCGCACCGTTTCGGCCGGCATGATCGCATTGCTGGCCGCTTACGCGCTGAAGCTCGACCATCCGCAATGGGCGATGATGACGGTGTTCATCGTCGCCCAGCCGGTTGCCGGCATGGTGCTGGCGAAAGGCTTCTACCGCCTGCTCGGCACGCTGGCCGGCGGTGTCGCGGCAATTGGCATCACCACGGCATTCGGCACCGGCCCCTGGATTCTGGTGACGGTGCTTGCTGTCTGGATTGGCATTTGCACCTTCGTCTCGTCGCTGCTGCGCAATCCCGAAGCCTACGGCGCGGCTCTTGCAGGCTACACCGCAATGATCATCGGCCTGCCCGCTTTCGGACAACCGCATCTGGTCGTAGACCTCGCGGTCGCGCGTTGTGCCGAGATCGTGCTCGGCATCGTCTGCGCCGGCCTGACCAGCCGACTGATCCTGCCAAAACTGGCCAGCGACGCCATCGTCTCGCGGCTGAAACGCTGCATTCTCGACCTCGCCACCTATGCCGGCGGTGCGTTTTCAGGCGGCGACCGGGCAACGCTGATCGGCCTGCACCGGAAGCTTGTCGCCGATACCCAGACGCTTGGCGAGATGCGCGCCTATGCCAGGCTCGAAGCGCCGAGCTTCGCGCCGCGCGCGCATCCGGTGCGGCGCACCATCGGACAACTGCTTTCGGCACTTTCGGCGGCGCGCGCGCTCTATTCGCATGCCGCTCCCAAAAACGCCGCCCTCATCCCGGTACGCTCGGAACTGCAGGCCCTTGTCAGCGAACTGGCAGCCAAGCCGGGAGCGCTGGACGATACCTCATCCTGGGTGGCGCGGCTCGACGCGATCTCGATCAGGGCCAGGCAAATGCCCGACGCCTCGATCGAGCCGGGTGAGGACAGGGTCGGCACCATTACCCGCCTTACCATAGCGGCCGATTTCGCCGAGGCGCTGAAACAGGTGCTGCGTGGCCTCGATGCCTTGCGCGCGCCGGTCACGCGCCGTCCAGGTCCCGGCAGCCAGCAGCCGGCCCTGGTGGTGCATCGCGACTATCCCGGTGCTGCGCGCAACGCCATCCGCGCGGCCGTTGCCACGCTGCTGGTGGCGGCTTTCTGGCTGACGACGAAGTGGTCGGAGGCGGCCGGCACCGTCATCCTCGTTGCCGTCGTGTCGAGCCTGTTTGCCGCTCGCCCCGACCCCGTGCAAGTATCCTGGGGATTCTTCAAGGGAACGCTGCTCGCTTTGCCTTTTGCCTTTCTCGTCGGGCAGGTTGCGCTCCCTGCTCTGCCCGGCTTCGGCTGGTTCATGCTGTTCGTCGTGCCGATCATGGTGCCGGCGGCACTCGCCATGGCCAATCCGCGCTATGTCGGCGTGGCGACGGCCTTCGCCATCAACTTCCTGGCCTTCCTCAGCCCACATCAGGCGATGACCTATGATCCCGGCCCCTTCTTCGCCGGCTCGGCATCGATCCTGGTCGGCATCCTCTTGGCCATCGGCGTCTTCATCGTCGTATTGCCGGCCGATCCATGGCTCGCGGCCGACCGCATCGTGCGGGCCATGCGGGAGGATCTGGCGCGGCTTTGCCTGCATGAGCGCGTGCCGAGGCGCTCAGCCTTCGAGAGCCTCGCTTACGACCGGGTCAATCAGTTGATGCCGCTGGTGCAGAATTCCGGCAGGAAGGGCGAGGCGGTGCTGGGCGGCGGCGTCGCTTCCGTCACGGTCGGCCTGGAAATCCTGCGGCTGCGCACGGCCAGCCAAAACCATGCCCTCCCATCGGAAACGACGCTTTCAATCGCCACCTTCCTGAGGGGACTGGCGCGCGAGCTGCTTTTCCGAGCCCCTGGGGATCCGCAAACAGCGACCATTGCCGTCGCCCGGCAGTATGCGGCAGGCATCGCCCAGCGAAACGCCACCGGCGACATGCTGCAGATCGCGGCGTCCCTGCGCATCATCGCCGCGGCGATGGAAGATTTCCCGGATTTCTTCGCGAGGGAGAAAACCTAGGCAGCGGCGATCGCCAGTGCATGGCCGCGTGCGTTCTCACGCAGGGCGTCTAGGTGGATCGATTTGATCAATGCGGCAAGATCGCCTTCGGCGGATTGCCCGCCTAATTCCTTGAGCATCAGCCAACTGACTTCCTGCACGCCAGCAACGCGCTTGCCGTTGGCGACCTCGCGCCAGATCTTCAGGGCGCGCAGGATGACGGCATGCGTGGCGGCAGCCATGCCGGCGCTGCGGAACAGCGCCTGCAGGGCCACGTCGTGCCCGCCGGCCAGCAGCGCCCTCACCCGTGGTTCGGACTGTTGGCTGAGCGCCACCAGCGCCGAGCCGAAGAAATCGACCTTGCCGTGCGCGATGGTGCGGATCAGGAAGCTCGCGGTCAGATCGCCGCGCAGCCTGAGATGCTCGATCAGCGCCGCGTGCTCTTCTTGGCGCGTGCCCTCGATCAGCGTCACCGAGGCCTTGACGCAAGCATCGCGCATGACCCTGTCGGCACGCGCGGCTCCCATCAATGCCATGACCAGCGGCGATGTCTTCAATGTCTCGCCGAGCTTGACGAGCAGCATATGCCGGCAATCGGCAGGCAGCCTGATATCCGATATCAACGCCTCGCGCACCAGAGGCAGATGCCCGTGACGTTGCGCCATGCGCCTGAAGCTGAGTGACGCGATGTCGGCGCCGCTATTGGCCAAAAGCACGGCGCAGGCCTCCGCCTCGCCGACCTCGGCGATGGCCGCCGAAAGCGCCATCGAGACGGAAGGCCGGTCGGCGATCAGCTTCTGCGTTGCCTTCTGGCTCGCCGCCACACGATTGATCAAATCGGCGTCGGTGAGCAGCGGCGAGCGCGCCAGCACGACACCGGCGACCTCCGGCTGATCGGCGGCAAGCGCACTGATGATCTGCAACGGCGCGTGATGGCTCATCGAGAACGCTTCCGCCATCGCCAGCCGCACTTTCGACGAGGCGTCGTCGAGCAGCAGCGTCAGCGCGGCCTCGGCGGCGCAGCGATCCTCGAACGGCAATTCGCAATTGACATAGGCTCGGGCCAGCGCATGAGCGGCGGCGGCGCGCTCCGAAACCCTGGCCGTGTAGATCCATTTCAGGAAATGCGAAACAACTACCATGCCCGTCTGCTTACGCCCCATGCCAGAAGGTTTCCGGCCCCGTGAGGAGGGTAGGCAGAAATGGTTTACGAACGGTTCACCATGTTCATTAACTGGCTTGCGAGCGCCTGAAGCAGCGCCTATCAACCGTCAGACAGCGCAGGAGGCGGAAGATGGCCGGGCTATATCTGGAGGAGTTTGTTGTCGGCCATGTCTTCCGGCACACGCTGCGCAAGACTGTCACCGAGAGCGACAACATGCTGTTTTCGGTGATGACGCTGAACCCGCAGCCGCTGCATATCGACTTCGATTTCGCCGCTAGGAGCGAATGGGGCAAGCCGCTGGTCAACTCGCTGTTCACGCTCGGCCTGATGATCGGCATTTCGGTCAACGACATCACGGTCGGCACGACGGTTGCCAATCTCGGCATGAAGGAAACCGTGTTTCCTCACCCGGTCTTCCATGGCGACACCATCCGCGTCGAAACATCTGTCGTCTCGGTGCGCGAATCCAGGTCGAAGCCCGACCGCGGCATCGTCGAATTCGAGCACCGCGCCTACAACCAGCATGGCGATCTGGTCGCCAAATGCATCAGGCAAGCGATGATGCTGAAGAAGGCAGACTGATGCGCTCGCTGCTATTCGTTCCAGGCGATTCCGAACGGAAGCTGGAAAAGGGATTTGGCGCCGGCGCCGACGTGGTTATCGTCGATCTCGAGGACTCCGTGGCGCCGCGGAACAAGGCGCGGGCGCGCGAGATCGCGGCGCGCTTTATCCTCGAACGCAGGGGGCAAACCAACTCGGCGCTTTATGTCAGGGTCAACGACCTCTCGACCGGAATGACGGACGATGATCTTGCCAAGCTCGTTCCGGCAAGACCGGACGGCATCATGCTGCCTAAATCGAACAGCGGCCAGGATGTGCAGCAGCTCGCGGCCAAGCTCAGGGTTTGGGAAGCCGAAAACGGCCTGCCCGACGGGTCGATAAAAATCCTGCCGATCATCACCGAAACTCCGGCGGGCGTGCTCGCCGCCGCCACCTATGCGGGGACAAGCGCACGGCTCGCCGGTCTCACCTGGGGCGCGGAAGACCTTTCGGCCGCGATCGGCGCACGCTCTGCCCGCGACGAGCACGGCCGCTACACCGATCTCTTCCGTCACGCCCGCCTGACGACCATTCTCGCGGCCGGAGCCGCGGAAGTCGCCGCGATCGACACCGTATTTCCTGGCTTTCGCGACATGGTGGCCTTCGCCGCGGAATGTGCCGACGCCGAGCGTGACGGTTTCACCGGCAAAATGGCGATCCACCCCGATCAGGTGCCCGTCATCAACACCGCCTTCACGCCCTCTGCCGAGGCGGTGAGACAATCGGCGGCTATCGTGGCGGCCTTCGAGGCGGCCGGAAATCCGGGCGTCGTCGGCATCGACGGCAAGATGTTCGACCGTCCGCATCTGCGGCTGGCCGAACGCCTTCTGGCCCGCGCGAAAGCGGCCGGGATATCCGCCTGACGGCTACTCCTTGCCCCAGCGTGGCCGCCGCATCGAAAAGACCTCGTCGACGCTGGCGTAATCCATATAACCGAGACGCGCGACATTGCCGGACTTGGTGATGTCGAACAGGCCGTCTTTCAGGAAAGCATCGTCGATGTGAACGCCGATCACCTCACCGGCGACGACAAAGGCACTCGTCGGTGATCCGTCCAGCGCCTTCGGGCGAAACACTTCCGTCACCCGGCATTCGAGCGCCGCTGGTGCAGCCGCCACGCGCGGCGGCTTGACGAGACGCGAGGGCGCCATGGCGAGATCGGCATAGATGAACTCGTTGACGCCACGCGGTGCGTCGACGGATGTGTAGTTCATCTTGTCCGCAAGATCGCGGCTGACCAGATTGGCGACGAACTCGCCGGTTTCCTGGGCAAACGAGGCGCTGTCCTTCTCACCCTCCGAGGAAAACCAGACAATGAAAGGTCGCGTCGAAAAGGCGTTGAAGAAGGAGTATGGCGCCAGATTGACCTCGCCGGCCTGGTTCAGCGTCGATATCCAGCCGATCGGGCGCGGCGCGACGATCGCCTTCGAAGGATCGTGCGGCAGGCCATGCCCCTTGGACGGCTCGTAGAACATTCAGCCCGCCCAAGGTCCGGCATAATCGGTGTAGAGCTTGGCCGGATCAGGCCGTGGCCGCTCCGGCGCCGGACCGGCGTAGGAGCCGATATGGATGAACCCGACGACGCGCTCCTGCGGCGCCAGTCCGAGAATCGCCCTGCCCTCCGGCACGTCGGAATACCAGTTGCTGATCATGTTCGTGCCATAGCCCAGCGCAGTGGCCGCGATCATCAGGTTCATCGCCGCCATGCCTCCGGACAGGAACATCTCCCATTGCGGGATTTTTGGGTTCTCCCTCGGAATAGATACGACACCGATCACCAGCGGCGCGCGCGAGAACCGCGCCAGTTCCTGGTTGCGACGGCCTTCCGGCAACGGCCCCTCGCGCTGTTCGGCCAAGGCCGCTAGTTTTTTGCCGATCTCGATGCGGGCTTCGCCGCGATAAAGGATGAAGCGCCACGGTTCGAGCCGTCCATGGTCGGGCACGCGCGTGGCGGCGGCGATCATCGTGGCGATATCGGCGTCGCTGGGCGCCGGTTCCCTGAGGTCGGGTATCGGCGCTGAATTTCGGGTCAATAGAAAGTCGATGATCGGCGACGCCATGGGCGCAAGTCTCCTGAAACACTCTGTTTTGAGCTGAAGCGCACCATCGGGAATTCGGGCGGCTCGGGCAAAGGCGCGCAAACGCCGGGCTGAAGAGTCCCGGATCGGACTCTTAAGCCTTGAAATTGCCACCGCCATGGGCTTCAACGCAAGGCATGTTTGAGGGGCGACTGCGTCTTTTCCTGGTTCGGCTCTGCGCCGCGCTGTTCCTGCTGCCGGTCTCCATGGCTGTCGCGCAGGAAAAGGACGGCGTCGGCGACCTGAAACTTCCCGGAATTTCGAGCTATGCAACGCCGAAGAGCGAGACCCCGCTGGCGCTTGGCGGCGGTGGCGCCATTACGCTCTCGGCCCAGTTGACCGACAAGGGCACCGACATCACACGTGGGCTAGTCTGGCGTGTCTTCAAGCCAGAAGCGGTGAACGGCAAATTGCCCATGGTCGCCTCCTCCCATGGCGGCAGCGCCGTCTTCCAGCTCGAGCCCGGCAGTTACCTGGTCCACGCTTCCTATGGCCGCGCCGGCGCCACCAAGCGCATCACAGTCGGCAAGGAAGCCAAGCGAGAAAGCCTCGTGCTCGATGCCGGCGGCCTGAAGCTAGACGCGGTCCTGTCCGGCGGCGTGCGCATACCGCCGAAGAAACTGCGCTTTTCGATCTATGAGGGCACCGCCGAGGCCAATGGCGACCGCGCGCTGATCATTCCCGATGTCGAACCCAACAGCGTCGTGCGGCTCAATGCCGGCATCTATCATGTCGTCTCGACTTACGGCGCGGTCAACGCCGTCATCCGATCCGATATCCGCGTCGAGGCGGGCAAGCTGACGGAAGCCACCGTCGAGCATCACGCCGCTGAAATCACCATGAAGCTGGTACGCGAGACGGGCGGCGAAGCGATTGCCGACACCTCGTGGTCGCTGCTCAACGAATCCGGCGATCCGATCAAGGAAACCGTCGGCGCCTTCGCCTCGATGGTGCTGGCCGAAGGCGACTACACCATCATCGCCAAGAACCGCGATCGCATCTACCAGAAGGATTTCACGGTCGTTGGCGGGCAGAACCAGGAAATTGAGGTTCTCGCCACCGAAGCAGCGGCGATGGATCCCGAGGAAGGCGCCGATTAGCCTTCAGGCGGCGAGCTTGGTTCGCGCCGGGAGGAACGGAATGCGACGGCGCGGCAGGCTCGGCGCCAGGTCGAATACACCGCGATAGAGACGGTCGAGCAACGTTTTGCGGTCGCGCAGCGGCTCCAGTTCGTTCCAGCTCAGCACGTTGCCGACGCGCACGTCGATCGCCCTGCCGGACAGCCGCGCGAATTCACGAATGAGCAGCGAGGTGCGCAAGGTCAGCGAGGCCTTGCCGACGAATTTGGCCACACGCCCGTCGCGCTCGGCCATGTTCATCGGCCCGCTGACCAGATGGAAAAGCCTGCCGTTCTGGCCGGAGAAATGCATGGGGATGACCGATGCCTTGGCCTCCTGGACGAGACGGGCCGGAAACATCTTCCACGGCAGGTCGCGCGCGCGGCCAAAACCCTTGGGCGCAGTGGCCACGCCGCCGGCCGGAAACACCACAATGGTGACACCTTCCCTGAGCAGCCGGACCGCCTCATGGCGCACCGCCATGTTGTTCTTCACCGCGTCCTTGGTCTCGGAAAAGTCGATCGGCAGCGAATAGGGCTCCATCTCGCGGATCCTGAGCAGGTCCTTGTGGATCATCACCCGGAAAGGCCGGCCGAGTTGCTCTGCCAGCGATAGCACGGCAATGCCGTCGCCGATGCCGAAGGGATGGTTGGCGACGATTACCAGTGGCGTGTCGGGCAATTGCGCGGGCGGCCATTGGTCGGGAATTCGGACGCCCACGTCAATGAGGTCCAGCATGCGGCTGAACACACGCTCGCCCGTCGGCACCACCTGGCGGCGCCAGAAATCATAAAGCGCGGCAAAGCGATCGCGACCCGACAGGCCTTCGACCGAATGGATGAACCAGCGCGCCAGCGCCGGCTGGTGCGGATTGGCGTAGGAAAGCTCTGGGAACGGTCGTTCGCGCGATTTCAGCTTGAGCATAGGGGCTCGTTACAACGTTGCCGTGACAGGGATATGAAAATGGCGGTTGATCGCTCCACCGCCATTCGATCGAAACACTCCGATTCAAGCAGCGCGCTTGCGTCGGCGATCAGGCGTGATCGCTTCTTCGGTCAGCCGTTCGATTGCTTCGGCAAGACCAAGCGATTCCTGATCGCGCGAGCCGAGCCGGCGGATGTTGACCGTCTGCTCCTCCGCCTCGCGCTTGCCGCAGACGAGGATGACCGGCACCTTGGCCAGGCTGTGCTCACGGACCTTGTAGTTGATCTTCTCGTTGCGCAGATCGGCTTCCGCCAACAGCCCGGCGGCCTTCAGCTTTGCCACGACCTCGGTCGCATAGCTGTCGGCGTCTGACGTGATCGTCGCCACCACCACCTGCAGCGGCGCGAACCATAGCGGGAAGTGGCCGGAATAGTTCTCGATCAGGATCCCGAGGAAACGCTCCATCGAACCGCAGATGGCGCGGTGCACCATGACCGGCTGCTTCTTCTCCGAATCCGAGCCGATGTAGAAGGCGCCAAAACGCTCCGGCAGGTTGAAGTCGACCTGCGTCGTCCCGCATTGCCATTCGCGGCCGATGGCATCCTTCAACACATATTCGAACTTCGGCCCGTAGAAGGCGCCCTCGCCCGGATTGATCGAGGTCTTGATCCGATTGCCGGACCTTGTCCTGATCGTCTCCAGCACGCCGCCCATGATAGCCTCGGCATGATCCCAGGCCTCGTCCGTGCCGACACGCTTTTCGGGCCGTGTCGACAGTTTGACGCTGATTTCGTCGAAACCGAAATCGGCATAGGTCGACAGGATCAGGTCGTTGATGCGCAGGCACTCGGAAGCCAGCTGTTCCTCGGTGCAGAAGATATGCGCATCGTCTTGCGTGAAGCCGCGCACGCGCATCAGCCCGTGTAGCGCGCCCGACGGCTCGTAGCGATGCACATTGCCGAATTCCGCCAGCTTCACCGGCAGATCGCGATAGGATTTCAGCCCATGCTTGAAAATCTGCACGTGGCCCGGGCAGTTCATCGGCTTCAGCGCAAAGATGCGGTCATCGTCGGTTTCATCGCCGGCGACCGTCACCTTGAACATGGCGTCGCGGTACCAGCCCCAGTGGCCTGACGTCTCCCACAGGCTCTTGTCGAGCACCTGCGGGGCGTTGACCTCCTGGTAGCCCTGCTCGTCGAGCCGGCGCCGCATGTAGTTCACCAGGTTCTGGAACATCTTCCAGCCCTTGGCGTGCCAGAAGACCACGCCCGGCCCCTCTTCCTGGAAATGGAAAAGGTCCATTTCGCGGCCGAGCTTGCGGTGGTCGCGCTTCTCGGCCTCCTCCAGCATCGTCTGGTAGGCTTCGAGCTGCGCCTGGTCGGCCCAGGCCGTGCCGTAGATGCGCGTCAGCATCGGGTTGTTGGAATCGCCGCGCCAATAGGCGCCGGCCACCTTCATCAGCTTGAAGGCGTTGCCGATCTGGCCGGTCGAGGCCATGTGCGGACCGCGGCAGAGATCGAACCAGTCGCCCTGCGCATAGATCTTGAGATCCTGGTCCTCGGGAATGGCATCGATCAGTTCGAGCTTGTAGCGCTCGCCCTTGTCGGCAAAGACCTTTTTTGCCTTGTCGCGCGACCAGACCTCCTTGGTGAACGGCTTGTTGCGCGCGATGATCTCGCGCATTTTCTTCTCGATCACCGGGAAATCGTCTGGGGTGAACGGCTCGTTGCGGGCAAAGTCGTAATAGAATCCGTTCTCGATCACTGGTCCGATGGTCACCTGCGTTCCCGGCCACAGCTCCTGCACGGCCTCCGCCAGCACGTGCGCGGTGTCGTGGCGGATAAGCTCAAGAGCGCGCGCATCGTCGCGGGTGATGACCTCGACCTTGCCGGACTTGCCGAGCGGGTCGCTGAGGTCGCGCACGGTGCCGTCAATGGCGTAGGCGACGGCCTTCTTGGCCAGCGACTTCGAGATCGATTCGGCGAGACCCGCACCGGTCATCGCCGCATCGTAGTCGCGGACGGAGCCATCGGGAAATGTCAGGGAAACGGAATTCAGCATATGTATCTCCTATCCAGTCCCGCAAACGAGCGCGGGTGGTAAATGCAGATCATCAGCGGTTCGGGGCTGCGACCTGCCAGGGTGCCGGATGCGTCCGGCGGCGGCAGTCTTTTATGAGCAGATGCCGCCGCCGTAAAGCCCGGCTCACTTAATCAGCTCTGGCAGGTCCTTCAGGAACGCGGCCCGTGTCGCCAACCCCTTCGGCATGTCGGTGCGTTTCGTATCGACGACGAGCCGGGCGAACACGATCTGGCGGCCGTCTTTCCCAGCCCAGCCGACAAACCATCCGAGCGAGCGCTTGTCCTTGCCGCCCGCACCCAGCCTGGTCGTGCCGGTCTTGCCCTGAACGGCCCAGTCCCCAGCCTTGAAGTTCGGCATGATGGCGCGTGTCATTTCATGCGCCCTGGCCGACACCGGCATTGTGCCGGCGAGCAGTTGCCGCAGGAAGGCAACCTGTTCGACTGGCGTGATCTTAAGCGAGGAGTTGACCCAGGAATGGGTGAGCCCGTCATCCTTGCCAGGATTGCCGGAAACGTCACCATTGCCATAGTTGAACTTCGATACGTAGCCGGCAAATTTCTGAGTTCCGAGCTTACGGGTGATCTCGCGCGAGAACCAGATGATGGAATCGCGTTCCCAGATCGTCGGATCGACGATTTTCTGGTCGCGTTTCACCGCGTTGAACTCAGGCTTGTAATCCCATGCCGGGGTATGTTCATCGGCAA
Organism: Mesorhizobium sp. BR1-1-4; assembly: GCF_020165375.1. Classification (NCBI taxonomy): domain Bacteria; kingdom Pseudomonadati; phylum Pseudomonadota; class Alphaproteobacteria; order Hyphomicrobiales; family Phyllobacteriaceae; genus Mesorhizobium; species Mesorhizobium sp. BR1-1-4. The sequence goes on along the minus strand of NZ_JAIUIB010000013.1, from coordinate 71,229 downwards.
GGATGCCTGCGTCGTAGCCGATCAGCGAAAGCGGCACCTTGAACGTGGAGGCCGGGCTGAAGCGCTGGTCGCAGATACCGTCCTGGTAAAGCGTCTTGCCGCTCTGGGCATCGGCGATCAGCGTGCACTGCACGTCCGCGAGCGGCGCGGACTGCGCGCGCATCGGAAATCCCAGCAGCCAGGCGAGCAGGAACAGGACACCAGCCATGATAAAGGGAAGACGATCGACATTGCGCATTTTCTGCTCGCTCCAGAAGGGGGTTCGCGAGCGGGCTTAGCGAGGTCTCTTGTCTCGATTTTGTCTCAAATGCGCAGTTGTTGTGCAGGCTTGCGTTAACCCTACCGGAGCGTAAACGGCGCGACGCGACCAGCCACCCTAGCCCTGCGCTCCGCCGCGCTTGCGACCAATCCGCCAGTACCGCCATGGCATGAACCAGACGTAGCGGGATGCCAGCGCCTGCGGCACGAGATCGACGCCGTGCGTGCCGAACGGACCGCAGCGCAGCACGCGGAACAACCCCATCCAGCCGCCGGCCCAAAGGCCATGGCGGGCGATCGCCTCATGCGCGTATTCCGAACAGGTCGGCAGATGGCGGCAGGAATTGCCGACAAAGCCGGACAGCGTCAGCTGGTAAAACCGCACGAGCGAGGTGCCGAGCAAGCGGCCCGGCGTCTTGCGCCAGGGGCCGGGCCAGTTGCGGCCGCGCCTCGACGCTCCGGCTGTATGCGCATGCCTGTGCTGGTCGCCCACTGCGATCTCCGCGTTTTCCAGCTGATAGATGTGCGCTTGCACCGGAGAACGCAATCCCGATCGCCGTGCGGTCACGGGCGGGAACGGCGAAATGGCCCTCGGTCGGCTGGCGGCGCCCAGCGGCCAGGATGAGACCATTCTTCGTGATGCCTTGTAGCGCGTCTTTCGTCGCGCCATTGGAACGTCGCGATCCGTATGACGTCGCCAAGGATCTCAAGCAACTGCATCATGGCGGCATCTCCTTGAAGACGATTAGACCGCCGCTGGCCTTCGCCTTCAAACGAGTATAATTTCCGCTTCGGATAATCCTGGGTTATGCGAAATGAAGCGTGGACGCTTGCCCCTGACGGCGTTGAGGAGCTTCGAGGCGGCGGGGCGGCATTTGAGCTTCAGCAACGCCGCCGAGGAGCTTTTCGTCTCGCAGGCGGCGATCAGCCGGCAGATCCGCGAACTCGAAACCTTCCTGCGCCAACCGCTTTTCGAACGGCACCATCGCCGCGTCGAACTGACGGATGCAGGCCGTCGGCTGCTTGCTCAACTGGTCAGAAGTTTCGACGACATCGACAAACTACTCTCGGAACTGGTCGCGGTTCCCGCGCAGGCCGTGGTTCGTGTCAGCGTCGAGCCGTCGATTGCATCCGTCTGGCTGGTACCCCGGCTCAACCGGTTTCGCCAGTTGCGGCCCGATATCGACGTCTCCCTCGAAGTGGACCCAAGGCTGATCGAGTTCCGCAGCGACCAGCCCGAACTTGCCTTACGTTTCAGCTCGAACGCGACGTCATGGCCCCGCAGCGAAGCCGAGCGGCTGGCCTCGACAGTCGATTCGCCGGTTCTGTCGCCGGCGCTGCTTTCATCGGGCCCAGCCCTCGGGAAGCCGGCCGATCTTGCTCGCTTCACGCTTTTGCACGAGGAAAACCGCCAGGGTTGGACGCGCTGGTTCGAGGCGGCGGGCGTACCCGCCAACGCCATGCCCACGCGCGGGCCGATGCTTGCGGACGCCTCACTCTCCAAGCAGGCCGCGCTGCTCGGCCACGGCGTGGCGCTGGGCGATCTCCTGCAGATTGGAGAAGAATTGGAGACCGGAGCACTGGTCAAACCGTTCGACATCGATGTCGCATCCGGGGCCTATTGGCTGGTGGCCAGGAGTTTGCACAGTCTCTCCGAACCGGCCGCGGCCTTCGCCGACTGGCTAAGAAGCGAATTCATCGAAAGCAGGCGAGCGCTGAAAGCTCCGGCCTGAGCCATGCGCTGGCCGGAGCCGGCTACTTTACCTTCTTGTATTTTCCGAGAAGTTTATCGAGGTCGTTGATGTCCATGGACGGATGTCCCGCCGCCGGGTCGACTGCTGGGTAGAATGTGACGACGATGTCGCGCCACAAATCATAGTCGGCGCCGTAGGACGCCAGCCCGGGAAACGGCGCGCAACGCGTGATCGCGCGAATGGCGGCTTCGGCAACCTTATGCCTTGCCGATGTCACGGGGCCGACGATTTTTGGCGGCCCGGCGAGCGATCCGTCCTTGTTCAGGCTGATCCGGACGCGTGCAGTACTTGTGGCATTTGCGGGCACGTTCCAGCAGGGCTGGACGGCCCTCATGAGATAGTCGCCGATATCGCGCTGGACTGCTGGTTCCGCCCCGCTTGAGCCACCGGCCGACACAAGTGAAGCGGCAAGAGTACCGGCGAACACCAAGCCATGGCATGAACGACCGCTCTGGCGGGATCCGCTCACCGTAAGGTCGAAGACCACTCTCAGGCCGCTTCGTCGGCGCGCTTCTTCTCGATCTGGCCGATGGCGTCGACCACGGCGTCGAAAGTCAGCATGGTCGACGCATGACGCGCCTTGTAGTCGCGCACCGGCTCCAGATAGCCGAGGTCGGCGAAGCGGCCTTCCGGCGGCGCGCCGTTCTCCTTCAGCATCTTCAGCATGGTCTCGCGCACCGCGCGCAATTCCTCGGCGCTGGCGCCGACGACATGTTGCGCCATGATCGAGGACGATGCCTGGCCGAGCGCGCAGGCCTTCACGTCGTGGGCGAAGTCGGTGACCACGCCGTCCTCCATCTTGAGGTCGACGGTAACGGTCGACCCGCACAGCTTGGAATGCGCCTTCGCGGTCGCGTCGGGATGATCGAGCCGGCCGATGCGGGCGATATTCCCGGCAAAACCGAGAATTTTCGCGTTGTAGACGTCGTTGATCATTATTTTCCAATCCGTCGCCGCCAAGCGAACAGCGATTGCCGTTGTTGCGTCTTTCATTCGCTCGGCACGACCATATATAATGCTGGCAGTCCGGTATCGACAAGGCGGCGAACGCCACTGTCCTTGCCGGGAAGTTCACGCCGCTTACGGGGCTGGAAACGGGGCGAGTTTCCGACACCGAAAGGTCGTGGTCCGTTCAACTCGTTCCTCCTCAGAGAGGAACTACGGGAGACGCCTTTTATGGATGCCGTCATCAAGAAACTAATGCCCCAGTCCGCCTATATGGAAAAGCCGGTCACCGACCGCCCGAGCGAGGCCGAAGTCGAGGCCGCCGTACGCACCTTGCTGCGCTGGACCGGCGACAATCCGGATCGCGAGGGTTTGATCGACACGCCCAAGCGCGTGACCAAGGCCTATCGCGAAATGTTCGGCGGCTACGACATGTGCCCGGCCGAGGAGCTTGGCCGTACTTTCGAGGAGGTCGCCGGCTACGACGACCTGGTCATCGTCAAGGACATCCAGTTCCATTCGCATTGCGAACATCACATGGTGCCGATCATCGGCAAGGCGCATGTCGGCTACCTGCCCGACGGCAAGGTCGTCGGCCTGTCCAAGATCGCGCGCGTCGTCGATATCTTTGCCCATCGGCTGCAGACGCAGGAAGCCCTGACCGCCCAGATTGCCGGCGTCATCCAGGACGTGCTCAACCCGCGCGGCGTTGCCGTCATGATCGAGGCGGAGCACATGTGCATGGCCATGCGCGGCATCCGCAAGCAAGGTTCCACCACGCTGACCTCCACCTTCACAGGCGTCTTCAAGGATACGCCCGAAGAGCAGGTTCGTTTTGTCACCATGGTGCGCGGCGGCAGGGCGTAAGCCCTTTGCCGACGTCGCGGTCAATAGGAAGATAGACCGGCAATGTCGGCACTGGAATTTCCGGAAGCTCCCTCGGACAAGAAAGCCTTGGAGGAAGGCGCGGTGTTTTCGCCGCGCTTCGATGCCGCCGGTCTTGTCACCGTCGTCGTCACCGATGCCGCCGACGGCATGCTGCTGATGGTCGCGCATATGAATGCACGGGCGCTGGCTCTGACGCTGGAAACAGGCATTGCCCATTACTGGTCGCGCTCGCGCAACACGCTCTGGAAGAAGGGCGAAACCTCGGGCAATTTCCAGCATGTCGTCGAGATGCTCACGGATTGTGACCAGGATGCGGTGTGGCTTCGCGTGAAAGTGTTGGGCCACGACGCAACCTGTCACACCGGCCGGCGTTCATGCTTTTATCGGACGGTGGGGCTGATCGACGGCAAGGGGACGCTTGCCGACGACGGCAGCAAGCCGCTGTTCGATGCGGAAAACACGTATCGGAAGCCATCAGCTTGAACCTTCTGCCTGACACCGACCACATAGATTCATCATTTCGATACGGCCCGTCCGTATACTAGCCTGGGACAAGGGAGATCATGATGCTCGAATGGGCGTCATTGCGTAACAGACCAGATGTCAGGGAGGCCAACGGCCTGTCCTCGGCAGGCGGCGCATCCGAAACAACCTCCCCCAAGAAAACAGGTATTTCGCTCGCGCTCGGCGGCGGTTGCGCCAGAGGCTGGGCCCATATCGGCGTGCTGCGCGCGCTCGATGAAGCCGGCATCGAAGTTTCGATGATCGCCGGCACCTCGATCGGCGCCCTGGTCGGTGGCTGTTATCTGGCCGGCAAACTGGATGAGCTGGAAGAGTTCGCCCGCAGCCTCACCAGACGACGTATCTTCGGCCTGCTCGATCTCAACCTGCGCGGTAGCGGCCTCTTCGGCGGGATGAAGCTGGACGCGCGCCTGCGCGAGCACGTGGCCGGCATCCGCTTCGACGATCTGCCCAAGCCATTTGTCTGCGTCGCGTCGGAAATCCGCACCGGCCACGAGATCTGGCTGTCGAGCGGATCGCTGATCACCGCCATGCGCGCGTCCTACGCGCTGCCTGGCGTGTTCGAGCCTGTCGATTGCAACGGCCGCGTGCTGGTGGACGGAGCGCTGGTCAACCCGGTGCCCGTTTCGGTCTGCCGCGCCTACGAGCAGCCGCTCGTCGTGGCGGTCAACCTCCACTACGACCTGTTCGGCCGCGCCGCCGTGATCAAGCACAGCGCTGGCGAGCTGGTTATCGAAAAGGATGCGCCAAGGCCCGGCCAGGTCGACGCCCAACACCAATCGCACCAGACGCGTTTGGGCATCACCGGCGTGATGGTCGAAGCCTTCAACATCATCCAGGACCGTATTTCACGGGCGAGACTTGCCGGCGATCCGCCTGACATGTCGCTGCAACCCAAGCTCAGCCATATCGGCCTTACCGAATTCCACCGGGCCGACGAGGCGATCCAGCTCGGCTACCAGGCGACGATAGCGCAGATCGGCGAACTGACGCGGCTGCAGACGGTTCTCGCCTAGACCGTTCCTCAAGTTGTATTGGCCTCAGGACAAACTGATTGCAAAACGCAATTGGTTATGGTGATCTGCGTCGATCGAGGCGGAGGTGCCGATGGCCAGGATTGTCTATTCCATGCTGACGTCGTTGGACGGCTATATCGCCCGATCGAACGGGGACATCGGCTTGCCAGTGCCCGAGGCGGAACTGCACCAGCACTTCAACGACATGATGAGGCAGGCTTCCGCCGTGCTCGCCGGACGGCGCATGTACGAAACCATGCGCTTCTGGGACAGCCCTGAACGCGAAACCGGCGCCACCGAGGTCGAGCGGGATTTTGCCCATGCATGGCGCGAAACGCCGAAGATCGTCTTCTCGACCACGCTTCGGCAAGTCGGGCTCAATGCCCGGCTGGTGGATGGCGATGCGGAGGATGCGGTACGATCTCTCAAGGCGCAGGCCGATGGCCTCGTCATCCTTGGCGGCGCCGACCTTGCCGCTTCTCTGGCACGAGCCGGCCTCATCGACGAATACCGGCTCTATATGCATCCCGTGGTGCTGGGTGGCGGCAAGCCATATTTTGAATCCGGCCTGTCGCTGGCGTTGACCCCGCTCGGCACGCAAAGTCTCCCCCAGGGCGTGACGTTGCTGCGTTATGCGCCGGCCGGCTGAATTGCGCGGGTTTCCGGCGCGCCCTACGCCCGCGCGGCGTCGATGATGCGAAACTGCACCGTACGGTTGCCGTTCCAGTAATTGCCCGACAGCGAGCCGGCGACATGCACCGTCTTGCCGCGGTTCTTGGACAGGAACTCGCCAAGCACCGTATCGACGGCGCGAAAGGCGATCGCCTGGATGCGGCCGCCGCTCTCCGACTGTAAATCGGCGCGAATATGGTTGGTGCCGACCGGCCTGATGTCGGCCAGCCGATGGCGCGGCAGCACGAAAACAGGCGCGACATGCCCGGCACCGAAGGGCCCCGCCTTTTCCAACGCATCGAGCAGGCCGAGCGTCGCGCCTTCGGCGGCAAGCGCGCCGTCTATCGCCAGGCTTTCCTCATCCTGCAACCTGAAAACGTCGGCGGCCGCCCGCTCCTCGAAGAAGGCCCTGAGCTCACCCAGTCTTGCTCGCTCGACGGTGATACCGGCAGCCATGCCATGGCCGCCGCCCTTGACGATGAGCCCGGCATTGGCGGCTTCGCGCACCAGCCGGCCAAGGTCGAAACCCGACACCGAACGGCCCGAGCCAGTGCCGGTGCCGTTGGCGTTGAAGGCGATGGCGAAGGCCGGCCGCCGTGCGTGATCCTTCAGTCGTGAGGCAAGCAGGCCTACGATGCCAGGGTGCCAGCTGTTGCTGGCGGTGACGACGATCGCCGGGCCGCTGCCGCCCGCGAGTTCGGCATCGGCCTCGGCGCGCGCGGCGGCGAGCATCTCCTGCTCCATCAGCTGCCGCTCCTGGTTCAGCCGGTCTAGCGTCTCCGCGATGGTCTGCGCCTCGACGGGATCGTCCGTTGCAAGCAGCCGGCTGCCGAGTGCCGCATCGCCTATGCGCCCACCGGCATTGATGCGCGGACCGATCAGGTAGGCGAGATGGAAGGTGCTGATCGGCTCGCCAACGCGTGACACCCGTGCCAGCGCGGCCATTCCTTCATTCTTCTGCTGCCGCGCCACTTGCAAACCCTTGACGACGAAGGCGCGATTGACGCCCGTGAGCGGCACCACGTCGCAGACGGTGGCAAGCGCCACGAGATCGAGCAGGGAAAGCAGGTCGGGCGGCGTGACATCGCTCAGGCCACGCAGCACCTTTGCGGTGTGTACCAAGGCGAGGAACACGACACCGGCGGCACAGAGATGGCCCTGTCCGGAAAGGTCGTCGTCGCGGTTTGGATTGACGACGGCGATTGCCGCAGGCAAGACGCCGCCGACCTGGTGGTGGTCGAGCACCACGACATCGGCGCCGGCGGCATTGGCCGCGTCGATCGAGACGGCGCTGTTGGTGCCGCAATCGACTGTGACGATCAGCGTCGCGCCGCGCGATACCAGTTCGCGCATGGCATCGGGATTGGGACCGTAGCCCTCGAAAATACGATCCGGGATATAGATTTCCGACGGCACCGAGAAATGCGTGAGAAACCGCTTCAGCAAGGCCGACGAGGCCGCGCCATCGACGTCGTAATCGCCGAAGATCGCAATTTTCTCCCGCGCCATGACGGCGGCGGCGATGCGGATGGCGGCCTTGTCCATATCGGTCAGCGAGGCCGGGTTCGGCAACAGGTCGCGGATCGTCGGGTCCAGAAACCGCTCGGTCTCATCGGCGGCCACGCCGCGTCCGGCAAGAACGCGCGCGACGATGTCTGGCACGCCATGACCCTGTGCGATGGCGAGCGCGATCATGTCCTGCCGTTCGGTCAGCCGGTGCTCCCAGGAGAGACCGGTTGCCGACTGCCTGACATCGAGGAAGAGGCGCCTTTCGCCCATCATGCGCTTTGCCAACTCATGGTTGGCGGCAGGATAAGCCAAAGGCCGCGGGAGACTTCAAGAAAAACTACGCTTTCCGCCTTTCAGCCGTGCACCCGTTCGCTGGCCGCCCGAGACATCAGAGGCCGCATGCCGATCGGGCGGTGTCATCGTTAAACCCTTGCCGCCATCGGAGGCAGCCAGATGGCTAACAACTGCGGCCCGGCTTCGCAAGCAGGTCTAGAACTTATCCAGATCCTGGTGCCTGGCCTTGATCTCGCGCACGGTCCGCGATGACGATCGCAGCACGATCGTGTGGGTGGTGATGTATGTGCGGCCAAACTTGACGCCAGCCAGCATATTGCCATCGGTGACACCGGTGGCCGCGAACAGCACGTCGCCACGCGCCATGTCTTCCGCTTGATAGATCCGCTTCGGATTGGAAATGCCCATCTTTGCGGCACGTGCGACCTTTTCCGGCGTATCGAGGATCAGCCTGCCTTGCATCTGGCCGCCGGTGCAGCGCAACGCCGCCGCGGCCAGCACGCCTTCCGGCGCACCCCCGGTGCCGAGATAGATATCGATGCCGGTTTCTTCCGCGTCCGTGGTGTGGATGACGCCGGCGACGTCGCCGTCGCCGATCAGCCGAATCGCGGCGCCCGTGGCGCGCACGGCATCGATCAGCTTGGCGTGGCGCGGACGGTCGAGGATGCAGGCCGTGATGTCGGACACAGCAACGCCCTTCGCTCGCGCAAGGCTGGCGACGTTTTCGGCCGGCGAGGCGTCGATATCGATGACTCCGTCGGCGTAACCGGGACCGACCGCGATCTTGTCCATGTAGACGTCGGGCGCGAACAGCAGGCTGCCCTTCTCGGCGATCGCGATCACGGCGAGCGCGTTCGGCAGGTTCTTGGCGCAGATCGTCGTGCCTTCGAGCGGATCAAGCGCGATATCGACCGCGGGCCCTTTGCCGGTCCCGACCTCCTCGCCGATATAGAGCATCGGCGCCTCGTCCCGCTCGCCCTCGCCGATCACCACCGTGCCCTTGATCGCGAGGCGGTTGAGCTCCTCACGCATGGCATCGACGGCGACCTGGTCGGCAGCCTTTTCGTCGCCGCGGCCGCGCAGCCTGGCGGCCGCGACCGCGGCCCGTTCGGTGACGCGCACCAGTTCCATGGTGAGTATCCGGTCAAGGCCGGCGACGATGTTCTGGGCCACATTCATTCGGCAAATCCTCGTTTGATGCCGCCTCCCGCCAGAGGCGTGCTTGTTTTGTCAAAGGACCATGACAACGGCAAGACCTGCCGGATGGTTTATCGAAAGGATAGCAATATCAATCGATTGAACCGAATTTTTGAAAACAATGCCGGCCCGGTTTGGGATCAACCGGGCCGGCACGAAACAGAAATTGCCGTCTTCGTGGTCCTAGAAAACCGCGAGGTATTTGAGCAGCGAAATAATGCCGATGATGATGACGATGACCTGGACGATCTGCCTCATCCTGGCGTCGAGCGGCAGCCGCTGCACCAGGTAGAGAACGAGAATGATGACCAGAAATGTAATCAGGATGCCGATTAACACGGACGAAGCCATAATGCCCTCCTTAAATGACTTGCTGAAACGGAGAAATGAGCCGGCATTGCCGGCTCAATATCGGCGCGGTCAATACCAGCGGCGCGACGTGTCGTTCATCGACTGGCCGACGGCAATCCCGGCCAGAAAGCCGAGCAGGCCGATCACGCCAAGCACGGCTGTGGTCGTGCCCGGATTTTCACGCGCGACTTCCGAAACGGACTGGGCCTGGCTGCGCAACTGCTGCGCTGTCCGCGAGGCGCGGGAAGCGGCTGTATCGTAGAAATCCGATGCTTGCTCACTGGCATCATCGAGCATTTCCGCGCTGCGCTGCGAAATGCTCTTGTTGATCTTGGTGATCTCCTTGCGCAGGTCGGCGATCTGCTTTTCCAGCGTCTTCTGGATGTCGCCAATGTCAGGGGCGTCGGATTTGTTGGTATCGGCCATGAAGCGGCTCCCTTGGTTGCTGACCAAGAGAACGGTACCGACGCCAATTCGTTCCGGGCGGCAGCGGGATGTCCTCACCGAACCGAGATACGCCGCCGGTGGTTACGCCCACGGCAACGAGGCTGCCTGCTACCCTGCCCGCTCGATGCGGATGACCTGTGGCTTGTCGGTCAGATGGCCGTCCTTGGTGATGCCGTCGACAGCCTTGCGCACGGCAGCCTCGGTGGTCTCGTGGGTAACGAGGATCACCGTCTTCTGCGCCGCCGCCTCGCCGCTGACCGCATGCTGGACGATCGATTCCAGCGAAATATCGTTGTCGGCCATGCGCTTGGCGATCGCCGCGAACACGCCGATGCGGTCGTGCACGGTCAGCCGGATGAAGTAGCCGCCGGCATGGCTGCGCATCTGCGCCTTCTTATACGGTCTCAGCTCCTTCGCCGGCCGGCCGAAGACGGGACCATGCTGGAAGCCGGGCCGGCTCTTGGCGATGTCGGCGATGTCGCCGATGACCGCCGAGGCGGTGGCATTGCCGCCGGCGCCGGGGCCCGAGAGCAGCAACTCGCCCAGAATATCGGTCTCGATCGCCACTGCGTTGGTGACACCATGCACCTGCGCGATGACCGAAGCAGTCGGCACCATGGTTGGGTGCACACGCTGCTCGATGCCGCTTTCGGTGCGCTGGGCGACACCGAGCAGCTTGATCCGGTAGCCGAGATCGCCGGCGGCACGGATGTCGGCCTGTGTAATGTTGGAAATGCCTTCCATGTAGATGTCGTTGGCGGCGATTTTGGTGCCGAAGGCAAGGCTGGTCAGGATCGACAGCTTGTGCGCGGTGTCATGGCCCTCGATGTCGAAGGTCGGGTCGGCTTCGGCATAACCCAGCCGCTGCGCGTCCTTCAGCACGACGTCGAAGGAGACGCCCTCGGCCTCCATGCGGGTCAGGATATAGTTGCAGGTGCCGTTGAGGATGCCGAAGACGCGGGTGACGGAATTGCCGGCCATCGCCTCGCGCATCGTCTTGATGACCGGGATGCCGCCTGCCACTGCGGCCTCGTAATTGAGCAGCACCCCCTTCTTCTCGGCGATTTCGGCAAGCGCCACGCCATGCTTGGCAAGCAGCGCCTTGTTGGCGGTGACGACATGGCGGCCGGCTTCGAGCGCGGCCTTCACCGAGGCGCGCGCCGGCCCCTCGTCGCCGCCGATCAGCTCGACGAACACGTCGATCTCGGCGGTCTGCGCCATCTTGACCGGATCGTCGAACCAATTCGCGGAGCTCAGATCGATGCCACGCTCGCGTTTCCGGTCGCGTGCGGAAATCGCCGACACGATGATGTCGCGCCCGCATTGGCGGGTCAGTTCCGCCGCCTTGTCGCGCAACACGCGCGCCACCGATGCACCGACCGTGCCAAGTCCAGCAATTCCAACACGCAGTGCTTCAGCCATGGAAGGCGACGCCCCTCAAATAAGATCGAATTTGTATTTACCGGTGGGCGGACAGCGGCACCACATTGTTGGGCTGCTTGGCGCTGGCCGACAGGAAGCGCTTGATGTTGCGTGCCGCCTGGCGAATCCGGTGTTCGTTCTCGACCAGTGCTACGCGCACGAAATCGTCGCCATGTTCGCCGAAGCCGACACCGGGCGCCACCGCCACATCGGCGTGCTCGATGAGCAGCTTGGAGAATTCGAGCGAGCCCAGATGACGGAACGGCTCAGGGATCGGCGCCCAGGCGAACATCGAGGCCGCGGGGGCCGGAATGGTCCATCCCGCGCGGCCGAACGCATCGACCATCACGTCGCGGCGTTTGTGATAGATGTCGCGCACCTCGGCGATATCGGCGCCGTCGCCATTGAGCGCGTGCGCCGCCGCCACCTGGATCGGCGTGAAGGCACCGTAGTCGAGATAGGATTTGACCCGGGTCAGCGCCGAGATCAGCCGTTCGTTTCCGACGGCGAAGCCCATGCGCCAGCCGGGCATGGAGAAGGTCTTCGACATCGAGGTGAACTCGACGCAGACGTCGATGGCGCCCGGCACCTGCAGCACGGAAGGCGGCGGATTGCCGTCGAAGTAGATTTCCGAATAGGCGAGGTCGGACAGGATGATGATGTCGTTCTTCTTGGCGAAGGCCACCACGTCCTTGTAGAAATCGAGCGAGGCGACCAGTGCCGTCGGGTTCGATGGATAGTTGAGGATCAGCGCTAGCGGCTTCGGGATCGAATGGCGGACGCCGCGCTCGAGCGCCGGAATGAAGCCGTCATCGGGCTCGACTTGCAGCGAGCGGATGACCCCGCCCGACATGATGAAGCCGAAGGCATGGATCGGATAGGTCGGGTTGGGGCACAGGATCACGTCGCCGGGCGCGGTGATCGCCTGCGCCATGTTGGCGAAGCCTTCCTTCGAACCGAGCGTGGCCACCACCTGGGTGTCGGGGTTGAGCTTCACGCCGAAGCGGCGGGCATAGTAGTTTGCCTGGGCGCGGCGCAAACCGGGAATCCCGCGCGACGAGGAATAGCGGTGCGTGCGCGGATCGCGCACGACCTCGCACAATTTGTCGACGATGGCCTTGGGCGTCGGCAGGTCCGGGTTGCCCATGCCGAGGTCGACGATGTCGGCGCCCCGCGAACGGGCGCTCGCCTTGAGCCGGTTGACCTGCTCGAACACGTAAGGCGGAAGCCGGCGGACCTTGTGAAATTCTTCCATGGCAGTTCCAGACAGCAAGGGAGCGTTGGGCGCGCGCTATATACTCATTTGCAGGTAGGGTCGAGGGCGGGGTCGCATTTGCCTTCGATCTGCTTCAGGGTCTGCGGACCATGTTTCTTGGCGAGATCGGTCAGCGCCGCCTGGTTGGTGACGGCCGCGCCGCCGCCCTTGGCGCCCTGCCCGTTCTCGTCGGCCTTCAACTGGGCGAGCTTGGCTTTCTTCTCGGCCTCGGTGAATTGTTTCGCCGCCACCTGCGGCGGGATGTTGAGGTTCGGAAAGGTGCCGGTGTCCTTCGGGCCCGCGTCGGTGGCCATCGGCACCGGACCGCTGGTATTCGTGCTCGAGCATCCGGCAACGGCCAGGAGCATGAGGGCCGCGCTGATGCGGCAAAAGTGGCCGGCACCGAAAAAAACAGTCTCGCCAAACTTAATCGTCATATTGTTTCCTTGGCAGCCGGGGTAGAGCGAGATTGGACCCTGTCGGATGTCCCATGTTAATATGTCAAGAAAACGCTTCCGGAGGAACCCCGCGAACCATGTCCAAAACACCCGATTCGGGCAAAGCGGAAGATGGCGGACCTTCGACGGTCGAGCAATATCTGGTGAAGGACCCGGAACGCTTCGCGCTGAACATGGCGCGGATGATCGAGCAGGCTGGCAAGGCGGCTTCCGCATGGGCCGAACCGCGCGAAAAAGGTGAGGTGCGCGACCAGGTCGCCGAGCCGGTCGTCGACATGGTCAAGACCTTCTCCAAGCTCAGCGAATACTGGCTCGCCGATCCGCAGCGGGCGCTCGAAGCGCAGACGCGGCTGTTCGCTGGCTACATGACGGTTTGGGCGAACGCCATCCAGCGCGTCAGCCCCAATGCCGAAGGCGCCGACGATGCCGTCAAGCCGGAGCGCGGCGACAAGCGGTTCCAGGACCCGGAATGGGGCCGCAACGCCTTCTTCGACTTCTTGAAACAGGCCTATCTGGTCACCTCGCGCTGGGCGTCCGAACTGGTCGACCATGCCGAAGGCCTGGACGAGCATACCCGCCACAAGGCGAGCTTCTACGTCAAGCAAGTATCCAACGCCATCTCGCCGTCCAATTTCATCCTGACCAATCCCGAACTGTTTCGCGAAACCGTCGCCTCCAACGGCGAAAACCTGGTGCGCGGCATGAAGATGCTGGCTGAGGACATTGCCGCCGGCAAAGGCGACCTCAAACTGCGTCAGGCCGACTATTCACCCTTCGAGATCGGCAGGAACATCGCCACCACGCCCGGCAAGGTGGTCGGCCGCAGCGATGTCGCCGAGATCATCCAGTATGATGCGGCGACCGAGACGGTGCTGAAGCGCCCGCTGCTGATCTGCCCGCCTTGGATCAACAAGTTCTACATACTCGACCTCAACCCGCAGAAATCCTTCATCCGCTGGGCGATCGAGCAAGGCCACACCGTTTTCGTCATCTCCTGGATCAATCCGGATGAACGCCACGGCGCCAAGAACTGGGAAGCCTATATCAGGGAAGGCCTGCAATACGGCCTCGACACGATCGAGAAAGCGACCGGCGAGCGCGACGTCAATGCTATAGGCTACTGCGTCGGTGGCACGTTGCTGGCGGCGGCCTTGGCGCTGATGGCTGGGGAAGGCGACGACCGCATCAAGTCGGCGACCTTCTTCACCACACAGGTCGACTTCACCCATGCCGGCGATCTGAAAGTGTTCGTCGACGAGGAACAGGTCGCGGCGGTGGAAAAGTCGATGAACGAAAAGGGCTATCTCGACGGCACCAAGATGGCGACCGCCTTCAACATGCTGCGCTCGGGTGACCTGATCTGGCCCTATGTCGTCAACAACTACATGCGCGGCAAGGACCCCCTGCCCTTCGACCTGCTCTACTGGAACGCCGATTCGACCCGCATGGCGGCGGCCAACCACTCCTTCTACCTGCGCAACTGCTATCTCGAGAACAACCTCTCGCGCGGCACGATGCAACTGGCGGGCCACACGATCTCGCTCGGCGATGTCACCATTCCGGTCTACAATCTCGCCTCCCGGGAAGATCACATCGCGCCGGCTCTGTCCGTCTTCCTCGGCTCGAAATATTTCGGCGGCCCGGTCGAGTACGTGATGGCGGGATCGGGCCATATAGCTGGCGTCGTCAATCCGCCCGCATCCAACAAATATCAGTACTGGACCGGCGGTCCGCCGAAGGGCGACTTCGACCAGTGGATAGCCTCCGCCACCGGCCATCCGGGATCCTGGTGGCCGCACTGGCAAGGCTGGATAGAGGCCAAGGACAACACCCGTGTGCCTGCCCGCAAACCCGGCAAGCATATGAAAACCTTGGGCGATGCTCCCGGGACCTATGTCAAGGTGCGTGTGTAACGGACTGTAATGTCTGGTGAGTTGACGCCCCCGCAAAAGCGGGCGAAATGGTGTCGTCAACCATCAAGCGGCCGCAATTCGGCAATCGCTGCAAAAATACTTACAGGCTTGCTGATTTGACACAGGTCTCGTTTCCGGATCGGAGACAAAGGTCCACCTGACGCGGACATACCAGTCGGCGCCAGGTATATACCGATCGGACACCGAGGGGGAATTTGACTTTGAAATCAGCAGGATGGAGCCTCGCAAAGGGAGAACGCCGCGCCATTGTGGCAGCGCTCTGCTCCATACTTCTGGCCTCCTGCACATCGGCTGGCGATCCGACAATGTCGGTTGGAATGCCCGGCTATAATGCTTCCGAATCGGACCTCCACGCCGCCTCCGCGGGCAAGCCTCTCGCCGCTGATTCGTCGTCGCAAGTGGCGACAGAGCAGACGACCGTGATGAGCGAAAGCGACACGGCACTCCCCGAAAAGGTTGCTTACGTACCGATTGCCAAGCCTGGGGCCACTTTCCCGCTCACCATACCGGCCGGCGCGGAAACGATCGCGGGACAGACGCCGCAGTCCTTGCAGCAGCCGGTACAGACGGCGCGGCAGACAGACGCGGTCGCCAAGAAGATCGCCGCCGCCGATGCCGCCGCCACCGCGCCGACGCCAGCCGCGGCACCGGTGATGAACAATCCGGTGTACGTGACCGCCGGCGAGGCACCGCAAGCCGACGCGCCGAAGAAAAAAGGCTTCCTGGCGTCGATGTTTGGCGCCACCCCGGCTTCGGCCACGCCTGCTCCGCTGGTCAACACCCGATCGGGCGAACAGCCTGCCGTGCAGCCCAAGCCTGCTCCGCCCGCGGCAAAACCGATCATCACTTTGGCCTCTGCTGATTCCACGCAGAAGCCACTGCAACTGGCTTCACTTGGCGGCGATGCCGGTCACATCACCGGCAGCGACGCCTTGCCCGGCGTGCGCCAGACGGCCCTGTTCGAGATCAAGCGCAAATCCGGCCTCGACGATGAAAGCGACGTCGACCTCAACGAGGACGAAGGCTCGGGCGGCTCCTATCAGGTTGCCTCCGCCGCCGGCATGGCTCGGCTCGCGCCCAACGGCCTCTTGAAGCAGAATGAGAGCGTCGACGTGGCTTGCCTGAAGCCGTCCCTTGTGCGCGTGCTGAAGACGATCGAAGGCCATTACGGCCGCAAGATGATGGTGACCTCGGGCTATCGCGATCCGGCCCGCAACCGTCGCGCCAACGGCGCCAAGAATTCGCTGCACATGTATTGCGCCGCCGCCGACATCCAGGTGCCCGGCGTCTCCAAGTGGGAGCTTGCGAATTACATCAGGACCATGCCCGGCCGCGGCGGCGTCGGCACCTACTGCCACACCGAATCGGTTCATGTCGACGTCGGCCCCGAGCGCGACTGGAACTGGCGCTGCCGCCGGCGCAGCGGCGGTGACGACGGCTAGCGGCGATTTGTCGGCCGGAGCCTGTCAGCGGCGAAGGCCGCGACTTCGTCATCCACGGGCAGAGCAGGAGCGAAGCTCCGTCGCGAACACCCGAGGATGCCGGGGCGCCTGACGTCACCGCAAATTGCAAGCTCTTCCGCCCCCGCGAAAACGCTGATTTGGCAGGTCGGAAAAAAGTTGTCCAAGGCGGCACCTAACGGGTTGCCGGTTGCGCGCAACGCCAGTATAAGCCGCTTCGTCTGAGCGCGCCCATCGTCTAGCGGTTAGGACACCGCCCTTTCACGGCGGTAACAGGGGTTCGATTCCCCTTGGGCGTACCAGGTTTTTCAAGCACTTAGCTGTTTTCTTTCGGCTCTTGTCCAAGATTTGGCCAATATTCATCCAGAATCGCGCGTTTGCCGGCAGGTCCATACGAAGATGCTAGATGCGCCTAGTGCTGTTCTCTCGGCTACCAAAATGCCGCGTCGGCATAGGCCGATCGCCGCTTCGCTCTTGGACTGATCCGCCGCCCAGCTCAATGATTCCGACCAGTGCGCGAACAAACTGAACCATGTCGTTGGCCGTTACGGCTGCCTCGTCAGGGCTTTGCCCAATGTGCTCGGCGGCCGCGCAACATGACAGACGGATGAGATCGTAGTGTGAATCCCTTTCATCCTCCGGAAACGCCGCTATTTTAAGGGCTCGGCGATAAATCAACCGCAGCAATTGTTCGAGAGCTGTTCCGACGACACTCATGCGTTTGCTCCGCATTGGTCGAGCGTTTTCCGGCGTCCAGAGCGCGCGTTGTAACGTCGATGAGGGAGGTGGTTTTCCCGTCCCGTGATGTGGAAGGGTGCGTCACAGCCGTTAACATATCGTTTCTTGCTAATATAAGACGCGTCGCAGAAGCCGCCCTGCAATTAGGCTGGGGCCACGTCTCCTCAGAAATCGTTCGTGTGTAGGACCCATGACGGGGCTTCGCGGGCCGATTCTACAATTGACGATGATCTTACGTAGCGTTAACTTCTTATTAGCTTTTGCTAACAAAGAGGGCTTCCAATGAAAACCGCTATCGTTTGCGCGGCGATTGTGAGCAGTCCCCAGGTGTTCTCTTTCGGGCTCTAGGGGTTGATGGTCGATTTTAGGGAGACGCTCACGCACGAGGCCGGCGAGTTGGCTTTCGCCGAGGAAAGGCGGGCCGGAGCATTACGGCGCAAGCTCGCGCTTCACGATGAAACGGGGGCAAAGCTTAAATCTGCCTTGGACTACGCTGCCTCTGCGGCTGCTCGCATTCATAGATTTCACCCCCTCATTGAGGAATCCCCGCAATGCCCGCGCTGCTGGATATTGCGGGCAAAAAAGGAGCCTTTGAGCAATCAAGTGAGCGGCGAAAAAAACCATTTGTTCAAGTGCCGCGAATGCGGGTACGAGGTGTCCTCGGAGCCTTGAGGCCCGGAAGCCGAAGCCGCCGGGCCAAATCAATCAACCTGCTTCTGGTTAATAGTGGTCGGGCTGCTCGCGGTCGACGCAAACCTCCCGCTCATGGTCGCCACGGGCTCCAGCCGCCCAATGCTCTTGATTGTGGTGGCGGTTCGGCGCGCCTAGTGTCGGCTCCATCGTGCCGTCGTCCTCGTCGTCGCTGTTGTCCAGTTCGCGATCGTCGTAAGGGCTGCCCCTGCCCTCATGGAAGCCACTACTGACGGTCTGCGGGCCGAGCGTACACCAGCCAAGCCACGGTTCGGCATCCGCGCCGTCCTCCAGGTCGCAGTCGGCTTCCATCAGGTCGAGCGCCGTAATGAGGCTCATGGCGCGGTCTAGGAGGTCGTTAAGCTGCTTCTCGACGGCTTGCCGCCATGTCCGGGGATCTACCCCGGCAGGCATCCCGTATGGCTTGAGAAGGCTGACAGGCGCATTCATAGCGTCGTCCCCGACAATGCCGCCTTGAATCGATCGAAGACTTCATCGTTGTACCTCATGCTGCGAATGTAGGCGTGAATTTCAGCGCGAGGCGCGCCGCTCTCATGCATCCATGCAATATGGTCAATCCACCCGTACAGTTGCGCACGATAGGCGGCGGCGATTTCTGGCGGCAGCGTGTCTAACAGGGCTTCGAGGCGCCCAAGTTTGGCATGAGCGCTTTCCCTGGTCGGCAGTGTCGGCGGTGTGATCAGAAGGGCCAGCGGTGCCGGTAACGCCGCTGTAGCGCCAGCTATGGCCGGCAGAGAGGCAAGCCCGGCCAGGATGAGCCGGCGGGAAAACCTTCCGGTGATGATGTGCATTTCCTCAGCAGCGGGCATAGCTTCGCCGGCCGCCGGAAACGTCAGTTTCGGCATGTGGATTGCTCCTGTGTTATAAAAAGACTACACTGTTCTTTTAACGTGACGCCGTGATAACGTCAATCTGAAATGATAACAGGGTTATAATGCTGCCAATTCAATGCAAGATGGCGCGGGTTGCGCTAGGTCTGGGTGTGAGGGATTTGGCCGCCATCGCGAAGGTGGCGCAGGCTACGATTTCCCGATTCGAAGCTGGCGAGGAACTGAAGGAAAGAACAGTTGATGCCATCCGCACTGCGCTGGAAGCAGCCGGCGTCCAGTTCATCCCGGAGAACGGTGGCGGCGCTGGCGTGAGACTGCGCAATCCCCAGGCATCCGGCGGTATCGTCGGCAACGGCTGAAATCGACAAGCCGCTCCCTTCGGGGAGCCTGCTTGCGTGCGCGCCTTGTTTGCGCAATTGTTGGCCGGGGAAATAAACAGGGGGGATTACACTATGCCGCATATAGAGCGCATCGAGAAACGTAAGCGCGGTTTCTTCGGAATGATTTTCTGGTGGATGTTCCTGGCCTTCAACGCGCTGATGGGGCTCTGGATATTCTACGCCATCAAGCTTTCCAGCGAGCACTACCAAGCCACAACAGATGCAGCCGGACAGGCTGGCACTGCGATCGGCGGGACACTTGCGGTTGGCATGCTGCTTTGGCTGTGGGTGTTCGGCGACATCATTCTCGGACTGCTTGTCGCTCTTTCACGCGGGAAGAAAGTCACGATCGAGAGGACGGTGGGATGACGCCTTTTCGCGCAATCCATGCAGATGCGATGACATTAGAGGCCTTGGAAGGCTTCGACGACATGATGATGGAATGCGTGGCGAAGGTCGAAAACTTCGCTTCACTCGCCGTCATGGTGTGGTCCGACGTTTTGAAAGAACTCGACAAGCGCGGTCGGGTTCGGCTGGTGTCGGGGTCTTACGACGAAGTTGGAAGCGCGATCATCCAGCGTCTTAGGTGAGCATCCTTCGTGTTTCGAACACGCCAACACAGGCGCCAGCAAATCACCACGATGCGTTGATGCTCCACGGCTAATGCCCGCTCTGCCGGGGAATCGCAATTAACGGATCGTTGACCGCGCTGTCCTATTCTGAGACAGCGCGGTCAGATCCCAACCCGGACTGCGCAGGCGGCTTCGGCAACCCAGCATCCCCATGCACTGTCGGAGCCGCCACCACACTCTGGGATAAATACCAGCAATGGTTGAATCAACCGTTACTGCAGTTGTTAAAAAGCTGACGGCTCAGGCGGGCGCTGAGAACAAACCGGGGATTCACATTTGCCCGGTTCCGATCTAGATTCTAGGCATGGACCATGCTTTTGATGATATCGCCAGCGCCCTGAAAGCCCCTCAGAACAGCCAGGGGAGCCGCTACAGCGCGTTTGCCCTGAAGATGGCAGCGAACTTGGTGCTGGGCTTCGCAATCGGCCTAGGAATCGCCATAGGTCACGCTGTAGCCGGGTAACGGCCCCGACTTCGGCTTTTAGATCGCCTTTGCCATTGCCTCTTTGCGCTGCTTGGTCTCGTTCATCTGCTCACCACGGTGATGGTTGCAGTGCCAGCAGGCGGCGGCGAGGTTCTTAAGGTCATCCTTGCCACCCTTCATCTTGGCCTTCCGGTGCTCGATGGTCATTCGGGTTGGGCCGCTCTTGGTGAACTCGCGGTTGCAGTAAACACACCTCCCGCCCTGCCGTCTATAAAGCTCACGGCGTGCAAACGCGCGGTATTGTGGATCTCTCAGTGTCGGCATGCTGCCCCCACCGAAAAGAGACCATGGTCGCGACCAGAGGTCAAGTTCCTACATTAGCAACTCCTTGACGAAGAAGGCGCCGGCCGCACCGGTCCGGTGGTGTTCCACTGGATGAACTCGACTTCCTTCCCCGTCACTTCCCGCACTGACTTCAACAGCGCCTCATGCAGGGTTCGCGTGGCGCGGTAATGCTCACAGTGTGGTGATATAAACGGCTCTATGATGCTCTTGTGCAGCGCTTCCGCCGCGACGAGAAAGCGCTCGATTTCAGCTTGGGAAAGCTGTTTTGATGGTTTGGACCTGGCCATTGGCGATCTCCGTTTCGTTGAAGGGTCGCCGCAACAGAGAGGATTATATTCCTTTTCTCGACATGGTTGGCAAGCCCTATCGTCAATCGGCCAAGCTGCCATCGCGGTGCTGGCAACACCTTCGCGATCATTTGCCATCGGTGGCTGGAACATACCCGTCCGTTCATTGTTGGAAAGGATTCGCGCGCCAACGCTCAACGGACGGTCCACGATGCATGGCTGCAAAGTCCTGGTTGCCGAAGACGAGCCGGTCATATTGCTTGACCTTGAATTCGCACTCGCCTCAGC
Source organism: Mesorhizobium sp. BR1-1-4 (assembly GCF_020165375.1). Taxonomy (NCBI): domain Bacteria; kingdom Pseudomonadati; phylum Pseudomonadota; class Alphaproteobacteria; order Hyphomicrobiales; family Phyllobacteriaceae; genus Mesorhizobium; species Mesorhizobium sp. BR1-1-4. The sequence continues at coordinate 50,212 of NZ_JAIUIB010000013.1, read as the reverse complement.
GGGCTTCGAAGTGCTCCTCGCCAGCAATGCCGAAATTGCAATGATGGTTTTCGACGGCCAACCATCGCAAATCGGCGCTCTCGTCACGGATATTCATCTCGGGCCAGGAAAACAGCGGGGCTGGGAAGTTGCCCGATACGCTCGGCTGGGAAATCCCAAGATTGCAGTCGTCTACGTCACCGCCGACCCCGCTGCTTCACGTGGGGGAGTGTCGAATAGCATCATGATCCACAAACCCTTTTTCATGGCTCAGGTGGTCACAGCGCTGACGACGTTACTCAAGGCCCCGGTGTGACATGAGCAAGGCAAGGAACGGGTGGCGTGTAGTAACGCCGACGTCAGACTCCCGCACAGATTTTAAGGGAGAATTCGCCAATGTTTGGACTCTGGGAGTTCCGTAAGATTGCGGCGACACGAGGTGACGGCTTACGTCCAGAGTTCCTCAGGCTGTTTCCGGGACAGCCCGTGAGCGAAGGGCTGACATGCACCCAAGGTGGGATAGCCGACACTGAGCGCATGTCGCCTGCTGCTGATGCGAACCGCGAGCGGTCGGCTTCGATGTCGCCGATCCAATCCGAATTCCAACTGACCTGCCGATGTGAGCGGGCCAGTCAGTCGGCCAACCCGGCATTGTGGTGGACGATCGCATCAAGGACCGTCTCATAGACGCTGCCGGTGTCTTCCTCGATCTCAGTGCTGCTGATGCCGAGCGTTTTGGCATCGGCGAAAAGCTTTTGTGTCAGCTCGGCGACTGAGATGACGTCCGCACCGACTGTCGTCGGAACGTTGGACCGGATCCACTGGTCGAGGAAGTTCGTGCCGCGCGTACTCATGCAGCGATAAAGCTCACAGTGACGTTAGGTTCCGCTAATTGACAGTCCGAGAGGCCGTACCAGTTCAGCCAATGACCATTCCAGCGAATATCACAGTGAGGAGCAGTGACACTGGCACGGCTATAAGACAGCACATCTCGATGGTTCTCGTATTTTGCCGCTTGTCCATCTTCGCCGTCTCGCATTGTTCGCTGTCATTTTGACGCTAACGGGTGGCCCGATGGAAGCCGTTCCGCGCGAGACCGATTGAGAAGCAGTCGGGGTGCTGTATATTAGCAACACCTTGCCGATCCCAGGAATATCTTTCATCGTCGTCTCTCCGACTGCGATCGGTGAAGCGCATTAATATGTGCCGGGTCGCCTTGCCTAGCGTGTCGATGGGTTCGTGGGCCATCAGAACAAAAAAGGAACAAATTCCTTGCCCGTCAAGCCGTCTTGTGGAATCTTTCGGCGATGAGCGACGAACCGATCAGGCTTCCCGACGGCATAACACCAGCGCCGCGCGAGCGCGCCAGAGTTTTATGGCACATGTGCGAGCACACGGGTTGCGCGAAGCACGGAGGGTTCGGCTTTGCTCGGCCTCGCCACGAGCCGCATTGGTTCTGTTTCGAGCACCGAGGCGACGGCGAACGCTATCTCTGAAGGAGGAAACCCATGGCAGATAGACCACCGTATATGCCCACCGGAATTGGCATCGGCATGCTGCGGGACGACGAAACGAAGGTCGGCGTCCTGATTTTCGAGACGGCCGAAGGTAATTTCGATTTCGCACTCAATTTGCAGGCGGTCGACGTCATTCGGAAGGCGCTCAGCAAGATCGAGACGCACCTCACGAACGGCAGAACCTAGACCTCAAACAGATCAGTAGGCCCGCGACCGATCTCGTCGATGATATCGGGCGTGTTGTTGCGCGGCGAACCGACCTTGCTGTCGATCGGCCACATCTTCATCAGATCGGACGGGAAAGGCTTCATCAGATCGCGAGGGTCTTGCTCCGGCCCAAGCCAGCGCATGTAGTTGGCCGGCGCCAGGATCACCGGCATGCGGTCGTGGATGGTCGCCATAAGCGAATTCGGCTCGCAGGTGGCAATGGCAAAGGTCCGCACCAGTTCGCCGGTGACCTTGTCGGCATACTCTTCCCAGATGCCCGCCATGGCGAAGGGCTCATCAGACTTCATCGCGATGGCGTAGGGCTGCTTTTTCTTGCCCGACGCGTCCAGCTTCTGCCATTCGAAATAGCCGTCGACGGGCACCAGGCAGCGGCGCGCATTGTAAGCCTTGCGGAACAAGCCATTACTGGCGATCGTCTCGCAGCGGGCGTTGACAGGTGGCGGGCGGCCGCCACCTTCCCGAGCCCAACCGGGGACCAAACCCCAGCGAGCCGAAACAAAGCCGGCCATGCTGGTCGACAGCTCTTCTCGGATGATGATCGGATAGGTCAGGCTTGGCGCGCCGTTCCAGAGAGGAAAGCTGTTGCCCAGCCGTTCGACCTCGCCAGGATGGGCGAATTCGAACCGACGAACCATGTCAGGGATTGTGGTTTTCACGAAAACTCGTCCGCACATGCACCAGAGATAGGGACCCGAAAGGCAAGAGTCTACTTCGGGACGGCTACTCGATCGCGCCGCCCTCGCCGACAGCCTCCGCCTTCCTGACGGCAGGCAAGCGTTGGCTATTGCTTATCCCGGAAATCGAGCAGCTTGGCGTGACGTAGCTTCTCCTCGCCCTTCAGGAACCGCACGCGGCCGACCAGACCCGGCTTCAGCCATTCTGCCTTGTCGCTCTTAAGCCCCTTTGGAACAGGTCCGCCGACCTTCCCCTGCACGCGATCCCATAACGCTTGCCGTTTGTGAGCCTTGAAAGTGACGAAGGCGCCACCGGCATAGCGGCCTTTGTCGGCCATGAGCACCATCGCGGGTTTCCCCGCCTCACGCTGCACGCCAATGATGTCCATTTCCTTTTCGGCATAGCACTTGATCTTGCGCCAGTTCATCGTCGGCCCGCTGCGGTATGTACTGTCCTTGCGCTTTGAAACCATGCCCTCCAGGCCGGCTTGGTCGACAAGGTGATAAACGGCATCGCCGGTCCCCGGCATTGCTTCGCTGAACTGGATGCGGCCGCCGGTCGGGATCAATGCCTGGAGAATGTCGCGGCGGTCTTCCACCGGCATGTCGCGCAAATCGTGACCATTGAGGTGCAGGAGGTCGAACGCCACCAGATAGAGGTCGCGAGATGGCGTTCGGCTGGTGACGGCTGACTGCATTGCATGGAAGTCAGACAGGCCGGCTTCGTTGATGGTGATCGCCTCGCCGTCGATGATGAAGTCTTTCGCTTCGATCGCTGCTGCTTCGCCGGCAAGCTGGATATAGCGGCCGGTCCAGTCATAGCCGTTTTTGGTGATCAGCCGAATCCCGTCGTCATCCTTGATGACCTGGGTCCTGTACCCATCGAATTTTATCTCATGGATCCACTCATCGCCTTGTGGCGGGGTATCGACCAGTTCGGGCTCCATTGGCTTAACAAACTTCAGACGCATCAACTCACTCACGACCACCGTCGATTCAATAAGCTTTAGCTAAAATAGTTCCGGAACGTTTGGCGTGGCCGGATGTTGCCACCCGCATGACGAAGCTATCTGACCTTGGCCCCCCGATTCCCGGCAAATTGCATGGAGGGAGGCACATTGAAGAGCATCTGCACTTCTACAAGTGCCCGCACTGCGGTCAGCGGGTCGACCAACGCGATCTGCGGCAAGTCTTCTGGCATGAGCGGCCCGGTCATGAGCCGCTGGAGCCAGAGCCTGAGGCGAAGGTGATCGCATTTCCAAAGCGGAAATCCAGCGAGGACGGAAATCCATGATGGGCGCGAGTCAGTCGGCCAAGCTGCCATCGCGGTGCTGCATCGCCTCCAGAATGACTTCGAAGACGCTGCCGACTTCGTCGGTGATCTCCGCCGGGTCGATGCCCTCGCGCTCGGCCGCCCGCATTGCCTCGTCGGCGAGGTCGCTCGCCGCGATCGGATCATCCGTGATCGCATTTGGCAGATGCTCTGCCATCCACCGGTCGAGGAAATTGGCGCCGCGAGTGCTCATCGGGGCATAAGCCGCCGGGAGATATTAGGTTCCGCTTATCCTTCCAGCCACCGAAGGGCGGCCTGCGCGGATTTTAGATTTTCGACGAAGCTTTCAAGCAGCCGCTCGTGCTATGCCTTTCACATGACGCAGAGGAACGACGATTTAGGCTGGCGTGTCCCAGCGGGCTTTGCCGCCGTCGCCGTGGCCGCCCTGCTGCTTTCAAGGATCTGGCCAGACTATTCGACCATTTGCCGTGACGGAGAAGGTGGCGCGATATGCGCCAGAGAATGGATCGGCGCAGCGAGCGGATGGATGGCCGCCATCGCGGCGGCGATCGCAGTCCGGCCGTTGTTGGGTCAGTTACGGGAGCAGCGTAGACAGACGGAATTTGCCCTGGGCTACGCGCCCGCAACCCTAAGCGCCGCTCACGTCATCAACAGCCTCGAGGATGCGGTTCTTCACGTAGTAAATTGGAATCGGTTTCCGTCTGACGTTTTAGCCGTGCGCATGGACGAAAACCAATTTGCAGCTGGGATGGCGATGTCGAAGGTTTCGATTTCCGGAACGCCGGTAGAGCGGGACACAAGGATGGGAACACTCAAGGGCATCGTGCGCATTCCTGGGTGGGAGGATCGCAACGGACCGCCACCCTTTGCCGACGTCACGGTCTACATCACTTTCCACAACGACGCGCCGGAGATCGTTCCTGTCGAGTTCGAAGTTGAACTTATTGTCTATGCGGAAGCGCCATATCGAACGACGCTCCGCGCATCGATGAATATCCGCGCCAATGATTTTTAAAGATGGAGCGATAAAGCTCAACAGTGAACGTTGAGGTTCCGCTAATTGACAGTCCGAGGCGATCATCGTCCCCAAGTGGAGAAAGCTGACCAGCTAGACGAACCACCAAATGGCCGCCAGCACAATTGCTGCAGCGATGAGACCCGCCGATCCAGTCCTGGCATACCTGCGACGCGCCGCTTTGCGGGCTGCTGCTGGCGCATACGCGCTGTAAAGATGCTGGCCGTCTTCGGAGAAGCGGTCGCTGTTCGGGTAAGCTTTTTTTGGCTTCTGCCGTGGTCGAAGTATCCCCATGAAGGACGATGATAAACGAGATGCAGAACGCCCGCCACCCCGTGGGCCCGCCTCCTGGCAGTACGGGCGGGGAAAGCGGGCCCGGTCAGGGGGACATCCTGACCAGCAGCGGGGAGCTGCCACGTTTCGAACTTGCCGAGAAATACCAAGTTCCCACATGCGCACAAAATGCCCGCCGGCCGGAGCCAGCGGGCAGCTGACAGAAGTGGAGAGCCGCCGGAGTGGGCGGCTGGCTCCCGAACCTTTGTCTCTGACTTATGTTCCATTGAGGCCCGCACCCCACCCCACTGTAGAGCGCGGGCCGGCCAGCGTCGCGAAAGACCCGGACGCGCCGCCGCCTTCGCCGAAACTTGCGACTGGTCGAGCTGTTCCCGACCAGAACACTAAAAAGCTGCCGGGCGTAGCCCAGCGGGCTGCTTTGTCTGGATCGGTTAGCCGGCCGACTTCGAGATGACGATCACCTGGGCTGCGATCCTGCCCGGACGCGACCGCGACGCCGCTTCCTATCGATATGGGCGGCGGGGCGCCACAGTATCAAAAAGCAGCAAGCACGCTGCGACCGATAGGACGTCGACTAGCAGTTCGTCCCCGGTCAACCCGAGAAAATGGACGAAATCAAAAGCCAACACCACTGCCATCGCTCTTTGCCGATCATAGGGTCCGGGGAACACATCGCATAGGTAGAACCGTTAGATGACGCTAATGTTCCGATCGGGAATCTACGCGAGTGCCGCCGAAGCGCAAAAGGCCGCTAGTCGATAAGCCGACTTAAAGACTGGGCAGGTCAGCGGGCGTTTGCCAAGTTCACGAATCGCGAGATAAAAAGAAACCCCAGACACCGGCCGAGGCCTCGCGCTGGGGCTGTTCCGCTGAAAACAGCGGGACGTTGTTGCCAAAAAGGTAAGGGAACCGTGGGGGAAAATCAAGGGGGGAAGGTTGCAAACCGGGCGGCCGCATACATCGACGGCTTCAATTTGTATCATCCTATTCGTGAAATGAGCGAGCCGTTTCTCAAATGGTGTAACCTCTGGCGACTGTCTGAACTGCTATGTGCTCCCCACGATCTGGCTCTTCAAAAGGTGGTGCTTTGCACAGCTATGCAGATGCACAGAGCCGACACAATCGGACGCCACAGAACGTTTAACAATGCTCAAATCGCGAGCGGCGTCCAGGTTATCGAAGGGCACTACATCTTTAACGAAGAACTTGGCCGGCACTCTGAGAAGCAATCCGACATCAACGTAGCGCTTTCTTTGATTATGGACGGGATTGATGACATTTATGATTGGGCATTCCTAGTAAGCGCCGATTCCGATCAAGCGGCCACTGCGCGGGTGTTTAAGGAACGGTTCAAGGAAAAGAGACTGGTAGTGGTGGCACCACCCAATCGTTCCCCGCCAGACAAGGCAAATGCTTACGCCGATCTGACATTTACGATCAGCAAAGACCAGATTGAACGCTCTTTGCTCCCCCAACTTGTCCCGAGTCTCGGTGGCGGGTTCATTAGACGCCCAAAGGAATATGATCCGCCTGATTGGTGGATGCCGCCGGACAAAAGACCGAAGCGCAACCGTTAGAACGGCCACGCCAGCGCCAACACGATGGCGCAAGAGGCAATGAGGGCGAGCGCCGGCTTCATGCGGACCCGCCCGGCTTGACGTTGGCGAGTTGTCGCGTCCCCACGTATTCGATCGCTCCGGCAAGCTCGGTGAAGAACGAATCGACGTTCTGCCAATGGATCGCGATCCGCTCAATGGTTCCGTCCGGCCGATCGAACTGGAGCGCAAGGTATTGGCCATCTGGCGAGCTGCCCAGCCAGAAGCCATCACATGCCGCCGCTTCGAAGTCGCCGAACTGCTTCATGAAGTCCTGGCGGTTCTGCTCGACGCGCGCGACGTGCTCGGCCGGCGGCGCCCACCATCTCTCTGGCGTTTCCTTGTCAGACATTTTCATCTCCTACCTGGCCTGCGGCCGGCGCTGGCCGTCGCTTCACTGAGGGCGAACTGCTGAAGCCGCTGCACAGGATCAAACTGCCCGATCAGGTCTATGACATCCTGCGGGCTCGTGCCGTATTGAAGCCTTACGTTCACGGTCTTGCCGGAGAAGCCGGAGGCAGGCGCGAGCTTCACGTCCGCGAAACCGCCGCCAGCAAAGCTCGGCATTGCCATCGAGCGATTGAAGCTGTCAGCAAAGCCGCCGAGGCTGAAGCCGCGCAAGCCGCGAAGAGCGTTCATCAGGTTTTCTCGTGGAATGCGCATGTCGTTGAGTGCAGCGAAGAAGCCGCGCCCATAGTAATTCACAGCCGGTGTCTGAGTGATCGCCTCGCCATCCGACAGCCATGCCGGGATCTTGTCGCCCTTCGGGCCGCCCGGGCCGCTGGCGAAGCCGCCAGATGCAAATCCGGACGAGGAATCGCCACCAGATCCGGACGAACCGCCAAGGCCGACAAGCTGTTTCGCAGCGCTGATCGCCGCCTGGATCTTCGAGACGATGCTGTCGACCAGCGACGAGACGCGACTGAGCACGCTGCTGGCGATGCTAACCAGGCTGTTGAAGACTGCAGTGATCCGTTGCGGCAAGGTGCCAAACCAGTTGGCGATGGTGTCAACGATCTGTTGCGCGATCGATCCCAGGCGATCGACAAGGCCGTTCCAGGCTGAGACGATAGATTCGACAATGCCGTTGAAGGCATCCACGGCCTGTTGCTGGCCCCCCTGGAAGGCATTGACGATCTGCGCCCACAAGTCAGACGCGCCCTGTACGATCGCCTCCCAGGCCGCGCTAGCGCCTTCGGTGATGAACTGCCACGCAGCGGCGGCGCCGGCCTGAATATCGGCCCAGAACACGCCTATGGCGATGCCAGCCCCGACCGCAGCCGCAGCAATGGCCAACGGAATTCCGCCGACAAGACCGGCCAGGAACCCGATGCCCGCCACAACAGCCGCGATGGTCGACCCGAGCGCGGCGAAGGCGCCGACGGCCGATAGCACGGCAGCGCCAAGCGCAAGCTCACCGGCTGTTATGTCGGTGCCGAAAACTCGGTTGATTTGATCGGCGACGAATTGTGCGCCCTCACGAAGCAACTTGAAGGCAGGCAACACCAGGCCATTGAAAACGCCCGCGACATCATTGCCGAACTGGATGATTGCTGCCGACCACTCGCGGATCCAAGGGCTTTTGATGTTTTGCGAGTTGCCGCTCAGGAGGTGTAGAAGATCCCCGAGCACGCCAGCGGTGAGGCTGGCCACCCGCTGCCCGAAACCGACGATGGCGTCTCGATTTTTGTTGATCTCGTCGCGCAGCCCCGCTGCAAGCGTGGTGAACAGCGGCGCGAACAGCAGCCCGAGTTGAATGCGCGTGCCCTTGATCGACTTGCCGAGCGATGCCAGCGTATCGTTGAAATCTTCCGCGACCGCGACCTGTTCGGGACTGAAGACTATTCCCAGGGCTTTGGCTTCCTTGCCGAGATCGATCAGACCTTTCTTGCCGGCATTGAGAAACGGCAGCAATTCCGCGCCAGCCTTGCCGAACAACTCGATTGCCAGAGCCGATTTCAGCGCGCCGTCTGGCAGCTTGGCGAAGGCGTCAGCGACGTCGAGCAAAATCTGTTCGTTGGTCTTCAGCTTGCCGTTCGCGTCTCTGATGTTGACGCCCAGCCGCGTGAAGATGTCGGCAACCGGCTTTGCCGAAGTCGCAGCATCCTTGGCCTTGGCGCCGAAGCGGATCACCTCCACGCCAGTCTGATTGATAGCGGTTGCCGCCTTGGTGCCCAGCGCCGCCGCTTCCGCAATCGCCTTGTTCAACTTCGACATGCCAGAGACGAATTGCTCGTTACCGACATCGGCTTGGCTGGCCGCAAATTCGAGCTTTCCATAAGCATCGATCTGCAAGCCGGTTTTCTGTGCCGCTTTACCGGCAGCGTCGGCCGCTTCGGATCCGGACTTGGCGAGCCCCAGCACTGCCGCACCAGCGCCGCCGGCCGCCGCCGCGAGTCCAGTACCCAGCAGGGCCAGGTTCTTGCCGACGGTTGCGAGGTCAGTTCGCGCCTTCGAAAGGCTCGCTGTGAACTTGTCGAAATTCGCCTTGTCGACCGCCGCCTTAAGTTGCTTGAAAGCTTTCTCGCCGGCCGCGCCCAATGCCAGAAGTTGCGCCTTGATATCGTTGCCGCCGTCGAGCGCGATGCGCTGGGTGATGGTTTTTGCCATTAGTGTTGCGCCCTTTATTTCTAGCGGCGGATGATGATGTATTTGGCGGCGAGACCAGCGATAGCACCGGAAAGAACCGTGCCATCCGTCTGTTCGGTCGACGTCACGAGATTGCCGTTTATCTCAGCGAAACCGGCGATGTAGGTGACAAAGTCGCCCGCTCGGGCCGCATACAAAGCGATACCGACGACGGTGCCGGTTCCGTCGTAGGAGACGAGTTGGTTCGCCGTCATCTTCAGAACTTCGCCGACTGCGAAACTGCCGCCAGCGACGGCGCTTCCACGCGTAATGCCCATTTTGCTCGCGTCGTAAAGCAAGAATGCGCCAGTCGGCTGGCGTTCAGTTAAAGCAGCCATCAGACGCCCCTCGCCAGTTTTTCATTGGTGGCAGCGATGGCGCGGTCCCAAGCGCTCACCTTCGACTTTTCGGGAACCTTGGCGGCAGCCGCAGCAACAGCGGGATCGCCACCGCCAAGATTGGCCCTGTTCTTGGCAATGATGGCCTGTGCCGCCTCGCTCCGCTTGGCGTGAGCGCGAGTTGCAGCCTCAAGAGATTCGCCGGAATAGCGGCTGCGCATTTCGACCACGTGGTCCTTTTCGTCGTCCGTCAGTTTCATGAACGTGTCATAAGCGCCGGTATTGGCGCCCGTTGCGGTGAAAAAGCCGACGAGGTCTTCACGGTCTTTGAAGCCGGATGCATCGCCGCTTTCGATTGCGCGGCGCCAGTGGGCAGCGAAGGTGTTGGGGATCATGTGTCTTCCTCTTTTGCTACGCCCGCGATGCTTGCCGCGCCGATCTTGGCCAGCAACCGGGCGAGTTCGTCGAACGTCTTGATTGTGATCTTCTGGCGGCGCGCTTCCTGCGCGGCCTTCCTTAGGTCGGTCTCGATTTCGTGCCGGCTGGCAATCATCCAATTGTGGACATTGCCGGCGATGATTTTTGCATCCTTCTGCAACCCGTGCTGGCTCATGGCGTCGTGCAGCCAGGTCGAAACCAAGATCGCCCTTAGGTGCCAGTATGCCGCCAGGACGCCGATGACGGACTCCTGCCAGTCGATCTCGTCGACAGTCGATTCCTTGAATTCGTTATCCAGCTCAAGCCGGCGCCGTTGGGCTTTCATCAAGCCGATACGCTCGCGTCGAAGTTCGTCCGACTCGTCCGCCTCCATGGTGGCGATGTAGGCCTGCACTGAAGCGGCCAAAGGGTATTGCCCGCGCTCGACGCGGTCGAACACACCTTCCTCGGCAAGCTGACGAACGCGCCTGTCCGTAAGGTCGAGGACATCGCCCAATTGCCGCGCCGAAACCGTCAACGTCGCCAAATTCATGGGCTCGGCCTCGAAACGGAAACGGAAGTGAAGTTTGAAATCCTGTCCCTAGACGTGCGATGTGCTACGCCGCCCCGCATACGGTTTATGAGCTGGGAAGTACCTTGGAGTTGTGGGAGCGGGCCGGACGATGCACCCGCAATCATCCGACCCTTGCCGCCAGTCTGCCGATCTTCGCCGGCACAGTGGCAACCCGAATTGAGCGGGCCGAGATCAACCGCTGTGAAGCTCTCGGCCCTATGCCGTTGCGGACTGACAGGAACGCAATGGCAATCTGAGGTGCAGGCAGGGCAGCGGAACCAAACGCCGTCCTGCCTGCTGTGCTCACGCGTCATGACGAGAAACGCGCAAGCGATTGGTAGGACCGGGCAGCTTTCACCGTCCGGCCTGATGGTGTGATACCCAAAGGACATGCCCATCGGTGCTTACTCGGCCGCTTCTGCCATGGCAGGGTCGGCGCTTGTGGTCTCGTGATACTCGATGCGGATCTCGCTATCGTTCACCGCTGGTGCGGGGCGCATTGATGCGATCTTGTCCAGATTGGCTCGCACTGAACCCAGATCCGAATAAGGCAGTGCTTGCCAGAATGGCACGTCGCCTATCTTCAGCCCCGGCATCTTGATGGTGAGGATGCTGTCGGGCCTCTCGGTCTGGGATGCGGGTAGATAGGAGCGCTTGGTGAGTCGACGCCTTACAACGCTGGTGTGGCCTCCGCTGCTATCGCTACTTACCGTCCCTTGATCCGAGCCTTTGAAGCGAGCGTCCAATTCTAGCTGCTTCTCCGGAGGGAGGACCTGGATGCCCGATGAGTTGGCATAGCACCAGAGTGCGACCTCCTCAGTTTTGAGGGTTCGCTCCGGCTCGCCATGCCTGCCACGGACGGCGAACTCTGGATCGAGCAGCGGCGACACACCATCGGGGAGATTCTGGTTTGCCTGTTCGATTGCGGTTCGCGCCTCGATCACCGTCTTGATCAGCGTTACGAACTTGCGGCCAATCTCGGGATATTCCTTCGCCAGCGCTTTGGCCGCTGCATCAGCCTGGGCTTTGGCGGCTTGGTATCGAGCAACCTTGTCCTGGTCTGCCTCCGAATTGCGGGCCTGCTCAATCCTGCGCTCCAGTTCGGCCTTGGCGGCATAGGCGCGCTCGACCTCACGGTTGGCGACCTCGATCTTGCGCTCGACCAGTTCGACATCCTTGTCGGTGCCATCCAGCAGTGCGATGCGCCGATCTCCCTCCAGCTTATCGGCATCAGCTTCGAGCCCGGGGATGTCGATCTGACCAAGTGCGCGCTCCAGATCGGCAACGCTCTTTGCCTGGCCACGGATGGTCTTAAGGATGTTTTGGATCACGGCGCACTCGCCTTTTGTTGGGTTTCGATGCCACAGAGAGTGAGCTTCGAAACGTCCATCCCCAACAGGCGGAAACGTTCAAAACGTCCAAAACGTACACGCTACTCGAAGCCCAGTGTCACCCTCATCCCAGGCACAGATACGTACCAGCGACCAACCACCTTCCACGACAGCCGGTCGTCATCCCGACACAACCTTCGGACTTTCGATTTCGAGATGTTGAATCGGCTCGCCGCTTCTCCGGATTCAATCCAGTCCCTGCCGATCAGTTCGGGGCGGCGATCGGGCTCCGGAAAGGGTGCCGGCCGTTCTTGTACGATGGGGATTGGCTCGCTCCTGACGTAGCGACGTAGGTCCGCCAGCGCGGCTTCTGCGGCTGCGACGTAGGCTTCCAGTTGCGGATCGGGCGCTGTCATACGCTCCCCATCGCAAGCAGGGAACGAGGAACCAAAGCAGAATATGAGGGTTTCCTAATGGAAGGGATTCCAACGGACGCGAAACAATGCTTGAACTTTTCGATCTGGAGCTTGCCAAGGCCAGGCTGAGCGTGAGCCAAGCTGAATCCGAGCTCAAACGTGTCGAGCGGATGCAGGACAAGCGCTACGGCGTGGGCATCGACCTTACCCTCTGTGACACGATACGAGGCGCGCACAGACGTGTCTGTGAAGCCAGAGAGCACCTGACGAAGATCAAGACCGGCAACATGGGCTGAGGTGGTGCTATGATCTACAATTCCGAATTTCACACTCCGACAATGCCCGACACAGATCGGGCAAAAAGGATATCGGCGCTTCGCCGACAGTTGGCGGAGCAAGCCGCACACACGGATGCATCGGCTCGGCTGGTCGAGAAAGCGGTTGCCAGGATGGCTGAGGCAAGCGGCTCTGGAGGCTTCGGACGGCGGCGCATTCGCCGCTGGCTGGCATTTGGCAGCTGACCAACTCGGGGGCCGAGCCGGCGGTCGGGAAATTCCTTTGCGAACGTCCTGAAGAAGCGTAGCTTCACAGTGCGGGAGGGCGTCTGGGAGGAGCCCTTTATGTTCGAGGTGCGGAGCTTTGTCGCCAAGCTGGTGAAACGCGAGCGCGTAGCTGCTAAGCAGCACGTAAACTCGCCGATGGTGAAAACACTCGCCAATAGGCCGGTTCACATCAAACCCCGGCCCGCCAGGAACAGACCGGCTCCGCCTCAGCATCACGCAGCCAGCAACATGTAGGCTCTTCGGGGCGCCGTCGCAGACAAGCTTTTGAGGGAGGACGAACGTGGCTGCCGAATACCAAGGAAACGATCTGACAGTCGTCTCGAAAGACCCGCTTGTTGGCAGCGTGGAACTTGTTGGCGACGACGACGAGGTGATCGAGTTGCAGCTCGATTCCGAAACGGCGGAAGATCTTATTTCGGCGTTGATACAGTTCTTCCAATTAGGCCAGCGAGTTTCCTGACGCGAGCCGACGTTCGATCCTGGCTCCCTCTTTCTCCAAAGCCCTCTTGCGGCGCTGATGGCGGGTTGGGCCTTTGCGATTTGAGCCGGTCTCAGGTCTCGGTCTAAGGTCTCGGTCTTGGTCTTGGTGTGTGCACACCCTGGCACAGGGTGTAAAATTACCCCTACAGAGGGTGTGCACAGGGTCACTACAGGGTGTCTACAGGGTCTCATTGGCCACCCCGCATCAATCGAGTGCCCATCAGACGCGAAGTGGTTCCGATGGTCTCAGCCACCGATCTGGACATTCCAGCGGCCTTTGCGGCCTTGTCCGCTGCCTTCTGTGCTTCCCGTTCGATACGAGCCGCGTTGACCTCATCGAAGCCCGCGACGGCCTTCTCTCGCAACCGGTCGCTCTCGATTGCCTGGAGGCGGCGCCGTGTGCCTATGGCGTGGTCATCGTTGGTCGGCGGGTTATGCTTGAACCAGCGTTCTATGAGGATCACGTCGCGGTCGCGGTCGATCAACTCAACCTCGACCAGCTCGCGAAGTGCGCTCTCATACGCCGCATCAGTCCAGCCGAGATCCGCGCAAGCGTACCCAGGCGGGAGGTCGTAGACCCCGGCACTCGTCACATGGGCATTGGTGAGGAGATAGAGAAATCCCACCTTCGCCTCGTCCGGCAAGCTGATAAACCGCCGGGAGCGCCAGACGGCCGGCGCTACCTTGGTGAAGCTGCGGGCGCTCATTCGGCTGCCTCGCACCGAAGGCGCCGATGCTCTGCCTGATGGTCACGCCGGCAAAGCCAATCCACATCCATCGGCCGGTCATAGTCCGGATGATGTGCTTCGGCATCGAGATTGCCGCAGACCCTGCACGGCTCCTGAATGACCAGCCCCCGCTTCAAGGCACTCCGCAAGGACTGTTGAGCCCAGACTTTTTTCGGGTTGGCGCGCTTCCACCTCTCTTGCGGCGTAATGCGGTCGGCGTTAGACTTACGCGTCAACCTTCCTTTGCCGCCGTTCCCGACTGCAATCGGGGCGGCGGCCTCGTTTTCAAGAGGCGTCTGCATTGCTGATGCCTCCCTTCACGATCTTGAACAACGTCAACGCTTCGTCCGGTGTCAGTTTGAAGCGCTGCGCCAGCATCTCCCGCGTGGTCCAATGGGTCCGGCCTTCGCCAGCATAGGCGATGAACCAAGAGGCCTTTTCGATCATGTCATCGCTGAAGGTCATCAATGCGCCCTCGCCAAACGAAGGGCGTTGGCGAGGCGAATGGCCTCGATTGCCTGGGGTGCCGTGATGCCGAAGCGGCTGCGCAACTCAGGAACGGTTGCCGCGCCGGTCTTGCCGCCACCGGCGAGCCATTCGGCTGCGTGCTGGACTTGCTGGTCGGGATTGAGATCGAACTGCATTATGCGGCCTCCGCCTTGGCCGCGCCAAGTTCGCAGGCTTTGCGCCAATCCGCCGCCGCTTCCCTGGAGATCAGGACGCGGGCGCCCACCTTCATGGTGCGCGGTGCATGACCATCATTGACGAGATTGTAAAACGTCGCGCGGCTGATCCGATGAGCGGCGCAAAACTCGGGAATGCTGTAAGCTTCGAAAGAGTAGTCCATTTGGGTTTCCCTGTGTTGTTACAGGCCCAAGATGGACGGCAGTTTCCACTGTCGCTAATTGTCGATGGTGGTAGATAGTTTCACTTAAACTCCGACAATTCCCGACGAGCGCGGCGGCAAGTATCGCGGGAAGCTTTAAACTGCGCGACCATGGCTTCCTCGGTCATGGCGTCGAGAATGGCCCGGTCGAAATCGGCCATCGCCGCCTTCACACCGAGAAGCTTTTGCGGTGCAGGCCCTCGCCGCCGCGCCGCCGGGGCAACAGTTGCCGATTTGGTCGGCAATGCTGGTTGCATGGAATTGGCGCGCTCAATTTCTGTGCGGATCGGATCATCCGCCGGAACGTCGGCGATGAAGGCGCACCGCAATGCACGAAACTGCATGCCCTCGCCTTTGGCTGTGGCGTTTTTCATGTCCAGTTCGAGGAACGGCCAATATCGAGCGGGGATAGCTTCTTCGTCCTTGTCAGCAACACGGCGACCGACAGCAAACCATTTGCCACGCGCGGCAAGGTCAAGCATCAATCGAAGTGTCTCGGCGTTCGATGCTGCTATGAGTTCCTTCGTCGGCGCGACGGTCGCCTCATAGACGGGCAGATCTTCAGGCTGCATCCCCGAAGCTTCCCAGACACGGGCCTCTTGCAAGAGCACCTGGTGCCATTTGTCATGCAGTTTGTGCGCTGACACATATTTCCCGTCCACTTCGGCCATGGCCTCGCGTTCGAAAGTGGCTCGGAAAATCTCACGCGGCGTTTTCCAGAAGGACGGCATTTCATGCCCCTCCCATCGAAACGACGTTGGTTATCTGCACTGTGCCGAACCGTGGCGCCCCTGCCCTCACCGCATCGGCCACATAGGACGGCGCCAGATGACCGTAGTGCTTTTCCACCATCCTCGTATCAGTGTGCCCCAGGTTCTTCGCCACCACCAGAAGCGGCATTCCGTTCATGACGGAAAGGCTTGCCCAAGTATGCCGCAAGCCGTGGAAGCCGATCGCCGGAACGATCTTGGCGTTCTTGCAAGCCTCGTTCATCGGCCGGAACTGATGGGACTTTTCCCATACCCCGCCGGCTTCGGTGGTCAGCACCAGGTCGCCATGATTCTTGCCGGCAGTGAGCTGCTTGAAAAGCTCTGCGCCTTCGTCGGTCAGCACCACATGGCGCGCCTTGCCGGATTTGCTGGCGCGAATGGTTAGGGTGCCGACATCGGCGTTGAAATCTTCCACACGCAGCCGTGCAAGCTCACTATAGCGGGCGCCGGTCTGTAATGCGGTCTGTACAAGATCCCGGAACTTGCCGCCGCTGGCGTTCACAAGGCGCTGCGCCTCGGCGATGGAGAGGTATTGAACGCGGGCCGTCTCGACATCTTCGAACGGTTCGACGCGGCGCCATTCCCTATCTGAAGTTGCCTTACCTTCCCGCCATGCATAATTCAGGGCGGCTTTGAGAGTGGTCAGGACGCGATTGGCTGTTGCTCGGCGCTGGCGGGTTGCGTCCGCATCTTCCCCGAGATCTTTGAACCGCTGTTCTTTGCCCGCCTTGGTGCGGAGCCTCGGCGCGGTTGTCGCAACCTTGCGATGCCATTTCCGGATTTGGTTGGCCGTAAGCTTCGAGACGTCGACGCTGCCAAGTTCGGGCAAAATCAGCGCTTCGGCGCGGTAACGCGCATCCTTTGCGGATTTCCGATTGCCTTCCATCCAAAGCAGATAATCCTCAATGGCAACTTGGACGGAGTAGGCGCCCGCAACCTTGCCGGTATCACCAGACATAGCCTTGTGGAGTTCCCTGGCCTTATCCTGCGCCTGCCAGAAGGTCAGCAGTGTCGAGCCGTTCGCGTCCAACTGGTCGTCGGCATCGGCTATTGTTTCGACGCGGTAATTTTGATCGCCGACATACATGCGAACGACCCAACGCCCCGCATCCTTGCCCTTCCGATAGCCAAGGTGAAGCCCTGCGCCGATGCTCTTGTAATATGGTTTGCCGCGCGGCTTGAGCTTCGCCCGAGCATCCTTGCTGTCCAGTGTCGCATCACGAACTCGCTTTGCCATGAAGGTATCCCGCCCGTCCCGTGTCCAACTATTTGTCCAATATACAGGCGTAGACCGTATTGGACAAGCACAAACATAACTGGATGCAAAGCCTTACAGGACAACGGGTTCAGGAAATATGAATGGACAGCGCTGGACGGCTTAGAAGCCCTTTCACGGCGGTAACAGGGGTTCGATTCCCCTTGGGCGTACCAGATTTTTCAGGCCTCGGTCTCTCCTTCCCGATTCTACACAGCGAGTGCCCGGCAGATTTGGCAGGGCGGCACCGCATCGACAATTTGAGGATCACGGCGTCCGTTGCGGCCGATGCTCAAGCCTGTTGCGGTGACCGCTCGGATTCTCGACCTTGTCGAGCAAACGGGCCGGTGGTTAAATGGACCGTAAGGGAGCGCTCACATGGCAGTTCACCTTTCGGCGGATACACGCGCTCCTGCGGCAACGCCTCCAAAATATCTCTTTGGTCCGCTCGCGGACTTTCTGATGCTTGGCGGCAGCGCATTCCTGATTTTGCCCGTGCTGTATTTCGTGCCGCTGAGATACGAAGGGCTCGTTGCGGCGACGATGCTTTTCCTGGCTTATCTGATCAACTATCCGCACTTCGCCCACTCCTACCAACTCTTCTACCGTAATTTTGGGCGGAAGCTGCGTGGCGACGGATACGACAGGAACCTGCAGATCCGCTACATCTTCGCCGGCATCGTCGTTCCCCTGCTCATGGGCGCATTTTTCGCTTATGGCTCGATAACGGCTAACGCCCGGCTCTTGGGGAATGCAACCAACGCGATGTTCTTTTTCGTGGGTTGGCACTACGTCAAGCAAGGCTACGGCATGTTGATGGTGGATGCCGTCCTGAAGCGCCGGTTCTTCACCGATCCGGACAAGAAAATCCTGCTGGTCAACAGCTATGCCGTTTGGCTGTTCGCGTGGCTTCAGACGAACACGGCGGTCAGCCAGGGAAAATACCTGGGGCTGGAATATTACACGTTTGCCACCCCTGCATGGCTCAACGCGATTGCACTCTCGGCCGCGGCCGCTTCCACGGCTGCCACGGTTGTGATGCTGATCAATCGCTGGACCAGGAATGGCGGCAGCCTGCCATATAACGGCATCATCGCCTACAGCGCGTCGCTATATCTTTGGATTCTGATCGTAAGGACAAATCCGCTCTGGCTGCTCGTAGTGCCGGCGCTCCATTCCTTGCAGTACCTGGCGGTGGTCTGGCGCTATCAGAGCAATGTCGAGCGTGATGCGCGCGATGCCGAAAAAATTCTGCAATCCAGAATCCTGTCGATTCTTGGTCCGGCCTACAGAGTGCGGCTCCTGGAGTTCATCAGTGCTGGCCTCCTCCTCGGTGGTCTGGGCTTCTGGCTGATTCCGACCGCGCTGACCGCCATTGTCCCCTATGACCGGGAGGTCCTTGGATCGTCGCTGTTCTTCTTCATCGTGTTGATTTTCATCAACGTACACCACTACTTCCTCGATAACGTGATGTGGCGCCGCGGCAACCCCGAGGTGTCGAGATATCTGTTCCGTTAGAGCTTTTTGCGCCCAAGCGGAACCGCTCGGCGTAATGCGTAATGGACCAGGGACGGCTCCAATCCCGTCCCGGACCGACGATCCAGCCGCATCGGGATTTTGGAGGCCTCGCCTCGGAATCGAACCGAGGCTTCCGAGATTTGCAGTCTCTAGCGTAGCCGCTCCGCCACGAGGCCATACGTGCTTTCGTAAAGGGCACACGTTTAAAGATTCTTGATGTCTTGGATAAAAATTTCGACAATCCCGCGCTGGCAAAAGAGCCTGTTACTGGGCGGAATGGAACCGTTCCAAACGTCCTTCGCCGACATGGCAGGGACAGCCCACGTCTAGCTGCCGACCAGCGGCACGGTAACGGTCGTCGCATAATTGATCGGAAAGGCACTGAAGTACGGGAAGTCTATGACGAACGCATAGGCAGCGGTCAGGTGCGCCATGCGAAAGCCGCCGCTCACGGGATCGATGGCGATCGTGACGTTGACATCCTTCAGACCCAGCGCAAGCAGTTTCTGCGTCGCGATCGCCTGGATGTCGGCCTGAGTCAGCGTGTTGTTAAGCTGCAGGGACCGTGCGGACGCCTCCAGCGTGTACCGAACGCTTGAGGCCGAATTCATCGACCAGCCGAAGGCGAAGATTCCGAATAGCAGCATGATGAGGAACGGTGCGATCAGCGCGAATTCGAGCGCGGCTCCGCCCGATCGATCGGCCCTGAAGCCCCTCGCATCACCGAACACGGATCACCTCCAGGTGGCCGATGGTGCTGGAGGCGGAAAAGACGCCGAAGGTGACGGGCGGCTGCCAGGTGGCAGATGCCTGGATTTGAACAAAGACCGAGGGCGCCTTCGGCCCGCTGCACAAAGTGGACGCGTCGACCACGGTAGTCCCGCACATATAAATCCGGCTTAGGGCGACCTGGCCGTCCGCCGGCCGCTTTTCCCAGCTCGCAATGGCAACGGCCTGGGTCGCCGTATCATTGGTCGACCCGGCCATGATCAGGTTCGCGGCGGTCTTTACGCCGGCGCGCATCGACAGCGAGCTGGTCACATAGGACCAGCCGTCCAGGATGCCAAGCAACGCCACGCACAGGAAAGGGAGCACCATTGCGAACTCGACCGCGGCGACGCCGGTGTCATCGCTCAGGATCGGCACTGA
The DNA here is from genome assembly GCF_020165375.1 of Mesorhizobium sp. BR1-1-4. Taxonomy (NCBI): domain Bacteria; kingdom Pseudomonadati; phylum Pseudomonadota; class Alphaproteobacteria; order Hyphomicrobiales; family Phyllobacteriaceae; genus Mesorhizobium; species Mesorhizobium sp. BR1-1-4. The sequence goes on along the minus strand of NZ_JAIUIB010000013.1, from coordinate 30,563 downwards.
TGGTCGTCCCATGGAAGGCTACTCGACCAGCGCTACGGATTGCGTGGCGGGAATGTCGCGCATTCCGAGACTTGTGCAGTCCTGATTGATGGTCGAGTTGCCGGACCATTGGATCATGTCGGCGACAACCTGAGTGCATCCGTTCTGGCCGGAGAAATTGCCGAGATAATTGACCTGCTGCTTGGGAAAATAGAGCGCGCCTGTCAGCAGCGAGGTTGCCGTGCCGTTGAAGGTGCTCTGTCCGCCGATGGCCGTTCTGTCGCCATACATCAGCACGCCCGAGTAAGTGCCGGACGTCGCCGCGCTCAGATTCACCGTGGCGTTGCCATTCATCGACACACGCGATCCGCCGGCGAGGTAGATAAGGACGCCATCGCCGGCGACGTTGGCGTTCGCGTTCACCTTGAAATCGCCACCCTGGATAACATAAACGCCAGGCTGCAGCGTCACGCTGCCGCTCAAGCTCAGTCCGTTGCAATATGTACCCGGGCCCAGCGCTGATTTGTTGGCGTTCTGACAGGGGTTCGAGGCCGCCGGGGCCGGCAGGCCGGCAAATGGATCCGCGGCAGGCAGCGCCTGGGTGATCGGGGCCGCGCAAACGGTGGTGACGGGATTGCTGAGAGAGACGCCGCCCGCCGTGATCAGACAATCGGCCTGGAGACCCGCCGATCCCTGAAGCTTGATGGCATCCGAGGCAATCGAATTGGCCATCACCGAGCAGCCTGTGACCTTCACGCTGGTGTTGCCTGAGAACAGGGCAGCCTGCGAGGCGGTCGGATCGAGCGCCAGCATGCAGGCCTTCGAAGCATTGGTGATGAGGGCCACGGCCCTCGCCTGTTCTGGAACCTGGGTCTGAGTGAAGATCGAGGTGAACATCCGATTGAGCTTTTGGCCGACGATCACTTCAACCGCTTTCTTGGCCGTGTTCGGTCCGGATGCAGGCGGCGTATTGACGACGATCGTGCCCTCGCCGAGCCCATTCGTCGCGGCCGACTGGGTCGCTGCGGCGACAATCGTCGGCGTGTCGGAACCCGAGATCTGCTCCAGCGCGCCGGCATAGGCCGCGGCATCCGCCGTGGCCTGCAGTCTCAAGCTGTTATAGTACCAATAGGAGGTTTCCACGCCAAAACCCGCCGCACCGACAACGATCGGCAGCGTGAGGGCAAAGATGGTGGCGACGTTCGCGGCTCTGCTGCGACCTATGCCAGCCGCCGTCAGCCGTATCCGGGTGAAGCAGTTGAATACCATGATCAATTAGAAAGCACGCATATATGAACGAATGGCTAAAAACTTAGGCTCATTTTCGATCAGGGGTGCCATTGTTTGATCGGAGATGCCATCGTCTGATCGGCGTCCGCCGCTTCAGGCAGAAAGAACTGGCACGGACTCACCGTTCGACTCAGCCAACAATTCTCTTTGCACGGCCAGGAAGAACCTGCGTACTTCGTCGCTGGCTGCCGTTCTGTCCCTGCCCGTCCCGACAACGAGATCGAGCAACTCCGTCGCTTTTGCCTTCCAGAACGAGGTAGCGGTCTCGCCATGCAGATTGCCGAGCTTGGCGGCAACTTCCCTGACCAAGAATAGCTGACGATCGATCGGGAACGCACGGACTTTTTCTGGATACATCTTCCGAACCATGAAACTGACGCAACGAATCAACCATTGCCGAACAAGCAATGGCTAACAGCGAAGGTGGAAACGGAAGCTTAACGGTGACCGGCCGATGCGTCGCGCACGCGAATTGTCATGTACTTTCGAACCCGAACTGGTTCACCCGGCGGCCCTCAGGCCGGCAGTGCTCTCGCCTCGCCGGCGCGCTTGCGCGGCACCATCATGTCGCCGGCCATCAGTCCGGTGACACGGCAGAACGCCATGAACGCCCGGCAGGCGTCTTCGGTCTCGACCACATCCACCGTGGCACCGAAACAGGCATTGAAGGCTTTCTGATACACCGGCCCCTGCCGGCGTGCCGGCCAATCCTGCAGAAAATCGAGCGCCTGCTCGACGCTGTAGATTTCCTCGACGGGCAAGCCGGAGCCTGGTGCGATGCGCACCGGCACCTCGAATTGCAATCTGTCCATTCGACATCTCCCGAACCGGCATCGCCCAGCAACGCCGTTCGTCGTCAAAAGTTGCTTCGTTCGTTTTGTGCCACGGAAATGTGTCGTCACTGCGGAAAGTCGCCGCTTTGCTGCAGCGGCAAAGGCAAAGCCTGCCGGCACCAGGCGGCCCGGCAGTGGAAAGCAACGCCGCGAAAAACCGGAAAAGCATTGCCTCGGCAAGCGAATATCCGGGCGGCTGAGACCGCATCAGGCAGTTCTTCCTTGAACCTTTCGCCCCCAAGTGCCAAATCTGGTGCCACTTACGCGCCTCACTCCTGCCGCGCGCCACCTTCTATATGGACAAAATGGTCACCTATCTCGACGCCGCCACTGCACCGCTCAGAAACACCGGCCAGATCCGCCTCTATGGCGAGGAAGGCTTTGCCGGCATGCGCAAGGCATGCGACCTCACCGCGCGCTGCCTGGACGAGCTGGTGCCAATGGTCGGTCCCGGCGTCACCACGGACACGATCGACCGTTTCGTCTTCGAGTTCGGCATGGACAACGGCGCGCTGCCGGCCACACTCAACTATCGCGGTTACACGAAATCGTCCTGCACCTCGATCAACCATGTCGTCTGTCACGGCATTCCCGACAACAAGCCGCTGAAGGATGGCGATATCGTCAACATCGACGTGACCTACATCCTCGATGGCTGGCACGGCGATTCTTCGCGCATGTATCCGGTCGGCACGATCAAGCGCGCCGCCGAACGCCTGCTCGAGGTCACCCATGAGTGTCTGATGCGCGGCATCGCCGCGGTCAGGCCGGGCGCGCGCACCGGCGCCATCGGCGCTGCCATCCAGACCTACGCCGAAGCGGAGCGCTGCTCCGTGGTGCGCGATTTCTGCGGCCACGGTGTCGGCCAGCTGTTCCATGATGCCCCCAACATCCTGCATTATGGCAGCGCCAATGAAGGCGTGGAAATGCGCGCCGGCATGATCTTCACCATCGAACCGATGATCAATCTTGGCCGGCCGCATGTGAAAGTCCTGTCGGACGGCTGGACGGCGGTGACGCGCGATCGCTCGCTGTCGGCGCAGTATGAGCACACGATCGGCGTGACCGACACCGGCTGCGAGATTTTCACGCTGTCGCCCAAAAAGCTCGACCGCCCCGGCCTGCCGATTTAGGACGCCGTGGCGAGGGTCTTGAATAGCGGCCTATTTCCAGTGTTTGCGCGGCCGCCAGTCTTCGTCCTCATTCATATCTCGTAGCCAGCGCATTATTTCCCGGCAACTGCGCGGACGGCCATCGCTAACCCTGCCATTGATGCAGGGATCGTAGCGTTCGCGCCGGTAATTGTCGTGCCGTTCCCGATAACGCTCCCGGCGGTCCAGCATGCGCAGGAGCTCCCGGCAGTTATGCAGCTTACCGTCGCTGTAACGGCCGTCCGTGCAAGGATCATCGTATTGGATGAAATGGATCGGGAGGTTCTGATCAGAGCGGCTACCGGCGGGTACGGCATCGATCACCAGGGCAGCCATTGCAGGGCTGAAGCTCAGAAACAGCCCGACGGACAGCAGGATACGAACGAGGCTGGGCATCTTGGTTCTCCAATGCGGGGCCATCAATGGCGATGCCGTGAGCTTGCGCGACCCCCATTGCCGCGACATTGCGTCGAGGTCGGTGGCTTACTTATTCCTTGCCGCCGAAAAGACCTCGACCGCCCCCGCCCGCCGTCCTAGTGTTTCGCGGGGATCAGCGATCATTGCTCGGGCTGGATGGGCGGCACATGGCGACACAGGGCGATGACGACGAGCGGAGTTTCTTCTCCGTGGTGCCAGTGCGGCAAGCCACGAAGGCCAGACAGGCTCCCGCCGAAAAGCCTCACTATCTCGGCCACCGTGATCGTCTGCGCGAGCGCTTTGCCTCGGCCGGCCCGGATGCCTTGCCCGACTATGAACTGCTGGAACTCCTGCTTTTCCGCCTGATCCCGCGCGCCGACACCAAGCCGGTCGCGAAGGCGCTGCTGGCCCGCTTCGGCACGTTGGCCGAAGTGCTCGGCGCGCCCGTCGGCCTGTTGCAGGAGGTCACGGGCATCGGCCCGACCGTGGCGCTCGAGCTGAAGGTCGTCGCGGCGACCGCCCAGCGCATGGCGCGCGGCGAGGTTCAGGGCCGCGAAATCCTCTCGTCATGGCAGCAGCTCCTCGACTATTGCCGCTCGGCCATGGCGTTCGAGGCGCGCGAGCAGTTCCGCATCCTTTTCCTCGACAAGAAGAACGCGCTGATATCAGACGAGGTGCAGCAGACAGGCACGGTCGACCACACGCCCGTCTATCCCAGGGAAGTGGTCAAGCGCGCGCTCGAACTGTCGGCCACCGCGATCATCCTGGTCCACAATCACCCCTCCGGCGACCCGACGCCGTCGCGTGCCGATATCGAGATGACGAAAGAGATCATCGAAGCCGCCAAGCGGCTGGGCATTTCCGTGCACGACCACATCATCATCGGGCGAAAGGGCTATTCCAGCATGAAGGGCCTGCTGCTGATCTAGGTCTTGTATTCGCGAGACGGCAACGCCACGGCGCTGGCGATTATCCTGGCCGGAATTTGAAATCATTCAATTGTGGAAAGAACGATGCTGATGCCGCGCACTCGCGGATCAATCTTCCAGTGGCGACAGCCCAAAAGATCGCCACTCTTCTAAAATCAAGGCCGATCGGTCTTGCAGCTGCCGGCAATCTGGCTGACCGCCTCGTCGAAGCCGGCGAGGTCGAAATCGGCTTGGCCACGCCCCGACAACAATCCGAAGCGCCATGACAGCAGCAGGCGGTTTGCCGGAACGAGGCGCTTGATGCCATCGGCGCCGTCGCGCATCAGCTGCCTGCCGCGCGTGCCGACGGACCAGCTCTCGTCGAATTTGCCGGCGCCGTCGATGGTCACCGACATGGTGATTTTCCGGCTTGCGGAGACCGCGTCGTTCAATTGCAGCCATTCGGTCCAGGCCGGCTCGCCGTCAGCCCGGCAAGCGATGGTCAGCACCGGGCTGTAGCTCAGCGCGCCGCCTCCGGTGATCAGTTTGTTGGTGGCATAGACCGACGCCGTGACGAGGCCGTCATTGGCCGTGTCAAAACGCCAATTCTCCGTACCGGCCCCGGCAGCGCCGCAGGCCAAGGCAAGGAAAAGCACCGTGGCGGCAGCGCGCCTCGTTCCCACGAACACCCCCAACGACATCACCAATTACCTCTGGCCTTCCAACCAACCAGATAATGATCAAGGCTTCGTATCGCCACCGGTGCCCATCAGGAACGAATCCGATGTTGCAGTTTGGCAACGAAAAAAGGCCGCCCGGAGGCGGCCTTTTGGAATTCGCTGCAATGAGCGGCCTATTCGGCGTCCTTGGCGGTCTTCTTTTTCGGCGCGGCCTTTTTTTTCGGCTCTTCCGTCTCGTCAGCGGCATCGCTTGCCTTGGCTTCGGCCTTCTTCGACGCGGCTTTCTTGGCCGGCTTCGCCTTGGCCTTGGTCTCGTCTTCCTCGTCGTCGGCCATCAGCTCTTCCTTGCTGACCTTGACGTCAGTGACCGAGATCTGTTCGAGCAGGTGGTCGACAACCTTCTCCTCGAACATCGGCGCCCTGAGCGCGTTGAGCGCCTCGGGATTGCTGCGATAGAACTCGAAGGCTTCCTGCTGCTGGTTGGCCGGGAAGCGGCGAACCTGCTCGAACAGGCCGCGTTGCAGTTCCTCGTCCGAAACCGTGACGCCGGCCTTCTCGCCGATCTCGGCCAGCACCAGGCCAAGGCGCACGCGGCGCTCGGCAAGGCGCATGTATTCGGCGCGCGCATCTTCCTCGGTCGTCTCTTCGTCGGCGAAGGTGCGGCCGGCGGCTTCCAGGTCGCGGTTGACCTGCGCCCAGATGTTGTTGAACTCGGCTTCGACGAGCTTCGACGGCGCTTCGAACGAATAGGCCGCATCGAGCTGATCGAGCAGCTGGCGCTTGACCTTCTGGCGCGTCATCGAACCGAACTGGTTCTCGATCTGGCCGCGCACGATGTCACGCAGGCGCTCGAGCGATTCCAGGCCAAGGTTCTTGGCGGTCTCGTCGTTGATTTCGAGCTCGCCGGGCTTCGACACTTCCTTGACGGTGACCTCGAAGGTCGCTTCCTTGCCGGCCAGATGCGCCGCCTGGTAGTTTTCCGGGAAGGTCACGGTGATCTGCTTCTCGTCACCGGCCTTGGCGCCGATCAGTTGATCCTCGAAGCCCGGAATGAACTCCTTGGAGCCCAGCACCAGCGGCTGGTCGTTGCCGGCGCCGCCAGCGAAAGCCTCGCCGTCGATCTTGCCGACATAGTCGATCGTGACGCGGTCGCCTTCGGCGGCCTTGCCGGTCTTCGGCTCGTAGCTGCGCGCCGATTCGGCGACGCGCTTGACCTGGTCGTCAATTTCCGAATCCGGAACGTCGAACACCTGGCGCGTCACCTTGATGTCGGAGAAATCCTTGATCTCGATCGCCGGAATGACCTCATAGTTGAGGCGGAACTCGAAGTCGGCGCCGCCGGCCAGGATCTTCTCGGCTTCCTTCTCGTCCTCGGTCATGATGACCTCAGGCTGCATGGCGGCCTTTTCGCCGCGCCCGGTGATGATCGAGCGGGTCGAGTCGTTGAGGATCTCGTTGACCACTTCGGCCATGAACGACTTGCCATAGACCTTGCGCAGGTGCTGCACCGGCACCTTGCCCGGACGGAAGCCGTTGATGCGGACCTTGTTGCGGGCGTCCGACAGCCGCGCCATCAGCTTGGCTTCCATATCACCGGCCGGCACGGTGATCTTGATCTCGCGCTTGAGACCGGAATTGAGAGTTTCGGTGACCTGCATCGTAAAACCTTTGTTTTCACCAATGAGGCTGCCAAACGGCTCCCTGCCGTTCACAGCCTGCCGGTAATTCTTGCCGGGAATGGCTTTTGGTACGGAACCTGGCGATTTGACCGGAAATACGGCTCAAACTCTCCCAAACTGCGTTCCAAAATGTGAATAAGTTCTTGTTTTTCCTACTTCTTATCACATCTTGTAGAAGCGGATCGTCGCGTTCCGTCACATTTGACACGCCTTTTGTCACAGGCGAGCCTAATTTTCAACAGTCTTCGCGTTTAGGCGAATAACCAACATTCCGGCCCTGAGCCGACATCTTGTCTCCGACATTGACAGAATGATGGCTACATGGGATTGCCGGGCCACGCGGGTATGGCGGAACTGGTAGACGCACCAGATTTAGGTTCTGGCGAGAGATCGTGGGGGTTCGAGTCCCTCTACCCGCACCACCCTTCGCTCTTCGAGCTTCGGGTGGCAGGTCACCCGGAGCTCGCTAGACGAAGGAGCGTCCTGCGAAACCTGGCGAAGAGGACCGGCGTCGTTATCGCGCGTCCCACGGTCTAATAAAGCGGCTCCTCGAAAAGCGTCTTGTCGCCATCCATCAGCGCCTTGATCTGCGCCGTGCCGTCGGCGGCGAGCGCCAGCTTGATCCCGAACGGGCGCACCCGCATGTCGCTCTGGATCGCCATCCCCTCGCCTTCGGGCAGATAGAAGCGCTCGATGCCGTAATCCGGCGCGATCGTCATGCCTTCGCCGCGAAGATCCCAACCTGCGGCGACATGGCCCGAAATGTCGGCTTCGTCCGCGGCGGCCGGCGTCGGCGCCGTGCCGAACCAGGCGGCGGTCGGCGTCCAGTAGCCGTCGGCGCCCTTCTTCAGCCGGACCACGATCGAGGTGTCGTCGCTGGACTGTTTGTCGGACGCAATGTTGGCCATCATTTTAACCGGTATGCGCGAGATGTCATAGCCGAGGACGATATAGTCGCCGCGCAGCAAGTCGCGCGGATCGACTGGTTGGATCTTCAGCAGCACTTCCTTGCCATTACGCAGGATCGCCGCCCGGCTGGCGAGGATCCAACTGAGAAAACCGAGTTGGACGAGCGCCAGCACCAGCGCCGAGATGACAAGCCTCTTCCCGGTCATCATGCCGTGGCTCCCCCAATGGCCGGACCCTTCATGCGTTTTTCCACGCGGATGATGACGATCGCAAGCACGCCCAGCAGCAGCGCGGCGGCAAGGAAGAAGCCGGCGGTGTCGAGCATCGACTGAAGCGTCACGACATAAATGATGGCGAGTTCGAAGGCGAAGCCGAGATAGGCCAGCCAGCGCAGGCCACGGCTCTCACGGCCTGCGAACACGACTGCCGCGACGATCCCCGCCAATGCGACGACCGAAGCGATGGCGAAACCGCTGTTGTAGGTGCTCTCGCCAGCCAGTTCGAACTGGATGATGGCCAGGCCGGTGAGGAAGCCAAGCAGCGCGTGCAGGGGCAAACGACCGCCGAGTTGCACGATCCTGTCGACCGGTTCCGGCGCAAGGGCGGCAGCAGCAAAAAGCGCGACAGAGACGATGACCAGAGGGATCGCTACCGGCAGCGTCGCGTGATCCATGGCCAGGAGCACCAGATAGAAAAGCAGCGACAGGATGATCAGATGCCGCGCCGGCTGGCTGCGGGTCCAGAACGAAACAGCAAACAGCACCACCGCCATGACGACGAAGGCGTGTGGAAACTCGCTACGGCTGTAATAGTCGAACCCTTTCAGGAACAGCCAGGCGTCGGCGATGCCGATCGCTGCCACGGTCAGCGCGTTGGAGCGCAGCGCAACCGCCGCCAATGCCGTGCCGGCGCCCCAGGTGACCAGGGCGGAAGCCTCGTCGCCGGACAAATGGTACATCTGCCCGATCAGCGCGATCGAAGCGCCGAACGCGGCCGCCGCCACGATCCACAGGGCTTCGCCGATCGCCGCATGGTCGCGCGTCTTCAGCACCGCCCCGCCGACATAGCCGCCAAGGATAACGGCGAACAGCGCGGCCACCCGCGCCAGCCGCGGGATCGCTTCCCAATTGGCGGCGACGAAGATCAGGATGGCCGCTCCAAAGAGCAGGGCCGCCATCATCGCGAGGATCGAGCCGAAGCTGAGCGACTGGCGGGCGTTGGCGTCGACGTCACGGACCAGGGAATCGGCTGTGGCGGCGTCGATCAGGCCTGCCTGCCGCCACCGCGCGATATCGGACCTTAATCGTGATGAATAGCCCGCCATTCCCCTTCTCCCCCAGTTGGTCTTTTTTCAGCCGATCAGCCCCAAACCGTTGACGTCGCGGCACTTTCTGATTCTGGCTTCTTTGTGTCGGGTCGGTGAAGCCGCGTTAATGTTGCATTGCACAATTTGCATTGCTGCCATGCAGCCATAGCGCTTTTAAATCGATATGGGTCCCCCTACTTATGGTTCGTACACAAACGGAATGATCCGCAAGAAAGACGAAACGAGAACTACCATGAACCTGATCCGCAACTACCGCAACTGGCGCCGCTACCGGGACACCGTCTCCGAGCTGAGCCGCCTGAGCAACCGTGAACTGACCGACCTCGGCATCAGCCGCAGCGACATCCCTTACGTCGCTCGCAAGGCGGTCTAATCCTTCGGGCCGCGAATGGTCCGAACCAGTTTTGAAAAGAGAACGACAATGAACTTGATCCGCAACTATCGTAACTGGCGCGTTTATCGCGAGACGGTTACCGAGCTGGGTCGCCTTTCGAACCGCCAGCTGCATGATCTCGGCATCGTCCGCGACGAAATCAAGATCATCGCCCGCCAGGCGATGTAACCAAGGAATTTCGCTGGGGTCGACCTCCTCCCCGACCCAAGCGAATTCGGTCCGCCCTTACCTCCTCCCAAGGGTTGACCATCAAAACGGCGCCCGCCGCACCTCCTCCCGCGGCGGGCGTTGTTTCCCCGGGGCAAAAGGATTTTGCCCCAGAGGTTTCGCCCTCTGTAAAAATGCGAAGAGAATTTCGTCTGAGCCGACCTCCTCCCCGGCGATGACGAATAGGCCCAACCTTCACCTCCTCCCGAAGGTTGGCCACCCAAACGGCGCCCGCCGCACCTCCTCCCGCGGCGGGCGCTGTTTCCCCGGGACAAACGAATTTTGCCCCAGAGGTTTCGCCCTCTCTAAAAATGCGAAGAGAATTTCGTCTGAGCCGATCTCCTCCCCGGCGATGACGAATACGGTCGGCCTTCACCTCCTCCCGAGGGTCGACCCCCAAAACGACACCCGCCGGACCTCCTCCCCCGGCGGGTGTTGTTGTATTCAGGGGCAGGTGTTCCCGACCAGGCGTTTCGCGTTACCGCCACGCGACAATTGCAATCGCCGCGGCAAGCGATTATTCCGGCGGCCATGAGCAAAAATCCAATCCATATCATCGGCGGCGGCCTCGCCGGTTCCGAAGCGGCATGGCAGGCGGCCGAGGCCGGTGTTCCCGTCATCCTGCATGAAATGCGCCCGGTTCGCGGCACCGATGCCCACAAGACCGATGGCCTGGCCGAACTCGTCTGTTCCAATTCCTTCCGCTCCGACGACGCCGAAAACAACGCCGTCGGCCTGCTGCATGCCGAAATGCGGCTGGCCGGCTCGCTGATCATGAGCGCCGGCGACGCCAACCAGGTGCCGGCAGGCGGCGCGCTGGCCGTCGACCGCGATGGTTTTTCCGACGCGGTGACGAAAAAGCTCGAGGCACATCCGCTGATCACCATCGAGCGCGAGGAAGTTCCCGGCCTGCCGCCGGCGGAGTGGGACCAGACGATCATCGCCACCGGGCCGCTGACCGCGCCGTCGCTTGCCCAGTCGATCGCCGAAGCGACCGGCGCCGATGCGCTCGCTTTCTTCGATGCCATCGCGCCGATCATCCATTTCGACACGATCGACATGGATACCTGCTGGTTCCAGTCGCGCTACGACAAGGTCGGGCCTGGCGGCACCGGCAAGGATTATATCAACTGTCCCATGGACAAGGATCAGTACCTCGCCTTCGTGCAGGCGCTGGTCGACGGCCAGAAGACCGAGTTCAAGCAATGGGAAGGCACGCCCTATTTCGACGGGTGCCTGCCGATCGAGATCATGGCCGAACGCGGCGTCGAGACGCTGCGCTACGGACCGATGAAGCCGATGGGCCTCACCAATGCGCACAATCCGACGGTGAAGGCCTATGCGGTCGTCCAGTTGCGGCAGGACAATGCGCTGGGCACGCTCTACAACATGGTCGGCTTTCAGACCAAGCTGAAGCACGCCGAACAGGTGCGCGTGTTCCGCACCATTCCGGGCCTCGAAAACGCCGACTTCGCCCGCCTTGGCGGCCTGCACCGCAACACCTACATCAACTCGCCGACCTTGCTGGACGCCTCGCTGCAGCTGAAGTCGCGACCCGGCCTGCGCTTCGCCGGCCAGATCACCGGCTGCGAAGGCTATGTCGAGAGCGCCGCCATCGGCCTGCTCGCCGGGCGCTTCGCCGCGGCCGAGCGGCTCGGCCATGCACCATCGCTACCGCCGCTTACCACCGCCTTCGGCGCGCTGCTCAACCACATCACCGGTGGCCACATCGTTTCCGACGACGAGCCGGGCAAACGCTCTTTCCAGCCGATGAACGTCAATTTCGGCCTGTTCCCGCCGGTCGAGGCGCCGAAGAGCGAGGGCAAGCGCATGCGCGGCAAGGACAAGACCGTCGCCAAGCGCCACGCCATCACCTCGCGTGCCCTGCAAGACTGCCGTGAATGGCTGGGTGTGCCGGCGCAGACGGCTGAGGCTGCCGAATAAGCTCGCGGCCTGATGGACGCTCGGCGTAAAGTAGGATACTATCCTACTTTACGCCGAGCGGAGCCGTTCCATGGAAGCAGCCGAGAAACTATCCGTCACCGTCACACCCGCGATGGCACGCATGATCCGCGAAAGAGTCGAGGACGGTTCGTTCGGCTCGGCCAGCGAGGTTATCCGCGCAGCTCTTCGCGCTTTCCAACGCGAAGAAGAGGAACACGCCGAGCGCATGGCCTCGATCAGGGCGCGTGTGAAGGCGTCGATCGAGGATACGAGACCCGCCGTTCCGCTCAATGAGGCAATCGACAGAGTAAAGAACCGCATTTCGCAACTGGCGCGAGACAATGATGATTCAGCGTCTCGCCGTTCTTAGCGAAGGAGCTATATCCGACCTTGAGGCTATCGCCGCCTATGTGCTTGAGAGCAGCGGAAGCGAAAGCATCACCAACGGTTTCGTTGACCGGATCAAGGAACGCTGCCTGGGCGTTGGAAACGTCCCTCGTGGCGGTCGCCCGCGTGATGACATCGCGCCGGGACTGAGGACGGTTCCTTTCGAACACTCCGCTGTTATAGCCTACGTGGTCGAAAGCGATGTCGTTCACATCGTCAACATCTTCTACGGCGGCCGCGACTACGAAGCGCTGATGCGCGATAGCGACAAGCCCTCTTGATCGGACAGCTACTCGGCCGGCTCGGCGGTCGCTAACGGCAAGCCTGGCTTGCCCGCCTCCGCAGGATTTCGCCTGACATAAGCAGCCTTCAGCGTCTCCGAAGTTTCGCGTGAGCCGTCATGGCTCCAGCCTGGTGGCTTGATCAGGTAGTTCAGTCGCTCGCTCACTGTCAGCCCCGGCGCGAAGGCATCCCTGAACATGCCGATCCATTCGTGGAACGCCACTTTCAGCGGATTGAAAGTGCCGAGATTTTTCACGATGCCGTAGCGCGGCCGGTCCTCTTCCAACTCCTCGACGAAGGTGCCGAACATGCGGTCCCATATGATCAGCGTGCCCGCATAGTTGGCGTCGAGATAGCGCGGGTTGGTGGCGTGATGGACGCGGTGGTGCGAGGGCGTGTTGAAGATGAACTCGAACCAGTTCCACATCTTGCCGATCGTCTCGGTGTGGATCCAGAACTGCCAGACCAGGTTGAAACCGAAGGTGAAGGCAATCACCGCCGGATGGAAGCCGAGCAGCACCAGCGGCGCCTGCAGCACGAACATGAAGGTGAACAGGCCGGTCCAGCTTTGCCTGAGCGCCGTCGACAAATTGTAGTGCTGGCTGGAATGATGGTTGACGTGCTCCGCCCACACCCAGCGCACCCGGTGCGCGATGCGGTGGTAGACGTAGTAGCGCAGATCATCGAGCAGGAAGGCCGCCAGGAACACCCAAACCGACAGGCCGAGATTGGAGACTCGGAACTGCCACAGCCACAACAGCGCCCAGTAGGACACGACGCCGAGCAGCAGCCCGGCGACGACGTTGCCGGTGCCCATCATCAGGCTGGTCAGCGTGTCGCGGGTCTCGAACGAGCCCTTGGCGCGACCGGTCCGCACCAGCCAGAGCTCGATCAGGATCGCGGCGACGAAAAACGGAATGGCCAGTTGGGTGACCTGCGGAAAGTCGTAGCTGTCCATCACGCTGCCTCCTTCCCGGAACTCGTGTCTCGCGGCCCAAGAGCGTTCAGCAAGGCCTGCACGTCGGCGGCGTTGGCGAAGCGGAAGCGGCCGCCCTTCCAGGTGAAGTCCGTCAACCGCAGCTGGATCGTGTCCGTCTCGTCGGCATGGGACACAACGACGTCCCGAGGCGTCACGACGCGGGTCAGAAAGCAGTCGCCGATACCGTGGACGATGCCCGTGCGGCCATGGCCAAGATCGAGAAAAGCGGACCGGCTGTCCGCGGTTAGTCGAACCGCGGTCGCGATCTCGTTGGGAAAGTCCTGTGCGAAACGGCCCATGGCTTGATCCGCGCCGGTCAGAGTGACCATATTGCTGCCGCCGGTGAAATGCACGGCGGCTACCGACAGCGCGATGCCCAGAACGACGATCACGACCAGCACGGGCAAGCTCATGGACGGGGATCTCCTTCGGGCCAGCCTGTCGTCTTAGGCGACAGTTCTCGGCAGGCGGACTTCTTAACACGATTGACGTTTACGTCAATGTGTCGGCCAGCCCTTGCCCGCATGGCGCAACAGCAGCCAGTGCCGGCGCAATGCCGACAGCCGCGCCACGCCCCCGAGCGGAGCCCGGCGCGAGCCTTCCATCTTGTCGAGATAAGCGCGCGACAGCGCCAGCGGCAGGAATGCCGGACGCAACGACCCCGGCAGCGCGGCAGCACCCCGTTCGAAGGCGGAAAGATGTTCGCGCGCCAGCGAGATCATCGCGGCCACGGCGCGCTGGGCACCAGGACCGCCATTGCCGGCAATAAATTCTTCCGGCGACGAGCCCGCCGCCGCCAGGATGTCAGCCGGGACAAAACACTGCCCGCGCCCGCGGTGCAGCGGCAACAGAAGCAAAAGGCCCGTCATTGCCTGCGCGCAGCCCGCCCTGCCGGCCAGTTCGGCGAACCTTGGCGCCTCGACAGGATCGAGCACCATTGCCGCAAGCTGGATCAGCGCGGCTGCCGTCTCGCCGCAATAGCCTTCCAGATCGGTGCGCGACGGCATCGGATCGTCGTAGAGATCGAAGATGCGTGCTTCGAGCATGTTCTCAAAGGCCAGTTTCGGCAGCTTGAACGCCGCAATGGTGGCGTTCAAGGCTTCGGCAACAGGATGGCCCGCGCCCGCCTCGCCGCCGGCGGCGATGACATCGCGCCACCATTGCAGCCGGACCTCCCCGGGCAAAGGCTCATGGATGCGGTCACGAATGCCTGATATCTCGGCATTGAATGCGTACAGCGAAAACAGCGGCTTGCGCTTGTCGGCCGGCGCGTAGAGCGCGGTGAGATACCGATCATGGTCGGCGACGCGCACCGCATCCATGACGATTTCAGTATTCTGCGACATATCAATCGACGGCGATGAGCGCGGCCGCCACGGCGCGGTTTTCAGCCAGAAGGACATTGTAGGTCCGCACTGCTGCCCCAGTCGACATCGGGTCGGACGCTATGCCGGCATCCTTCAGCGCGGCCCGCAGCGCCGCCGGCAACGGCCTGAGATCCCGACCCATGCCAACCAGCAGGATCTCGACCTTGTCGGCCTCGGCGAGCAGCCTGTCGAAATCCGCCACGGTCAGCGCTTGGGGATTTGCCGGCTCCCAACCATGGATGCCTGTGGACAGGCACATGAGAGAGCCGCGATGCGACATGTCGGCAAAGCGGAAGCCGCCATTGCCATAGGCCTCGATCGGCGCGCGGCCGGGGAAATGCGCCTCGCGGATAATGATGCCTTTGCCGGCCATCACTCTATCACCCCTCGGGGCCGCGCGTCAGGTCGCGACGGCCTTGCCGCCGCTGACCGGCTTTTCCTCGTCGGCCGAAGCCTGCGGCCGCAGCTTGAACAGGATCAGCAACGGCGCCGCGATGAAGATCGACGAATACGTGCCGAACACGACGCCGAACAGCATCGCCAGCGTAAACGAGCGGATCACTTCGCCGCCGAACAGCACCAGCGCCAGCAGCGCCAAGCTGGTCGTCACGGACGTCAGCGTCGTTCTCGACAACGTCTCGTTGATGGCGTTGTTCAACAGCTGCGGCAACGGCATTCGCTTGTATTTTCGCAGATCCTCGCGGACGCGGTCATAGACCACGATCGTGTCGTTCAGCGAATACCCGATAATGGTCAGGATCGCCGCCAGTGACGACTGGTTGAACTCGAGCCCGGTGATGACGAAGAAACCGAGCGTCATGACCACATCGTGCACTGTCGCGACAATGGCGCCGACCGCGAACTGCCATTCGAAGCGGAACCAGACATAGATCAGGATGCCGGCCAGCGCGACGATCATGGCGATCGTGCCTTGCTTGGCCAACTCGCCGGAAACCGTCGGGCCCACCACTTCGACGCGACGGAAATTATACTGATCCTGCAGCTCGCCGCGCACCTTGTCGATCACGGTCTGCTCGGCATTTTCACCGGCATCCTGCGTGCCGACGCGGATCAACACGTCGTTGGGCGCACCGAACTGCTGCACCTGAACTTCGCCGATGTTCAGTTCCGTCAATCGGCTGCGGATGTCACCAATATTGGCATCGCCGCTCTTCGACTGCACCTCGATCAGAGAACCGCCCTTGAAGTCGATGCCGTAATTGATGCCGACGCTCATGAACAACACGACGGACAGTATCGACAATGTGCTCGACAGCGCGAACGTCCACCGGCGAATACCCATGAACGGAATTTTCGTGCCGGGCGGAACGAAAGTCACCGGTGCGCGCGGCAGTTCCTTCGGACGTGCGCGGCGCAGCCAGATCGACACCAGCAGGCGGGTGAAGGTGAAAGCGGTGAAGACCGTGGTCAGGATGCCGATGGCATAGGTGATGGCAAAGCCCTTCACGGGTCCGGTACCGAGATAGAACAGCACCACTGTCGCAATCAGCGAGGTAACATTGGAATCGACGATGGTCGCCAGCGCCTTCGAGAAGCCGGTGTCGATCGCCTGGATCACCGAGCGACCGGCGCGTCGCTCCTCGCGGATACGCTCATAGATAAGCACGTTGGAATCGACCGCCATGCCGATGGTCAGTACGATACCGGCAATACCCGGCAAGGTCAGCGTCGCGCCGAGCAGCGACAGCAGTCCGACGATCATCGCCACGTGCACCGCCAGCGCGATATTGGCGAGGAAACCGAGGAAACCGTAGGCGACGAACATGAATGCCACGACGAGAATCGAACCGATGATGCCGGCGACCTTGCCGGCGTGGATCGAATCCTGGCCGAGGCCCGGACCCACGGTACGCTCCTCGATGACCGTCAATGTCGCGGGCAGCGCGCCGGCGCGCAGCAGCACGGCGAGGTCGTTGGCGCTTTGGGCTGTGAAATTGCCGGAGATCTGGCCGGTGCCGCCAAGGATCGGTTCACGGATCTGCGGCGCCGAAATCACCTGGTTGTCGAGGATGATGGCGAACAGCTTGCCGACGTTCTGCGCGGTGGCCTGGCCGAAGCGGGCGGCACCCTTGGAATCGAAGCGGAACGAAACCACCGGCTCGTTGTTCTGCGAATTGTACGTCGCCTGTGCGTCGACGAGGTTTTCACCCGACACGATAACGCGGTTCTCGATCAGGTATGGAACCGGCGGATCGTCCTGGGAATAGAGCACCGACGAACCGGCTGGCGGGCGCCCCTTGAGCGCGTCCTGCACCGGCATCGACTGGTCGACCATCTGGAAGGTCAGCTTCGCGGTCTGGCCGAGAATTTCCTTCAGCCGCTGCGGATCCTGCAGGCCAGGCACCTGGACGAGGATGCGGTCCTCGCCTTGCCGCTGCACGATAGGCTCGGTCGTGCCGAGTTCGTTGACGCGGCGCTCGACCACCTCGATCGATTGTGCCAACGCGGTCGACGTGCGGTATTTGATGCCGGCGTCGGTGACGGTGAACTTGAGCAGGCCCGGCTCGGAATCATCCAGCGCCATTTCCTGGATGGAACCGCCGGTGAACAAGCCGGCGGCGACAGGATCGGTCAAAGTCTTCAATGCCTTCTTGGCGGCATCGAGCTGGGCGGGATCGGTGATGCGGACCTGCAGGGTCTTGCCGGTGCCGGCAAGACCGGTATAGCCGATCTTGGCATCGCGCAGCAGTGTGCGGATTTCGTCGCGCGTCGTCTCCAACCGATCCTTGATCAGATCGTTCTGGTTCATCTCCAGCAGGATGTGCGAACCGCCCTGCAGATCGAGGCCGAGCGTCATCTGCCGCTTCGGCACCCAACTGGGCAGCTGAGCCAGCGTGCTGGCGGGGAACAGGTTGGGCGCGGCGAGGATCACTGTGGCGGCCACGGCCAGCCAGATCAGGATCATCTTGAAGCGCGAGAAATAAAGCATAGGGCGTCGTCCGTCAGAGCGTGTCCGCGGATCGCTCCGCCTTGAATCTGGTTATTTCTTGGCGTTCTGGTTGGCGACCGGTTCGCCCTTGACTCGCACATCGGCGATCGTCGAGCGCAGCGCCGTCACCTTGGTGCCGCCGCCAAGATCGATCTCCAGCTCGTTGTCGTCGATCACTTTCGTCACCTTGCCGACAAAGCCGCCGCCGGTGACGACAGTGTCGCCGCGACGAACCGCCGCCAGCATCTCGCCGCGCTTCTTCAGCTGCGTGCGTTGCGGGCGGATGATCAGAAAATACATGATCACGAAAATCAGGACAAACGGCAAAATGCTGATGAACATATCGGGAGAGGCGCCGCCGATGCCTTGGGCGTATGCCGGTGTCACGAACATCGAGGTACTCCTGAATTTTGAAAAACAGCCACCAAACGATCAAGCGGGATTTGGCGGCCCCTAGAAATTTGGCCGGAATATAGTCGGTAAAGTTGTCAATGCAACTGCGCGGCCGGGCAAATCGGCTGCTTTTCCGGCCTGTTTAGCCGTGTTAGAGCAGGATCGCGAAAACCGCGAGCCGGTTTTCGGAAAAGATCACGCTCGAACAAATGGTTGCAACCGGTTTCGAAACCGCCGGAATCGAACCGGACCTACCTGCCACCGCAAAAACCGAAGCAAAAAAGACCCGACATGACCGATACCAGCATCGACGCCCTGAACCAGAAACTCGACCGCCTGATCGAGGCGGTCAGCCGCCTCGCGCCGCCGCCGGCGCCTGAAACCGACCTCAACGTGGCCGACTGCTTCGTCTGGCAGGCCGATCCCGGATATCTGGAGCCGGTGCGCAAGGTCAACCGCGTGGATATCGGCCTGATCCGCGGTGTCGACCGCGTCCGCGACATCCTCGTCGACAACACTGAGCGCTTCGCCGCCGGTTTCGCCGCCAACAACGTCCTGTTGTGGGGTGCCCGCGGCATGGGCAAATCGTCGCTGGTCAAAGCCGTACACGCGCGGATCAATGCCAAGGCGAAGCCCGGCCTGCCACTCAAGCTGATAGAAATCCACCGCGAGGACATCGACACGCTGCCGAAGCTGATGGGCCTGCTGAAGGCGGCCCCCTTCCGCGTCATCCTGTTTTGCGACGATCTGTCCTTTGACCATGACGATACGTCCTACAAGTCGCTCAAGGCAGCACTCGAAGGCGGCGTCGAGGGCCGTCCGGCCAACGTCATCTTCTACGCGACCTCGAACCGCCGCCACCTGTTGCCGCGCGACATGATCGACAATGAGCGCTCGACCGCCATCAACCCATCGGAAGCGGTCGAGGAAAAGGTCTCGCTATCCGACCGTTTCGGGCTGTGGCTCGGCTTCCATAAATGCTCGCAGGACGAATATCTCGACATGGTCAACGGCTATGCCAGCCATCATGGCCTCGACATCGACCCCGAGCAGTTGCGCGCCGAAGCGCTGGAATGGGCCACCACACGCGGCAGCCGCTCAGGCCGCGTCGCCTGGCAATTCACCCAGGATCTGGCCGGCAGGCTCGGCAAGCCATTGAAGGATTGAGGCGATGGATCGCGCCGCCAACCCGATCAACCGACAGCGTCATTTGGGCGGCGTCCGTCGCAAATCGCGCGGCGTTTGACCGATCTCGCGGCGCATCCAATGCGCCAGGTGTGACTGGTGCGCGAAGCCCGTCATTTCAGCTACTTCGCTTGTGCTGAGGTCGCCTCGCTGCAGCAGAACGCGTGCGCGTTCAACGCGACGCCGTAACACATAGCGGTGCAGGGTGACGCCCGTCGCCACTTTGAACCATGTCCGCAAATGGGAGCTGCTCGCGCCGGCAACGCGGCTTAGTCGATGAATCGAAAGCGGCTCGTGAAGAGACGCCTCGATGTGCTCCAGCACGCGTTTGAGCTGGGTATCCGACAAACGGTTCGTTCGACCGATATCAGGTTCACCAAGGCCGAGCAGCCTCACCGCCAGTGCGGCGCCAATGCTGTCGGCAAACAAAGGGCCGCTTGGCGAATCTGCATTCAGTTCGCTCTCGAGCGCCCGGGCGAGATGTTCGATGCGCTGGTCGCGAAGCAGGTGGCGCGTGTCGAGCCGCAATGCTTGCCCCTTGCCGCCAAGCTCCGCCACCACCCTTTCCATCAGCGCTGGCTGCAACGCAATCTCGATCGTGTCGAACGGGGTTTCGGCCTCGAAGCCGCCCTCCTGGCCGGCTGGCACCAGGTCGATATCCCCGGCGCGCCTGACGAAATATCGCCCAACCTGATCGCAGTAGGAGCGTGTCGCCGCGCTGGCATGCACCATGATGCGATGGTGTGGAGCCCGGGACAGGCGGTGGACTCCGGCTTCGATATGCCGGGAGGCCATTGTTACATCGGACACGGCTTGAGCCGGAGCGTATTGCGACCGCATGCTCTCTCTCGATTCATGGCAAAACCTGTCCGAGATTTGGCAATTCCCGCGCGATTTTCAATGGCGTCGACCTGTACTCACGCCTCTCCATCAAACTTGGACGAGAGGTTACACCATGAGTTTCTATGTTGTTGTCGGAGCGGGCCCGGTCGGTCGCGAAACCGCTCGCCTTCTTGGCGAGGAAGGACATGATGTCGTTCTCACCAGCCGAAGCGTCGGCTCCAACGCATTGCGGAACGTGCGGCCCATGCAGGCCGATGCTACCGATGCGTCGGAACTCGCGCGTGTCTGCCAAGGCGCCGATGCCATCTTCATGTGCGCCATGGCCACCTATCACAGGTGGCCAACCGATTTTTTCCCCATCATCGACGGCACCGTGCGCGCGGCCGAAGCGGTCGGCGCGAAACTCATCGTGTTGGGCAACCTCTATGGCTATGGGGAAAATGCCGATAGCCCGCTTCGTTCCGACCTGTCCCTGGATCCTACTTCGAAGAAGGGAACGGCCAGGACGATCATGTGGCAGCGAGCCGCCCGTGCCGACGTGCCGGCAATCGAAGTGCGGTCCAGCGACTATCTCGGCCACAGCGCGATCAGCTACTTCTCGCTGGTCGCCCTGCCCTCCATCATCGAAGGGAAGCCTACCGCTTTCATTGGAAACCTCGATGCGACGCATGCCTGGGCCTTCACCAAGGACGTCGCCAAGACGCTGGTCGCGGCTTCCCGCTTCACGGGCGAATGGGGACGGGCGTTTCACGTCCCCTCGCAATACGCCTCACCCCGGGAGCTCATCCAGAAAACCGCTGCGATGCTTCGACAGGAGGTTTCAGAAATCCGTTCTTATTCGATTGCCGAGATGGAAGCATTGGGTATGCATGAGCTCATCGAGATGAGCTATCTTTTCGAGAACCCCTTGCTGGTGGATTCTTCCGACGCCGAGGTGCTTCTCGGTATCAAGGCCAGCAGCCTTGAGGTCATGATCGCCGACACGCTGCGTG
Organism: Mesorhizobium sp. BR1-1-4; assembly: GCF_020165375.1. NCBI lineage: Bacteria > Pseudomonadati > Pseudomonadota > Alphaproteobacteria > Hyphomicrobiales > Phyllobacteriaceae > Mesorhizobium > Mesorhizobium sp. BR1-1-4. Next base: position 9,467 of record NZ_JAIUIB010000013.1, on the reverse strand, counting down.
ATCATCTCCGCGCTTGAGGGCCGGCCTTCGACAGAACTGAAAAAGCCCGCTCCTTGCGGAACGGGCTGAGCCGGCGGGCTGGACTGGAGGTCAGGCGACCCGCATATCGCTTTTTTTCTTCTATTCGAGATAGCCTGACGGATCGACCGGGGCGGAGTTCTTGCGCACTTCGAAGTGCAGCTTCGGCGAATCCGTCGTGCCGCTCATGCCCGAGAGCGCGATTTCCTGGCCGCGCTTGACCTTCTGGCCGCGCTGGACCTCGATCGAGCTGGCATGGCCATACACGGTGACCAGGCCGTTCTCGTGGCGCACCAGCACCGTGTTGCCGAATTCCTTGAGGCCGTCGCCGGCATAGATGACAACACCGTTCTCGGCCGCCTTGACCGGCGTGCCCGTGGGCACGGCGATATCGACGCCGTCCTTGCCGGATCCGAAACCGGAGATCACCCGGCCGCGCACCGGCCAGCGCATCTTGCCGATGCCGGTGGCATCGGGTGCCACCGCGTCGTCGTCCTCGGCCTGCTGGATGACCTTGGCGTCCTTCTTCGGCGGCGTGTAGGAGGCCAGCGTTTCCGAAGGCGTGGCCTTTGCCGGGACTTGCGTTGTCGCGGTGGTCACCGGATCGACCTTGGCCGGCTTGGCGCTGGCAACCGTCGCCGTTCCGCCGCCCGGCACCTTCAAGGTCTGGCCGATTTTCAATATGCCGTCCTTCATGCCGTTGGCCTGCTTCAGCGCGACCACGCCGACGCCGGTCTTTCTGGCAATCGAGGACATCGTGTCACCCGACTGGACCGTATACGTACCGGCGGCGCCGGTTGCCTTGGCCATCTGCGCCGGCTTGGGTTCCTTGGGCTGGTTCGCCGTGGCCGACGCATCGACCTGGGCGGCGGACTTGCCCTCCTTCAGCTTAGGCTGCTGCGGCAGCACCGCCACCTTGTCCGGCGCGCTGGCCGGCAGGTCATGCTTGCCGTCCTTTGCCGGCTTTGCGTCGGCGACCTTCGGCTCGGCCTTGCTCGAATAGGCATAGGCCGGGATGACGATCTTCTGGCCGGTCTTCAGCCCCTTGGTCGGGCTCAGGCCATTCACCTTCATGATGACATCGGCCGGCACCTTGTAATGCGCCGCCAGGCCGGAAATGGTCTCGCCGTCCCTGACGGTGATTTCGGTCGCGTGCGGCGTGCCTGCCTGGGCCATCCTCGGCTCGTCGGGCTGGGCATTCTTGAAAGGCTTGGCGGCCGGCGCGACAGTGCCGGTCGTCGTCCTGTCGACATGAGGAGCGGGCCGAACCAAGGCCGGCGCCGATGCGACACGCACCGGATTGGCGGCAGGCGCGAGCGCTGGAGCCGGCTGCGCCTGCGCGGAAGCCGGCGGCGGCAAAGGCCGGCTCGAAACCGGATCGAGGCTGGAACGGCTCACCGACTGCGTGTGGCTGCCATCAAGCGGAGCAGCCGAGACATCGCCCGGATAAGGCTGCACCGCATCCTGCTTGTTGATGATGGCACGTTGATTGTTGGTCGAGGACGTGAAGACGTCGTCGACACTGTTGAACCGCGAAGCCTGGGAACTGCACCCGGCCGCCGCGCCTGCAATCATCAGAACAGCGCAGCCCCGCGCCAGATTGCGACTATTTGTCTTCAAAACACTGAGTTGCATCGCACTAACCCGCACAAACGCTGCACCAACTGGACAGGATTAAAGCGCGTTAATGTTACTGGCCGGTTAACCCATTAGAATCCGACGAAAATTTTCTTAAAACATTTGGGGATGATCAGCGGCACGATGGCGAGCCCGAAAGAGATCTGGCGGCCGGCCGGAAACTAGATAACCGCTGCAATGCTGCGCAGGATCGGCTGCAGCCGCACGAGGCCGATATCCTCGCGCTCGAAACGGCTGCCGACCTTGGTGAGCTTGGCCAGCACCTGCTCGCCCTCCTCCGGCCCGATCGGCGCGATGACGATGCCGCCGCTCGACAATTGGTCGAGCAGGAAGCGCGGCAGGCTGTCGAATGCCGCCCAGGCGACGATGCGGTCAAACGGCCCTTCATTGGGCAATCCGTTGGAACCATCGGCCTGCCGCACGATGGCATTGCTGATGCCGAGTGCCTCGAAGCGCTGCCTGGCTTGCTCGACCAGCGTCTTGTACCGATCCACGGTCACGACCCGCGCCGCCAGCCGCGACATGACAGCCGATGTGTAGCCGGAACCGGTGCCGATCTCGAGCACGCGGTTTCCCGTTTCAATGGCCAATGCGGCGATCACCGCCGCCTGCAGATCCGCCCCTTCGATCGCTTCGCCGCATTCGATCGGCAGCATGCGGTCCGACCAGGCGATCTGGTGGTATTGCGCTGCCAGGAAGCCGCGTCGCGGCGTTGCCTCGAAAGCCGCGATCAGCGCCTTCGGCACCGTTCCCCTGCCGCGCAGGCGCAGCAGGAAAGCGGCAAATCCTTCGCGATCATCGATTGGAAAGCCCTGATTCATGCAAGCGCCTTGCTCAGCTGGTCACGGATCTCATGCGCGGTAAGGTCAAGCTGCAGCGGCGTCACCGACACCAGCCTGTTGCGCAGGGCAAAGAGATCGGTGCCCTGCTTGCCCTCGACCGGCTCGCGGCCGAAGCGCAGCCAGTAATAAGGCAGGCCGCGCCCGTCGCGGCGCTCGTCGACCCACAGGCTGTGCACCAGCTTGCCCTGCGTGGTGACCACCGTGCCGGCCACTTCCTCGGGAAGGCAGTTGGGGAAATTGACGTTGAGCAGGACGCCGTCCGGCAGCGGCGTCGCGACGAGCTTCTTCAGCAGTGCCGGCGCCAGCGCTTCGGTGGTCTCATAGGGGACGACGCGATCCTCGCCGACAGTGCTGTAGCCCTGGCTGAGCGCTATCGACCGGATGCCGAGCAGCGCGCCTTCCATGGCGCCGGCGACGGTACCGGAATAGGTGACGTCGTCGGCGATGTTGGCGCCCGAATTGATACCGGACAGGATCAGGTCGGGCGCACCGGGCAGGATCTTCTTGACGCCCATGATGACGCAATCGGTTGGCGTGCCGCGCACGGCAAAATGCCTTTCGCCGATTTTCCGCAACCGCAGCGGCTCCGAAATCGACAGCGAATGCGCATAGCCCGACTGGTCCTGTTCCGGCGCTACCACCCAGACATCGTCGGACAGGATGCGGGCGACGCGCTCGAGCGAGGCCAGGCCCTCGGCATGGATGCCGTCGTCATTGGTCAGAAGAATGCGCATTATTTCGATTCGATCTTTTCCAGGCCGCCCATGTAAGGCCGCAGCACTTCAGGAATGGTTACGCTGCCATCCTCATTCTGATAGTTTTCGATGACAGCTATGAGCGCGCGGCCGACAGCGGTGCCCGAACCGTTCAGCGTATGGACGAAGCGGTTGCCCTTACCATCCTTGTCCTTGTAACGGGCATCCATACGGCGCGCCTGGAAATCGCCGCAGACAGAGCAGGACGAGATTTCGCGATAGGCGTTCTGGCCGGGCAACCAGACCTCGATGTCATAGGTCTTGCGCGCGCCAAAACCCATGTCGCCGGTGCTGAGCACCATGGTCCGGAACGGCAGCTCAAGCCGCTTCAAGACTTCCTCGGCGCATTGTGTCATCCGCTCATGCTCGGCGAGTGAGGATTCCTGGTCGGTGATCGAGACCAGCTCGACCTTGTAGAATTGATGCTGGCGCAGCATGCCGCGCGTATCGCGTCCCGCCGAGCCTGCCTCGGAACGAAAGCAGGGCGTCAGCGCCGTGAAGCGCAGCGGCAGCTTTTCATGCGCCGTGATTTCTTCGCGCACGAGGTTGGTGAGCGGCACTTCGGCGGTCGGGATCAGGCCAAGCCTGCCCTCTCCATGTGGCGTGAAGAACAGATCCTCCTCGAACTTCGGCAACTGGTTGGTGCCGAACAGAACGTCGTCCTTCACCATCAGCGGCGGGATCACTTCCTCATAGCCATGCTCCGTCGTGTGCAGGTCGAGCATGAACTGGCCGATGGCGCGTTCCATCCGCGCCAGACCACTCCTGAGCACGGTGAAGCGCGATCCCGACAGTTTCGCCGCGCGCTCGAAATCCATCATGCCGAGCGCTTCGCCGATCTCGAAATGCTCCTTCACCCAGTTCGGCCGTGTCGGCACCTTGCCGACGACATGCTTGACGACATTGTCGTGCTCGTCCTTGCCGACCGGCACGTCGCCGAACGGCACATTCGGCAGCACCGCCAGCGCATCGTTCAGCGCCTTGTCAAGCTCGCGCTCGCGCGCCTCGCCGTTCTGGATGAAGGTCTTGATCTCGCCGACTTCGGCCTTGAGTTTCTCGGCAAGGGCGGCATCGCCCGAACGCATGGCGTTGCCGATCTCCTTCGAGGCGGCGTTGCGGCGCTCCTGCCTGGTCTGCAGCTCGGTGACATGTTCGCGCCGCGCCTCGTCCTTGGCGATCAGCCCGTCGACCGTGGACTGCGCCTCATCCGCCGACCACGAGCGCTTGGTGAGCGCCTCGACAAGGGCCTTCGGGTTGTCGCGAATCCATTTGATGTCAAGCATGGTGTCCGTCCTCAAGCTAGGTTTGAGGGGCGTAAACCGCATCCTTGATCGATGCAAGATGGGCCGGGCGGCGGTTGTCGTTTTCCGCCGCCGCCGATGCCCTACGAGGCCGCCGGCGCTGGCGGCTCGTCCGGCGCCTTGCCGGCCACGGTCTCGCCGGCTTCCTGCTTCTCGCGCGCAAGCCGCTGTTTCTCCTGGTCGCGCTCGATCCACCGCGCGGCCCAGATGGAAACCTCGTAGAGAAGGATGGTCGGAATGGCCAAGCCGATCTGGCTCATCGGATCCGGAGGTGTCAGCACCGCGGCAACGATGAAGGCGATGACGATCGCCCATTTGCGTTTTTCGGCCAGCGCCTTGGACGACAGCATGCCGACGCGCGTCATCAGGCTGGTTACCACCGGCAGCTGGAACACCAGGCCGAAGGAGAAGATCAACGTCATGATCAGGCTGAGATATTCCGACACTTTCGGCAGCAGCGAAATCTGTACCTGGTCATCGGTGCCGACCTGCTGCATGGCGAGGAAGAACCACATCACCATCGGCGTGAAGAAGAAATAGACCAGCGAGGCGCCCATCAGGAACAGGATGGGCGATGCGATCAGGAACGGCAGGAAGGCATTGCGCTCGTTCTTGTAGAGCCCAGGCGCAATGAATTTGTAGATCTGCGTGGCGATCAGCGGAAAGGCGATGACCATGCCGCCGAACATGGCGAGCTTGACCTGCGTGAAGAAGAATTCCTGCGGCGCGGTATAGATCAGCTCGACCTTGTGCGGGTCCAGCCCTGCCCATTTCGTCGCCCACTTGAAGGGGACAACCAGAAGGTTGAACAGCCTCTTGGCAAAGAAGAAGCAAACCAGGAAGGCAACGAAGAAGCCACCGAGAGACCAGATCAACCGCCTGCGCAGCTCGATCAGATGCTCCATCAGAGGCGCCGACGATTTTTCGATCTCGTCCTTTTCCTTGTCCGAAACGCTCACTTGGCGGCTCCAGCCGTCTTTTTGGCTACCGGCTTCTTGGCCCCAGCAGGTTTCGGTTCGGTTTTCGCAGGCGCCTTGGCAGCAGGCGCCTTGGCTGCAGGCGCCTTGGCGACGGCAGGCTTCGTCACAGCCGCGGTTTCAGGAACTGCCGCTGTCGTGGCCTTTGTCGACGCCTTGGGCGTGGGTGCGGTTTTTGCCGCCCCTGCGGGTGAGGCTTTTGCCGCCACCACCTTAATGGATGGCGCTTTTGAAGCCGGCACCGCCTTGGCGGTTTTCTTGGATGCCTTCGGTTCCGTGGAAGCCGCCACCACCGATTCATCGGTCATCGCCGGGAACATCGATGCTGGGGTCGTGACTTCCGGGCCATTGACGCCAGGCATGGTCGTTGCACCGTTCTTCAACGGCTCGGCCGCCTGTGGCGTCGCCGCGGCAGGGGCCGATGGATCGGCGGCGGCCGGCTTCGGCTTCATCGCCGCGTCGACGCCGGCGCGCACATCGGCTGCCGCCTGCTCGAACGGATTGAGCTGCTTCTTGATCTCGGCGACTGGGCTGAGACCCCGGAGTTCGTCGACCGACTTCTTGACGTCGTCGAGCTCGGCTTCCTTCAAGGCCTCGTTGAATTGCTTCTGGAAATCGGCGGCCATGGCGCGCAACTTCGCCGTCGTGCGGCCGAATGTGCGCAGCATGTTGGGCAAATCCTTGGGCCCGACGACCACGATCATGACGATCGCGATCACCAGCATTTCGGTCCAGCCGACTTCAAACATGGCAATCTGTTCCGACTAGAACTTTTGGCTCAGCTCTTGCTGGCCTTTTCCTTCGCGGCCGAAACGGTCTCATCGGCACGGTGTTCGACGGTGCGCTTGTCGTCGGCAACGTCGTCGTCGGCCATGCCTTTCTTGAAGCTCTTGATGCCCTTGGCCATGTCACCCATCAGCTCGGGAATCTTGCCGCGGCCGAACACCAGCAGCACGATCACCAGCACGATCATCCAGTGCCAAATCGAAAATGAACCCATAACCAAATCTCTCTCGAATGTTTTCCCTGGCGATGATCTATGCGTTTTCGCTTTGGGATTCAAACACAACCGCGACAGAGTTTATGAAAGGCCGACGGATGTCACGCATTTTCGGCGATGCGGCCCGCTACCAAACGGCGCATGTAAAGCCGGAAAGCAGCTTTTGAAAGGCGCTCGTGGTCAATCTTCCGTGACGCGCGGCGTCAGCAGGCCGAGCTCCTCGAGGTCGATGTCGGTCAGCGGATCCTCGTCCTCGGTCAGCGCGTCGGGATCGGCCGGCGGTTGCGGGATGGAGAAATTCGACGGCATGCGGCCCGAAAGCAGGCCGGCGCCTTTCAGTTCCTCCATGCCTGGAAGATCACGGATTTCCTCGAGTGCGAAATGGTCGAGGAAGGTTTCGGTGGTGCCATAGGTGACGGGGCGGCCGGGCGTTTTGCGGCGGCCGCGCATGCGCACCCATTCCGTTTCGAGCAGCGTGTCGAGCGTGCCCTTCGAGGTTTCGACACCTCTGATGTCCTCGATCTCGGCGCGCGTCACCGGCTGGTGGTAGGCTATGATCGCCAGCACCTCGAGCGCCGCCCGTGACAGCTTGCGCTGCTGCACCGTATCGCGGCTCATCAGGAAAGCCAGGTCGCCAGCGGTTCGGAAGGCCCAGGCATCGCCAACCCGCACCAGATTGACGCCGCGCCGGGCGTAGATCTGCTGCAGCTCCCTCATGGCTAGCGCGACATTGATGCCATCGGGAAGGCGTGCGGCAAGCTGCTTTTCGCTGACGGGTTCGGCGCTGGCGAACACGATCGCCTCCGCCATGCGCACGGCTTCCGCCATATGCAGACGCTCGGCCGGGTTCTGCACCTGCTCGGCCACATCCTCGGAGAACAACTCCTGCCCAGGCTCGTCCTCGACCTTGAACGGGATAACCGAAGCGTTGGCGCGTTCGCTCATGATGCCACCTCGACTGCCTTGATTGCTTGCGTGCGGCCGCGCAAATAGATCGGGGCAAATGTCTGATCCTGCCGCACGTCCATCGTGCCGTCGCGCACCAGTTCCAATGTTGCCGCGAAGGAACTGGCGATCGCCGTGCGCCTTTCCTCGGGGCTGGTCATGTACACGATCAGGAAACTTTCCAGTGTCGTCCAGTCGCTTACAGCCCCGACAAGGCGGGTCAGGATGTCGCGCGCGTCCTTGAGCGACCAGACACCGCGCCTGGCGATCGTCACGTTGTTGATCGCCTGCTTCTGCCGCTGCTGGGCATAGGCCGTCAGCAAGTCGTAGAGCGACGCTGAATAGGCGTTGCGCTTCTCGATGATCACCATTTCCGGCATGCCGCGCGCGAACACGTCGCGACCGAGCCGGTTGCGGTTGACCAGACGCGCAGACGCGTCGCGCATGGCTTCGAGCCGCTTCAGCCGGAACTGCAGCACCGCCGCCAGTTCCTCACCGCTTTCGCCCTCCTCGCCCGGCTGCTTGGGAATCAGCAGCTTCGACTTGAGGAAGGCCAGCCAAGCCGCCATCACCAGATAGTCGGCGGCAAGTTCGAGCCGCAGCGCCCTCGCCGTCTCGACAAAGGTCAGATATTGCTCGACCAGTGCCAAGATCGAAATGCGCGCCAGATCGACCTTCTGGTTACGGGCAAGATGCAGGAGAAGGTCGAGCGGGCCTTCGAAGCCGGCCACGTCAACGACCAGCGATGGATCGCCGGTGACGCGTGAATCGTCATTCTCGGCCCACAGGCGGTCCATCGGTGCGGCCTTCGGAGCCTTGCTTTCCAATGCTTCCGCCACTGCCCTGTCACTTCCCTTGGCTATGCCACCGCGTCGAAATAGGTGGCGAATTCAGCGCGTATCTCGGTTTCTTCTACCGTGTCGCTTTTCTTTATATAGGTCATTGCCCGCTTGGCGCGCTCCAGCGACTTGCCTTCAAGCCCTTTGGTGCGCGATGCGATCCCCGCCATCTCCTCGAAAACGCCGTTGCAGTGAAGGACCAGATCACAGCCGGCCGCAAGGATCGAGGCGGCCTTTGTCGGGAAATCCCCAGAAAGTGCCTTCATCGAGGTGTCGTCGCTCATCAAGAGCCCGTCAAAACCGATCTCGCGGCGGATGATCTCGTCGATGACCTTGCCGGATGTCGTCGCCGGGTTCTTGGGATCGATGGCGCTGTAGACGACATGCGCGGTCATGGCCATCGGCAGATGGTTGAGTTCGCGGAACGGGGCGAAGTCGTGCCGTTGCAGATCGCTGAGCGAGGCGTCGACGACAGGCAGCTCGAAATGCGTGTCGGCAAACGCCCGGCCGTGCCCCGGAACATGCTTCATCACGGGCAGCACGCCGCCCGCCATCAGGCCTTCGGCCGCGGCGCGGCCGAGTTCGATGACCGGACGCGGATCCTTGCCATAGGCGCGCGCGCCGATGACATCGCTGGCCCCTTCGATCGGGACGTCGAGCACCGGCAGGCAATCCGCCGATATACCATAGCGCAGGAGGTCGAAGGCATGCAGCCGCGCCATCAGCCAGGCGGCGCGCACGCCAGCGTCGTGATCGTCGCGCCAAAGCGCCCCCAGCGCGCCACCGGCCGGATAGTTCGGCGCCAGCGGCGGTCGCAGGCGCTGCACCCTGCCGCCTTCCTGGTCGATGAACACCAGCGCGTCCGGGCGCCCGATGCAGTCGCGCATCTCGGCGACGAGATCGCGGATCTGCTCGGCCTCGCCGATGTTGCGGGCAAACAGGATGAAGGCCCACGGGCACTCATTGCGATAGAAACGGATCTCTTCGCGGGTGAGCGTTTTCCCGGCACAGCCGAGGATCATGGATTTTGATTCGGTCATTTCAGGAGTCTAGGGCTTCGCGAGGTCAAAGGGAATCATCCCTGACCGCATGGCCGGCTGCAAAACAGGCTTCCACATGAAAAAGTCGGGGGGGGGGGGGGGGGGGGGGGCG
>NZ_JAIUIB010000012.1:0-237598 GCF_020165375.1 Mesorhizobium sp. BR1-1-4 | reverse complement strand
ACCGTGCCGGCAGCCTGGCCGACAGCCGTCGTGATCACCGGCGAATCGTTGGTCCCGGTGATCGTGATCGTCACCGTCTGCGTGTCGGTGCCGGTATGGCCGTCGTCGGCCTTGATCGTGTAGGTGAGCGTCAGAGTCTCGCCTTGGGCAAGGAAGTCGAAGGCTTGCGGTGTCGAGTTGAACGACCAATTCAGATTGTGCGTGTCGGTCGGACTGGCGGCAAGCGAGGCCGGCGACACCGTCAGCATGCCGAGCACCGCGGCGCTGTTCAGACCGCCCGTTGTGCCGGCGAGCGATACAGATGTCACGCTAGGAGTCACCGTATCGGAGAGGTCGGCATCGTTCACCGTCAGGGTGCCGCTCTTCATCAGGGCTGCATTGGTCTCGGTCAGCGAGGCTGTAGCGCTGTCGCCGGCGCCAACGGTGATGTCCGGCGCGTCATTGGTGCCGTTGATGGTGATCGTCACCGTCTGCATGTCGGTGCCTGTATGGCCGTCGTCGGCCTTGATCGTGTAGGTGAGCGTCAGCGTCTCGCTGACAGCCAGGAAGTCGAAGGCTTGTGGCGCCGAATTGAAGGTCCAGCCCAGATTGTTGGTTTCGCCAGGGTTAGCCGTCAGCGAGGTCGGTGAAACCGTCATCATGCCGATGACGGCGGCGCTGTTCAGGCCGCCAAGGGTGCCGGCGAGCGACACTGAGGCGACACTTGCGGTTACTGTGTCGGAGACGTCAGCGTCGTTCACAGTCAGCGTGCCGCTCTTCGTCAGAGCCGAGTTCGTCTCGATCAGCGACGCGGCCGCGCTGTCGGTCGTCACCAGATGGATATCGGGCTTGTCATTCGTGCCGGTGAACTGAACGGTGGCAGTGGCCCAGCTCAGCGTGCCGTTGCCGAGTTGAATAGCGTAGGTCACCTTATCGACGAGAACCTCACCCGCAGAAAGTGCCTGTAGCTGCCCAGCGATACTCGCCGTGTCGTAGTGGATTGTGCCATCGCTGGCCATCCAGATCTTGGCTCCCAAGAAGCTTGTGTCGGTGGTCCCGGCGGCTCCCGAACTATCAGTAGAATATGTCGTATCCCGCGTGAGCAGATCTGCGGGAGCATATGTCTTGGTTGCGGTCGACAAACTGTCTGCGTTGTCGATGGAGTAGAGCTGTTTGGCTGCGCCACCCAGATCATTCGCCAAAACGTTCAGGACAAGGACCCCGGTTGCATCTTCCGAATAGAGGAAGGTGTCGTCCTTTGCCTGCGGTGTATTGGAGAATGACGCTGTGGTGCCGCCGGCACCGGTGACCTGAGTAGCCATTTTCAACCCCTGTTTCTGTAGCAGACGCCCCAACGCCTGTTTGTTAATAGTCCTGTACGACCACGCTCTGTCCGAGCATCGATCCCAAAGTCGCCACGCAGCTGGGTTGAAAGCGAGTGCGGCGCATCATCAGCGAGCCTGCCGGACAAGCAGTGCCGGCTGGAGCTAGCGGATGATGATCGCATGATGGCGGCTGCGACGGCGTTGTCGCAGCGCTGCGTCTCCCAACCCAATTGCATCGCCTAAATCGCCGGTTTCCGATCAAGAGATTTTAGACAATGCTTATATTAGGAGATTATTAACTCTACTGGCAAGCAAGCGTCAACGTCCAACTTGGGCGAACAGTTAATATTCGAGCATGAAGGAGCTACAGCCACCCGGATCGGCTTGTGAGATCAAACGAGTGCACGCCGGAAATGGCCCAGCGCGGCAGAAGATGCGGGGCAGCGTAACGAGAGCCCGCCAGTGCACTAACGCTGGACCTTGATCGCTGCCACGGTCGAGCCGGACATCCGGAAGTTTCGCGCTCCAACGCAGATCACTCCGAGGATGACAAGGCGCGAAGCAGACCTTGCCTTTGTGCACGCCGTTTTACGCCGTATCCCCCTTCTTAAAGGTCTTTACCTCGTAAGGGACTTGGGCAGATCGGACTTGCCAGATTGGAGATGAAGAATACCAGTTCAGCGAAAGTGAGACACGGACACGAGAACAATTCTCGATGGCGAAAATCGCCGCCGAAACTACGCGATTGCCGCTCCTTCACTCCCACTCGATTGTTTCTAACTCAAGTAGGTCATTGATCTATCTCGGTTTTTTCTTATTTGTGACGCGCAACGCCGACCTATAGGCCGCCAAAATGTTACGCTTTTGATTTTAAAACGAAAATCGCCGCAAAAAATATTTTGAGGTTGCACCAACTATCGGGACCAATCGGGCGATTTTTTGCTCCTGGCGGAGTCCGAGGGCGGCGCCATAGAGTTTCGAAAAGTACTGTCACCACTCCAACAAAGGTATTCTCGTTGGAAATCAATGATCACGGGCAGGCTTATAGACGCGGCTATCCCGTTGAAAACCAGAAACTTTCCCGCTGGCCGGATGCGCGACAGCGGTAGGCTTCGGCTGCGGTAGGGGCGCTTCAGTTCGATTTGGTGTCGAATTCGACCTTGCATCGCTGGCCGGCGGGCAAACGGTTGCCGGCATTGGGCAGCATGATGCGCACGCCGAACGTCCTGCTGGCAGCGTCCAGCACCCTGTCGATCACCTGAACCGTGCCGACCTGGACTTCATCGCGCGGCTCGCTGACGGTCACCTTGACGGCGAGGCCGACGCTGAACTTGCTGTATTCGCTGTCGGCGACGAAGGCTTCTACGCTCAACGGGTCGAGCTGTGCGATCGTGGCCAGTTTCCCGTTCTGGTCAAGGTATTCCCCGGCATATAGCTTGCGCTCCATCACAATACCGTCGATCGGGCTGAAGATAACCTTCTGGCCCAGCACCGTTTTTGCTCGAGCGAGTTCGAGTTCGAGAATGCGCTTGCGCGTTTCGGCGAGGGCCACTTCGCGCTTGGAAACCTCCATTTGCGCGACCGCTTCCTCGACGGCATCCTTCGAGGCGACGTTCAGACTGGCCAACCGCTTGGAGCGGTCCATGCGGCTTAAGGCCAGTTGATAGCGTGCCTGCTGAGCCTCGATTTCTGACGTGTTGGCCGCCTGTTCGGACATCAAGTCAACCGTTGACAGCTCGGTGCTTGCATTCATCCGGGCCAGGATTTGACCCTTCTTGACGATGTCGCCACGATCGATCAGTACCTCCTCCAGAAGGCCAGGTACAGGGCTGCCTACACCCACCACGATCGAAGGGTTGACGACGCAATCGAACGCCGCTGCATGAGTTGCGCCAGCCAGAAACACGGTGCCTATGGAGAAGATAGCTCGCAGCATTTAACGTGGCTCCCTGCCCGCCGCGGCCTCTCCAGCCGCCAGCCCAAGTCTATTCGGATTTGCCGGAGAAGGCGAGCAGCACACCCAGCCGCCGGTCCTGATCGAGAAGGTCCTTGCGCTCCGATGCGTGCGCGCGTTCGGCGCGCATCTGCGCCACCCGAAACAGCGCAAGCGCGGCGCGGCGCCTGAACCAGCCTTGACGCCGGCTGGCCCACTCGACAAGGCGTGGCGGCGCGAGATCGAGGATCGGATCCTCCAGCGAAAGAATGGCCCGCGTTGACCCCCGGTCTCCCTTGCGCGCCGTCCGCCCCTCCATCTGCCGGTCGATCCGACGGGCATCATGGCGCTCGCTCAGCACGACATGAAGCCCACCCATTGCCAGCGCCTCTGGATCGACCTTGATGTCCACGCCGCGCCCGGCCATGTTGGTCGCGACCGTCACCGTTCCGACACGACCCGCGCCCGCAATGACATTCGCCTCGTCCGCGCTCTGTTCGGCATTCAGCACGGCATGCTCGATGCGGGCGCGGTCGAGACACGCGCTGAGTTCCTGCGACGCCGAGACCGAACGCGTGCCGATCAGTACCGGCCGTCCGAGGGTCCGCATCGTCTCAACCTCCTGCACGATGCGGTTCCATTTCTCCTCGCGCGTCGCACATACAATTGGCGCGAGCTTCGCGCGCCGGGGCGGCACATGGGTCGGCACGGCGAGAACCGACAGCCCGTAGACGGCGCCCAGTTCGCCTTTGACCTCGTAGGCTGTGCCGGACATGCCGGCGAGGCGCAGATAGCGACGAAAGAAGCGCTGATAGGTGATCCGCGCGGCGGTGCGTTTGCGCGGCGTCACCTTGCAGCCCTCCTTGAATTCGATCAACTGATGAAGGCCATCGCTCCAGGTGCGGTCGGCCATGATGCGTCCGGTGAATTCGTCGACGATCTGGACTGTCTCGTCGGCGACCAGATAGTGTTCGCCGCGTCGGAAAAGCAGCAAGGCGGAGAGTGCTTGCCTGGCCGATTCCTCGCGTCGGATGCGGTTGCGCCAGAATCCGTCGGCCGCCTCAGCGCGCGTCCAGAGCCTGTCCTTGCCTGCTTCCGTCAATTCGATACGGCGCCGGTCCGGCAACAGCAAATAGTCGACATCCTGCTGAAGGTCCTCGACCAGACGAAACGTCTTTTCCGCCCAGTCGCGTTCGTCGACGGAGTTGCTTTCTTGGGAGATGATCAGTGGCGTACGCGCCTCATCGACCAGCGCGCTGTCGGCTTCGTCGACGATTGCCAGGTGCAGACCGCGCATGACCGTTTGCGAATTCTCATTGCCGACCTGGCCGAAGCCGCTGAGCTTGCGGTGCAGCAGCCCGGTTCTTTGGCCAAGCGCCATGCGATCGCGCAGGTAGTCGAACGTAACCTCTTTGTTGCTCGCATAGACAATGTCCGACGCATAGATTCGTGGCCGCCCTGCCCTGTCGCCACTCTGGATCAGGCCCGTGGTCAGGCCGAGAAAGTCATAGACGGGCTTGAGCGTCGCAAGGTCGCGTTCCGCCAGATAGTCGTTCACGGTTATGACGTGAACCGGCGTGCCAGCCAGCGCCGCTGCCGATGCGGCGAGACCGGCGGTGATCGTCTTTCCTTCGCCGGTCGCCATTTCCGCCACCCGCCCGTCAAGCATTGCGAGGCCGCCCAGAATTTGAACGTTGTGGTGGCGCAGTCCGAGCTTGCGCCAGGATATCTCGCGCACGATCGCGAAGCATCGTTCGATGTTCGCCTGGGTGAGGCCGCCGCGACGCATCACCCCGCGGAACGCCGCGACCCGCTCGAGAAGCTCAACTTCGGTTATGGCCGCATAGTCACGCCCCAGGACCTCGATGCGAGGCAGTGCGCGATACATCCGCCTGAGCCTCGCTCGCTCCCGTAGCGGCGAGGTCACGCCGACCAGCCACTGATCCAGCCAGTCGAGGAATTTCGGCGCCGGGTCTTCCCGCTCGGCGCCGAGATCGAGGGCGGGAAGCAAGACGCCGGCCGGTTGCCCGGCCGCAGTCAAGCTCCTACTCCACTACGCTCGAGTGATATCCCGGTCGTCACCTGGTCAAGCCTGCTGCCCACTATCCTCGGCCTCGGCCTGCAGCCCGGCATCCGCGCTTCGTCCACCGCCTTTGTGCGCCGGCGATTTGCCGTTTTCCCGTTTCGCTTTGGCGGCCTCTGGTGCCGGTTCCGGTTTGTCCTCCACGTCCAGGGCCGGGGCAGGCATCCGCTCCAGCATGTTGGCGAAGTGCCGCAAGGAGTGGAGGTGAAGATAGGTGCACTCCAATTCGTCATTTCCGAACAAGGCTTGCAGGTCGGCGACATCGATTGCCTTCAGCTTCTCCCGGTCGACCGTCATGAAGCCGGCCAGAGAATGACGCTCGCCGCTGTTCAAATTGAACTGCGCCTGCATCGGCTGCAGCAACCCGAGCGACTTAAGACGATCGCAATATTGCTTGGTGCGCTGAAAGCGCGATTGATAGTCCTGAAGGAAGCCAAGCACCTCTTTCAGGTAGCGCGTCTGCTGTCCGTCGCTGTCGAACAGGCGCTCGCCGCGGCCCTCCCGGTTGATGCCTTCAAAGCTCTCGTCGATGTTGAGGATGAACGTTCGGCCGCCGGCATCGGAAGAGAAAACAAACGGATAGCGCCGAACGAACGCCGGAACATACTTGCCGCTCCAGTTGCCGGCATCGTCTACATAAAGGTTTTCGGTCTGCTTCACGCCGAGAATGACCGCCGGCATGATCGAGTGTTCGGTGCCCGCGAAAACGATCGGGTACTCCGCCGCTGCCTGCGCGAATTCGACAGCCGTCACCGGTACCGAATTCACGTTTCGGGCGAAGCTGTAGGAGTGACCCGCCTTGATTGAAACATCTCTGTGGCGGTCTGAGGTCACCGGCTTTGTGTCTTGGTAGAAAAGAAGTTGAACAGTCATGAGAACTCTCCTCGAGGTTAAAACGGCCAATCGTCGTTTATACAGTATATATCGGCACTGAATCCGAAGTATTGTCTCTCGTTTATTTGTATAAGTAAATAATTTATCGAATTTTTGGTGCACTCATCAGGCGATCTAGTTAACTTAATCCAAATATTAACTCCTCCGGTAGCGCAGGTCATACCTTGTAGACCCGCAGGAAAACCTGTCTGATCCAGCGATAGGTCCGTTCGTAAAGCGGGACATTGCCGTGAAAAAAACGGACGTAGATTCGCCCGCCAATGCGGTCGATCTTGCTTGGATTGGCCAGCGCCAGTTCCAGATGCATCAAATTGGCAAGCACCCGCTTCTGCGCATGATCGGTCGGATCGAGTGAGAACTGGCCACCGCCCACCGTGCTCAATGCGGCGTTCGGCAAAGTCGCGGTCAACGACGGCACTTCGCGTATGATCTTGGCGGAATGGGAAACCGACAGGTCTTCGACGAAGCGCACGTCGACGAACTCCGTATGGTTGCGAACCAGGTCGGCGTCGCCCTCCGGGATCACGGCGCGCAATGTCGGCTGGTCGAACCGCGTCACATAGGCCAGCGTCTCGCCACGGCGCACAAACTTGCCTTCGAGATCATTTGAAGAGGGAACGATCAGCGTTCCACTTGCCTGAGCCCGGACTGTCAGCGCCTCGGCACGGTCGCGGGCCAGGACCAGGTCGGCGCGCGCCAGCCTGAGTTCTTCGGCCACCACTTTGGCGTTGACCTTGTCCGAGACGTCGAGCTTTTCGAGGCGGCGCTCAAGCTCCCCGACCCTCAAATCCAGCAGGACGGTCCGCGCCTCCAGCATAGGGTCTTCCAGCCGCAAGATCGGGGCGCCTCGCTCAATCCGGGCGCCGGGCGTCGCGACAATTTCCGCCACAACGCCATCGACACCGGCATTGACGACGCCGTCGCCCGGCAGCCAGACGACTCCCTGCGCGGCGGTCGCGTAGGGTAGCGGGATGACAAAGAACGGCAAGGCTACCAGTGCGAGGCTGGCTGCAACGACGGCGAAGGCCCTCCCCCTCGTTTTTCTCAGGGATGGGCTCGTGAACAGGAACCACAATTGGCGCGCCAGCGGCACGCCAACCATCAGCACCAGCGCCCACCCAGCCATCATCATGCCGACGACAAAGTAACGCTGGCTGACCAACGTGACGATCGCCACCATGACGCCGATCCGGTAGAAGAATGACGTGACGCCGTAGCTGAACAGCCAGAACTCTTCGCCCTGTGCGGTTGCCGGCGTTTCGGCGCTTTCGATACCGAACAGATAGTGCTGAACCAGATAGCCGAGATATTTGGTCGCGCGCTGACCAAGGTTCGGTATCTCGAGAATGTCGCTCAGGACGTAATAGCCGTCGAAGCGCAGCAGTGGATTGCCATTGAACAGCAAGGTCGAGACGCCGCCGATGAGCATCACGTTGAATGCGAAGGCGCGCACCAATCCGGCCTCGGCGTTCAGCCAGACGATCAGCGCCAGACAGGCCAACAACCCCTCGACGACAATGCCTGCCGCACCCACCAGGGCGCGCTGCCACTTGTCCCGGAATGCCAGGCTCTCCGACGCGTCGACGTAGGGCACCGGCATGAATACGAGCAGCATCACGCCGATCTCGTGCACTTCGCCGCCCCAACGTTTGACGGCGTAGGCATGCCCCAGTTCATGCAAGGTCTTGATAAAGGGGTAGGCGATCAGGATCAGGACAATATTCTCGGCCGAGAGAACCCTGTCAGTCACGTCGCCGGTCAGCGCCTGCCAATTCATCGCAGCAAGGAAAATCGAATAGCCAACCAGCGCGAGGAAAGCGATGCCGCCCAACCAGGATAGGAACGGCCGCACCAGCGGATAGGTCGCGTTCAGGAACTCGTTCGGATCGAACAGCCCGACGCGAATAGCCAGCGGATTTGCGAATTTCGACAGAAGTTTACGGTTGTGCTGTTTGCTGGCGCGGTCGGCGATTTCCTCAATGTCGGGTGGAATGTCGCCAAACAGCACATCCGAGGCGTGAAGCTGCCCCAAAAGGCGGATCACCGCGTCTTGTGTTATGATCTTTTCGTGGAGGCGTTCGCAGGCGCTGTCCCACACTTCTTGCATGGTCCGCCGGCCGGTCATCAGGCTGATGATAAAATAGGCCTCCGGCGTGAAGCGATGGAAGCGGCCTGAGGTCCGATCCTGCATTACATACCAGACCTGGTTACGGAAGATCGTGCGGTGGATGCTCACTTGGCTCCGCAGCCGGGCCTTCAATTGCGCGACGCGATACCAAGACGAACTGAAATAGCTCCCGTCCATGGTCAGCCCGCCCAGCGCCAGAGGGTCAGGCGCAGCCAGTCGATCATCTTCTGGGTGTAGACGAAGAACAGCAGCCGTTCATCCACATGGGTCTTGCTGACGCCCTCCATGCCGGGGCGCAGCCGCTCGAGGGATCCGGCGAGCGAAGCTTCGACCATGAACGAGTTGCGGCCGTTGCCCTGTCGCGAGACAGACGTGATCTGTTCAATCTTGTATGGCAGCGGTTCCCTCGGCAACGCGCTGACCCGCAACTGGCCGGTTTGGCCGATCTTGATGTCGTCGATGTCGCTTTCGTCGACTTCCAGGACAACGCGGTAAGAATCGAGCGGCGCGATGTGAAACAATTCCTGGCCACGCTCGACCGCCGCGCCGACCGACTGCGACAGATCGCCGGAGACAATGAATCCATCAAACGGCGCCACCAGCCGGGTGCGCCGCAGCTGTTCGTCAATCAGCGACAGCTGCGCGTCCGCCTGCTTGATCTGAGCCTCGATGATCTGGCTTTCGGCACGCTCGCCACGCGCCAGCGCGCGGTCAAATTCCGTTTCCTTCTGAGCCTTGGTGGTGACCAGCCGCAGCCGCTCGAAATTCAGATCCTGATCGTCAAGCTGCGCCAGCACCTGATCCTTGCGCACCGTTTCGCCTGCCTTGGCGAATTCCGACAGGACATAGCCGCTGAATGGGGCAACGATGGTTCGCTGCACCGAACCTCGAATGACAGCAGGCGCAGTTACCGCATAGGGCGAAGTGGCGACGCTCAGATAGGCCGCTATCGCCACCGCGGCCAGCGTCGCAATCTTGCGCCCGATAAAGCGCGGGCCAAGCAGCCTCTTGATCTGGATCCAGCCCGCTTCGATCGCCTTGGTGAAGATCGTCCGGTCGTTACGGCGTTTTTCCTCGAGCACCGGTCCGACCACGGCCGCGACTGCATCGCAAAGATAGATCGTCTCCTGGTCAAAGCTCGCGTCGGCGGGCCGCAGGAAGGTGAGCGCGCCCGTCATCGTGCCGTTGCTCTGCAGCGGCACGGTCAGGGCAGCGCCGTTCTTGTACTGGCGTGTCAAGGCTTCGTGCGCGATGCTGACCCGATATTCCTGACCCTGGCGCGGTGGCGCGACGACCACGGCGCGCTGGTCGATTGCCTCGTCCATCGCCGCCGCGATGTCGCGCATGAAGCTGACCTTGCCGTCGAATGCCGCCGAATGCGACACCGCCGCAACGCGCGTCCAGCGCCGGCGCATCACGCCGACGGCGACCGGGTCGCAGTTCAGCCGCATGGCAAGTTCGGTGACGAGGGCGGTGCAAGCGCCCTTGTACCGCTTCTTCTCGATCACCGCCGCCAACATATCGAACGCAAAGCGGCTGCGCTGCGCGGCCTGTTCGCTCTGATCGCTCATGCCACGGCGCAGATGCACCTCCACCCAGCCGCAAGCCCACTGGATCTTGCGCATGATGTCGGTGAAGGCAGCGTCGTTTCGCTTCACGGCAACGGCACAGGCTCCGAACAGATGCCCGTCGATGAGGATGGGTGACGCGATGATCTGTGTGTTGTCCGCCGGACCCGATACACTGACGCCCTGACGCTTTCTCGTGGCCATCTCGGCGGCGGCGAGAAGTCCACTGACCGGCGACTGTGAGTTCGGCCATGCAGCGGCCAGCACATAAGGCCCGGTATCGGCTTCCCCGAGCACCAGGGCTGCTGCCGAGGCATCGGCAATCTGGCGGCACAGAAGGCCCAGCCATGCACCGATGAACTCATCCGACGTTCCGGCCGCACGGAAGCGTGTCCACAGCGCCTGGTCCAGAACACTGTAGCTGACGATGCCGGCATCATCCAGCATCCTGTGGGTATCACCTTCAAGGATGCTATCGGCCATGGACACCCGTTTCGAAGCGGCGCGCGCAGTTCGCGAAATGTGTGAACTGCGCCGCCATCATTGTCTCATCGCACTCCAAACAGACTGGACAGGCGCGACAGCAAACCCTTGCGGTTGCTCCATTCGGCGAGACCATTGAGGTCGTCCGAAGTTGCGTCGCCATCGTCCTGATCCGCGTCGGGCGCTGCATCGTGCGGACGGTCCTGCTGCCGACCTTGTGCGGCAACAAAGGTTCCGCTGGCCTCGTCAAACACCCAGTTGAGCGGACCGCTTGGCTGCAGGCCAGAAGGAGCCCCGGTCAGCACGATATCGTCGGTCTTGGCACTTGCATCGGCGTCAGACCTGGAATGCGCCGCCGCCGCACTGCGGGAAGGTCTTGCGCTCGGTATCGTCGAGACCTCACCAACCGCTTCGGCCGGCGCGATACCAGCGCTCTGGAGTAATCCATGCTCCCGCGCGCCGACAAAGACGCCCAGGCCATCATGGAAGAGCTGCGTGTCAGTCAGCTGACCGGCAGATCCGGCCTCCGGCAGTCGGCGCTCGCCGGCGGCCAACTCAGCCGACATCACGCCCGCCTCGCCCTCATCGTGATCCAAGCCCGCCTGATGACCGATTTCGTGGATCAGCACCGACAGAAGGTCCATCCGTCCATCGGCGGCGCCGCCCGGCAACGCCGTCAGGTGCCCGGAGGCATCGAGCTGGAATTCGCTGCTGTCGAGAGGCGACAGGTCGACGAACCAGCCCTGTCCGGCCGCGTTGCGGTCGATCAGCACCGCGCCGAACACCGATTGTGCCAGCGCCGAGCCAGGCAGATCGGTGATCTGGACATCCAGGTTCGACAGCTTGGCAAGTTGTGCCGCGTCGAGTTGGCCGCTGCCCGACCAGATCGCCACCGCCTGCGCCAGCATCGTCTTGGCCTGATCGATGCCGACCGCCGTTGCCGTGTCCGCGGCCTGGCCGAGCGAAGCGAGCGCCAGCTGATTGGAGCTGGTGCTGAACGCCGACGCGTTGGTGCGAATCTGCAGCCGGTCGAAAGACGCCCCTGCATTGCCTGTCACCAGACCGAACTCGCCATCGGCAACGGCTGCATTGAAGCCATAACTGCCGACGAATGCGCCGTTGACGGCGATCGAAAGGGCAGCACCCCGTATGGTCAACTGGACGTCATATTCCGTCGTTGAACTCAGCGTGCGCGCGAAGCTCTGATCGATCACCGTGCCGCCCTTCGACGTCACGTGTCCGACCAAAACCTTCTGGCCGACCACATCCAGGGTGACGAACTTGTAGTTGTTGGCGCCGTAGTAGTCGAAGACGATGCCACCGGTTCCGGCGGTCTTCAACCTCGCCGTCAGTTCCAGATAGGCGTCCGCCCCGATCGCCGGGCCGACATCCAGCAGATTGGTGCCGGCGCCGGCTGCCGCATTGAGCCTGCCGCCCGAGAGCGTCCAGCCTTGAGCCGCGGTCTTCGACATCGGATAGGTCGGCGGCCCGTTGAACTCGGCTGCGTAATCGAGCGTGATCTGCGGCGGCAAGACCTGGACACGGAAGTTGTCCACCGTACCCTTCGAGCCGCTGTTGCCGACACCGACGAGGCCCTTGTTCAGCGCCACCGGCTGGCCATCGACGATGCGCGGCGCGAAGGTGTAGCTGAACCAATTCACGCCGGCCACGGTCAAACTCACGTTCGTGCCGTTGACTGCGAGCAGGACATCGTAAGCCTGGTTCGCTTTGAGTTGCACCGGCTTGTTGGACTTGACCAACTGATGCCAGCCGCTGGCGTCGCGGTAACCCATCTCGATCTGATCGTTCGAGATGTTGATGCCGGCATATTTGAAATCCGTCGGCGAATAATAGTCGAAGATGATGTAGGAGTTGGCCTTCCAGCCGCCGGTCGGCTTGTCGGCCGTCAAGGTCGCCGCGATCTCGTAGTAGATCGGCGTATAGGCGTCGAGATAGAGAACCGCGGCTGCCTGATCCCAGGTGCTTGCCGACTGAACGGTGAGCTTGCCGCTGGTGATGGCGAAATTGCCCTCGTCGACTGCCACGACCTTAGCATTGCCATCATTGAAGTCAGCCGTGCGCAGCACGTCTCGCTTGCCGCCCGGGATGTTGCCGGCCTGGGGATCCGTCGGACCGCCGGTCTGATCCTGCCAGAAGCCATGATCCTTCTGGGTGATCAGGCCGATTTCACCTTCCACGCCGCCCATGAACATATGGACGTGGCTGTACTTGTCGTCTCCGTTGATGCTGCCAGTGTCAGCGGTGCGGGTGATGTCGACGCCGTCGCTGAATGCCTGCGCATAGAGGAAGTCGAACAGTTGCGGCGGCACCTGGCGGCTTACCGTCGCGATACCGAACGGTGCGAACGGCACCAGGTAGCTGTTGTACTCCCCGACCCAATCGATCAGGCGATCGCCACCGGTGTTGCCGATCAGGATGTCGAGCCCGGCCCCACCGAAAACGCGGTCCTCATACATTGGGTGCGTCTCCGGCTGGTCGTTCAGCCAGTTGTTGGTCGAGAGTACATCGTCGGCGTTCATGAGGTCGTTGCCCCAGCCGCCATAGATATGGTCGCGGCCGGTGCCACCAACGATCCAGTCATTGCCCAGGTCACCGAAGACCGCATCGTTGCCATCGGTATTGCGTTGCGCAAACGCCGTCGGTGTGCCGTTCGGCGCAAAAGCGATCGCACCGTTGACCAGCGGTCCTTCATTGTCGACGAGGTTGAGGAAATACTGGCGCGTGGTAGGTGCCGGGCCGGCCTTCCATACCGAACCATCGTCGTTGAACATGATTGTCCGGCGCGGATCGTACTCGTCATAGAGGAAGAACTCGCCGAGCCGGCTCTGCACAGGCTTCGGTGCGTTCCACGGATCGCTGTCGGGACCGAACCGCAGCACGTCGCCAGGGTTCCATGGCCGCGAGAAGTCGGTGCGCACGATGCCGACGACATTGCCCGCCGCATCGAAGCGCTGCGTGTAGGAATCTGGCAGAGCTTCGCCGCCGCCGACCGCATCGTCGCCGGAACCGCCATGGATGAAGTCGTCACCCAGGCCGCCGAAAATGATGTCGTCGACGACATTGGCGTCGAACAGCGGATTGTCGCCGCCCTGCGCGTTCGGCGTCAGATTGTAAGGGGTCAGGTCGACCGCCTTCTTCATCTTGCCGCCGACATTGATCGTCTCCGTCTGCACCTGTCCGGGCATGTAGATGAACTCGTTGAGCACATCGCCCTGGCTGGTGCGCGTATCCGGATCGGTCGCCAGCAATGGCAGCACGCCGAACAGGCTTTCGCCGTAGGTCGCGCTGTTGCGGCTGGTGAAGATGCGGCCGTCGTCACCCAGGATGCCGTCCTCACCGGTACCACCTGAGATCCAGTCATTGCCCCAGCCGCCGATCAGATCGTCGTTCTCGGCATCGCCGAAGATCCGGTCATGGCCGCCGCCGCCATAGGCGGTGTCGTCCCCGGTCTCGCCATGGAACTCGTCATGGCCACCGATGTCCTGCTTGGCCCATAGGCCGAACTCGTTGCGATAGGCAGGATTGTTCGGGTTGGTTTTGGAGAACAGGTCTGGACGGAAGTCCGGGCCGCCCGGCGTGTAGTCGAGCAGATGGATGCCACGCACGACGAGGCGTTCGCCACCGGCACGCGCCGGGTCGTTCACGTCGTAATTGTACTGGACATAAAGCTGCTGCCCAACCGTGCCGTTCGGATTGATGTCGGTGTGATTGACGCCGACGATCCGCACGATGTTGCCGTTGTCACCGATCATGGAGTCGGCATCGCGAGCAAAGCGCGAATTGGCGAGCGTGCCGTCATTTGGCAAATTGTCGTCATTGCGGTCGATCTCGATGCCGGCGCCGCCGAAAATGTAATCGTCTCCGTCAGGCCGCGTATTCGGATCCGTGAGGCTGAAGAAGGACGAGGAACCGCCGATCAGATCATCCTGGCCGAGGCCGCCGAATATCTGGTCGTCGCCGCCACCGCCTTCGATATAATCTTGGCCGTCTGTCGCCGCCGCGAAGGAGGCGATCACCGTGAGCGGACCGATCGGATCGGTGACGCCGCCGGATGTGCGCGATGCGCCGACATGCGAGGTGCCGGCAAAGGCAAGCTCGATGCCGCCATCGCCCTGCACGACGTCATGGCCGAGCTGACCGAACAGTTCGTCATGGCCTTCGCTGCCGGCGATGTAGTCGTTGCCGAAGCTGCCGACGCCGGCCGTACCCTCGTCGAAGGCGAAAGTGTGCAGCGCCGCGTAATCGACCGAGTACTCGCTCCACCACGGAGCACCGTCCGGATCGCGATACCGCCGCGCGATGCCGTCGACCAGCAGCAGGCCGCTGTTGTCGGCATTGACCATGCCGAGGCCGGCCGGCATCGGCCGGTCTGTACGGCTGTACATCAACGTTCCGGCCAGCGTCTGGAAGCGCAGGCTGAACGTGTCATCAAGCAGATTGCCGTCAGCGCCGCCCTGGCGCGACAGGTAGACGTTGTCGCCAAAGACGCGGTCGTCCTGCTGGTCGCCATCGAGCAGATCATGCCCGGCGCCGCCGACGATGACGTCGCGGTCGAGGCCGCCGAACACAACGTCGTCGCCGCCATTCTGCAGTTCGGCCGATTTGATGCCGGTGACCAACACCAGCTCGGTCGTCTGGATGCGCTGCTTCAAGGTCGACGGCAGATTCGGATCGTCGACGAACATTTCTATCACACCATGATCGGCGAAGATGATGTCGTCGAAGTCGCCGAGCACGCCGGCAGCCGCGACCGAACTCGGCCCATAGCCGAGATGTGAGGCGCCATCGCCGAAGATCACGTCGTCGCCTGCATTCATCAGGTCACGAACCGACGACTTGACCGGCTTGATCGTCGTGCCGTTGGTGTCGGCATTCGGATTGGCCGAAGGCAACGGACTGTTGTCGACCGTGTCGATGAACAGCTGGCGCGTGAAGATGTTCACGTTGACGCCGCTATCGCCATAGATGTGATCCACGCCGCGATTGCCGATGATCAGGTCATCGCCGGAACCGCCGGCGAGGTGATCGCCAGCCTGGCTGCCGTAGATCGTATCGTTGCCCGCACCGCCATAGATCGTCAGGCCGACGCTCGGCAGGTTTGCCGACGGCGTGCCGGCGAACAAGGCGCTGGCGTCGATGATGTCGTTGCCGGCGAGCTTGTAGGGATTGGCGAGCGGGAACACCCACTCGTCATCCTCGTTCTCGCCGTCCTGCAGTTGCGGGAACGGATCGAACGGCTTCTCGCCGAATTCCATACCCAAGACATTGTGCGCCTGGCCGGAATACCAGATTCCGTCCTGGCTGGTGTCGCCATAGATGACCAGTGGCGAGTTCGGCCCGGCGCCGCCGGTGACGATAATATGGTCGCCACCGACACGCGTGCCACCGTCCAGCGTTATGTCGACACCGGAGACGGTCATCGCAACACCGGCTTTCGGCGTCAGCGCAACACTCTGCAGCGTTATCACGCTCGCAGTGAGCGCCTGGATGGTGAACGTGCCGGCAAATCCGCTCAGTCGCACTTTCTGGCCCACATAGAAGCCATCCGCCAGCCAGCTGCCGGCACTGCGTGTCAGGCTGTTGGTGGCGATGTTGACCGTCGCCGTGCCGGTGATGGCGCGCGGCTCCGCGACGTGCAGTGAACGCTCGGCATAGCTGTTGAACGCGTTGGGCGCGAGCACCGTGCCGGCTGGCTGGCCGGTGCGTGTGTTCGGTGCGCTGAGCACCAGCCTGCTGCCGTCACCCCATGTCAGCGCGGAGTTGCTCGGCGCCGGTAGCGTTGCATCGGAGATCGCCAGAATGGTGCGCGTATAGGTTTCGCCCGCAAGCTGGATCACCTGGCCAACCTGATAGCGGTCCTCCGACCAGTCGCGGCCGTCCTGACGGGTGACGATGATCTGTCCACCGGTTCCGGCGGCGATGTTCATCGGGCCGGTGCTTTCCAGATACATGTTGCCGCCGCCATGAACGAGCGTCAGCCCGCCATGCTGGCCTTGCACGTAGAAGCTCTTCACCGCGCCGTTTTGCGTCGCGAGCGGCGCGCCTTCGAGCGTAAGCGAGAAGCCGTCTTCCGATATCTCGATGATGCGGAAGTCACGCTTGCCGTTGGCATCGACCATCGTCACCAGATGTCCGGCGAGGTAGCCTTCAGCGGCCCATTTGACGTTGTCGTGGCGCGTGACGATGCCGCCGGTATAGGTCGGCTCGACATCGACTTCGGCCACCACGGTCTGCAGCACCGCATTGGTCACCGGGTTGATGCGATTGATGGCGCGCGGTGCTTCCGAGACCGGCGCGAGTTGTCCGCCTATGACGCGCATGACAGCGCCCGCGATCGCCACGATCTGATACTCGCCCTTCGCGAAGTCCTGGTTGATCGAGATGAAGTCTCCGACCGCAAAGCCGGCCCAGTTGCCGCCGTCGGTCCGCGTGATAATCCCGCCCGCTGTCGTCGTGGCCACATCCACCGGCTTGTTAAGCGTGATCACATCCTTGTCGAGGGCCGTGACGGTGTGCGCCCCATCCGCCACGCTGGCGAGGCTCGGTCCGCTCAGAACCAGGATCGAGTTATCGTTGGGATCCGCGCCTTCGGCCGGATTGGCC
Organism: Mesorhizobium sp. BR1-1-4; assembly: GCF_020165375.1. Lineage (NCBI taxonomy): Bacteria > Pseudomonadati > Pseudomonadota > Alphaproteobacteria > Hyphomicrobiales > Phyllobacteriaceae > Mesorhizobium > Mesorhizobium sp. BR1-1-4. Next base: position 220,581 of record NZ_JAIUIB010000012.1, on the reverse strand, counting down.
GGATTGATCAGCGCGTCATTGATAGCGACGATCGTCCAGATGCCCGGCAGGTTATCGATCTTCACCGTCTGGCCGACGAGGAAGCCCATCGCTTTCCAATCGAACCCGGTGCGCACGATGGTGCCGCCATTGACGCCGGATGGCGTTATGTCGAACGTGCTCGTCACCTGCACCGGCGGTGCGGGATTGAGCGTGCCCGAGATGACGAGCTTGTCGTTGCCTTCCCCGAGCATCAGGTTGACCACCTCGATGGTGCTCTTGGTGCTGTCGGTGCCGAAATCGCCGTTCTGGTCGACGCTGATGCGTCCGAAGCTGATGCCACCCGGGAAGAAGCCGGATTCACCGAAAGTCGGATCGCCGGTCACACCGAGCCCCAGGCTTAGGTTGTCGGCCATGTTGAAGCCGGTGAGCGTCGTCGCCGTCATCACGCCGCCGACATCTTCCTTGCTGGTGTCGTTGAAGATGTTCAGCACGTCGATCTGTTGCGATTCCGGCGGCTGCTGGCCGATCGCGATCAGGAAGTCGTCGGCTTCGCCAGGCAGCTTGAGGCCGTTCTCGAGTGAACGGTCGGCGCCGGTGACGCCGCCCTCGACAGCCAAGGGTCCGCGCAGCTTGGACAGGTAATGGCCGGAAACCGGGAAGACCTTGACGCCTTCGCGGGTGATCGGCACTTCATATTCGGTGTCGGCGCGCAGCTCGACCGTCTGCTGCTGGTAATAGTTGGCCGGCGTGAACACGGCCACGGCCGCAGTGCGAACCACGCGCACATCGTTCAGCGTGTTGCCGAGATGCGGCAGGATCTGCGCGACATTGGTGCCGGTGATCTGGATCGTGGTGTCCTTGGTGTCGTTGTCACCGCGGATGATCGCGATCTTGAAGTCGCCGATCAAATTGTCGGCCGTATCGAACAGGCGGATCCACTGCCCTTCGAGGAAACCGAATGACAGCCAGCCATCATCCTTTTCGCCTAGTCCGGCGATGGTGATCCGGTAGGTCGGGAGACCTTCCTCCATGACCATCTCAAAGCGGATGTTGCCGGTGTACTCACCGTCCCGCGCCAGATCGGACAGGATGACGTCGTCCTTCGCGCCTGTCGCTGCCAACAGCCTGTCGACCTTGAAGAACTTTCCATCCGCATCGATCGAGGTGATGAAATAGTCGCCGCTGCCGGCGCCGGCATTGCCGATCCGTATCTGCTGGCCGACGAAGAAGCCTTCATCGACGAAGCTGCCGAGATCGGCCCCGGTGCCACGCGTGATCTTGCCCAAGCCACCTTCGTTGGAGAAGACAAGATTGCCGTCGAATATCTGCGTAGGCCTGAGGCCGCCAATGATGCCGTATCCGGAGCCGGGCGTGACCGCGACGCCATTGACACTAACGACATCCGCCAGACCGTCCGTCAGGACCGCGACGCTGACGTTGGTCGACGGCGCCTTGGTCAGCCGGATCGTATAGTCGTCGGTGTCCGATCCATCGCCGTTGAGCAGCGTATTGCCTTCACTCTCCAGCACAACCGCGCCGGCGCTGTCATTGTCGATCACGTCGATGTCGACATAGCCCGGGCCTGAGCGCAGGTTCGGGAACACGTAGTTGTGGTTGGCGTCGACTGTCAGCGCCTGGTCGAGCTGGAAGAAGATCGCCGCTGTGTGCGGGTCCTCACGCGGGATGTCGTCGCGCGCTTCGATGCCGACGCGCATCGCATCGTCCCAGTTGCCGCTGTCGAAAGTGATGCGCCAGTAGCCGTCGGCACCCTTGAACATGCGATTGTCGAGACCGTTCGGATCGTCGACATCGTAGATCATGATGTTTTCGTCGCTGAACTCGTTGACGTACAGCTTGACGACGATCGTGTCGCCCGCGTCGGGCGCCTTGGCGAGTTGCACCAGGAGTTCGTCATTCAGTTTGGTCGTGGCATTGCCTTCGATGACCAGCGAGCGGCCATCCTCGGTGTTCGTGCCGGGCGTCACTTCGGTGACATAGATTCCGGGCGTGTCGTTGTCACGCAGGTCAACCTCGACGTTGCGTACGTCCGCCGCGTCGAAGGGATCGCCGTTCGGATAGGCCGCGGCCAGCAGTGCCGGCGCGACACCGCTGGTGTCGGAGATGACGCTGTGCTGTACGACGACCACCCGGTCGCCCTCGGCGCGCAAATCGTCGGGCGCATAAAGGTACACGTTCTGGGCCGTGTTCCAGTTGGTGCTGTCGAAGGCCAGCACGATCGAGCGATCGTTGATGATCGTCGCAACGCCGTTGATGGTGATGACATGCTGGAATTCGCCGTCGGTTCCGACGAGGCCGGGATCCAGCTTCGAAAGCCAGATCGTGTCACCGATGCCATTCGGCAACGGTGCCGGATTGATCAGCGTGCCGTCTTCTTCCTGTTGCGGCGAACGTGCCGCCGAGATCGTCACATAGACGATCTGGCCGGCCAGCGGCGCCACCGCCAGCCTGACGGTGTAGCTGTCGACATTGCGCGGTCCGCCTTCCCGAACAGCGGTGAAGCCATCCGTTTCGTCGATGCGGACGATGCCCTCCTGCGGACCCGCCACGTGATAGTCGAAGCCGTCGACCAGCACGCCATCGTATAGTGGATCGCCCGAGGTGACGAGGTGGTCAACAGCGCCGGAGGCGCCTTCGAGTTCGCGCGTGATGATGTCTTCCGTGACATCGCCCGTGACATTGATCGTATCGGAACCCAGACCGCCGACAACGCGATAGGCTACGCCGAAAGCCGTCGATTGAACGAAGAATTCGTCATCGCCTTCAAGTCCGTCGACCTCGACCACTTCGATCGTGGTGTAGCGAACATTGACGCCGGCGCCGAAGATGCCCTTTTCGGTGATGGCGAAATCGTCGGCGAATTCCGTGCCGAGGATAACCAGCTTGTCGAAGCCGGTGCCGCCGTCGACCGAGACCGGCGCGTTGACGTTGTATTGCACTTCGTCCTCGCCGCCGCCGGCGCGGATGTCCGGGGCGCGCGCGACAGAGAAGCCGAGCCCGATGATCGGCTTGGCAACGCCAAAATCGTCGAGCACGATGACGTCGTCGGTATAGTCGTGAGGCGTCGAGTCAGCGTCGGCGAAGTTGATCACGCCATCGCCGTTGGTGTCGAGCGTAACCGCCGGCAGGTCGTCCTGGTCGATCGTGCCGTCACCGTTCCAGTCCTGATTGGCGACCGCCGCGATGGCGAACGCGCGGACGATGAACAGGTCGTTGTTGTCGTCGCCTTCGAGCCGCAGCTCGGCCTGGTTGGCATAGACCCGGAATTCGTCGTTGCCCGTGCCGCCCTGCGCCACCATCGGCGCACTGATGCCGGGGCTCAGCCAGCCGCGTGTGGTGGCCACCATGTCGGGGAACACGTCCTGGTCGAGCAAGCCGCCGCCGAAGAACGGCGTGACGCCGTTTTCCGCATCGCCGGTGCGCTTGGTGCCGAATATCTGGCCGATGTTGAAGGAATCGTCGCCGGCGCCGCCCTGCAGCGAAACAATCGCCGTGGTGTCGTCGGAGTAGAAATTGTCGTTGCCGCCCTGCCCCTCGATGGTGATCCGGCCATTCAGCGCGGTGTCGTAATTGATGCGCGCGACCTCGTTCGAGGGCTCGTTGTCCTCGATCGTGTCGGCATAGGTCTTTGGCTGTCCGTAGACCATGGCGACGTAGGCCGGACGGTCGGCGGCTTCGTGCGGCAGATAGTTGGCGCCGCGCAGCAGGAAGATGTCGTCGATCGGCTTGTTGCCGCCGACCAGACCGTTCTGCGACGAATCGTAGCCGAAGATGGTCAGTTCATCGACACCGTCGATGGAGCGCCCGCTGTCCAGGATGTTGATGACGTAATTGCGCTGGAAGTCGGTGCCTGCGGTGCCCTGCCCCGGATTGTTGGAGCCAAGCGTGTAGATCTCATAGAGATCGGAGCCCGACACGCCGTCAAGCGTGAGCGTATGCTCGGCCGCCGTCTGCATGTTCGGAGAGGTTTGCGTCGCGGTATCCTGGAGGTAGTAGACGCGGAAACGGTCTTCGCCATCGACGTTGTTCACATTGAGGTTCTGACTGCCATAGGCGCGCGTCTTCGAGCCGAGGAAGACATAGCCGGCGCTGCCCTGCGTGTTGGTGCCGCCGGCACCCGAGGTGTCGCCGAAGTTGATCATGTCGACATCCGTGTTGCCGAAGATTCGGGTCAGCACGGTCGGTCCGGTGACCGAGTTCGCCGTCAATGTCGGCGTTGCCGAGCCAACCGGCGCGCCGATCGTCTTGTTGCCAGGCACCACGGTTGCGTTGGCGATGATGCGGCCACGCAGCACCATCACGGTGCCGAAGGCGACATCCAGATTGACGAGCGCATGGATGACGTCGTTGGTCGCCGACACGTCGCCATAGATGTCGATGCTCTTGGCCGCCAGCGTCTCGCTGTTGGAATCGAGCGTCACGTTATCGCCGACGCGCAGCAGCACGGAACCCTTTTCGGCGAAGATCTGGCCGTGTGCGATCGCACGCGGCGCATCGGGCTGGAAGGTCGGGAAGGTCGCGCCGTCTTCGGCAAAGCGGGCGCTGCCACTGTGCAGCAGGTCGAGGTTCTCGCCCTGAACCGAGGTCTCGCGCACAGTGATGCGGATATCGCCATCGTAGGCGTGAGCCAACACCAGCCGCAGATTGCCGGCGGTGCCGCCGGGAGCCTCCGGCGCTTCGGTTAGGTAAATGTGGGTGCCGGCTTCAAGTGCGACGTCGTCATCGCTGGAACCGCGTGATGAATCGATCTCGAGGTCGTTGGCAAAAGCGCCGATGGAGCCATTGCCATTGGCGTCCAGGTCGATGGTCTGACCCATCACGTTGGCAAAGTCGTCGCCCGCGCCGTTGTTGCGTGAATCCAGGATCGAGCCTGCGACGGTCCTTAGCGACACATCGCGGATCGTGTGCACGGTGTGAACATGCATGTCACCGACGACTTCGTCGAGGAAGATGCCTAACGTCGAATCCGCGCTGGTATCGAAGGCGCGCAGCACACCAAGTCCGCCGACGCCATTGCGGTTGTCAACGTTGATCTCGAGGAAATTGCTCGGTTCACCAATGCCGCCCAAGGGGGAATTGATGTCAAGCAGTGTGGGGCTGAGCACCTGGGCGGCCACTTGGAAATGGGTCGGATTAAACAGCCCCACGCCAGAGGCCATGGTGATGTTGCGACCGGAGACATCGGCCTCGACCAAGGCCGGGTTGCCGTTGTCATCGCGCGCATCGAGGATGCGCCGCGGCGAATACAAAAGCACATCCGAGGCATTGGAGCGAATGCGCTCGATGCGCATGTCACCGGTCTTTTCCGTCAGCGCGATATAGCCATTGGTCAGCACGTCGATGTCGCCATTGCCGGCGATCTCGGTGATGCCAAGTACGTTGACGGTGGTCGCCGTGGGCGCCGGATTGGCTGCCGCGACGATGATGTCACCGCCCGCAACGACCGAGCCCGCCTGCACCCCGGCCAGCGTGCGCAGGCCGGTTACCGGGTCGAGGCCTCGGAAATCATAGGTCGACGCAATCTCCGTGTTGCCGGTGGCGAAGACGCCGCGGCTCAGCGACGGAATTGCGCCTGCATCCGGCCGGAAGAAATTGTAGTAGGTCTGTCCGCCGGCGGGCAACGCCGGCGCCTTGACCAGCAGGCCGCCTGACAGACCGTCGCCGAACTGTTCAAGGCTAGCTTGCAGCAGCACATCCGCCGTATTGCCGGCGTTGATCCGGTCGATCTCGACGATGTAGAAGCCGCCGGCCGGCGCCTCGCGCAACAGCGCCTTGAGGTCGAGGCTGATGTTGCCGAGCGCGTCGGCGGTGAAGGTTTCAGCCGAAATCAGGCTGTGCAGATCGGTCAGCGCGCCTGCCGGCGCCAGATCGATGGCCGTACCGGCCATCGCGTTTGCCAGCGTGGTCGCCAACTTGACGCTCTGCCCATCGGGCGAAGCGATGACGTAGTAGTAGCCGCCGTCGACGAGCCCGCCGATGGTCGTGGTCACGGCATCGTAGCGCACCAGCTGGCCGGTGTAGAAACGGTTCTCGACTCCAAGGAATATCTGGTTAGTCAAGCCAGCGACACGGCCGGTGTCGAAGCCTATGCCGAGCGGCAGGCCGGAGCTGTCGACGATGTCGATATTCACCCGTGCACCGGTCGCGCCGATGTTTTCGTCGGCGCGAATGTTCAGGATGTGGGTACGGATCAGCGACTGGCGGCCATCACTGCCCGGGACGCCGCGATCGTTGGTGGCGAACACCGATCCGTCAGTATTGACGATCGACGTCGTGCCGATCGGGTTGTCGATCGTGCCGTTGATGTAGATGTCTGAATGGCCACCGGTGTCGGTGATTTCAATCAGCGTCGGCGCGACTTCGCGCACCACGTTGAAGGTCAGTGTCACACCCTGCGACGGATTGAGCCATGCCAGTGGCTGCTCGTCGGTGACGACATCGATATTGTTGATAATGATGTCCTTGTCGGACTCGTTGCGGATCGACACGCGCTGCAACGTATCACGGAACGTCCAGGTACCGCCGGCGCCGATCATCGAGTTCGAGTCGAACACGACGTCGCCGGGACCCGGATTGACGATGTTGTTGACGACAATGTCGTCGCTCTGGATCGTGTTGCCTTGGCCTTCGGTCGCACTGCCGCCGCCCGCGGTGTCGTTGACCGACACTTCGACCGCGACATCGATCTCGCCGTCGGCGCCGATGACCAGTTGCTTGATGACCAGTTCGGGTGAACGGCCGGAAAGGATCAGCACGTCGGAATTGAAATTGATCGATTGCGGCCTGTCATCCGGGCTGCTGCCGCTCGACCCGCCGGCGGCGAGCGAGCGCTTGCTGTCATCGGCGTGATCCGTCTGCGAGATCGAGCCGTTCACGGTCGAGGCAAACAAGGCCAGATGCTCGGCCGAGCTTCCAGGCTCCTGCGGATAATCCGGATGTCCAAGCACGGCATCGCCGTTGTCGCGCGGACCGGCTGTCACCAACGCGCCTGCCGCACCGAAAATTTCGGACGAGACGTCGGTATCGTTATGCGCGTCGGAATCGACGAAGCCGAACAGGCCCGTCGATCGGGCATAGGATTTCGCATCCGTGTCGACATTGTCGTAGCGGGTGATGAGGTCAACGCCTTCCCAACCCGTCAGGTCGGCGCCTGCATTGACTCGCACCTGCGCATTAGGCCGTGCCGTGATCGTGCTTTCGGCCTCGCCTTCGCCATAGAATCCGGCGCCGCGCCCGTCGCTGCCGGAGAAGACATGGAAGTTGTCGACCCGCGCCGCGAGCGAGGTCCGCCGCGCGCTGAGCACCGCATTGGCCGCCAGCGAGACGATCGCGTCGGCCTGATCGGCGTCCGGATCGGCGTCCGGGGAGCCAATGTTGACATGCGTGACGGCGTCGCCGTCACCGCCGAAGCCGACGCCGGAGGCGGTCGATTTCGCCGTCACATCGACGGATGCATTCGCCGTGGCCTTGGCCAACTGACCGGCAAGAACGATGGCGTTCGAGCCGATTGTCGAAACCGTATTGTATTCGATGCGGACCTCGGTGCTCGGGTCGGCCAGGCCGACCGCACCGCCAGCGCTCGCCTGCGAGGAGGCGCTGGCAATGGCATTGCTTGCCGAGGCAAGCGTGAAGTTCTTGCCCGCCACGATGCGCGTGCCATCACTGATCGTCGCCGTGCTCGTGATCTCCTGGAAGCTACTCGCGTCGGCATCACCGACGGCGACGAAGCCGCCCGTGCCGTTGACCGCGTAGCTGGACGTATTGGTCGTCGCCGACGCGCTGACAGTCACGTCGCCCACCGTCGTGATCTGCGTCGCGGAGATCGTCGCCGAGACATTCGGACTGCTGAAAACGTCGGCATCATTGCCGTTGACTCCAACGAACCCGCCGCCGGACCCCTTCGAGTAAGCTGACGATACGCCGTCGCCCGATTGCGGTGCGATTTCGCTGAGCGGAACTTCGCCCGGACCGAACAGGAACTGGCCCGGCGCCGCCGATGTGGCGCTGTCATTGATGTCGATGCGCAGTTGCTGCTCGCTGTCGCCGGCTGCCGAGATGTCGACCGCAAGCGCAGTAAGGCTGTGATTGCCGTAGGGGCCAGCAATTGCCGTCGGCGTCAGAATGATCTGACTGCCGCCGCTCGGCGCATTCCACAGTTCGAACGTGTTGTCGCCGACGCCGCTGACGCCGCGCACATAGTAGGTCTTGCCGTCTTCGAGCCCGCCGATCGGCAGATTCTTGGCATTGACCAGCGAATGCGTATCGCTGGAGCCGACATTGAGCGCCGGATTGGCGCTGAGACCCTTGTTCGGGTTCAGCGCGATGATCGGCTGATCGAAGTCCCTCGTCAGCGTACCTGCTGTGACGATGTTCTTCTCAAGAAGGGTCAGCGTATCACCGGATACGCCGACGATCGTGTACGTGCCGGAATTGACGAGGCCGCCGCTGATGAACAACGTGCCGTTTCCAAAGCCGTTGTCGGCCCAGTTGAGGCCGTCAGTTCGCTTGATCTGGTCGCCAGCGGCATTGCGAATGAACTGCACCTGTTCGGTGATAGCGTCGTTACGCTTGAGCTGGATCGTCGAGGAGTTGACGACATGCACGCGATAGGTCTGGCCGTCGACCAGGCCGCCGATCGCCAGACCGGTTCCTCCGCTCGCATTCTTGACGTCGTAGACAACGTGCTCGCCCTCGGCGAAACCGTGCGCCAGCGCATTTCCGTTATCGTCGAAGAAACGGATGTTGTCGGCGTTGGCATCGGCGATCGGCGATCCGTCGGGATTGAGGCTGCTCGAATTGACGTCGACCTGACGACTGACGAAGGTGCGCGCGTCCGGTGCCTCGTAGGTCACCGCCGTGCCGTTGACGAAGCCATGCCCGGCGATGGTTATGCTGTTGCCCGAGACATCGTCCGGCTGGAAATTCTTGAGGTAATTCTGCGGGTTGACCGCCTTGTCGAAGCTGTTCACCAGCTTGATGTGTGACCCGTCGATAACCAGCACATAATAGAGGTTGCCCTCGGTCAGCCCAAAGCTGTCGACTGTCTCGTCCGGTCCCGGATAGTAGCGGACGGCATCGCCGCTCAGGAAATTATGGCCACCCGCGAACTCGATGATCTCGGTGTTTGGATCGATGTCGGCGGCGTTAAAGACGGAGCCGAAATAGAGCGTGTTGGGATCTGTCACGCCTGCATTGACGACATTGATCACGCTGTACTGACGGTTCACCGCCGGATCGGCCGGATCCGGCCACTTGAGGCCGGGAATAACGGCACCGCCGCTTCCGGCATCATATTCGACCGTATCGCCGGTCACCAGTCCATGCCCGTTCACGGTGATCGTGTTGGCGGTGCCGTCGACATCGACGATTTCGTAGGTCGGTTGCTCGCCGGGGATCGGCGAGGCGGAGGCTTCGACCAGGATATCGCCGGTCGCGTTGATCACCACGCCGGCGCCGATTGAACTCGCGACCGTCGGGTTAACATGGGTTCCCGAATCGGCGTCCCCAACCGCGGCTATGCCGCCTATTGTGGACCCGACTACTTTCGAGTCGCCTTCCGTCTGGGCCTGGGCCTTGAGCCGCACATTGCGTGCCGATTGGATCGACGTGTTGTTGCCGATCGAGGCGCTTACCGAAGACGGGCTCGCGGTCGCGGTCGCGCGATTGACGGTGATCCCTGCCAGAAGGCCTCCGCCGGCTGTTTCGGCTACGGCAAGCGCACCATTTACGGCAAGCGCTTCGATCATGATGTCGGTAACCGAGACGATGTTGGCGTTCATCGCGGCGTTGCTCTGGCCATTGGCCTCGGCTTCAGCCAACGAAGCACCGACCGCAGCCGCCCCGAATGAATTGGCCTCGGCATTGGCGACGGCATAGTTGCGAATGCGCGACTTGATGTTGATGTCACCGGTGATGGTGAATGCGCCGCCGGCGCCGATCGTGGTGTTGGCAACCGCATTGGACCTTGCGGTCGGCACCGAGCCCTGGCCGCTGAACAAGCCACCGCCGGAGGCTTCCGCAAAGGCCTTCGCCCCGCGGTCGGTCGCCGTCTCGCCATCGTAATTGTGCGACGACAGCATGACGATGCCGCCAGCGTGAATCGTCGAATTGCCCCCGATCAATGCGGCCACCGTCGGGACGACATTGACTGTCGCCAGGCTGGTGCCGGCCGCCAGTGCGCCGACCGAAAGTGCGAATATGTCGCCGGTCGCATCGTGCAGCGTCCACGCCTCGACCGTGAGGAGGCCCGTTGCCTTGATGTTGGCGCCGCCGCCAACCGATGCCTCTACGTTCGGCTGAACATCGACGAAAGCGAAATTGAAGGTCAGCGCGCCGAGCCCGGCAGCCAGCGCAAAGGTGTCGGAATCCACGTTGATCGTCGAGTCCGCATGGACCGTGATGGCCCCGACAGCGTCGATCTGCCCAATCTGACTGCCCGCGCCGATCGTAGCCAGGACTTCCTTGGTGTTGTCGTCGTCATCGCCGATGGTGACGTCGCTGTAGGACGCACCGACGGCCACCGCGCCGGCTTGTATGCCGGTCGTCAGCACGTCAAACGTCTGGTTGCTGCTCGCCGAGACCGTAAGGCTGGCCGCGCCGTTGACCACTGCGTTGTCGAGCAAGCCGGCCTGAACGCGGCTGGTATCGTTGACTACCGCGACCGATGCACCGAGGCCGACGAAACCGGCCTGCAAGGCGACGGTCGTGACATCGATATTCTGGCCGAAATGGCTTTCAACGCGGATGGCATTGCCAGCCTTGAGGTTTCCGCCGGCCTTCGCTCTCACCTGGCCCGAGACATTGACGACGGAAATCGATGCGCCCAGGCCGACAAGACCGGCGCCCAGGCTGCCGACCAGGATGTTGGCTTTCATCTGTTCACGCGCGTTCACGACGATGTCGTGACCAGCCTCGACCGTCGCACCGCCTTCGACGGAGGCGGTGGTGCCGCGCTCGTCGGTGACGGCGGCGGTCAGCTTGTTGGTCAGGGCGCCTGAGGTCAGTGCGTTGGCGCCGACCTTGTCGCGGGCGCCTTCAACACCGGCCTTGACCCGTGAGTCGGCCGTGTTGCTGTTGGCGCCGCTGCCGAAGCGGCCCAATTCCCCAGTGATGCCTGCGACGCCACCGTCGGCCTGTTCGCCGGCCTCGTCATTGGCGGTCTTGGAGCTTCCGTCGTCCTTCGTCGCGTTGCCGCTGCCACCCTGGTTGTCCTCGTAGGAGTCGGTGAACGCCTCGCCGATCGACCAGACCGATATGGACGCGCCGAGCCCGGCGACGCCGACGCCGCCGCTGAAGGCGAACCCACGCAGAACCTTGATTGCGACCGCATTGACCGAGACGTCACCGCGCGCCCGCACCATGGCGTTGGCGTTGATCGCGGCAACCGTATCGTTCTTGATGCTGCCGAAGTCGATGCCGCCGGCCAGACCGACGAAACCGGCGCCGAGAGCGCCCACGAAGGACGTGACCCGAACCTCGTTGGCCGCGTTGACATAGACGCCTTGTGCACCCGACACCGTGCCTGGGTGGGCGAGGTAATCTGCAGCGCCCTGATTGATGTCGGCGCCGACGCCGATCAGCGCCTTGGTGTCGGAATTGAGCAGCGTCACGGTGACGGAGCCGGCCAGACCGACGTAAAGGCCGGCGGCACCGGCGACTGTAACGTTGGTGACCTCTTCCGAGGATTCCGCCTGAACGATGACTCCATGCGCCTCGGCCGTGCCGAAGCCGCTCGGATTGCTGCCGCCGACGATCGTGCCGGTCAGCACGCCGCCGATGCCGGTGCCGTTGCCGGACGCGTCGATACTGGCATTGTCGCCGATCGTCGCTTCGGTGAGCTTGTCGACATTGACGACCGCGACCGATCCGGCGGCACCGCCGCCCGACAGGCCGATAGCGACCGCACCGGCGACCACCACCACCTCGGAATCGTCCTTGGCCATGACGGCGACGTCGCCGCCGGCGACAATCGTCGCGTTGGCGCCGACGCGGGCATAGGTTTCGGTGTCGAACGACAGCACCGAGACACCGCCCGCCAGGCTGACCGTGCCGCTGAAGGCAAGGCCGGCGGAGACGACGATGACTTTTTCCTTGGACGTGGCGATCACCGCAACGTCATTGTTCGCCTTCACGTCCGCGCCGTCATTGATCGTCGCGAACGTGTCAACCTTGATCACCGACACGTCGACGCCGGGCGCGCCCGCGCCCGCGCCGCCGAAGGCCGCACCGGCCCCGACACCGACATGGCTGAAGTCGCTCGCCGCCGCAACCAGGACGGATTGTCCTGCATTTCCGGGGCCGGCCATGTCCTGGTTGATCTGGGCATCGGCCCCGATAAACGCCTTCGTCTTGGTATCGACGACGTTGACCGCCGCACCGACAGCCACGCCGACCGAACCGCCGCCGCCGACGGAAATTGCAAAAGTCTCGACATCATCCTTCGCCGAGGCCGAGACAGCCACGCCACGGAAACCGGTGTCGACCGACGCGGTCGCAACCCGGTTCTGGGTCAAGCCCGGATCCTGCTGGACGTCGTCGCCACCCTCCTGGTCGAGGTTCTTGAACTGGGTGAGGCCCGACGGCGTACCAGCCTCCAGGCTGCTGGCGGTCGGCTTGTTGCCGCCCTGCGGGTCGAAGCTCGACATAGCCTGGCTGCCCGCATAGTCGACGGTGTAGCGGCCGGTTCTCGCCGCGACAGTGCCGTGGCCCTCGCCGGTGACGCGTGCGCCTGCGCCGATGAAGGCATCAGTCACCTTGTCGACAACAGCAACGCCGGCCGCGACGCCGACACCGGCGCTGCCGCCGATCGCCACGCCGCCAACGATCAGGTCCATCTCGGTCTCGTCGATTGCCTGGACGAGTACGCTGCCGCGTGCCCGCACATCCGTCAGGCCGACGATCGGCGCCAGCGGATCCGATCCGATGAAGGCGCGGGTCTTCAGGTTCAGCACGAAGACATCGGCCGTCAGTGTGACGCCCGCGCCGCTGGACGCGCCCGCGGCCACGGAGAACGAACCTATGTCCTCGTTGCCGGTTGCCTCGACCGTCACATTGCCGTCGACGTCGATGTCGGCGCCCGCTTCGATCGATGCAGTCGTCGTCTTTGTAAGCGTCGACACATTGACGCCGGCGCCAACGCCAGCACTGCCGGCGGAAACCGCGAGCGAACCCGCGATTGTCAGGATATCGGTTTCGTCATTTGCAAAGACCGAGACGCCGGGATCGTTGGCGAGCGTCTGGCCGGAAACCTTGCTGTTTGCGCCGATGCGAGCCGTCGTTGTCTCGGTCAGCACTGTCACGGCGACCGAACCGGCGACCGCCGCCTGCGCGGAAGCCGCGCCGGCGGCGGCGATGATCAGCACCCCATCGGTCGAATTCGCCGATACGGAGAGGCCGTTTGCGCCACCGGTGACCACGTCGGCGTCGCCATAGAGCTCCGCCTTCACATCGTCGAGATGGACAAACACCGTTCCGGAAATGCCGATGCCGGCGCTTTGGCCGAACGCCGCCGCGCCAGCAAGCAGGAACACGTCCGCGTCGCCGGTCGCCGTCACGGAGACATCTCCGCCGGCGCCCAGATGCGATTTGTTCAGCGTGCTGCCGGCCTCGACGAAGGCTTGGGTCGATGTGTCGAGGTAAAGCACGCCGACAGACGCAGCGACGCCGGCTGAGCCGCCGGCGCTGCCGCCGAACGTCGCCGCGATCGAAGTGATGTCGTCGAAGGAGTCGGCATTGATGACGATGTTGCCGGCAGTCGTATCCAGATCCGCCCCACCACCCATCCAGGCGCTCGTGTTGCGCGTGATCACCTGCACGTCCAGGCCGATGCCGACGCCGGCATTGCCGTTCAGCGTGAGGCCGATGCCACCCGCCCCGCTGACCACGGTCAGCAGGTCCGTTGCCTCGATCTTGATGCCGGTTCCGGCCTCGAGGTCGGAGTTGTCGTTCACCGAGGCGTGCGTCTCCATGAAGATCACGTTGACGCTGGACGAACCGCCGACGGCAAAGCCGCCGGACGCACCGGCGATGCCGGCGGCGAAGCTGGTGACGGCCAACGAGCCGATGACCGGCAGGTCTTCCGAGATCGGCAGCAGTTCGGCATGCGAGGTGACGTTGATCGCGCCCTGCGCTTCGGCGTCGAGATTGATGCCGGTCTGAGCCTTGGTGTTGAGATCGTTGACGATGTTGACGGTGACCGCGATGCCCACGCCGCCGCCGCCGCTGCCGGTGCTCAAAGCCGCACCGCCGGCCAGGTTCTGCATTTCATTGAGACTGACGGCGCCGATCTCGATATTGCCGGTGTTGGCGTCGAGATCGACATTGTCGCCGACCGATGCCAGCGTGTTGACATCGAGATAGTTGACGCCAACCGAGCCGCCGATCGCAGTGTTCTTCGACACCGCGCCGGAGAGGGCGCGCGCCTGGAACGTGTTTTTCTCTCCATTGCCGGTCGCGGCGCGGACCTCGATCGATCCGGCGGTCAGATCGGCGTTTGAACCGATCATCGCGTTGTTGTCCAGCAGCACGATGTTGAGGCCGATCGCGGCGGCAACGCCGGTGTTGGAACTGGTGTTCGTGGACGTCGCGGTGGCCAATGCCCGCGCGTCGGTCGTGCTGATCGCCTCGACCTTCATCGCGCCTGTACCGGCGATCGTCACATTGCTGGCGATCTGCGCCTGGTTGTCCGCGTCGAGGAAGTTGACGGCGATCGTCGCGGCCACATTGGTGCCACCGGAGCCGTTGCCGCCCTGCGTACCCTTGCCGGTCTGCCCACTGCTGTTGCCATCGGCCTGGCCAAGGCTGCTGCCGCCGCTTTGCGAGGGCGTCTTGGTGCCGCCGCTCTGGTTCTTGGCCATCTCGGTCTGGTTGGTCGTCTCCTGATCGGAGCTGGCACTGTCCGTTGTGCCATCGGACTTCTTGGTGGATTGGCCCTTCGAGCTCGCCTTGGACTCTGCCTTGGTGTCGAGTGTCGAGGTCGCGGTGATCGTCACCGTGCCAACGTTCTGGAAATTGCGGCCGAGGAAAGCGTCGTTGGTGACTTCGCCGATATTCAGTGCAATCGACGCGCCAACGCCAACGCTGCTGCCGGCGGCTTCGCCATCGGCAAGCGTGTGAACCGTACCGGTGTGCGAGGCTTGCGCGGCCAAATTGCCCGTCAGCGTGATCGTTGCGCCGCCGCCGGTGCCGATGTGCGCATCCGTATCGTTATCGACATAGGCGACAGCGATCGCGCCGCCGATGCCGGTAGCGCCTTCGGCGCCAGCCTTGGCCGTCGTCGTCAGCGTATCATTGGATGTCGCGGTGACGGTGAAATTGCCTGTCGTCCCGCCAACCATCTCGCCGTTCTCGATGCCGGCAAACGTGGTGTTCAAGCCGATGCCGAGCGCGATCGACGCGCCGACGCCGATGCTGCCCGAGCCGCTTCCGGCCCCGGAGGAGGTCGCCGTCGTTGTGGTTACGGTCGTGTTGATCGCCGTGAGCAGAACATTGCCGCCGGTCAATGTAACCGTCGCGGCGCCGCTTGCTGGCTGATCGGCATGGTCGAGACCAATCACGCCAAGCGTGTCGGTTTCGGCGAAGCTCAGCGCGAACGAACCGGCCACGCCAATATCGCCGCCGCTGGCACCGGAGGTCGACTCGGCGCCGAAACGATGCGTCACGTCACCGCCGACGTTCTTCATCTTGGCTTCGGCTTTCACCCCGTCGGCCGTAATGATGCTGCCAGCCCCAATCGACGCTTCGTTGCGCATCGTCGCGATATTGATCGCCACTGCGACACCGACAGCGGTGCCGCTGTCGCTCGTCTTTGCGGTGCCATCGGCTTTCGCCGTCGCATCCATATTGTTGGACGACTGCAAATTGAGTTCGCCGACGCCAGCGCCCTCACCGGCAACAACCGTGCGCCCGTCATTGATCGACGCCACCGCCAGTGACGACGAGACATTGAGGGCAAGCGCTGCCGCGACGCTGACATCGCCGCCGCCGCTCCCACCTGAACTGTTGGCCGACTTGCTTACGCTGTCGCCATCATTCGACTTGCTGTTGGCCAGACCGACTTCCTTGTCCCGTTGCTCGTCGGCCTTGGTGTTGCCGTCCTCGTCTTTCTCGGCGCCAGCGGCACTCGCAATCGACTCCGCCTTGCTGGAACCGTCATTGGCGGCCGACAGACTGATCGATCCGTTCGAACGAAGATTGCGGTTCGATGTCGAGAACGCACGGTTGTCCACGAAGGCAAGCGCGATCGCCGCGCCGATCGCCGTCGAGCCGATGGCATCGCCATCGGCCAGCGTCGTGCTCACGCCATGATTGCTGGCGCTGGCCGACAAATTGCCGGTGATGTCGAGTTCGCTGCCGGAACCGATGGACGATTCCGTATTGTTGTCGATGACGTCGATCGCCACCGCACCGCCGATGCCAACATCGCCACCTTCCGCGCCCGCTTCCGCCGTGGTCGAAGCTGTATGGTCGCCGGTCGCAGTCATGGTGACAGCGTCGGCGGCAACGATGGTCGCGTTGTCGCGGATCGATGCCGAGGTGGAATTGTCGACGATGGTCAGGGCGACCGAACCACCGATGCCGAGTTCGCCTGCGGCGCCGCTCGCGTCGTCGGGAACCGCATCGGTCACGACGTTGGTGGTGGAATGGGCGGTGAGCGACAGATCCGCGCCATTCAGATTGATCGAGGCGTTTGCCGCGACGTCGGCGGAAGCCTCGGTGATGACGATATTGATGGCCAGCGAACCCGCGACCTGCGTCTTGGAGCCTTCGCCGGCGCCGGAGGTCGCCTGGGCGATGAAGCTGTCGCCGGCCGCAATCGTGGCGCTCAATGACACCGCACTCGCCGACAGCGACGAGGCGCCGCCGAGATAGCTGCGCGTCGTGACGTCGGCAATGCTCAGCGCCACTGCAACGCCGATGCCGGTTGCGCCATTGGAGGAGGAATTCGTGTTGGTGCCGTCCGCCGTCGCCGTCACCTTGTCCGTCGATTGCGCGGTCAGCGTGATCGTGCCACCGGATGTGAGGGTGGAGGCCTGAACGAAGGCTTCGGTGGTCGGCCGATAATCCGACACCGTCACCGCGCCAGCAAAGGTGATATCGCCGCTGCTGGTCGTCGCCTTGTCAGACGTGATGCCGTCCTTATTGGGGTCCTTCAGGCGCTGCTCGGATTCGTTGTCACCGCTTGCACTTTGGTCCGATCCGCCTGCCGTCGACTTGGCGATCGTCGTGATATTGCTGGTCAGCGTTGCGCCGAGCGCGATCGAATTGGGCGTATCGCCGGCATTCGCGCCAATCGTCGAACCGCCCGAGACATTGGCGCGGGTCGTCGCATTGACTTCTGAAACCGCAACGCTTGCGCCCTTGCCGCCGCTACCGCCATCGGCCTCGGTGGTCATCGTCAAATTGCTGGTCGCAGTCAGCGACACCGCGCCCGAGACGCTGAGCACGCTGCCCGCGAGCACTTCGGTGATCGCGTCGCTGATCAGAACGGTGACGGAAACCGCCGCATCCTTCTTTTCATCGTTGTCGGAACCGGCATCGGACTCGTCCTTCGCGGTCAGCGTGACGGTTACGGTGCTCGACGCCGACAGGCTGGCTGCGGTCACATTGGTGCTGCTGAACTTGACCCGCGCTTCGGGCATGATCGTTGCGATGACACCCGCGAGCGGCCCACCTTCGAAAGTCTCAGCCTCGACATTGGCGGTCGCGGTTGCGGTGAATTGAGCCGCGCCCGTCACGATGATCGTGGCGCCGCTCAGGTCGATGATTGCCTCCGGGGTCGCGAGATACGCGCCACCCGTGATTTTTCCATCGTCCGCCGCCGCTGCTATCAGGGTCACCGAACTGGCATTTATGGTGCTGGAAACGCTGATCTTCTCGGCATTGACGGTAACTGCGCCGGCAGTCAGCGTCCCGGAGATCGTCACCTCGTCCTTGCCGTCCTGGCCGTTAATGATGAGTGCGGTTGAACCGAGGTTCACCGCATTGTTGATGGTCAGGGTATCCTTTGAAAAAATAGGAAAGCCAGAATCATCGCCGAGATTGATGGTCAGGCTGGAGCTGGGCTTGTTGAAAGTGATCGACTCGAATGAACCTAGGAGGCCTGACGACAGCGTCAGTGTCGCGCCATTGTCGATCAGAGTCGCTCCATCGTCGGCATTGCTGGTCGTGATGACACGGTCCGCAACGACACTGTTGTCGGTGATCGGTTCGAGCCCGTCATAGCGGAGCACGACACCGTCACGCGTGATCGTGCCCGACGTCGGCCCAGTGGCTACATACTTCACCGAGGCGAAGGTGCCGCCGTCGAGAACCATGCTGTCGAAGCCGGCATCGCCGCCGGCCATGACGCCACTCAATTTTCCAGCAGCACCAACAAAAAAGGTGTCCTCGTTGCCAGCGGAACCGATCAGGTTCTCGACCGTAACGAAGGACACCCCAGCAACATCACCCGAACCGTCGCCGGTGAGATGCCAGTCGGTGTCCTGCGGAGGCCCGACCACAGCGTCGCTGCCGGCGCCGCCACTCAACACAACCCTGCCAGCCAGAGCGGGGTCGATCTCGCGCAGCACAAAGCTGTCGTCGCCCGCGCCCGCGTCAACGGTCAACGAGACCGTCGGAGTTGTGAATTTGTAGGTGATCAGATTGTTAAATGCTCCAGCGTCAAGCACCGACAGACCGTCACTGGAATCATCTGAACTGCCGATGCGGATCACCCGCGCTTGCCCGGAAGTGTCGGCATAAATGCGCTGGCTGGCCGTCGTATTGTCCTCGACCGCGCCGACGTTTGCCAGGCCAATGCTATGGGTCAACGCCCCGGCTTGCGCGGCAATGCTGCCTGACAGGCCGGTGTCGGTCGCCAGCCGCACGGCGTCGAAGCTGCCGCCGGTCATGGCAAGCGTGTCGTTGCCGGCACCACCGTCGAAACGCACGTCGAGCGCCGCCAGGAAGTCTTCGCCGAAGTCTATGGTGAGCTTGTCGTCGGCAGCGGTGCCGTGCACCACGATATAGTCGATCTGTTGCGCGTTGCGCTGGTCGACCAGCGTACCCGTCTTGTTGTCATAGATCTGGATCGCCTGGATCAGATTGTCATAGCGCAGCGAATAGTCGGCGCCGGCCAAGTCGTTCATGTCGACCGCGAAAGGCAAGATGTCGGCCGACAGCAGATAACGCGGCTCAAGCGCTTCAAGCGCCAGGTTCGGCAGATCTGATGTCTTGCTGGGCCGTCGGGCTCGCCCCGGCGAGCGCCGCAGCAGCGAACTCGCCAACCACCGACCAAATACGCCAGGGATTGGCGTCTCTGCTTTGCTGGCTAATCTCTTCTGAAATGCCTCAAAAAAAGCCGACCTCGACAAAATGTTCATTTTGTCCCCCTGATATATCAGTTTAGGCTAATTTACCGAAATCAAACGTACATCCGAAAATTCTTGAGTGCAAGGCGATCACGAAACCGCGACGAGTCTATGTTTATGTAAAATTTGCGACAATATGAACCATACGCATATATCTCGACAAGACACGTGATTATCTATGTATATATTTCCGTCGCCATTAGCATAGCTCTCAGTCATCTAACATGTATATCTCATAATATTTTTTTTAAACATATTTTAAGGTGATATTGTAGAAGACACAATTCTCCCACTTGAAGCATTCTAGGCCATGGCCTTGAAATTTCAGCACATGGTTTCCGCGACGGAAGGCAAGAAACCTGGAGAAGGGGCGGGGCACGAATGTCGCACCAAGCCATCATAGCCGCGGCGGGAAGGTCTGATGCACCAGAAGCGACTTGTCGCACTTGCCGGATACGCGGTTCTGTATCTCGGTTGCGCGACTGCGGCACATGGACAAACGGGCCGATAGTCTTTATGCGCAAGGCGTCAAGGCCCGGCAGGAACAGTATTTCGAAGAAGCCGCCGGGTCGCTGAAGCGTGTCCTTGCTCTTCAGCCCGCAATACCGACGCGCTGGTTCAGCTGGGTTTCACCGAACTGGGTCTCAATGACCGCCGGCCGCGCGGAGCGCCTTTTCGCAGGCGCTGTCCATAGCGCCTGCTTACACCGACGCAACGTTTGGACAGGCCCAGGTCGAGTTCAGAGCTGGCAATCTGTCCAAACCCGCCTATCTGCACGCCATTGTACGCCAAGGCTCTACACAGATCAGAGGACGCTTTGCATCCGCGCACAGCCACATTTCAGTGCCGTCAGACTGTTTTGGAAAGGCGACGCTACGTGCCGAACCTATGCTATTGCCGTCTGCCCCTCACTCCCACTCGATTGTGCCAGGCGGCTTCGACGTCACGTCATACACCACGCGGTTGATGCCGCGGACTTCATTGATGATGCGGGTGGCGGCGGCGCCCAGGAAGGCCATGTCGTAGTGATAGAAGTCGGCCGTCATGCCGTCGACGGAGGTCACGGCGCGTAGCGCACAGACGAATTCGTAGGTGCGGCCGTCGCCCATGACGCCGACAGTCTGCACCGGCAGCAGCACGGCGAAGGCCTGCCAGATCGCGTCATAGAGGCCGGCCTTGCGGATTTCGTCGAGATAGATGGCGTCGGCCTCGCGCAGGATCTCCAGCTTTTCCCGCGTGATGCCGCCCGGGCAGCGGATGGCGAGGCCGGGGCCAGGGAACGGATGGCGTCCGATGAAGCTTTCGGGCAGGCCGAGTTCCTTGCCCAGCGCCCTCACCTCGTCCTTGAACAGTTCGCGCAAC
This sequence comes from Mesorhizobium sp. BR1-1-4, assembly GCF_020165375.1. Lineage (NCBI taxonomy): Bacteria > Pseudomonadati > Pseudomonadota > Alphaproteobacteria > Hyphomicrobiales > Phyllobacteriaceae > Mesorhizobium > Mesorhizobium sp. BR1-1-4. The sequence goes on along the minus strand of NZ_JAIUIB010000012.1, from coordinate 199,870 downwards.
GGCTCGACCAGTTGCATGTTCATGCGCTCGGGCAGGCCGCCGACATTGTGGTGGGACTTGATGGTGACCGAGGGGCCGCCGGTGAAGGAGACGCTCTCGATGACGTCGGGATAGAGCGTGCCTTGCGCCAGGAAATCGGCGCCGCCGAGCTTCTTGGCCTCGTCCTCGAACACTTCGATGAACAACCGGCCAATGGTCTTGCGCTTCTTTTCCGGGTCGGACTCGCCTTCCAGCGCAGAGATGAATTTTTCCGAGGCGTCGACCAGGATCAAAGGCAGATTGTAGTGCTGGCGGAACATCGCCACCACACCAGCGGCCTCGTCCTTGCGCATCAGGCCATGGTCGACAAGAATGCAGGTGAGCTGGTCGCCGACCGCCTCGTGGATGAGCAGCGCCGCCACCGAGGAATCCACGCCGCCCGACAGCGCGCAGATGACCTTGCCCTTGCCGACCTGCTTGCGGATCGCCTCGACCGCGCGCTCGCGATAGGCGCGCATCGTCCAGTCGCCTTCGATGCCGGCGATGTTGTGGACGAAGTTCCTGAGCAGCCTCGCACCATCCGGCGTATGCACCACCTCGGGGTGGAACATGATGCCGTACATCCTGCGTTCGACATTGCCGAAGATGGCGAAGGGCGAGCTTTCCGATTTGCCGAACACCTCGAAGCCAGGCGGCAGGGCGATGACGCGATCGCCATGACTCATCCACACCTGATGGCGCTGGCCTGTGGCCCACAGGCCCTCGAACAGCGGGCTGTCCTTCTCGATCTCGACAAAGGCGCGGCCGAATTCGCGATGGTTGGAGCTTTCGGCGACGCCACCCATCTGCACGCACATGGCCATCTGGCCATAGCAGATGCCAAGCACAGGCACGCCGGCATCGAAGACGATCTGCGGCGCGCGCGGGCTGCCGATATCGGACGTCGAAGCCGGGCCGCCGGACAGGATGACCGCTTTCGGGTTGATGCGCTTGAATGCCGCCTCGGCCGACTGGAACGGCACGATCTCGGAAAACACGCCGGCCTCGCGGATGCGGCGGGCGATGAGCTGCGTAAACTGGCTGCCGAAATCGACAATCAGGACGGTGTCGGTGTGATTGGCTGTCGTCATGGCGAGCCTTTAGAGAAAGAAACGAGTCTGCGCAATGGGTTGCGTCGCCTGACTTTCAGAGCGGTATCGCCTCGTCACGAGGTGAATCCGGCCGGAGCAAGCCCGAACCGATCGCCTGTTCGAGCCGCATGACGGCGTCGGCCAGCTTTTCATCGATGACGTGCAGATATTCGGTCCAGTCGCCGACGTGCCTGAGATCAGCCGCGCCGTCGGAAATGCCGCGCAGCCCGATGAGCGGGATGTCGAAAAGCTGACAGGCGCGCAAGCAGGCGAAGGTCTCCATGTCGACCATGTCGGCGACGATCGCTTCGTACGCCGCGCCGGTAATGACGGCGCCGCCGGTCGACAGTGTCGCCTCCTTGATTTCGGAAATACGCAACGGCAACGGTACGATCACCGGCAGGTCGAGAAACGGCGTCGCGCCTTTTTCGAAGCCCAGCGGCGAGGCATCGATGTCGCGATAGCTGACGGAGACGGCCTGGTAGATTTCGGTCTGCTCCAGGGTCCGGCTACCGGCGGAGCCGAGCGATACCACCAGATCGGGCAATGCCTTGTCCGACTTCAACCAGGACAGTTCGGCGCCCAGCCTGACGCCGGCCTCGACCGGGCCCACGCCCGTCATCAGCGGCGTGAACAGTCGCTGCAGATGCTGGCCATATTCGGCCCGCGCCGCCATGACGAAGAGGACATCCTTGCCGCCAATGCGCACGACGTTGCCAGTCATGGCGATCCTCCTGCTTGCGCTACATTATGACCAACGGCGTGGCCGCTGCCAGCGGCAGCTCCGTGCCGCCGGCACGATTAAATTCGCCTGCGGCGAACCGGCCACTCACCCAGCGATACCATCACGGCCTAGCACCGTCATCATCGTCCCGGTCATGGTGGCGATCAGCTTGGCCTCGCCGTCGGTGGCGAAGGCATAGGCCTGGCCGTCGGCAACGATGATGGTACGGCCGGGTTTGGTCACCGAACCGCGGAACAGAAAACGCTCACCCCGGCCCGGCGCCAGAAGGTTGACCTTGAATTCGATGGTCAGCACGCCAGAATTCTCCGGCATGAGCGAGAACGCCGCATAGCCGCAAGCCGAGTCCAGCGCCGTCGAAATGACGCCGGCATGCAGGAATCCATGCTGCTGGGTCAGCGCCGCCGAATAAGGCATCTCGATCTCGATGATGCCGGGGGTCACCAATGTCAGTTCGGCGCCGATCGTCGCCATCGCCTGCTGGCGGGCGAAGGACGCCCTGACGCGATCCTCATAGTCCGGAGCCGGTACGATCTTTGCTGCCATCGCCGTTGCCTTCACGTTTGCCGGGAAAGCTTATCGCAGAGGCATGAGCGGCAGGCAAATGCTTTTGCTGCACTGCAGCAAACCGCATCGAACGCGACCTAGTTCAGCCAAAGAAGCGAGGCGTTGAGCAAGGTGGCGAACGCCACCCACGCCGCGTAGGGCACGAAAAGCCAGCCGGCGAGCCGATCGCGGGTCCAGACGCTTGCGATAAACAGCACGATGACGGTCAGAAGAAGCACGATGATGACCAGAGCAGGCCCCATCATTTTTGCGCCGAAGAAGGTTGGCGACCACAGGAAATTCAGGACGAGCTGAGCGCCCCAGATCTTCATCGCGGTGCCGGCCGGGTCCCGCAACCATGTCCGCCAGCCGGCCACGGCGATCAGCACATAGAGCAGTGTCCAGGCAGGCGCGAAAACCCAGTTGGGCGGATTGAAGGAAGGCTTGGCCAGCGATGCATACCAGGCACCTGGCAAGGTGGCGAAACCGATCAGCAGGCCTCCGCCCAGCACCAGGAAGAGGAACAGCAGAAGCGACAGATATCTTTGCAAGCATTCACCCTGTGGCGGCGCAACGCCGCGCATCTGCAATTGGGGCGCTGCGGGCAGCTGTCAACGACAGCGTCAGTTCGCCCGGCGCATGGCGCAAAAATAAAATCCGTCTGTGCCGCTCAGCGCCGGCGAGAGCGAAATGCCACCCAGGGCACCGATCCGCATCGCGGCGGTATGGCCGGGAAAACGGCTGTCCCAGAGCTGGCGATGATCGACCGGGGCAAAGCCGCTGTGCCGCTCGCGAAACGCGGCGATTTGTTCACCGTTCTCCTCGTCGAACACGGAGCAGGTTACGTAGACCAGCAGGCCACCGAGTTTGACGTAGGTTCTGGCGGCATCGAGGATCGTCGCCTGCTCGCCCTTGCGGGCATCAAGCTGTCTCTGCGTCAGCCGCCATTTGGCGTCGGGACGCCGCCGCCAGGTGCCGCTGCCGGTGCAGGGCGCGTCGACCAGCACGATGTCCATGTGGCCGGTCAGCGGGGCAAGCTCGGCCGGCTTGGTGGCGACCTGCACATTGCGGTTTTCCGAGCGGCGAATGCGGTCGAAGATTGGCGCCAGCCGCGCCTTTTCGGCATCGTGAGCGAAGATTTGACCGTGGTTGTCCATCGCCGCCGACAAAGCCAGCGTCTTGCCGCCTGCGCCGGCGCAGAAATCGAGCACCTGCATGCCAGCCGTCGCGCCGGCAAGCGCCGCCGCAATTTGCGACCCCTCGTCCTGGACCTCGAACCAGCCTTTCTGAAAGGCCGGCTCGGCTTGCACGTTCGGATGCCGGCCGTCACCGTCGATCGGCGGGATGCGGATGCCGTAGGGTGCGATCCGTGCGGCACTGGCACCGGTCTGCGCGAGTTCGGCCAACACCTTGGCGCGATCGGCCTGCAGCGTGTTGACCCGGATGTCGAGCGGCGGACGTGTGGCGAGCGCCGCGCCCTCCTCGACCCATGTCTCGCCGAAGGCCCGCTGGAAAAGCGGTTCGCACCAATCGGGAATGTCGGCGCGAACAGCAGGCGGCGCGTCGGCAAGCCGGCGTTCCGCGATTGCCTGGAGTTCCGTGGCGCTCAGCAGCGGCGGCGCGAATTTGTCACCTTCGAGCGCTGCGTTGAGCGACTGCGCCGTCTGGCTCCATTCGAGCAGCAGCGCCCCGAAGCCGATGGCACGCGGTGTGTCTTCGCCCAGCAACCAGCCGGCGGAGCGCTTACGGCGCAGCGCGTCGTAGACGATGTTGCCGATCGCGGCGCGATCCCCACCGCCGGCGAAGCGATGGGACAGGCCCCAATCCTTCAGCGCGTCGGCCACCGGCCGGTGACGCCGACCAATGTCCTCCAGCACTTCAATGGCCGCAGCCAGCCGTCCGCCCAGTCGCATTCGTCATTCCATCAATCGAGCACATTATCCGGTCTGCTCTTAGAGCCTTTCACGTCCGGATTGAACCCCGCCCGGCTTCGCCGCGAGCGCGATCTGGCGGTGGTCGGCGAAACCTGTCCGACCGGTAAATCTTCGCGGCGGTTAGAAGCAGGCGGACTAGTAGATACAAGATCTCTAATGTTCTTAACTGGCGGCCGGAAGGACGGCGTGTGGCGCTACAGCTCTGCTTTCCAAGTTTTTCGGTTGGGAATACTCTTGCCGTCATGATTCGCGGCGCGGAAAACGTGGACCGGCGGATCGTCACGAGGAGAGGGCAATGAAGATTTATCTGGCGGAAGTTCTAGGCACATTTCTGTTGGTGTTCATCGGTACGGCGTCCGTGGTGACGGGGGGCTTCGGCGGCGCGCTGCCGCTTGGCCAGGAAGGCATCGGTCTGGCATTCGGCATCGGCCTCATCGCGGCGGCCTATGCGATCGGCCCGATTTCGGGCGCGCATCTCAATCCGGCGGTGACGCTCGGCGTGTTCCTGGCTGGCCGGCTGCCGGCCAAGGACGTCATTCCCTATTGGATCGCGCAGATCATCGGCGCCATCATCGCCTCGCTGGCGTTGTGGATCATCGTTTCCGGCCAGACCGGCGGCCATACCGGCGGCTTCGGCGCCAATGGCTGGGACGAGACGAAATGGGGCATGAGCTCGGCGTTCCTGTGGGAGCTGATCGGCACCTTCACCTTCGTCACTGTGATCCTTGGCGTTACCGCTGAAAAGCACTCGACGGCGTTTGCCGGCCTGGTCATCGGCCTGACGCTGGCGGCCATTCACTTCGCCATGATCCCGGTCACCGGTACCTCGGTCAATCCAGCGCGCTCGATCGGCCCGGCGTTGTTTACCGGCGGTGCCGCACTTAGCCAACTCTGGTTGTTCATCGTCGCACCGCTGATCGGCGGCGCCATTGCCGGCGTCGTCGCCAAGGTGCGTGTCTTCGAGAAGGATTGATTCCAGAGCCTGAATGCAAGAGGCGCGGGCCGTGGCCCGCGCCTCTTTTCGTAGGTCCTCAAGCTCGGGTCAGGCCGCGATGTCAAAGCGGTCGGCGTTCATCACCTTGGTCCATGCCGCAACGAAATCTCGGGCGAATTTCCGCCCGGCGTCCGCCGATCCGTAGACCTCGGCCAATGCCCGCAGCTGCGCATGCGAACCGAAGATCAGGTCGGCACGGGTGCCGGTCCACCTGACTACCTTGGTTTTGCGGTCGCGCGCTTCGTACACTTCTTCCGAACCCGGAACAGAACCGGCAGCCGGATCCCAGACCGTGCTCATGCTGAGCAGGTTGACGAAAAAGTCGTTGGTCAGCCTACCCGGCCTGTCGGTGAACACGCCGTGCTTTGAGTGCCCGGTGTTGGCGCCGAGCACCCGCAAGCCCCCAACAAGCACCGTCAGTTCCGGCGCCGTCAGGCCCAGCAACTGCGCGCGGTCGACCAGCATGGCTTCAACCGACATGGGCTGCCTGCCCCTGACATAGTTGCGGAAGCCGTCGACTTTCGGCTCGAGCGCGGCAAAGGAGTGGACGTCCGTCTGCTCCTGCGATGCATCCATGCGGCCGGGCGTGAACGGCACCTTCACGTCGTTGCCGCCATCCTTGGCGGCCTTCTCGACCGCGGCGACACCGCCGAGCACGATCAGGTCGGCCAGCGAGACCTTCTTGTCGCCGGTCTGCGCGGTGTTGAACTCCGTCTGGATGCCTTCGAGCCTGGCAAGCACCTTCGACAGTTCGGCCGGCTGGTTGACTTCCCAGTCCTTCTGCGGCGCCAACCGGATGCGTGCGCCATTGGCGCCGCCGCGCTTGTCGGAGTTGCGGAAGGTCGAAGCCGCGGCCCAGGCCGTCGAGACCAGTTCGGAAACCGACAGGCCGGAGGCCAGGATCTTGGCCTTCAGCGATGCGATGTCCTGCTCGTTGACCAGTTCATGGTCGAGCGCCGGGATCGGGTCCTGCCAGATCAGCTCTTCCTTGGGCACCAACGGGCCGAGATAGCGCACCGCCGGACCCATGTCGCGATGGGTCAGCTTGAACCAGGCGCGGCCGAAGGCATCGGCGAACTGATCCGGATGTTCGTGGAAACGCCGCGAGACCTTCTCATAGGCGGGGTCGGCCCGCAGCGCGAGGTCGGTGGTCAGCATGGCCGGCGCGTGATGCTTCGAGGGGTTGTGCGCATCCGGCACCGTGCCGGCACCGGCGCCACCCTTCGGCGTCCACTGATGGGCGCCCGCCGGGCTCTTCGTCAGCTCCCATTCGAAATTGAACAGATTGTCGAAGAAGTTGTTGCTCCACTTGGTCGGCGTCGTGGTCCAGGTGACTTCGAGACCCGAGGTGATGGCGTCGCCGGCAATACCTGACGCATGTTTGCTCGACCAGCCGAGGCCCTGCGCCTCGATGCCGGCACCTTCCGGCTCCGCGCCCACCAGCGAGGCATCGCCGGCGCCGTGGGTCTTGCCGAAAGTGTGGCCGCCGGCGATCAGCGCCACGGTTTCTTCGTCGGTCATCGCCATGCGCGCGAAGGTTTCCCGAATATCACGGGCCGAGGCGAGCGGATCGGGCTTGCCGTTCGGCCCTTCCGGATTGACGTAGATCAGTCCCATCTGCACGGCACCGAGATGGCCGCGAAGCTCGCGGTCGCCCGAGTAGCGCTCGTCGCCCAGCCACTTGGTTTCCGAACCCCAGTCCACGTCCTGCTCGGGCTCCCAGACGTCGGCGCGGCCGCCGGCGAAGCCGAAGGTCTTGAAGCCCATCGATTCCAGCGCGACGTTGCCGGTGAGGATCAACAGGTCGGCCCAGGAAATCTTGCGGCCATATTTCTGCTTGACCGGCCAGAGCAGGCGGCGCGCCTTGTCGAGATTGGCGTTGTCAGGCCAGCTGTTGAGCGGCGCGAAACGCTGCTGGCCGGCTCCGGCACCGCCGCGGCCATCACCGATGCGGTAGGTGCCGGCGCTGTGCCAGGCCATGCGGATGAACAGCGGCCCGTAATGGCCGAAGTCGGCGGGCCACCAATCCTGCGAATCCGTCATCACTTGGTGCAGGTCCTTGATGACCGCATCGAGATCGAGGCTGGCGAATTCCTTGGCATAGTCGAAGTCCTCGCCCATCGGGTCCGACAGGTTCGACTGCTGATGGAGAACGCCAAGGTCAAGCTGGTTCGGCCACCAGTCACGGTTGGTCCGGCCGGCGGACCCATGCGCGACAGGGCATTTGCCCGCGCTGCTGTCGTCGGTTTTCGCGTCCATCTCTCACTCCAATTTGCCGAGGTTTGATTTGCCGAGGTTGATTTTTGCCGAGATTTTGGGGGCGGCCAGCGGCCCGCGCCAATCTGGAACCATTCCAGCCTAGGCCAGACCGTCGATAAAAACAAATTGTCTTTCCTGTTTATTTCGATAGGACTTTCTTATGATGGCCTTGACCGCATGATCGGATTGACAGTTCGCCAGATGCATTATTTCGACGCGCTGGCGCAGACGCTGCATTTCGGGCGTGCGGCGAAACTTGCCGGTGTCAGCCAGCCGGCGCTGTCCTCGCAGATCGCCGAAATGGAGCAACGGCTGAACTGCCGGCTGTTCGAACGCGGCGGCAAGTCGGTGCGCATGACGGACGAGGCGATCGCCCTGTTGCCGCGTATCGAGCGCATCCTGGCTGACATACGTGACGTGGAAACGACGGCCCGGCGCGGCCGCACGGCCATGGAGGGACGCTTCCGGCTGGGCATCATCCCGACTGTCGCGCCCTATCTTCTGCCACGCGCCTTGCCCGAACTGAAGAAGCATTTCCCGGCCTTGCTGCTCGAATTGCGCGAGGCGGTCACCACCTCCCTGGTCGAAGACACCGCATCGCGAAAACTCGACGCCTTCATCGCGGCACTTCCGCTCGACCATCCAGGACTGATCACCGAGGCGCTCTTTCCCGACCGGTTCTTCCTGGCCGTGCCGTCGGACGATCCGGCCTTTGCCTCGCCGCCGGTTCCACCCGAGAGCCCGGCGCTGGAAAGACTGATGCTGCTGGAAGAAGGCCATTGCCTGCGCGAACAGGCGCTGGCCGTCTGCGGCAATGTGCGGCCGGTGGCGATGGCAAGCTATGGCGCGACCAGCCTGACCACGCTCCTGCAGATGGTGGCGCACGGGCTCGGCGTCACGCTCATCCCCGAAATGGCGACCGGCCCCGCCGGCACCATCCCCGACCTCAAGATCGTGCCGTTCCAGGAACCGATGCCGCAGCGCATGATCTGCCTGGCCTGGCGACGCAACAATGCGCGGCACGGGGAATGCGTCGAGCTAGCCAAGATTATACGGGGGCTAGGCCCGGCGCTGTTGGCGGCCTGAGAGGTGGCCCTAACGCTCGTTACAGCACCCGCGACAGGAACTCGCGGGTGCGCGGCGACACCGGGTTGGCGATCATCTCGCGCGGCGCGCCGCGTTCGACGATCACGCCGCCGTCCATGAACACGAGCTGGTCGCCGATCTCACGGGCAAAGCCGACCTCGTGGGTGACGACGACCATCGTCATGCCGCTCTCGGCAAGGTCGCGCATGACCTGCAGGACTTCGCCGACCAGTTCCGGATCCAGCGCCGAGGTCGGCTCGTCGAAGAGCAGCACCTTGGGCTTCATCGCCAGGGCGCGCGCGATCGCGACACGCTGCTGCTGGCCCCCGGACAGTTCGCGGGGATAGCGGTCTACCTTATCGGCCAGGCCGACACGCCGCAGCAGCACCTCCGCCTCGGTCTTTGCCTGGTCGACTGGAATGCGCCGCACCTGCGTCGGCGCCTCGATCAGGTTCTCCATCACCGTCATGTGCGAGAATAGGTTGAACGACTGGAACAGCATGCCGATCTCGGCGCGGCGCCGGCACAGAAGATCGTCCTTCACCTCATAGAGCTTGTCGCCCTGGAGGTCGTAGCCGACGAACTGGCTGTCGACGAGCAGGATGCCGCCGCTGAGTTTTTCCAAATGGTTGATGCAGCGCAGGAACGTGCTCTTGCCCGATCCCGACGGGCCGATGATGCAGGCGACCGATCCCTCCGGTACATCGACGTCGACACCTTTGAGAACTTCAAGCTGGCCATAGGTTTTGCGCACGCCGCGCGCGAACACCATGGAGTTGGCGGGCACCCCGAAGCGGGCACGATTTTCGGACTTCACATCACTCATCGAGCAACGCCGCGCAGGCTGATCACGTTGCGCAAGGTGCGCATCGTCAGGGGGTCGCGTCTGACATCGCTGCGGCCGAAATGGCGCTCCAGGAAATGCTGCCCCACCGACATGATGCTGACCACCGCGAGATACCAGAAGGCGACCACGATCAGCAGCGGAATGGTCTCGAAGGTGCGCGCATAGATGCTCTGCGCGGTATAGAACAGGTCGTCGACGGCGATGAACGTCACCAGCGACGTCATCTTCAGGAGGTTGATCGCCTCATTGCCGGTCGGCGGCAGCACGAAGCGCATGGCCTGCGGCAAGGTGATGCGCTTCAGGATCATGCGGTAGGGCATGCCGAGCGCGCTCGCCGCCTCTGACTGGCCAGACGGCACCGACTTGATGCCGGCCCGGATGATCTCGGCCATGTAGCCGGCCTCGCACAGCGAAAGCGCCACCACGGCGGAGAAGAACGGCGTCATGAAATCATTGGTGCGCACGGAAAACAGCGTGCCTATGAACGGCAAAGTCAGCGAGATTTCGCGCACCAGCAGCGACAGGTTGAACCAGAAGATCAGCTGGATCAGGGCTGGGACACCCCTGAAGAACCAGACATAGACGCCGGAAAAGGCGCGCAGCACCGGGCTCGGCGACACCCGCATGATGGCGATGACGGTGCCGACGACGATCGCCAGCACCATGATGATGACGGTGAGCATCAGCGTGTTGCCGAGGCCTCGCATGATCGAGGGATGGAACAGGTATCCGGCTGCCGTGCCCCAGGCAAAGGCCGGGTTGCTGGCGAAAGCACGAATGATGAGGAAGGCCAGCAGCAGGGCGAACGCCGTACCGACCCAAATGCCATAGCGGCGCTGCGGCACGACGGTCAGTCGTGACACGGCGGCGGAAACGCTTGGCTCGACGCCGATGTCGGTCGGGAGGGCAACGCCCATCGGATGTCTCCAGCTTGCGGGCCGGCGCCTGACGTTCATCAGGCGCCGGATGGTCTCTATTCGGCGCGAAGCGCGTCCATGGTGCCGACGAAATAGGGTTCCTTGATCGCATAGGCGCCCATGCCGTATTTCTCCAGGATAGCTTTGTACGTGCCGTTCTTGAACAGTTCGGCAAGTGCCGCCACCATCATGTCGGCGGTCTGCTTGTCGTCCTTGGCGATCGCCATGCCGAGCGGCGCGACCTCGTAAAGCGTCGGCAGGACCACCAACTGGCCCTTGCTCGTCACCTCGAAATAGCTCGATGCGGTGGCATCGTCCATACGCGCGTCGACGCGGTCCGAAAGCACGGCCTGGACGATATCGGTGGAGGAGTTGAACACCGATTTCTCGATAGCCTTTTGGCCCTTGTCGGTGCATTCCTTACCGAGCTTGTCGACCAGGAAATCCGAGGCGCTGCCGGCCGAGACGCCGATGCGCTTGCCACAGAGCGGCATGTCGCCGCTGAAGCTCGCCTTCTTGTCGGGCGATGTCGAGACGGCGAGCCCTGCCTTCAGGAACATGATGAAATCGACCTGCTTCAGGCGCTCCGGCGTGGCCGAGAAGGTCTCCCAGGCGATCTTGAAGCGGCCCGCCGCAAGACCCGGGATCATCGACGGGAACGGCGTGCGCTGGATATCGAGCTTGGCGTCGACGAGCTTGGCCACCTCGCCGGCGAGTTCGACGATGATGCCGGTCTGCTTGCCGTCGGCGTCGAGATATTCGAACGGCGCGAAGTCCAGAGTGTTGGCGACGGCGAGCGTTCCGCTCTCTTTCACCTCAGCCGATTTCGGCACGTCGGCGGCTTTGGAAACCCCGCCCCCGACGGTGGTGGAGAGCGCCAATGCAAGGCTGGTCATTCGCAGATATCTGTTCATTGCTGTTCCCCTTTTCTTGTCCTTGTTTGCAGTCTTTCCGGCAGAGCCCGGGCCAGTGGCCGGCACGGGCTCGGTGTCCCTTAGGAAGCGGCTGCTTCGGCCGCCTTCTTCTTTCGATAATGATAATTCTTGTCGATGCGCTCCATCAGGTAATCGCCATAGAGCACTGGCTCGTATTTCGGCTGTGTGCCGGCCGGCACACAGACCGAAAGTGCGGCGATCGTCTCGTCCATTGAGGGATCGAAGAAGAAGGGCTGCGAATAGCGCTCGCGTCCGGAGCGGTTGATGACGCGGTGCGGCGTCGAGACGAACTGGTCATTCGACCAACGCGCCAGGATGTCGCCGACATTCATGACGAAGGAATCCGGAACCGGCGGCGCGGGAACCCAGTCGCCCGCCTTGTTCTTAACCTCGAGGCCGCCGACATTGTCCTGGGCGAGCAGCGTGATGAAGCCGTAGTCGGTGTGCGGCGCCGAACCGAAAAGCCCCTCTTCCTGGGGCTGCGTCGGATAGTGCAGCAGCCGCAGGAAAGTCGTCGGCTGCTCGAAATAGCGGTCGAGACTGTCGGAGGGCAGCCCGAGCGAAAGCGCGATGGCGCGCACCATCTTGCGGGCGAGCGTGCCCATCTCCTGGACATAGCGCTCGATGGTCTCCCTGAAGCCGGCAAGGGCGGCCTCGTCAGGCCACTGGTTGGGGCCTTGCAGCGGCTTGCCTGCCAAGGCCCGGGGGTCGTCGGCGCCGACCTCGTGCATGAAGAAGATCGATTCGCTCTGGTTCGGCTTGCTGACGGCCGCCACGGACGAGGTCACGATGGTCGAGCCGGCAAAGGGCAAGTAGCCGCGGAAATTCTTGTCGATCTTCAGCTTCGCCTTCTCCTCCTCGGGCAAGGCGAAGAAACGCTTGGAGGCCTCGCGGACCGCTTCGACATCGGTGCGCGGAATGGGGTGGCCGGTGACATAGAGGAAGCCGATCGTCTCGAGATAGCGGCGCAGTGTCGCTGCCGTTTCCCTGATCGCGCCTTCGTCGTCGCCATAGAGCGGCGAAACGTCGAGGATCGGAATTTCGGAAAAATCGCCGCGCTCTTGTGCATCCATTTCGAACACCCTGTCTTGAACATAAGATACAGTACTGTATTTCTACACATCCGAACGGCCTCATCAATAGGCTTTCGATCGCAAAAGGAAGGACGCGGCATCATGGCACCACGCAAGATCATCATCGATACCGATCCGGGCCAGGACGACGCCTTCGCCATCCTCTTCGCACTGGGGTCGCCTGATGAACTCGACGTGGTCGGCATCACCACGGTCGGCGGCAACGTGCCGCTTGCCCTGACCTCGAAGAATGCGCTGAAAGTCGTCGAACTCGCCGGGCGGCCCGATGTGCCCGTTTATGCCGGCTGCCCGGCGCCGATGGTGCGCAAGCTGATCACCGCCGAATATGTCCATGGGGAAACCGGCCTCGACGGCGCCGACCTTGCCGAACCGGTGACGCCGCTGCGGGGCGAACACGCGGTGAACTACATGGTGCGCACCATCATGGACGCGCCGGAAGGCGAATTGACCGTTTGCACGCTCGGGCCAATGACGAATCTGGCCATGGCCATGACCATGGAGCCGAGGATCGTGCCCCGTCTGCGCGAAGTGGTGCTGATGGGCGGCGGCTTCTTCCAGGGTGGCAACGCGACGCCGGCGGCTGAGTTCAACATCTTCGTCGACCCGCATGCCGCGCACAAGGTGTTCGACAGCGGCGCGCCGGTGACCATGGCGGGCATCGATTGCACCTACACGGCGCTGATGACGCCTGAGTGGCTCGACCGCCTGCGCGCAAGCGGCAGCCGCGCGGCGATCGAGGCCGCGAACCTGGCCGACTTCTACCGCCAGTATGGCACCCACAAATTCGAGACGCCGGCACGCCCCATCCACGACGCCTGCGTCACCGGTTATCTCCTGGCACCGCAAATCTATGAACAGCGCCAGTGCGCGGTGACGGTCGACATTGTCTCGCCTGAGACAATCGGCATGACCGTCGTCGACTGGTGGCACGTCACCGGCCGGCGCAAGAACTGCAACGTCCTGCGGCGCATCGATCCCGCGCCGTTCTTCGAACTCATGCTGGAGCGGATCAGCGCATTGCCCTGAGTTGCGCCTTCCGCGATAGATGGACACTTGATGAGTCGCGAAGCGCATCGGAGCCGGCGAACGGTTTTGTGGGCGTTGCGTGTGCGATGAAGGTCTTGATCGGATGAAATCGGACAGCGCCCCGGCCAAAGGCAAGAGACCAGCCAAAGCCGCGGGACCTGGGAAGACGGCGCGGCAGACGCTGAGTCGCGAGGCCTGGATCGCAGCGGCGCGCAAGGTGCTGGAGAAGCACGGCATTGGCGAGGTCAAGATCGACCGCCTCGCCAAGCAATTCAAGGTGACGCGCGGCAGCTTCTATTTCCATTTCACCAGCCTGGCCGATCTTCGCGACGGCCTGCTGCAAGAATGGCGAGATATCAATTGCGAGCCCTTCTGGGCTATGCGCGAGATGCAGGATATAGACGGCCTGCAGTTCTTCACCGACATCGTGCATGTTTGGGTCGACGAGGCGCCGTTTAGTCCCCTGCTCGACCTCGCCGTGCGCGACTGGTCACGAACGTCGAAAAAGCTGGCGCAGGAGGTCAAGGATATCGATGACCTGCGCATCGAACTCCTGACCCGCTCCTTCCGCGCCATGGGTTATCCCGAGGACGAAAGCCTGGTCAGGGCCCGCATCACCTATTTCCACCAGATCGGGCAATATGCGCTGTCCTTCAAGGAGGACCCGGCGGTGCGCCGCAGCTACCAGCCACTGTTCGGCGAGGTGCTGCTGGGGCCGCTGGTGCAGGAGCCGGGTTCGGCGCCACGGCCGGCGGAAATACGGCGCGGGCGGCGTTAGCGGACGAGGCATCCCGTCAACCCGTTAGGGGTATCGCGATGCCGGCATGGTGACTTCCCAACTGCCAGAAGGGTAGCTGGAACCGCTCGCGCTGCGCTTCGACGATATGAAAGCCCGCCGTCCGGATCAGGTGCAATGGATCGCGATTGAGGTGGCAGCCGCCGGCGAGCCGGCCCCATATCAGGTTCAGACGCTCTTGCCACCGGCGGCAACGCGGCCCTTCGGCCTGGCCGTGCTCGATGAAGATCAGCCGGCCCTTGGGCTTGAGGATGCGCCGGATTTCGGTCAACGCCGCCTCGGGGTCCGGAATGGTGCAGAAGGCATAGGTGACGACCACCGTGTCGGCGAAGCTGTCGGCCATGGGCAGCCTTTCACCGCTGGCCCTGATGCAGTCGACATCGAATGGCAGGGAACGGCTCTTCGGTTCGGCAAGGCCCAGCATCGTGCCGTCGGGATCGACGCCGACCAGCCGCTTCACCCTGGCGGCGTCGTAATGGGGAAGGTTCAGGCCGGAGCCGAAGCCGACTTCGACGACGACGCCCCCTGCCTGCGGGATCAGACGCCTTCGCATGTCCGTGAAAGCGTTGGCCGAACAGCCGGCGTGGACGAGGTAGGGAGCAATGCAGCGCGCGTACCAGGAGAGACAGGATTGGCACATGTCTCAGCCTCCTTGCCGTGTGTTGGCGGCACCGACAGGGCGGGTGAGAGTATTGACCAGTGACATTTCTCGCTCCAAGGGAGTCTCATGATCGGACCCGATCGGCCCGATGTCGTGGGAATGGATAGAAGGCCGGCGTCCCCTCAACGTCCCTGCATGGCCGTGGTCGGATCGATGGAGCGATTGGAATTCCGATTTCTGGGTTTTCCGGAGTTCCGGTTGAACGGCCGGCGGGTGGAACTCGCCCTGCGCAAGGCGGCAGCCCTCCTCATCTATCTCGCCGAGGCCAGCGGGCCGGTGGCGCGCGAGGTCGCCGCCGCGCTGTTGTGGCCGGAAGCCGACGAGCAGGCCGCACGCGCCCGCCTTCGGCGCACGCTGTACAAAATCCGCATCGCGTTCGGCAACGAGATCATCGCCGCCACAGGCGTCTCGCTAAGCCTGCACCCGGCGTTGTCCGCCGAGATCGACACCAGGATTTTCGAGCAGGCCTGCAATTCCGGCGCTCTCGACAAGGCAGCCGAGATCTACAAAGACGACTATCTCGCCGGCTTCTTGCTGCCGGACTGTCCGCAATTCGAGGAATGGGTCTTCTTTCGGCGAGAGACGTTGCGTGGCCGGCTGGTGCAGGCGCTGGAGCGGCTCATCGACGCCAAGATCGCCGACAGCCAGCCTCGTGGCGCGGTCGTTCACGCGAGACGGCTGGCGGCACTCGACCCCTTGAGCGAAAGCGCGCACCGACATCTGATCCGTGCCCATCTGGCGGCCGGGGACAGGGCGGCGGCCGAGCGGCAGATCGACACGTGCATCCGGCTCTTGCGGGACGAACTCGGTGTAGCGCCGGACCCCGCCACGCTTGCCATGCTGAGCCAACCAACTCAGGACGCCGCCCTGGACGTGCCCAGGACGCGCTATGTCGCAGTGGGCGGCATCCACATCGCGTACCAGATCGTCGGCAGCGGCCCGACGGACATCGTGCTTGTTCCCGGCTTTATTTCGCATGTCGAGCGTATCTGGGAAGACCCGTGTTGCCGCGCCTGGCTGACCGCGGTTTCGCGCCTGGGTCGCCTGATCCTCTTCGACCGGCGCGGCATGGGGCTTTCCGACCGCGTCGGTGCCCGCCCCACGGTCGAGGCGACGGCGCAGGATATTCTGGCGGTCATGAACGCGGCCAACAGCCGCCGGGCCTTGCTGGTCGGCGCATCCGAGGGTGGGCCGGGCTGTATCCGTTTTGCGGTCCAGCATCCCGATCGGCTGACGGGCCTTGTCTTGTGGGGCTCGCTCGCCAAAGGCAGCCGTGCACCTGACTATCCCCACGCCTTGACCGTCGCGCAGTATGATCTGTGGAAGCAACGGCTGCTGGCGGGCTGGGGTGGGCCGGCGGAAATCGACACCTTCGCACCGAGCCTCGCTGGCGACCGCCAGGCGAGAACCTGGTGGGCCGGATTGCTCAGGGCAGCCTCCAGCCCGGGTGCGGTCGCCGGGCTGCTCGACGCGTTGCGGGACACCGATGTCCGTCACCTCCTGGCAAACGTCTCCGCCCCGACGATGATCCTACACCGTTCCGGCGACCGCGCCGTGCGCATCGAGGCGGGGCGGTTCCTAGCGACCAAGATTCCAGGCGCGCGGTTCATCGAGGTCGATGGCGACGACCACTGGTTCTGGGTCGGCGACCAGCAGGCGCTGCTCGACGGTATCGGCGCGCTTGTGCGACACGGCTGATCCGGACTCACGCCGTCTTCTGCGCCACCAGCCCGAGTTCCTCGGCCATCGCCTGACGCATCAGGAATTTCTGCGGTTTGCCGGTCACCGTCATCGGCAATTCCGTGCGGAAGCGAATATGGCGCGGCACCTTGTAGTGGGCGATCTGGCCCGCGCAGAACGCCTTGATCTCCTGCTCGGTGGCGACCTGGCCGGGTTTGAGCACGATCCAGGCGCACAGCTCCTCGCCATATTTGGCGTCCGGGATGCCGAAGACCTGCACTTCCCGCACCTTGGGATGGCGGTAGAGGAATTCCTCGACCTCTCTGGGATAGACGTTCTCACCGCCGCGAATGACCATGTCCTTGACGCGGCCGACAATGTTGCAATAGCCCTCCGCGTCGATGGTGGCGAGGTCGCCGGTGTGCATCCAGCCATCGCTATCGATCGCCTCGCGAGTCTTTTCGTCGTCGTCCCAATAGCCCTTCATCACCGAATAGCCGCGCGTACAAAGCTCGCCCGGCGCGCCGACCGCAACGGTGGCGCCGTCGACGGCGATCGCCTTGACCTCGACATGCGGGTGGATGCGCCCGACAGTCGAGACACGCTTTTCCAACGGATCGTCGGTGCTGCTCTGGAACGAGACCGGACTGGTCTCGGTCATGCCGTAGGCGATGGTCACTTCAGCCATGTGCATGAGCGAGACCACCTTCTTCATCACCTCGATCGGGCAGGGCGAACCGGCCATGATGCCGGTGCGCAGGCTGGAGAGATCGAAGGTCGGGAAATCCGGATGATCGAGCATGCCGACGAACATGGTCGGCACGCCGTAGAGGCCGGTGCAGCGCTCCCGCGCGATCGCCTTCAGCGTCAGGCCCGGATCGAACCCCTCGCACGGGAAAACCATGGTCGCGCCCTTCGACACACAACCCATGGTGCCCATCGACATGCCGAAGCAGTGATAGAGCGGCACCGGGATGCAGAGCCGATCGTCGACGGTGAGCTTGATAGCCGAGGTGACGAAATTGCCGTTGTTGACGATGTTGAGATGGGTGAGCGTCGCGCCCTTGGGTGCGCCCGTCGTGCCTGAGGTGAACTGGATGTTGATCGCATCGCCAGGCTTCAGCCCTTCCGAGATGCGGTCGAGGCTATCATGCTCGTCGCGACCGGCCATGGCCAGCACGTCGCCGAAATTGAACATGCCTGGCGAGTTCTCCTCGCCCATACGGATGACGATCCTGAGCGCCGGCAATTTCGCAGCCTTCAGCTTGCCGGGTGTCGCCGTCGCGATCTCCGGCGCGAGAGTCTCGATCATGCCGAGATAGTCCGATGTCTTGAAGCTCGCCGCCGTCACCAGTGCCTTGCAGCCAACCTTGTTCAGGGCATATTCCAGCTCGGTCAGCCGGTAGGCCGGATTGATGTTGACTAGGATCAGGCCGATGCGGGCGGTGGCGAATTGCGTCACCAGCCATTCCCAGCGGTTGGGCGACCAGATGCCGACCCGGTCGCCCTTCCGGAGGCCGAGCGCCAGAAAGCCGGCGGCCAGTGCATCCACCGTGTCCGACAGTTCGCTCCACGTGAAGCGCTTGTCCTGGCCGACGAACACGGCGGCATCGAGCGTGCCGTATTTGCCGACGGTGTCGGAGAACAGCGCGGGAATGGTCTTGTCGAGCAGCGGCACTTTGCGGTCGCCCGAGACATGCGCCCTGCCATCGACCGGTGCAATAAAGACGCTGCCGGCGCGCGCGCCGCGTCCGCGCAGATTGGTGGCATTCTTCAGCTCGTCGAGATTGACCGGCATCGCTGTCTCCTCCCAAGACTGGCCGAACCTATCAGCCTGCCGGGACGCTGGAAATCCCGTCGATGGTACTGGAGCCCCTTCCCTGGAGGTCGCTATGCGACCGCTGCCGCCATTTTCGCGACGATGTCGCGCAAAACGGCGTCGTCGGCCGCTGCACGTGTCTTCCTCGACGCGACCAGACAGGCCTGCGACTTCAGCACGACGCCGTCGGCCAGCACCTTGAGATGGTTGGCGCGCAGCGTCGAGCCCGTGCTGGTGATGTCGACGATGACGTCGGCGAGGCCGGCCGCCGGCGCGCCCTCGGTGGCGCCGAGGCTCTCGACGATGCGATAGACCTGAATGCCGTGCTTTTGGGAGAAGAACTGCTGCGTCAGCCGCCAATATTTGGTGGCAATCCGCAGCCTGCGGCCATGGCGCTGGCGGAAATCGGCGGCGACATCGTCGAGATCGGCCATGGTGTCGACATCGAGCCAGATCTCGGGCACCGCGACCACCACATCGGCATGGCCGAAGCCGAGGCGGGCGACGATCTCGGCCCGCGCTTCCCAGTCAGCGAGATTTTCCCGCACCAGGTCCTCGCCGGTGATGCCGAGATCGACCGCGCCTTGGCCTATTTCGCCCGATATTTCGGAAGCCGACAGGAAGAGCACTTCGACATTGTCCAGGCCCTCGACGCGGGCATGATACTTACGCTCGTCGCCGGGCAGGCTGACGGCGAGGCCGGCCTTGGCCAACACCTCCAGCGCCTGCTCCTTGAGCCTACCCTTCGAGGGAACGGCGAGCGTGATCATGATGCCGCCCCCCGCAGCGCCTCGATGCGGTCGAGCCACACCGAAAAGCCGACGCCGGGGATCGCGGTCTTGGCACCGAGCAGCGTCAGCAACCGGTCGTAGCGCCCGCCACCGGCCAAGGCGCGCTCGCCGTCGGCGGCCGCGATTTCGAAGACGACACCGGTGTAGTAGTCGAGCGGACGGCCGAAAGCGGCGTCGTAGCGGATTTTTTCGGAGGGCAAGCCATGCGCCTCGATCGCCTTGGCGCGGGCCGAGAATTTTTCCAGCGCCGCACCCAGCGAAAGTCCGGCGCCGGCCGCGAAGGTTTCCAATGCCTGGGCCGCGCCATCGAGCGGCACGTCGATCGCCAGAAAATCTTTCAGCGCCGCGAAAGCCTCGTTCGACAGCCGCACGCTGCGCAACTCGGCTTTCTCGATCAGCCGTCGCGCGATATCCGACGGCGCGCGCCCGGCCGATGCCGACAAGCCGGCTTCCTCCATGCCGCCGGCAATATGCTGGGAAAGACGGTCCAGATCGCCATCGAGGACAAGCGCCGCGACCGGCCCGGAGAGCTGGCTGTTGCGCGGCGGGTTGGCGAGATCGGCGAGTGCTGTCTCCAGCATAGGCGCCGAGCCGAAGGCGCGGGCCAGCCGCATGCGCCAGCCGCGCGGCAAGCCGAGCGCCGCCAGCACCGCCTCGAAAATCGCCTGGTCGCCAAGCGTGACCGCCAGCGGCTGGCCGGGCAGCACCAGCGACAGCAGCGCATGCGCGTCGGCGACCGAGCGGGCATCGGCTTCGGCCGTGTCGCGGTCGCCGAGATCCTCGATGCCGGCCTGGAAGAACTCATTGCCGCCCTCGCGGCGCTGGCGAAACACTTCGCCCAGATAGGAATAGCGGCGTGGCGTGCCGGCCTGGCTGGCTATGTGGTCGAGGCAGACGGGAATGGTGAATTCGGGCCGCAGACAGAGCGTCTGCCCGGTTTCGCTTTCGGTCAGGAAAATGCGGCGGCGCAGATCCTCGCCGGCCATGTCGAGGAAGGGATCGGCCGGCTGCAGCACCGCGACTTCGACGGCATGTGTGTTGCGCGCGGCGAAGAGGGTGGTGATGTCGGTGGCGATCGCGGGGCGGGAGGTCATAGACAGGTTGGGCGCGAGGCACCCCCCTCCGGCCTGCCGGCCATCTCCCCCGCAAGGGGGGAGATCGGCAACTTCGGGCTCGGCGCGTTTTTCCCAACATCGGAGATTGGCGAAAACCTACGCGACATCCCATCTCCCCCTTTTCGGGGGAGATGGCCGGCAGGCCAGAGGGGGGTGCTCAAGCGCCACCCTTGGCGCGATCAGCGGCCTGCGCCGCCAAAATCTTCTTCACCTCGGCGACCAGTTCGCTTTCCGCCACGGTCACCTGGGCCGGCCGCGCCGCACGCCATTCGGCGTTGTCGGTGATCTCCGCCGACATACGCGCGCCTTCGATCAGGTCCTTGATCTGCAATTCGCCCTTGGCCCGCTCGTCGCCGCCCTGGATGACGGCAATGGGGCAACCGCGCCGGTCGGCATATTTGAGCTGCGCCTTCATGCCGGCGCCGCCGAGATACATTTCGGAGCGAATGCCGGCGGCGCGCAATTCCGAGACCATCTTCTGATAGCGGCCGAGGCTTTCAGTGTCCTTGTCCATGACCAGCACGACGACCGGCGCGATCACTTCCGATACGTCCAGCTTGCCGAGGTTCTTCAGCGCCGTCATCAGTCGCGAGACGCCGATGGAAAAGCCGGTCGCCGGCACCGGCTCGCCGCGAAAGCGCGAGACCAGACCGTCATAGCGGCCGCCGCCGCCGACCGAGCCGAAGCGCACGATCTGGCCGTCTTCATTGGGGATTTCGGCCAGGAGTTCGGCCTCGAAGACGGGGCCGGTGTAGTATTCGAGGCCGCGCACGACGGAACGATCCATGGCGATACGGTCCTCGGCATATCCGGCAGCCCGGACCAACGATTCGATGGTCGCAAGTTCGCCAACGCCCTCCTGGTAGACCGCGTTCCCGCTGACGCTGGCATCCAAACCCGCCTGCACATTTCGCGCTGTCGCCATAAGAACAGCCTCGGCTTGCGTTTCATTCAGCCCGGCGCCCTTGGCGAAGTCACCCTCGCCTTCCTTGCCGCCGTCCCAGCGCCCCGGGCCAAGCAGAAGCCGGACACCGTCCGGACCGAGCTTGTCGAGCTTGTCGATGGCGCGCAGCACCGTCAGCCGGCGGCCGGCATTTTCCTCGCCGCCAAGGCCGATCGCTTCCAGCACACCGTCCAGCACCTTGCGGTTGTTGACGCGGATGACGTAGTCGCCGCGCTTGATACCGAGCGCTTCCATGACGTCGGCCATCATCATCGCCATCTCGGCGTCCGCCGCGACGCCCGGCGTGCCGATCGTGTCGGCGTCGAACTGCATAAACTGGCGGAAGCGGCCGGGCCCGGGCTTTTCGTTGCGGAACACCCAGCCGGAACGGTAGCTGCGGTAGGGTTTTGGCAGGCGTTCGAAATTCTCGGCGACGAAGCGCGCGGTCGGCGCGGTCAGGTCGTAGCGCAGCGACAGCCACTGGTCGTCGTCGTCCTGGAAAGAGAACACGCCCTCGTTCGGCCGGTCCTGGTCGGGCAGGAATTTGCCCAACGCATCGGTATATTCGATCAGCGGCTGGTCGGCCGGTTCGAAGCCATAGAGCTCATAAACCGAGCGGATCGTCGCCATCATCTTCTCGACGGCGCGGATATCCTCGGCGCCGCGGTCGGCAAACCCGCGCGGCAGCCGCGCTTTCGTCTTTTCCGATTTGTCGGCCATAATCTGGGCACCCGATGTTCATGACTTCGTGACGCGGCAAATCTAGCGCGTTCACAGCGCGCGTTTCCTAACCGATGAAGCCGGGAGCGGCAAGGGTTGGCGCCCCGGAGCGCACCCGACAAGATCAGGAAGAATCGAAACCCCCTGAAACAAAAACACACCAGAAATGAAACAATGCCGCCACGGGCGCGGCATCGTGCCGACACAATCGCGGCCGATATAGCGCACCGAAACGAAGGGGTTCGGGACATGACCAGCGCAACGGAATTTGAGGCCAACAGCGAGGCCGGCGAAGTGCCGACGCGCCTGCGCCCGGCGGGCACCCATGCACCGCAAATGGTTGGTCAGGCTGCCGGGCCGTTCGATGTGCCGGCAGGCACCAGCAAGGATCCTTCCCTGCGCGACGCGTTGGTGACCGGTCTGCTGGTGATCTATCCGACGGTCGCCACGGTGGCCGCAATCGTCGCCGGGCTGTTCCTGGCCAGCGCCAACGGCACCTGAGCTGCCCGCGGCTATTTCGGCCGCTGGAAAGCCTTCCGCTGCTTCTCGACCTCCTTACGGCACACGCAGCCTTCGAGATGGTCGTTGACCAGGCCCATGGCCTGCATGAAGGCGTACACGGTGGTCGGGCCGACGAAAGTCCAGCCGCGCTTTTTCAGGTCCTTCGAAATCCGAACGGAAACCGCGCTGGTCGGGTTGGCGCGCAGATGGGCGAGGTCGACGATCTCCGGCCGCTCCTCCTTGCCGGGTTCGAACTTCCAGAACCAGGCGGCCAGCGAGCCGAACTCATCCACCATCGCGCGGGCGCGTTTGGCGTTGTTGATGGTCGAGACTATCTTGCCGCGATGGCGGATGATGCCGGCGTTGCCGAGCAGGCGCTCGACATCCCGTTCGTTGAAGGCGGCGACCTTATCGAAGTCGAAGCCAGCGAAGGCCTCGCGAAAATTCTCCCGCTTGCGCAAAATGGTCAGCCAGGACAGGCCCGACTGAAACCCTTCCAAGCAGATCTTCTCGAACAGCCTGCGGTCATCGGCCACCGGCCGGCCCCATTCATGGTCATGGTAATCCAGATAATCGGGCAGATTGCCGTGCCAGAAGCAGCGCACGACACCGTCAGGACCGGCAAGCAGGCCGGTGTTTTCATTGCTCATCCCAAGAAATCCATCCGTTAACGCGCTTGCGCGCTGTCTTTACCGTGGCTTTACCAGATTCCTGAACCGGGCGGTAACCACACCAAAGAGTTTACTGACAGAACCGCATTTTACGCATTCCGATTCATCTTTCGGTTGCTGCTCGCCGCCAATGATCGCGCAAGCCGGGAGCGTTCTTGCCCGGCGTATTAGACGATCAAGGTGCGTTCCCGATGAAAAGAGTTCTGTTTCCCTTGCTCGGCGCCGTGGCTGTGTTTGCCGCCGGCGTCACACCCTCAACCGCCAACGACCGCTATGCCGACAGGCCGCCGGTGATGGTGAGCCCCGACCTTTCCGCGCCCTGGGTGCTGCAGCTCGGCCATGCGCCCGGAATCGTGCGGCAGAACCGACAGGCCGTGCAGCAGCAGCCGCGCCAGCGCACCGCGCAGCCGGCACAGCCCGACAGCGTACAGACGGCCGCCGTGCAGGCGCCTGCAAAACGCATGGTCATGCGCCGGCAGATCAACCCCGTCTACCTGCCGCAGGAAGTCGCCTATGACGGCGCCCAGAAGCCGGGCACCATCGTCATCGATACCACGCAGAATTTCCTCTATCTGGTCGAGAAGAACGGCAAGGCGCGGCGCTACGGCGTCGGCACCGGCAAACCCGGCTTCGAATGGTCGGGCACCCACAAGATCACCAACAAGCGCGTCTGGCCGGACTGGCGTCCACCGGCCGAGATGATCAAGCGCGAAGCGGCCAAGGGCCGATACCTGCCGACCTATCTGGCCGGCGGCATGGAAAACCCGCTCGGCGCGCGCGCTCTCTATCTCGGCACGACCGAGTACCGCATCCATGGCACCAACCAGCCCTGGACGATCGGCGGCGCGGTATCATCGGGCTGCATCCGGATGCGCAACGAGGACGTGGTCGACCTTTATGAGCGGGTCAATGTCGGAACCACCGTCGAGGTGATATAGTGGCAGCGAATCAGCCGGTTAAGCAGTGCTGAGCAGGTTTTGGCGCGCTGTTGCCCTTAAGCCATAGCGCGCTTTTGGAAGACGTGCTTAGACTGGCAACGAGTTAACGGGGGACGGGCCGTGTGGGGATACGGCCAGTCACGAGAGGGCAGCACGGGTAACCGGGCTGCCCTTTTCGTTTCACGGTGCGACAGGTCGCCCCGGAGGCACGGTGTTTCGTTTTCAGGGCTGATTTCCGGGCCATGCTCTGCTATTGCAGTGCACAATTTCCCCACCAAAGGTTCGAACCATGTCCCTGTCCGACGACAGCCGCTATCTCAGGGGTGGCCCGGTTGCCCAGCGCATCATCGCCGCCGTGCGCGAGGACGCGACCATTGCCAAGGCCGAGGGCTTTCCGCCCAAGCTGATCTCGATCACCGTCGGCGATACCGAGGCCGTCGACGTCTATGTGCGCAACCAGCGTGCCAAGGCTCAACTCGCCGGCATCGATTTCGAGGAACGGCGCTTTCCCGCGACGATCACCTCAGGTGAACTCGAAGCAGCCATCCATGGGCTGAATGCCGATCCGCGTGTCACCGGCATCATCATCCAGCGGCCGGTGCCGGCGCATATCCCGATCAAGATGCTGCAGGCGGCCGTGCATCCGCTGAAGGACGTCGAGGGCATGCATCCGGCCTCGATCGGCAACATCGTGTACAACCAGCTCGATCTCGCACCTTGCACGGCGGCCGCCTCGGTCGAACTGCTCAAGGAAACCGACCTCGACCTCAAGGGGCTGGAAGTGGTCATCGTCGGCCATTCGGAAATCGTCGGCAAGCCGATCGCCTTCTTGCTGATGAGCGAAGGCGCGACGGTGACGGTCTGCCATCATATGACACGGTCGGTCGCTGCCCATGCGCGGCGCGCCGATGCGCTGTTCGTCGCTGTTGGCAAGCCGCGGCTGATCAAGGCCGACATGGTCAAGCCGGGTGCCGCCGTCATCGACATCGGCATCAATTCGGAGGTCGGACCGGACGGCACGAGCCGCATCGTCGGCGACGTCGACACCGACAGCGTCAAGGAAGTGGCCTCGTGGATCACGCCGGTGCCGGGAGGCGTCGGTCCGCTGACGGTGGCGATCCTGCTGCGCAATACCATGGTCGCGCTCAGCCGCCAGCGCGCGCTCTACGAGGCGACCTACGGCACGGCCGACAGGCTTGCGGCGGAATAGCGCCCGGCCTACTCCGCCGCGACGAGGCTCTCATCCAGGATGCCATCCGGCCTCGGCCCGCCATAGGCCCAGTCGAGCAGTTTGATCGTGTGCACCACCGGCATGCTGGCGGCGGATGCGATCTGCGTGATGCAACCGATATTGCCGGTGGCGACGATCGAGGCGCCCGTCGCCTCGATGTTTTTCACCTTACGATCGCGCAGCCTGGCCGAAATCTCGGGCTGCAGGATGTTGTAGGTGCCGGCCGAGCCGCAGCAGAGATGGCCCTCGCGCGGCTCGCGCACAATGAAACCGGCCTTGGCGAGCAGCTCCGTCGGCTGCCGGGTGATCTTCTGGCCGTGCTGCATCGAGCAGGCCGAGTGATACGCAACGACCGTGCCCGGCTTGCGCACCGGTTCAGGGAGCTCGAGACTTGCCAGATATTCGGTGATGTCCTTGGCCAGCGCCGACACGCGCGCGGCCTTGTCGGCATAGGCCGGATCGAGCCGCAGCATGAAACCGTAATCCTTGATCGTCGTGCCGCAACCCGATGCGGTGATGACAATGGCGTCGAGCCCGCCCTGCTCGATGGAGCGTGTCCAGGCATCGACATTTTGCCTGGCCGAGGCAAGGGCGGCTTCTTCCCGCCCCATGTGATGAACCAGGGCGCCGCAGCAGCCCTCGCCCGGTGGCACCACGACCTCGACACCGAGCCGCGTCAGCAGCGAGATGGTGGTGTCGTTGATGGCGGGGTCAAGCACCGATTGCGCGCAGCCGGTCAGGATGGCGACACGGCCCTTTTTCGCCCCCTGCCCGGCATGGATACCCGGTAAAGCCATCGGCGAGGCCGCCGGGATCGATGCAGGCGCGAGCTTGAGCATCGCGGCGAGCGGCTTCAGTGCAGGAATCTTCTCGAACAGGCCAATGAAAGGCTTGCCCAGCCTCGCAAGCTTGAGCGCGGTGCGGAAGCGTTGGGGATAGGGCAGCACGAAAGCCAGCATGGCACGAGTCAGTCGGTCGAGCAGCGGCCGCTTGTAGGTTTCCTCGATATGAGCACGAGCATGGTCGACCAGATGCATGTAATTGACGCCCGACGGACAGGTGGTCATGCAGGCCAGGCAGGAGAGGCAGCGGTCGATATGGGTGACGATTTCCTTGTCGGCGGGACGGCCGTTTTCCAGCATGTCCTTGATCAGGTAGATGCGCCCGCGCGGCGAATCGAGCTCGTTGCCAAGCGTTACATAAGTCGGGCAGGTGGCGGTGCAGAAACCGCAATGCACGCATTTGCGCAGGATCTTTTCGGACTCGGCGACATCAGGGTCGGCAAGCTGGGCGGGCGAAAAATTGGTCTGCATCTCTGATGTCCTAGGCCATGCGGCCGGGATTGAGGATGTTCTTCGGGTCGAATTCCTGTTTCAGGCGCTGGCTGAGCGCCGCCAATGCCGGCGCCTGCGGCTCGAACACTGGCAGCGCGACACGATGGGCGGGGGCAGCGCGCACCAGCGTCGCGTGGCCGCCGCCATGTTTCCGCAACAGCCCACGAAGCAGGGTGGCTTCGGGATCGCCCTCCTCCATGCGCAGCCACACCAGCCCGCCCTGCCAGTCGTAGAAGGCACTGACGGCGGCCTGCATGCGTAGGGTCAGAACCATCTGGTGCCCCTGTGCGGGCGTCATCGAGACCCGCCAGACAGGCTTTTCGCTGCCGTCAACGAAGGGCCTGATATCGCGCACGTCGCGCCAGATTGCCTTGGAGGTCTCACCGGAAATCTCCTCCAGCGGCCCGGCCTTGCCGAGCAGGGTGTTCAGCGCGGTGATGCGATAGGCAACCGACGGGCCAAAGCCCTCGACGCGCAGCAGCGTGGCGGCTTCACTGCCGAGCGTCCCGCCGGCCACGCGGGCAGCGATGCGCTCCGGCAGATGGGCAGCGCTCGATACTTCCGCGCTGGAACCAAGGGCCAAGGCCATGGCGGCGCAGGCTGCATCATCGAGCAGGCCACGCACAGCGAGCGTGACTTCGGTCTCGGCCGCAGGCAGCACCTTGAAGGTGACGTCGGTAAAGACGGCCAGCGTGCCCCAGCTGTTGGCCATCAGCTTCGACATATCGTAGCCGGTGACGTTCTTGACCACGCGGCCGCCCGACTTGAAAGCTTCCCCCCGGCCGGAGACGACGTTGATGCCCAGGATATGATCGCGCGCGGCACCCGCCTTCAGCCGGCGCGGACCGGACAGGTTGGCGCCAAGCACGCCGCCGATGGTGCCTTTGCCCGGCTCGCCGCCGTGCAGCGGGCCGTAGTCCATCGGCTCGAAGGCGAGTTGCTGGCCGTTTTCAGCCAGCAGCCTGTCGATCTCGGCCAGCGGCGTGCCTGACTTGGCCGACAGCACCAGTTCTGCGGGTTCATAGAGGGTCACGCCTGAGAGTTTCGACAGGTCGAGCGTATGCTCGGTCTGCAACGGACGGCCGATGCCGCGCTTGGAGCCATGGCCGAGAATTTCGAGCGATGCTTCTTCTGCCGTCGCCCAGGCAACCGTGGAGAGGACTTCGGCTGAAGTGGTGGGGGTGAAGGCGGTCATGCACGCGTGCCCTTCCTCTGCCCCGCAAAGCGGGCGAGAAGTGATAGGTCGCGTTTCTTCACACCCCCCTCTGTCCTGCCGGACATCTCCCCCGCAAGGGGGGAGATCAGATGCCGCATCGGATTTCGCCAACATCCAATGTCTGTTGAACGGCGAGACGCCGGAACTGCTAATCTCCCCCCTTGCGGGGGAGATGTCCGGCAGGACAGAGGGGGGTGTTCAAGCGCCAACATGTCCCTCAAAACCTCGGAATATCGGGAAACGCCACCTGCCCGCGATGCACATGCATGCGCCCCAGTTCGGCGCAGCGGCGCAGTTGCGGGAACACCTTTCCGGGATTGAGCAGATGGTTGGGATCGAAGGCGCACTTGACGCGCATTTGCTGGTCGAGGTCGACCTGGTTGAACATCTCCGGCATCAGGTCGCGCTTCTCGACCCCGACGCCATGTTCGCCGGTGAGCACGCCACCGACCTTGACGCAAAGCCTCAGAATGTCAGCGCCAAAGCTTTCGGCCTTGTCGAGTTCACCAGGCACGTTGGCGTCATAAAGGATCAGGGGATGCAGATTGCCGTCGCCGGCGTGAAAGACATTGGCGACTCCGAGACCGTATTTTTGGGAGAGCTCGCGCATGCCGGCCAGCACGCCAGGCAGCTCCTTGCGTGGGATCGTGCCGTCCATGCAGTAGTAATCGGGCGAGATGCGGCCAACGGCGGGGAAGGCCGCCTTGCGGCCGGCCCAAAAACTCAGCCGCTCCTGCTCGGATTGCGAGATGCGGCAGGTGGTCGAGCCGTTGCGAATGGCGATCGCCTCGACCGCCGTAATGAGATGATCGACCTCGACGCCCGGCCCGTCGAGTTCGACGATCAGCAGCGCCTCGACGTCGAGGGGGTAACCGGCATGGACGAAATCTTCCGCCGCGTGGATCGCCGGACGGTCCATCATCTCCATGCCACCGGGAATGATGCCGGCGCCGATAATGTCGGCGACGCATTGGCCGCCCTGCTCGCTGGTCGGGAAGCCGATCAGCAGCGCCCGCGCCGTCTCCGGTTTCTTCAGGATGCGCACGGTGACCTCGGTGACGACGCCGAGCAGACCTTCCGAACCGGTCATGACGCCGAGCAGGTCATAGCCTTCCGCGTCGAGGTGGCCGCCGCCGAGCCGCACCACCTCGCCATTCATCAGCACCATCTCGATGCCAAGCACATTGTTGGCGGTGAGGCCATATTTCAGGCAGTGCACGCCGCCGGAATTCTCCGCCACGTTGCCGCCGATCGAGCAGGCGATCTGGGAGGATGGATCGGGGGCGTAGTAAAAGCCCTCCTGCTCGACGGCTGTCGTGATGCCGAGATTGGTGACGCCGGGCTGGGCGACGACGATGCGGTTGGGAAAATCGATCTCGAGTATCCGGTTGAACCGGCTCATGACCAGCAGCACCGCGTCTTCCAGCGGCAGCGCACCGCCCGACAGCGAGGTGCCGGATCCCCGCGGCACGACGCGAATGTTGCGGTCGTTGCAGTATTTCAGCAGACGGGAAACCTGCGCCACCGTCTTCGGCAGGACCACGACCAGCGGCACTTGCCGGTAGGCAGTCAGGCCATCACTCTCGAAGACCCGCATTTCATTGGCCGCGTCGACCACGCCCTCGCCCGGCACGATGATGCGCATGTCGGCGACGATTTCGCTGCGCCGGCGCAGCGTCTCGGCGTCTGGCTTGGGCATGGCAAGGCCAGACATCGGCGCTTCCTCCACTCAACTGGTAAAAATGATTTACCAGCTAGCGACATTTGTTGCAAATCTTGCTTTGATGGCATCCGGGGCGGATGCAGGCAAGGCTTCCGCAGCGGCAATCTGCCGCTGCACATCCATCGCGCTTCGAAGCTTGGCGCGGTCTATTCGGCCGGATGCTTCGCCGGCTCGGAATGCATCTGTCGCACCCTGCGCACGCCCCACCAGACCAGCAGGATGGCGATCGGCACCGATGCGGCGGTAACGACCTCCGGCGCGAAGGCGTGGCCAAAGACCGACGCGCCCTTGGCGACATAGCCTATGAGGCCCACCACATAGTAGGAGACGGCGGCGACCGAGAGCCCTTCGACGGTCTGCTGCAGGCGCAGTTGCAGCCGGGCGCGGTTGTTCATCGAGGCGAGCAGGTCGCGGTTCTGCTTCTCGACCTCGACATCGACCCAGGTGCGCAACAGCGTGGTGGCACGGGTCAGCTTTCGCGACAGGTTGGCCTGGCGCTCCTCGACCGAGCGGCAGGTGCGCATGGCTGGCGCCATGCGCCGCAGCAGAAAGCCCGACCAGGTGTCGTAGCCCAGCACTGGCTCCTCATCCAGTGCCTCGAGCCTTTCAGTGACGATGCCGTCATAAGCGCGACTGGCGCCGAAGCGGTAAAGGCTGGAAGCGGCATCAGCCTCCAGTTCGGCGGCAAGCTCCGTCAGGTCGGCGAGCAGCGTCTGGCTGTCGCGGGTCTCGGCAACTTTCATTTCCAGGGTCGTCTGTGCCAAGCGATCCTCGATGCGGCGGGCGCGGCTGGACAAGGTGAGCGCCAGCGGCAAGCCGAGCATGGCAAGCGTGCGGTAGGTCTCGATGTCGATCAGCCGCTGCGACAGCGCGCCGGTGCTGGCCGGGGTCAGACCACGATCAAGCACCAGCATGCGGGTCATGCCATCGCCATCCTGGCGGAAGTCGGTGACAATAGCCGCGCTGCCGCGCTCGACGAGCGAGTGACAGAGGCTGGTCGGGTCGAAGCCGGCGATCAGCCTCTCGTTCGCCTGCGTCCACTTGCGGATCTCGAGCCGGATGCCCGAGATGACGGTTCCCGGCGGCGAAAAGCCATTGCCGAACGGCGAATCCTCTTGCCCCCAGCCATTCTCCGCCAGCGGTCCTTCCCAGAGATAGGTCGAGAACTCCGTATGCCGCTCCCAGCGCAGCGTGCCCTTGCCCCATTTCATGGCGTGGTGGCGGGCATGACGCTCGGGGGCGGCGATGCCGAGGCGGCGCGACAGTTCCGAAAGCACGGCATGGTCGACCGCGGAGCCTCCTTCGGTCATGAAGGAGAGCTGGACGAGGACGCGCGGCTTCTCGACGAGCGGATGCGGACGGGCATGAACCTCGCCGAGCGCGCCGGGCCGGCCTTCATGCGCCGGAAAGCCCATGACGCTGCCTTGGCTGCGCGACTGGAATTCAAGATTGGACGTCTCGTCCGACACGTCTGGTCCCCCTGGTTTCGACCCTTCGTGCAATGGTGCCGTCTTGCGGCAATCGACAAGGGACGTAAACAGCAAAGTTTAGCGCGAGGCGACGTGCCGGCGCGATGCGAAAATCGACCGAACCAGGCGAATTGGATAAATAATTTGACCAGTTGGCGACAGACGCTTTAATCTGCGCGACATTCATTCCGTCCCCAGGCGCTTCCTTTGAGCGATATTTTCTCCAGGATCGAGCATTCGCGCACCGCCGACGAAGTCGTGCAGCAGATCGAAAGCCTCATCCTCGAAGGCGTCCTGCGCACCGGCGACCGGCTGCCCGGCGAGCGCGAACTGGCGCGCCAGTTCGATGTGTCGCGGCCCATCCTGCGCGATGCGCTGAAGGCGCTCGAAGGACGTGGGTTGCTGACGACCAAGGCCGGCGGCGGCACGCATGTCGCCGACATTATCGGCCAGTTGTTTACCAAGCCGGTGGCGGACCTGATCTCGACGCATCGCAAGGCGGTGACGGACTATCTGGAGTATCGCCGCGAGGTCGAGGGCATAGCCGCCGAATACGCGGCACGGCGTGCCACACCCGAAGACCTCGCCCTGCTCGACCGCATCATGGCGCGCATGGATGAGGCGCATCGCACCGGCGACTTCGACGACGAGGCGGAAATCGACGTTGAATTCCACCACGCGATCTGCGAATGCGCGCACAACATCCTGCTCTTGCACACGCTGCGCTCCTGCTACCGCCTCTTATCGGAAGGCGTGTTCCAGAACCGGCTGCTGGTGTTCACCGTGCCGGGCGCGCGAGAGGCGCTGCTGGCGCAGCACCGGGCGATCCACACCGCGGTCAGGGCTGGCGATCCGGCCGCCGCCCGCCAGGCGGCGATGGACCACATGACCTATGTCGAGCGCTCGATGGCGGAAGCCGAGCGCAGCGGCGACTGGCAACGCGTGTCGCGGCTGAGGCTAAGGCAGCGCTCGGAAACCGGCGGCAGCGAACCAGCGCGCAGCCGCTCCTAGTCAATTTGATCAAGCGGGGACCATCATGAGCGACATTCTCACCATCGCAGACCTCAAGGATCTCGCGCGCCGGCGCGTGCCCAAGATGTTCTTCGACTATGCCGACTCCGGCGCCTGGACCGAGAGCACCTACCGGGCAAACGAGGAAGACTTCCAGAAGATCAAGTTCCGCCAGCGCGTGCTGGTCGACATGAGCAACCGCTCGCTGGAATCGACCATGATCGGCCAGAAAGTGTCGATGCCGGTGGCGCTTGCGCCGACAGGCCTGACCGGCATGCAGCACGCCGACGGCGAGATGCTGGCAGCGCAGGCGGCTGAGGAATTCGGCGTGCCGTTCACGCTTTCGACGATGAGCATCTGCTCGATCGAGGATGTCGCGTCGGTGACGAAGAAACCGTTCTGGTTCCAGCTCTATGTGCTGCGCGACAAGGATTTCGTCCTCAACTTGATCGACCGGGCGAAGGCGGCGAAGTGCTCGGCGCTGGTGCTGACGCTCGACCTGCAGGTCCTCGGCCAGCGCCACAAGGACGTCCGCAATGGGCTTTCGGCGCCGCCCAAGATGACGCTCGCCAACATCGCCAACATCGCTGTGCGGCCTGGCTGGTGGATGGGCATGGCTGGCACGAAGCGCCGTACCTTCCGTAACATCGTCGGCCATGCCAAGGGCGTCGGCGATGTGGCTTCGTTGTCGTCATGGACGACCGAACAGTTCGATCCGCACCTGTCGTGGAAGGACGTCGCCTGGATCAAGGAGCGCTGGGGCGGCAAACTGATCCTCAAGGGCATCCTCGACAAGGAGGACGCGCTGATGGCAGCCAACACCGGCGCCGATGCCATCATCGTTTCCAATCATGGCGGCCGCCAACTCGACGGCGCATCGTCCTCCATCATGGCGCTGGAAGAGATCGCGGATGCGGTCGGCGACAGAATAGAAGTGCATATGGACGGCGGCATCCGCTCCGGCCAGGATGTGTTGAAAGCACTCTGCCTGGGCGCCAAGGGCACTTATATCGGCCGGCCGTTTCTTTACGGCCTGGGCGCGCTCGGCAAGGAAGGGGTTACCAAGGCGTTGGAAATCATCCGTAAGGAGATGGACATCACGCTGGCGCTGTGCGGAAAGCGTCTGGTCACCGACATGGGCAAGGACCAACTCCGGCGCTAGGCCATGACATCTGACCACGGAGATACCAGAACCTTGGCGGAACCCGGCATCCATTTCCTCGACGCACGCGGGCCGGACGGCGTGCGTCTCTACGCGATCGGCGACGT
Source organism: Mesorhizobium sp. BR1-1-4 (assembly GCF_020165375.1). Lineage (NCBI taxonomy): Bacteria > Pseudomonadati > Pseudomonadota > Alphaproteobacteria > Hyphomicrobiales > Phyllobacteriaceae > Mesorhizobium > Mesorhizobium sp. BR1-1-4. Next base: position 166,493 of record NZ_JAIUIB010000012.1, on the reverse strand, counting down.
GCATGGCCGGCTCGACCTGCTGGCCGCCATGCACGGACAGATCGAGGCCGAGATCGCCAGGGACCTGGTCGCGGACTGGCGCATCATCCATCTTGGCGACTATGTCGATCGAGGGCCCGACTCCAAGGGCGTCATCGACTTCCTGATCGAAGCGCGCGAACGCGATCAGCGAAACATGATGCTGGCCGGCAACCACGACCTCGGCTTTCTCGACTTTCTCGAGACACCCGACCCCGAAGGGCTCTTCCTCCGTTTTGGCGGCATCCAGACCGCGCAATCCTATGGGGTGACGATCAACAACGGCAGCGGCATTTGGTTCGGCAAGGCCGAGTCAGCCATGCGCAAGGGCCACCAAGCCTTGCTCGCAGCCGTGCCGCAAAGCCATATCGACTTCCTGCGGTCGCTGCCGTTCTCGGTGACGTCAGGCGACTTCTTCTTCTGCCATGCCGGCATAAGGCCAGGCATTGCGCTGGAGAAACAGAATATCCAGGACCTGATCTGGATCCGTGACGTCTTCCACGATCACACCGGTCTCCTCCCGAAGATCGTGGTGCATGGCCACACGCCGGTCCCCGAGGCGGAAGTGATGGCCAACCGCGTCAATGTCGACACGCTTGCCTGGCAGTCAGGCAAGCTTACCGCGCTCGTCGTGGACGGCGCGGACAAACGCATCCTGGAAATGTCGATAAAGGAACCTTGAGGCCCCGGCGCCCAAGGGCGCGAGGATACTGGCGCGAGGGATACTCGCGCGAGCGATGCCTGGGCTTTAGCGCAGGGAGGCGGTGACGCCGTAGCCGTCGACCGCATTGTGGTTGTTGGCGGCATCGGCGGCATAGATGCCAAGGCCGCAAAGCACGATGGCGGACAGCATGGCAAAGGACAGAAGAGCTGCTTTCACGGACGTCATCTCTTGTTGAGCTTTCTGCATCTGTGCACGAGGCGGTTACCAATGCGTTGAAACGGAAAAATCGCTTCAAAGTTTCGACGATTTCGCGCTTCTAGGCGTGTTCTGTATCGATGGTGTGTCGCACGGGTCACACAAAAGGTTCATCCCGGTTGCACAGCCGATATAGCGCGCGCCTTCTAGGATAGCGGGCGGACACAAGCCAAGGATGAAAGGGTTTTCCCCAGACGGATTCCGGCCCACGTGCCAATTATGTCACGCGGTAGGACGCGGAAGCGAATGCTCAGATCGTCGCCACCCAGGCGCGGGCGATGGCGAGGCCGGCAGCATCGGCATCAGGGCCGTTGCGGGCCATTTCGTCCTCGAGCTCGCCGGCCCAGTCGGGATGGCGCGCGGCAATGGTCGGCGCGAAGGAGGAACTCCAGTTCTTCACCAGCGGACGGTCGGCCTCGAAATGGAACTGGAAGCCGTAGACGGCACGGCCGACGCGAAACGCCTGGTTTTCGGCGACATCGTTGCCGGCGAGCCGCACGGCGTCGTCCGGCAGCTCGAATGTATCGTCGTGCCACTGGAAGATCGGGAATGTTTCCGGCAGTGCAGACAGCACCGGGTCGGCCTTGGCATCCGGGGTCAATGACACGCCGCGCCAGCCGAATTCATTGGCGCCGCCAATGCGGTTCTCGCCGCCAAAGGCGCGGGCGACGAGTTGACCCCCGAGACAGATGCCGAGCACCGCGCGGTCCTTGCCGGCAAAATCGCGGGTCAGTTCCAGCAGCGCCGGGAAATAGGGATAGTCTTCGTCGTCCAGTGCATTCTGGCCACCGCCGAGCACCACCATGGCATCATGGCCGGTTGCGTCCCGTGGCAGCGCATCACCCTTGTAGGCAAGGCGCACATCGAGATCGGCACCCGCTTCCGCGAGCGCCGCGCCAACCTGGCCAAGGCCGGTATTGTCGAAGTTCTGGACGACCAGCACCCGCATGGCAAACCCTGCTGACATGAAAACGAGGAAACCAGCGATATCATGCCGCCAGTATCGCAGCCAAGATGCGTATCCCAGGAGAAAACCATGCCACTGCAGAACCGGGTCGATCCGTTCGGCGCCATTCATGCCGTGCCGGAGCGCGGCCTGTTCACCGGCAATCGCGGCATCATCCACGACCCCGCGACAAAGACGCTCCTGAAAAAGCGCTGGGCGCTTCAGGCCTGGATCATCTGCGTGTGCCAATTCCGCAATGTGCGGCGCGAGCCGATGGGCCGCAACCGGGCCGGTGGCAAGGCCGGCTGGACCGAATTGTTCTTCCTCGACGAGGTGACGGCGCTCGCCGCCGGGCATCGTCCCTGCTTCTTTTGCCAGCGCGAACGAGCCAGGGATTTTGTCAGGCGCTTCGGCCAAGCCTTCGTCATTGCCGAGCCGCGCGCGCCGCAGGTGGACAAGCGGCTGCACAAGGAACGGTTGGCGTCGGGTGGCAAACGGCCTGCCGTCGCGATGGACGCGCTTGCCCGCCTGCCCGACGGCGCGATGATCGCAACCGGCGGCAGCACCTACGCCTTGTGCCACGGCAAGGCGTTGCCGTGGTCTTTTGCCGGATACGGCCCGCCTACCAGCCTGGGTCGGTTCGAGGACGAGACGCTGGTGCTGCTGACCCCGGAAACGACGGTTGCCATCCTGCGTCACGGCTTTCAGCCTGTGTGGCATCCCTCCGCCAAGGCTTGACGCCGGCGGCCGCCTCGCCCATTCCTCGGCCATGCGCGCCAACTACAAGATGCAACGTCTGTTCGTGCCCGACGACCTCGGACCGGACATCGAGGTCGAACCCGGCCAGCAGCAGAGCCATTATCTCCTGCATGTGCTGCGGCTCGCCGAAGGCGCCGAGATCCTTGTCTTCAATGGCCGCGACGGCGAGTGGTCGGCCGCGATATCAGCGAAATCGAAGCGCTCGGTGCGGCTGAAAGTACTGGCGCTGCAAAGGCCGCAGCCGCCTTTGCCTGACCTGATCTATTGCTTCGCACCGCTGAAGCAGGGCCGGCTGGATTATCTCGTGCAGAAGGCGGTCGAGATGGGCGCCGGCGTCCTGCAGCCGGTCATCACCCAGCACACGCAGATGGCCAAGCCGTCGATCGATCGCCTGCGCGCCAATGTCGTCGAGGCCGCCGAACAATGCGGCATCCTGGCGGTGCCGGAGGTTCGCGAGGCGGAAAAATTCGAGCGCCTGCTGACCGGCTGGGACAAGGAACGCCGGTTGATCTTCTGCGACGAGGACGCCTCGACCAACAATCCGCTGCCCGCCTTGCAGACGATGAAGGAGAAGAAGCTCGCCCTGCTGGTCGGGCCCGAGGGGGGCTTTTCCGACGAGGAGCGCAAGATGCTGCGGGCGCTCCCCTTCGTGACCGCCATTCCGCTCGGACCGCGTATCCTGCGTGCCGACACGGCGGCCGTGGCAGCGCTTGCGGTGATGCAGGCAACAATCGGCGACTGGTAGTGCTCTGTCTCTTGCAAACTGGTAGTGCTCTGTCTCTTGCAAGAGGTGTTTGCTGGGCGTGGCCTTCAATTCCTCTTGACCTGTGGCTCAGGATTTTTCGCTTGATCGGCTACTGACATTTCGTCCATTTAGCGCCGGCGGTGGTCCAACCGCCTTTGAGGGCTTGAGAATGGCGCGCGACACAACCGATTTCCGGCCCATCGAAGGCATAGACGAGCTTGTCGAGCACCTGGCCGAAGGCAACAAGCCGCGCGAAAAATGGCGCATCGGCACCGAGCACGAGAAATTCCCGTTCTATGTCGATGGCAACGCACCGGTGCCCTATGGTGGTGAGCGCGGCATCCGCGCCATCCTTGAAGGCATGCAGAACAAGCTTGGCTGGGATCCGATCATGGATGACGGCCGCATCATCGGCTTGGTCGAACCGACGGGCCAGGGGGCAATTTCGCTCGAGCCCGGCGGCCAGTTCGAGCTTTCCGGCGCGCCGCTGGAGACGATCCACCAGACCTGCCGCGAGGGCAACGCCCATCTGGCGCAGGTGCGCGAGATCGCCGAGCCGATGGGCATCCGCTTCCTCGGCCTCGGCGGCAGCCCGAAATGGTCGTTGGCCGAGACACCGAAAATGCCGAAGTCGCGCTATGAGATCATGACGCGCTACATGCCCAAGGTCGGCACCAAGGGCCTCGACATGATGTACCGCACCTGCACGATCCAGGTGAACCTCGACTTCGAGAGCGAGGCCGACATGCGCCGCAAGATGCAGGTGTCGCTGAAGCTGCAGCCGCTGTCGACCGCACTGTTCGCCAACTCGCCCTTCACCGACAGCCGGCCGAACGGGCTGCAGAGCTGGCGCGGCGACATCTGGCGCGACACCGACAACCAGCGCTCGGGCCTGCTCGAATTCTGCTTCTCGCCCGATTTCGGTTTCGCCGACTATGTCGAATGGGCACTCGACGTGCCGATGTATTTCGTCATTCGCGATGGCCGTTATCACGACATGACGCATATCACCTTCCGCCAGTTCATGGCCGGGGCCGCGCGCAATGAAGTGCCGGACGGGCTGCCGACGATGGGCGACTGGGCCAACCATCTGTCGACGCTGTTCCCGGACGTGCGGCTCAAGCGTTTCCTTGAAATGCGCGGCGCCGATGGCGGTCCCTGGCGGCGCATCTGCGCGCTGCCGGCCTTCTGGGTCGGGCTGCTCTACGACGAGGCGGCACTCGACGCGGCCGAGGCATTGACGTCGAGTTGGACCTACAAGGAAGTGCTGGCCATGCGCAACGCCGTGCCGGAGCTCGGCATCGCCGCGCCCTTCCGCAACACGACGTTGCGCGAGGTCGCCCGCGACGTCATGGCCATTTCGCGCACCGGGTTGAAGAACCGCGGCAAAAAGAACCGTGACGGCTATGACGAAACCTCGTTCCTCAACACGCTCGACGAGGTCGTGGCGCGCGGCACCACCAGTGCGGAGGAGATGCTGTCGGCCTACCACACGCGCTGGGGCGGCTCGATCGAGCCGGTGTTCATGGAGTATGCCTATTAACCGCGAGCCATGGCGGGTGGCAAAAGTAACTTCAATCGGGCGCTGAAACGAATTAGGCTCTCTTTCGAGGATTTCCCGGAGGAGAAGCCGATGCCTACCTTGTTCGACATGCTGGCGCAGGCCCAGAACGGCAACGGCATGCAGGCGCTTGCCCAGCAATACGGGCTTTCGCTGCAGCAGACGCAGGCGGCGGTCGCCGCACTGCTGCCAGCCTTTTCACAAGGGTTGCAACGCAACACCGCCGATCCCTATGGGCTCGGCGCCTTCATGACGGCGATGGCAAGCGGCCAGCACGCCAAATATTTCGAGGACGCCACGCGCGCCTTCTCGCCGCAAGGCGTCGACGAGGGCAACGGCATTCTGGGACATCTGTTCGGTTCGAAAGACCTGTCGCGCGCCGTGGCCAGCCAGGCCGCGCAGGCGAGCGGCGTCAGCCAGCAGATCTTGCAGCAGATGCTGCCTGCTATCGCCTCGATGGTAATGGGCGGACTGTTCAAGCAGACGACAAACCAGATGCAGGCAGCGGCTGGTCTTGGCGGCGGCGGCAACAATCCACTGGTCGAGATCATCGAGCAGATGATGCGGCAAGGCGGCATGCAGGCGCCGGCGCCGCAACAGCGCCAGGCGCCACCGCCTCAGAACCCCATGGACAACCCGCTCGGCAAGGTCTTGCAGGACATGTTCGGCGGCGGCTCACCGCAGCCGCAAAGCCAGCCGCAGCCGGCGCCCAACCCCTATGGCGACAATCCGCTCGGCAAGGTGCTGCAGGACATGTTCGGTGGCGGCGCGCCGCAGCAACCACAAAGCCGGCCCCAGTCCCAGCAGACACAGAGCCCCTACGGCGACAACCCGCTGGGGAAAATCTTCGAGGAGATGCTGCGGCAAGGTGGAGGCGGCGGCCTCGGGATGCCCGGCGGGCAGCCGGCGCCGCAACCTGAAGCGCCGCAACCGCAGCGGCGCCAGGCACCACAGCCCCAAGCCAATCCGAGCGGACGGCCAAGGAACCCGTTCGACGACATTTTCGGCAAGATGTTCCAGACCGGCGCCCAGCAGCGCGACGAATACCAGAAGGGCGTGGAAACGATCTTCGACCAGTTCAAGCGGGACATGGACCGGCGGTAGCCGCCCGGCCTTCGGTAAACCTTAAAGAAAAGCCCGGTCCTTGGGAGGACCGGGCAGCGTGCAGGCAGGCCGGCGGGGAACCGGCAGGGAGTGGGGAGCCTGCAGAACCTTGGTCGCGCTGAACCGTGAAAGGGTTCAACGCAACCGAAGCTGAACCAATCAGGCCACCTTGCGGGCGATTTCCTCGATCGTTTCCACGCGATCGCTGGCGATCTCACGCAGGATTGCCGTCGGGTCACGGCCAAACGACACGTCGATTGCAACATGCAGGTCGGCGCGCGTGAGGCCGATATCGGCGAGTTCTGCATCCGACATCTCGCCAAGGCGGTAGAAGGCGCGGCGGTTTTTCCAGGCGCGGTAGGTGTTGGAGACAATGTTGGCCACGCGCGTCGCAACAGCCGGACGCGAGGTGATGCGCGAGGTCTCGGTGGCGAAATCGATCGTGGTCATATCGGTCTCCTTCAGACTCGAACGGACGAAACCCGACGATCGGCGCTGGCGACAGCGGCCGTTCCGGTCTCAAATACAATTTTAGAAATGCATGTCGTCGTCTCAAAACCGGTGTCCACTTTTGGGCGACATGCATGGCTTTCACTTGGACAATGCCAATTTGCCATCGACCGATTGATTAATCCAACGAATGTTTCTAATCTTTAATATCAACAGTAGTGATGGATTGGACCGATGAAAGCGCCGCTCGATCTCGATCAATTGCAGACCTTCATCTCGATTGCCGATACCGGCAGCTTCACCCGCGCTGCGGAAGAAGTGCACCGCACCCAGTCGGCGGTGTCGATGCAGATGCGCCGGCTGGAGGAGCGGATCGGCAAGCCGCTGTTCGAGAAGGAGGGGCGCTCGAACAGGCTGACGGAGGAAGGCGACAAACTGCTCTCCTACGCAAGGCGATTGCTCTATCTCAACCGCGAAACGCTCGCAGCCTTCGATGACCAGAGGCTCGAAGGCACGATCCGCATCGGCACGCCTGACGATTATGCGGACCGTTTCCTGCCCGAGATCATGGCACGGTTCACGCGCTCCAATCCGCGCGTCGAACTGACCGTCATCTGCGAACCGACGCCGGGGCTGGTCGAGCACATCAAGCGCGGCAATCTCGACCTAGCGCTGGTGACGCACAATGATGTGCGCGGCCAGTCGGAGGTGGTGCGGCGTGAACCGCTGCTCTGGGTCTCCTCGGCCAACCATGCGACACATGAACAGGAGACGCTGCCGATGGCCTTCGGCCGGCCGAACTGCATCTGGAGGCGCGCCGCGGTCGACGTGTTGGACCAGCAGAACCGCGACTACCGCATCCTGTTCACCAGTTTCTCAGCGACCGTGATCACCGCCGCCGTGCTGTCGGGGCTGGCGATCTCGGTGCTGCCGGAATGCGCGCTCAGGCCCGGCATGCGGGTGCTGGGCGAGGCCGACGGCTTCGGCGCCCTGCCCGACTGCCGCATCGGCATCATGCGCGGCCAGACCTCGCGGCCGGAGATCGTCGATGCGCTTGCCCGCCACATCTCGGAAAGCCTGGACAACATCTCCGTGCCGCTCGGCGAGGAGACGGGGACGTTCGATTTCGCGGCCCTCGCCTTTGCCAAGATGAAGCGAAGCAAGCCGAACCAGATCCTGCCGGGCTGGTAAAAAGCGGGTCATGACTATCGGGCCTGACACGGCCGCCTTGACGTCGGCGTCCAACCGGCCCCCAATCGACCGATGAGCGAAGCAGCATCCGAATCACGCACCAACGCCACCGAATACACGGTGAGCGAAATATCAGGCGCGCTGAAGCGCACGGTCGAGGACGTCTTCGGCAATGTGCGGGTGCGCGGCGAAATCTCAGGTTATCGTGGGCCGCATTCCTCCGGCCATGCTTATTTCGCGCTCAAGGACGACCGTGCGCGGCTCGACGCCGTGGTCTGGAAAGGCACGATGAGCCGGCTGAAATTTCGTCCCGAGGAAGGGATGGAGGTGATCGCCACCGGCAAGCTCACCACCTATCCCGGCAAGTCCAATTACCAGATCGTCATCGACAATCTCGAGCCGGCCGGCGCCGGGGCGCTGATGGCGCTGCTGGAGGAACGCAAACGCCGGCTGCAGGCGGAGGGCCTTTTCGATGCGGTGCGCAAACGCCGGCTGCCGTTCATGCCACGCGTCATCGGCGTGGTCACCTCGCCGACCGGCTCGGTCATCCGCGACATCATCCATCGCATCAAGGACCGCTTTCCACTGCATGTGCTGGTCTGGCCCGTGCGGGTTCAAGGCGACACGGCGAGTGCGGAAGTGACCAATGCCGTCACCGGTTTCAACGCGCTGGCATGGGACAGCCCCATTCAGCGCCCCGATCTGCTGATCGTGGCGCGCGGCGGCGGCAGCCTGGAAGATCTGTGGGGCTTCAACGACGAGGCACTCGCCCGCGCGGTCGCCGCCTCGGGCATTCCGGTGATTTCGGCTGTCGGCCACGAAACCGACTGGACGCTGATCGACCTTGTCGCGGATGTGCGGGCGCCGACACCGACGGGCGCGGCCGAAATCGCCGTGCCGGTGAAGGCTGACCTCGAAGCGACGCTGGCCAGCCTCGGCGCGCGGCTCAAGGCCGCCGTCTTGCGCAATTTCGAGCGCAAGCGGCAGGCAGCCCGTGCGGCGGCGCGTGCGATGCCCTCGCCCGATCAATTGCTGGCGCTGCCGCGCCGGCGCCTGGACGAGGCGACATCGAGGCTCGGTCGTGGCCTGATGGTTTCCACCGAGCGCAAGCGGGCGCGATTCTTCGCTGTAAAATTGACGCCGGCAATGCTGTCGCAGCGGATTGCCGAAGCGCGGCGCACCAACGACCGTAGCCTTTTGCGGGCGCAAGGGGCGCTGCGCACTCTGGCCAGAAGCCGGCGCGCGGAGCTCAATCGTGCCGCGGATCAGTTGCCAAAATGCGCCAAGGCATCGCTGCAGCGGCACAGACAGCAATTGGCTTTGCTGCAGGGCCGCATCACGATCGAGCCGACAGCCCGGCGCCAACGTGTGCAGAGGGATCTTCTGACGGCTTTGACGAGACGCGGCGGCCAGGCGATGCTGCTCAGGCTGGAGCGGTTGCGCGGCCGCATCGTCCAGGCCGACCGGCTGATGGCGACGCTTTCGCACAAGGCCGTCCTGGCGCGCGGCTTCGCGCTGGTGAAGGATGCCGACGGCGCGGTCATCAAGCAGGCCGCCGAGGTGGCGTCGGGGATGGCGCTGTCGCTGGAGTTCGCCGATGGCACGGCGGATGCGGTGGCAACCAGTGGCGCGGCGCGGCCAAAGCCCGTGGCCAGACCGGCGGCAAAGGCAAAGGAACCCGGCAATCAGGGATCCTTGTTCTAAGAGCATGATCGACAATCCGCACCATCTGGCAACGCCGTCCGGCAAGCCGCGCGCGCGAAGCTTCGCTATCGGCTTCGACGGAACGCCCGGGCCGTTCAACGCGATCACCGACGTGCCCGGCGTCGCTGTAGGCTATGCGACGCTGATATCGGGCGATGGTCCGCTTATCGTCGGCAAGGGGCCGGTGCGCACCGGCGTGACCGCAATCCTGCCGAGGCCGCGCGCCGAATTGGCCACCCCGGTCTTCGCCGGCATTTTCAGCCAGAACGGCAATGGCGAGATGACCGGCTCGCACATCATCGAGGAAACCGGCGCCTTCAACTTCCCGATCACCATCACCAACACGCATTCCTGCGGTGTTTCGCGTGACGGCACGCTGCGCTGGATGAACCGGGTGCTGCCGGCCGCGATCGACAGCGCCTGGGGGCTGCCGGTGGCGGCGGAGACTTATGACGGATTTCTCAACGACATCAACGGCCACCATCTAACGTCGGAGCACGTCGCCGAAGCCCTTGACGGCGCCGCCGGCGGACCGGTCGAGGAAGGCAGCGTCGGCGGCGGCACCGGCATGATCACCTTCGGCTTCAAGGCAGGGTCCGGCACGGCCTCGCGCATCGTCGCATGGCAGGGGCGCACCTACACGGTCGGCGCCTTCGTGCAGTCGAATTTCGGCAAGCGGCATAATTTCACCATTCGCGGCCTGCGCGCCGGGCCCGAACTCACCGAACCGGCGATCCGCGAAGCCACGTCGCGCGCGGAAAAGGGCTCAATCATCGCCGTCATCGCGACCGACGCGCCTTTCCTGCCGCATCAGATGAAGCGATTGGCGCGCCGTGTGCCGCTCGGCGTCGCCTTGACGGGCGGCTTCGGCTATCACAGTTCGGGCGATATCTTCCTCGCCTTCTCGACGGCTAATCCCGCCGCGGCGCTGGGGTTGTCCGGCCGCATCGCCAGCGCCGATTTCATTCCCGATACAGACATCGACCCGTTCTTCGATGCGGTGATCCAGACGGTGGAGGAATCCATCCTCAACGCTCTTATCGCCAATGACGACATGACTGGGCGCGACGGCAATTTCGTGCCGGCGCTGCCAAAGGCGTGGCTGGAAGAAAAGTTTGGCTGAGAGGGATGGCTGAGACGAAAACGCGGGCCGAAGCCCGCGCGTTTCGAACAGGTTTGACCCGTAGTTATTCCGCGGCTTTGCTTGAGGCCTGCTGGTTTTCGTCGGCCTCGGCCGCTTCCTCGAGCCGGGAAGCGATCAATTCCTGGATGTCGCCGACTTCCTCCTGGATGTCCTCCAGCGGTATGCCGACCTCGGCCGCCTTGGCGGCGCATTCGCGGGCCAACGTCTCGGCCTGCTTCTCGATCCTGGCGTGGGACTGGCAATGGACCTTTTCGCCGATCCATCCCCGCAAGAACTCGATCGCGTGTTCACTCATACTGCTGTTCCCTGGCGGCAAAGCCGGTTGGTAATCATAAGCGTCGGCATCCCGCGAAGGATGCATGTTCCCATTCGAGCCGAGTCGCGGCCAGCCGGCAAGCCGAAGCCGTCCAGGGTCCACAGAGCCGAAGGAAATCGAGGGGTGAAGAACATTTTCTGATTCTGAAGGACTGTACCGTTGGCGGGGTCTTCCCGCTCCGAGCAATTGCTTCTACCTTTTACGGCTTCCAGTCCGTTTCTTAATCTCACTGGCTGTCACTACAGCCGCCTATGACGTTGCGCTTCAAGGCGTGAGCCCGCGAAGCCGCCGCTATATAGTGACATCCACATCCGATGTCGACTCTCCTCAAGGCCCGTGCAGACGAGCCATGCAAAAGTCGCATAGATCGCTGATCCAGTCAGAAATTTTCAACCCACGGCCTGAGTTCCATTTCCCAGGTCCAGGCGCTGCGGTGCTGGCGGTGGATGGCGAGATAGGCCTCTGCGATCGCATCCGGAGACAGCCGGCGATCCTGCGGCCCGGGCTCCTGTCCGGAAGCGGCCGAAGCAATGGCGCCGTCGATGATGAAATGCGCAACGTGGATGTTCTTGGGCGCCAGTTCGCGGGCCATGGATTGCGCCAGCCCGCGCAATCCGAATTTGGGCATCGCAAAGCCGGCGGAGCCGGCGAACCCCTTCACACTTGCTGTCGCTCCGGTGAAGAGGATCGACCCCGCCCCTTGAGCGATCAGCCGGCGGGCCGCCTGTTGAGCTACCAGGAACCCGCCATAGGCCCCGACCAGCAAAGCCTGTCGGACAGCCTCGGGATCGAGTTCGGCTATTGGACCGCGAGCGCGGCCGCCGGCGTTGAAAATCACGAGGGAAAGTGGTCCAGCCTTGTCCGCGATATCGAACAGATGCTCGACCGATGCTGGATCCGAGACATCCGTCGCCACGGCTTGCGCGCCCGTTTGCGCTTGCAAGGCATCGAGCTTCTCGATGTTTCGGGCGGCCAGGACGACATGGAACCCTTCCCTGGCGAGAAGACGCGCGAGCGAGGCGCTCAATCCGGAGCCCGCCCCGGCAATCACGGCGACGTTGGATGTCATGAGATCCTCTCCTCTTCCAGTGATTGCAACCGCCGGCGGATGTTGAACTCTGCCGGATCGGCTCCGCACCGGCAACACGCAGGGCGGAAAGAAAAACGGCCGGGCGCGAAACGGCCCGGCCAAAAAAGAAGGTCATAACCTTCAGAGGGGAACACCGCTCGGTGAAATGGGAGGAAAACACCGAACGGTTTTTCCTTTTTGAGCCGATTCCCCGACGAATACGACGAATGATTTTCTAAGAATCGGTCGGGATGGCAAAAATCCCGTTCTTTCTCGTCCAAGACTCAGCCGGCCCGGCTTTCCGGCTCGAGCAGATCCACATAATGGCGCCGAGCGACGTCGGGATGCGAGCGCAGCCGGCTTTTCAGCACATTGGTTCCGACATCGCGAAACAGCGGATTGTCCGGATCGCTGGCCGGCCCGCGCGCCTGCGCCGCCAGATCCTCGGAAAGGCTAAGCAGCGGTATCGTCGCATCGAGCCTGGCGCTGAAGAAGAACGGCACCGAAATGCGTTCAATGCCGGCCGCCGGCGTCACGACACGATGCACGGTCGCCCGCAAATAGCCGTTTGAGGCCAGTTCGAGCAATTCGCCGATGTTGACGACGAGCGTACCGGGAATGGGGTCCACATCCACCCAGCTTCCGTCATAGTCGACCTGCAGCCCCTTATTGTCATCCTGAAGCAACAACGTCAGGAAACCGCCATCCTTGTGCGCGCCGACACCCTGGTCATCGCCGGTCGCCTCTCGGCCGGGATAGCGCACGATTTTCATGCGGTGGTTTGGCTGCTCGCGGTAGATCGGGTCGAAAGCGTCCTCGGGTTGATCGAGCGACAGCGCGAAGGCTTTCAACAGCCTGATGGCCACTGCTGTTGCCTTGGCCTGCCATGCCAGCAGGGCGGGTTTGAGTTCCGGCAACGCAGCGGGCCACTGGTTCGGCCCCTGCAGCCGCGTCCAGGCGGGAATTCCTGGCCCTTGCGCTATGGGCTGACGCTCGACGCCGATGTCGAGCTGTTCGCGCCAATCGGCCTTGCCCTTGGTCAGCTCGCCGCCGGCGCGGGTATAGCCACGGAACTGCGAGGATTTGACCATTTCGATCGCGAGCTTGTCGGCCTCGGCCAAGGCAAAGAAGCGGCGCGACGCGGTGAGCACTTCACTGATTTCCGCCCACGAAATGCCATGTCCGGCCAGGTAGAAAAAGCCGATGTCGCGCGACGCGGAACGCAGATCCGCCAGAAATGTCCGGCGTTCCGACGCGCCTTGTTCAAAGCGGCTCAAGTCGAGCACGGGTACTATTCTGGGCATATCAGGCTCCTTTCCCGGCTTTGTGCGGATGTTACCGTCCGCAAACCGGGACTGTTGGACAGGCGTGCACTTTTCGGCGGTCACACCCGCCAAGAATGCATGCAAGTGTCATCGACTCCAGATTGCCAAGAAAGAAACGATCGGCCCTTCAAGCCCGCCGCGATGAACAATTTTTGCGCGCGCGCCGGCAAGCTGACAATGACCGCGATCATTCCGGCGGATACGGACCGCCAGCAGGCGCGCGACCTCCACGCTATTGCGCTGCCCTGAGCAGCATGCCGAACAGGTCGCGTGGCTCGTCGGGGTCGGCGAGCATATCGAGCTCCTGGTACAGGCCGGTCGACCTCAGTTGATCCCTGACATAGCGCAACGCCGAAAAGTCCTCGATAGCGAAACCCACCGAATCGAACAGCGTGATCTGGCCGGCGTCGCGCCGGCCCTCAACGGCGCCGGTGACCACCTGCCACAGCTCAGTCACCCGATGATCCGGCGCGAGCTGCTGGATCTCGCCTTCGATGCGGGTCTGCGGCGGGTATTCGACGAAAATGTCGGAGCGCAGCAGGATGTCGCGGTGCAGTTCGGTCTTGCCGGGGCAGTCGCCGCCAACGGCGTTGATATGTACGCCCGAGCCGATCATGTTGTCGGTCAGGATGGTGGCGTACTGCTTGTCGGCGGTGACGGTGGTGATGATGTCCGCACCCTCAACCGCTTCCTGCGCGCTCGTGCAGGCCGTCATGTCGAAGCCGAGGCCGGCGAGATTGTGAATGCATTTCTGTGTTGCCGAACGGTCGATGTCGTAAAGCCGCAGCCTGTCGACGCCGAGCAGTGCCTTGAAGGCCAGCGCCTGGAACTCAGCCTGGGCGCCGTTGCCTATCAGCGCCATGCAGCAGGACTCGGCCGGCGCCAAGTGCCTCGCGGCAAGGGCCGACATGGCCGCCGTGCGCAGTGCGGTCAGAATGGTCATCTCGGACAGCAACACGGGATAGCCGTTGTGGACGTCGGCCAGCATGCCGAAGGCAGTCACGGTCTGGCGGCCCTCGCGCATGTTCTTGGGATGACCATTGACATATTTGAAACCATAGACCTCGCCGTCGCTGGTCGGCATCAGCTCGATAACGCCCTCGGCGCTGTGCGAAGCGACGCGCGGGGTCTTGTCGAACAGCTCCCAGCGGCGGAAGTCGTCCTCGATATAGCCGGCGAGCTCAACCAGGAACCGCTCGACGCCGATCCTGAGCACGAGCTTCATCATATTGTCGACGCTGACGAACGGCACGATGTTGAGATTGGGTATCATTTGTTCCTTGCCGGTACACCAGTCAGCCCTGGCGATGCGGGTTGTACGCCTTCATCATCGTCGGCAGTCTCGGAAAGTATGTCAATACCTCTTCATTATTGACCATAATTAAAATATCTGAAATAGACTCGACACAGCATATATTTCAGGGGAGGCCTATGGCGATACGCGATGTTCTGATGCGCGGGGATCTGGCGCTGACGCCGTCGGAAGAGAAGATCGTCAGGCTGCTGCTGACGGACTATCCGACCTCGGGCCTCGGTACCGCATCGTCGCTTGCGCGACGCGCCGGCGTCAGCGATCCCACTGTTGTCCGGCTGGTCGTCAAGCTCGGCTATGAAGGGTTCCCGGACTTTCAGGCAAAGCTGCTCGCCGAGGTCGAGGCCAGGCTGCATTCGCCGCTGTTGATGATGGAGACCAAGCGGCAAAGCGGTTCCAGCGACAGCGCGGTGCTTGCCTATCTCGATTCCGTTACCACGGCCCTGCAGAAAGCCACCGCGGCGACACCGGTCCAGACCTACGAGCGTGCCGCCCGCCTTTTGATGGAGGCCAAGGGCGAAATCTTGCTGGTCGGCGGCCGGTTCAGCCGCCACATCGCCGGGATGCTGGCTGGATATCTCGTGCAGTTCCGCACCGGGGTCCGCGATCTCGGCGTGCTCTCTCCGCAGTCGTTCGACACGCTGGCCGACCTCGGCCGTCGCGACGTGCTCGTCGTCTTCGACTATCGCCGCTACCAGTTGGACGTGATGGCCTATGCGCGCCAAGCCGCCGCGCTCGATGTACGCATTCTTCTGTTCACCGACCAATGGCTGTCGCCGATATCGGACCTTGCCGAAGTCACGATCGTCAGCCCGCTCGAAGTCGCCTCGCCCTATGACACGCTGGCGCCGGCGATCGCACAGATGGAGGCGCTGACGGCCCAGATCGTTTCGACGCTGGGCGACGACGCTCGGGCTCGCATCGAGAGGATCGAGAAAGTGCGGCACGCCAATGCGGTGACGCTCGACAGCGATGCGGAAGGGAGCGGCATGCGCAAGACATCAGGACCGCGCAAGATACCTGGACCCAAAGCAGCAAAGCAGGACGAGAAGGCATGACCCAAGCCCTACCCAAGCGAGACGAAGCTTTTCGTACCGGCGAGACAGCGCTGCTGCTGGTCGACATGCAACGCATCTGGTTGGAGCCGGGTGCCGATCCTTCGCATCCAGAACGCGGACCCGATCATTATTTCTACCGGCAGACATGCTCGCAGACGATCCCCAACCAGGAGCGCCTGCTGGCGGCGGCGAGGGCCAATGGCGTCGAAGTGCTGCACACCATCATCCAGAGCCTGACCGAAGACGGCCGCGACCGCTCGCTCGACCACAAGCTGACACCGATCCATGTTGCGCCCAGCCTCCCCGAAGGCCTGCCAGTGCCATCGCTGGGGCCGGTCGGCGACGAGATCATGCTGCCGAAAACCTCGTCGGGCATCTTCAACTCGACCAATGTCGACTACCTGCTGAAAAACCTTGGCATCCGCTATCTCGTCGTGGTCGGCGTGCTGACCGACCAGTGCGTCGACATGACAGTGCGCGACGGCGCCGACCGCGGCTATCTCGTCACCTGCGTATCGGATGCCTGCGCCACCATTACCCAGGAGCGCCACGACATCGCGCTGAAGGCCTTTGGCGGCTATTGCTGGGTCACGGACACCGACACCGTCGTCGACCGCTTCAACGCTCTGGGAAAAAAGGCATGACATCTGCCGTCGAGCCTCTCGTCGCCGTCGTCACCACGGATCTCTCCGCCATTACGCGGGGCCGCTTCGTGGTCGAAAGCAGATTGCAAAAGACCGCCGCGACAGGGATCGGCTGGCTGCAGGCCAATCTGTCAATGACGCCGTTCAATTCGATAGTCGATCCCAATCCCTGGGGTTCGTCCGGTGACCTTCGGCTGATCCCGGATCTCAAGGCGCGCTTCCGCACCGAGCGGACGGGATCGGCGACGCCCTTCGACATGGTGGCCGGCGACATCGTCGAGCTCGATGGCAGCCCGTGGCTTGGCTGCACGCGGACCATGCTCCGGGATGCGCTGGCGGAATTGAAGGCGGCCACCGGCCTTTCCGTCATCGCCGCCTTCGAGCACGAATTCCACGTTGCCGGCGGCAGCTTCGCGCCGGCACATTCGATGTCCTTTGCCGCCCTGCGCCGCACCGACCCGTTCGCCCCCAATCTGATGGCGGCACTCGAAGAGGCAGGTGTCGGCCCCGAAGTGGTCATCGCCGAATTCGGCAGTGAGCAATTCGAAGTGACGCACGAGCCGGCCGATGCGCTCACGGCAGCAGATCGCGCCGTCGCCATCCGCGAAATCACGCGCGAAGTGGCACGCAATGCCGGCTGGCGCGCGAGCTTCGCGCCCAAGGTCGCCCCGGATGCCGTCGGCAACGGCGTGCACATCCATTTCAGCTTCGTCGACGAAGCCGGAAAGCCGGCAACTTACGATCCGGCGCGTCCCGGAGGCCTGTCCGCCAAGGCTGGCGCCTTCTGCGCCGGCGTGCTGCGCCATCTGCCTGCGATGACCGCCATGACGGCGTCGAGCGTGTCGTCCTTCTATCGCCTTAAGCCGCACAGCTGGAGTTCGTCCTACACCTGGCTCGCCGATCGCGACCGCGAGGCGTCGCTCCGCATCTGTCCGACGGTGACGATCGGCGGACGCGACCCGGCACGGCAGTATAATGTCGAGTACCGGGCGGCCGACGCCACCGGCAATCCCTATCTGTCGCTGGCGGCGATCATCCGCGCCGGGCTGGAGGGGCTGAAGGCGGACTTGCCATCACCGCCGCTGGTCACTGGCGACCCGACGCTGATGAGCGAGACGGAACGGGCGGAACTCGGTCTGGTGCGGCTTCCCGAAACCTTGCCGGCGGCACTGGATGCGCTCCTGTCCAACAAGACCGTTACGGGATGGTTCGCGCCGATCTTCATCGAGACCTTCGTCGGGTTGAAGCAGCATGAAGCCGAGCGCCTGGCAGGCCTTGATCCGGCTGCCATCTGCGATCTCTACCGGACGCTCTATTGATGACTGCGCAGGCCGAAAAAAGCTCGCGCCCCCAAGAAGATTGGCCCGAAGCCGTCGAGGTGCTCAACGAGCATGGCCGTTGCGAGATCGTGCTGCTGTGCGAGCATGCGTCCAACCATATGCCGGCGGAGTACCGCCGGCTCGGGCTCGATGCCAGCCATCTGCAGCGCCACATCGCTTGGGACATCGGCGCTGCGGAGGTCACGCGCCTGTTATCGGCCCGGCTCGATGCTGCGGCCTTTCTCAGCGGCTATTCCCGACTGCTGATCGATCTCAACCGGCCACTGGGCAGCAAGGGCAGCATTCCGGTGCTGTCGGAAGACACTGACATTCCCGGCAATGCCGGCGTCGACAGAACGGAACGAGACCGGCGCGCGGAAATCATGTTTTCGCCGTTCCATGAGCGTGTGGCCGCGCACCTCGATCGCCGTGTGGCCGAGGGCCGGCCGACGCGGATCGTGACGATCCATTCCTTCACACCGGTGTTCCTGGGTGTCGCCAGGCCTTGGCATGCGGGTGTGCTGCATGGTCATGCAGCCGATCTCGCCGCGGCGATCCTTTCGGGCCTGCGCACCGACGCGGCACTCGATGTCGCGGCCAACGTACCCTATGTGATCAGCCGCGATGCCGACTACGCCGTACCCATCCATGGCGATGATCGCGGCATCCCCGCCGTCCTTGTCGAGATCAGGCAGGACTTGTTGTCGACACGGTCCGGTATCGAGGAATGGGCGGACCGGCTGGCGGCGGCGCTGCCCGCGCACCAGACGGAGGCCTCTCAGCCGGTGCGGACGTGACGCCGCGACCATCACGCAGGTCGGCAAGCCGCGCTTCTCGCCATCAGCGCGGCGCTCGCGTGAGCGGGGAACGGTCCGGTCCAAATGGACAACCTCTCGAAAGCTTACAATCAGGTCGCCCGACCTAACCTGCCGCCCCAACCGGCGTCAGGGCAATTTCGCCTAAAGCGATGGTCCCATCCGGATAGGGCTGCCGTCGCTGAACCGGGATTGACGGAACCTGTGAAGGTTGTGCCCAGTCTCGTTGCCCTGGATCAAGTCGGACAGGACGCGGCCCATGCCAGGCCCTATGCCGAAGCCATGGCCGCTCATCCCGGTGGCGATGACGAGGCCATCGACCGTCACGGCGCGATCGACCACAGGCACGACATCCGGCATCGCATCTATCATGCCGGCCCAGCTTGCCCTGAGCGGCACCGCCTCGAATTGCGGAAAAAGCGCCTTGAACCCATGATCGATGGCGCGAAGGGCCCTGGGTTCCGGGGCAGGATTGAGAACGCGCATGCGTTCGAACGGGCTTTCCTTGTCGGCATCCCATTTGCGCGGGGTGGACCAGCTGTCCGGATATGCACGCGGCGCCGCCGGCAGGTAGCGCGTGCCGAAAGGATTTGCCTTCAGGGCAGGCAGGTATTTCGGTGCGTGACGCAATGCATCCGGCCCGACATAGAGCAGGTGGCTGCCTCCCGCCGCGAGCGTGTACCCGCCGTCCTTTCTACGCCGGAAGGCGATGCGTTCGTCCGCGGCAGCGCCGGCATGGATTTCTGGCATAGGCGCGGTCGCCGCGACGGTCGTGCGGACACTGAGCTGCGGGATCGAGACGCCATGCGCGCGCAGGAACAGCGACGTCCAGGCGCCGCTGGCGACAAGCACGTTCGAGGTGGCGATGCGGCCTCGTTCGGTCCAGACACCGCTGATGCGCCCTGCTGAGATGTCGAGCATGCGTGCCGCACAGTTCTCGATGATTGTGACACCCTGGCGAGCGGCCAGGCGGGCAAGCGCCGGCACGGCGACCCAGGGCTCGGCACGCATGTCCGACGGCGTGGTCATGGCGCCCTTGAAGGGGCGTGACATGGCCGGGATCAGCTTGGCGGTCTCGCCCCGGTCGAGGAGGCGCGTGTCGACGCCATGGGCCTCGGCGATCTTCAGGAACTTGGCGAAACCGGCCATCTCCTTGTCGGTCCGCGCAAGATAGGTCACGCCCGTCTGCGTCAAGCCTATGTCCTCGCCGCACTCCTCGGCCAGTTGGCGCCAGAGACGCTGCGCTTCGATGACGATGGGCAATTCGTCCGCGTCGCGGCCCTGCTGGCGAATCCAGCCCCAGTTGCGCGAGGACTGCTCCGCGGCGATGCGTCCCTTCTCCAGCAAGGTCACCGGTATGTTGCGACGGGCCAGGAACAAGGCCGCGGTCACGCCGATGATGCCACCGCCGACAATGACCACATCCGACGTCTTCGGCAGCGGCGCCTGGAACTGGATCGGACTGGCTTCGGTGAAAGGGAAGATCGTCAAAGGACTGTCCTTTTCTCATAAGCGTGCCCCGCGCCGATGGCTGGTCCCAGTGGCGCGAAAGTCGCCCGCTTTCGTCGGACACTGGCCAAGCGTGAAGTGCGCCGACGAGCACTACACGACCGGCCTCGAAAATTTGCGTGCCAGCTCGATGAAATTGTTGACCACCCGTCGAGGCCGCTTCTCGTCGCAGGGCAGCCCTGGCTTCATCGACAATCGGGTGGCTAGGGCACGCGAATGCCGGACGAAGCGAAGCGCTCGCTCAGACCTGTCGCGACATTCCGGCGAAAGATCGCAAACGATAGCTTGCCGCCCGATGACTTCAGGCCAGCCCGAACCGCTCCACCGCACGCATGATGCCGCGCAGTTCCGCGAGGCCTTTCAGCCGGCCGATGAGCGAATAGCCGGGGTTGATCTTCTTCTTGCCGATGTCGTCGGCAAGCAGATGGCCATGATCGGGCCGCATCGGAATTTGCCAGTCGGCTCGGCCTTCTCCGCGACGGCGCTTCTCTTCCTGCATCAAAGCGAGGATGACATGCGCCATGTCCGTGCCGCCCTCGAGATGCTCGGCCTCGTAGAACGAACCGTCCTCCTCGATGGTGATGTTGCGCAGATGGACGAAATGGATGCGGTCGGCGAATTCCTTGACCATGGCGACAATGTCGTTGTCGGCGCGCGTACCGTAGGAGCCGGTGCAGAACGTCAAACCATTGGCCGGGCTGTCGACCGTCTCGAGGATGAAACGCGCATCCTCGGCCGTCGAAACGACGCGCGGCAGGCCATAAAGCGAGAAGGGCGGATCGTCCGGGTGGATGCACATACGCACACCCGCTTCTTCGGCCGCCGGGATGATCTCGCGCAGGAACCAGGCAAGATTGTCGCGCAGTTCCTTAGGCCCAATCGCGTCGTATTCCGCCAGCGCCTCGCGGAAACTGTCCCTGTTATAGCTACGCTCCGTAGCCGGCAGGCCGGCGATCAGATTGCGCTCGATCTGGCCGATCTGCTCCGGTGTCAGCGCCTTCAGGCGCTCCTCGGCCTGGGCAATACGTGACGGCGTATAGCTTGCCGCGCCGTTCTTGCGCTGCAAGACAAAGAGATCATAGGCAGCGAAGTCGATGGCGTCGAAGCGCAAGGCATAACCGGTCGTCGGCAGCCGGTAGGCCAGGTCGGTGCGAGTCCAGTCGACCACAGGCATGAAATTATAGCAGATCGTCTGGATTCCGGCCTTCGCGAGCGCGCGGATGCTGTCGCGATAATAGCCGGCATAGCGCTCGCGCTCCGGCGCGCCGATCTTGAAGGAATTGTGAACCGGAATGCTCTCGACGACCGACCAGGTCAACCCAGCCGCCTCGATGATGCGCTTGCGTTCGAGCACATCGGCCTCAGGCCAGGCCCTGCCATCATAGATATGGTGAAGCGCTGAAACCACGCCGGTGGCGCCAGCCTGTTTGACATGTTCAAGCGTCACCGGATCATCGGGACCGTACCAACGCCAACACTGTTCCATTGCCACTTCCTTTCTGCGAGAGACCGGCAACCTATTGTTTGACCACGATGAGTGTCAAACTAAGAGCCGGTTTCGATAGCAATGAAGGAGCTTCCGCAATGAAGGATTTTGACGGCAAGGTGGCATTGGTGACAGGAACGACCGGTATCGGCCTGGCAGCCGCCAAACGCCTGGCGGCTGGGGGCGCCGCGATCGTCGCCTGCGGGATCGACAGCGCGGCCAACGCCGCCATGCAGGAAAGCCTCGCCAAGTCCGGAGCCGATGCGCTGGTGCAAACGGTTGACGTCTCCGTTTCCGAGCAGGTTCGCGACGCGGTCGTGGCCGGCGTGGCGAAATTCGGCGGCATAGACGTCATCGTCAATTCGGCGGCGGTGCATCCCTACGGAACGGCGACGACAACCGACTGGGAAACGTGGAACCGCGCTATGACGGTCAATGTCGGCTCGATCTATCTGACCGCCCATTTCGGCATCCCGGAAATGATCAAGCGTGGCGGCGGCGCCATCGTCAACGTCGCTTCGGTGCAGGGCTTCGCCTGTCAGCAGAACGTTGCCGCCTATGCCACGACCAAGGGCGCCATTCATACGCTGACGCGTTCGCTGGCACTCGACTATGCCGCGTCCGGCATAAGGGTCAATTCGGTCAGCCCGGGCTCGATCCGCACACCGATCCTCGAAAAGGCCGCGCGTGGCGACGGCGGCAGCGATGCCGACGTGGAAGAGGCCTACAGGCGCTTCGGCGCGGCCCATCCGCTCGGCCGCATCGGGGAACCGGAGGAAGTGGCGGAACTCATCGCTTTCCTGTGCTCGTCGAAGGCCGGCTTCTGCACAGGCGCCGACTACAAGATAGATGGCGGCCTCACCGCCGGCATCGGCGTGAAGTAAGACCGTTAAGATCGATCTCGGGACCCAATCGGGAGTGGTGCATTAACGCAGCCAGTTCGGAACAATCTTTTTTGGCCGAAGTTTTACTCCTTGAAGGGACGAACTCTCCGAAGGAGATTTCCTATGAAACATGTTCTCATTACCAGCATGCTGGCGATCGGGCTAGGCTGCGGGACAGCGATGGCTCAGACGCAGCAGCCCGCCGATAGCCAATCAGGAGCGGACACAAATTGCGCTTCCGGCACGACCAACTGCCAGAAGGGCTCGAAGATGAAGGAGCAGGCACAGGGCACCAAGTCCCAGACTGATCAGCAGGTTCAGGACAAGACCAAGGCCAAGACAGAGGAGCAGGCACAGGGCAAGGCCAAGGCCAAGACGGACGAGCAGGCCCAGGGCAAGGCCGGCACCACCACGGACCAGCAGGCCCAGGGCAAGACGAAGATCCAGACGGACCAGCAGGCGCAGGGCAAGGCTGGCACCAAGACCGACCAGCAGGCCCAGGACAAAACCAAGGTCCAGACCGACCAGCAGGCACAGGGTAAGGCCGGCACCGCAACGGATCAGCAGGCTCAGGACAAGACAAAGGTCCAGACCGATCAGCAGGCACAGGGCAAGGCCGGCACTACCACCGATCAGCAGGCTCAGGACAAGACAAAGGTCCAGACCGATCAGCAGGCCCAAGGTAAGGCCTCCACGCAGGACAAGACCTCGACCGCTTCCATCAACAATGTGACGGTTGAACAGAAGACCCAGATCACTCATGTGATCAGGGAAACCAAGGTCGAGCCGGTCACGAACGTCGACTTCGACGTCTCCGTCGGCATCGAAGTTCCGCGGCACAAGGTCAGGCTGCATCGCTTGCCGGCTCGCATCGTCAAGATCGTTCCGGCCTACGAGGCGTACGAGTATTTCGTTCTCGCCGACGGCCGGATCGTCATCGTCGATCCGGATACATACAAAATCGTGCTGGTGCTGACCTAGGGCAATTCCAGGGAAAAGTGCGTAGCGGTTTTCCGTTCGGAATTGCGTAAAAACAAAGAATTAGAGCACAGGATCGTTCAACCCGCCCCGCTGCACGCGGGTCGGGTTGAGCACTATGGCGAGATGACGCGGAACTTCCCGTGCAAACCTCTGCGCATGCTCAGGGATTGCGAGGCCGCAATGTCCTCAAGGTAATCGAGTAGCGGTGCTCGGCAAGCGGCGGGATGCTGTGCTCCCATTGCGACCGCGACGGCCCCGTCATGAGATAGGCCGATCTCGGCTCGACAGTGATGGTCCGACGCTCCCATTTAGACCCATTCTTGCGCCGAAGGCGAAAATCGCAGGGCGCCAGCAGCGAAACGCCCGCGACATCCTCGAAATGCGGCTTGTCGCGGTGCCAGCCGATACCGGCGCCGGGCCGGTACTCGTTGATCAAGACCTGCGCGAAGGTTTCGGCCGGCCGGCGCGCAAAAGCCGCGACCTTTTCGCGCAAGGGCAGCAGAAAATCAGGTATCGGCGGTGCCTCGACCACCTCGCGCCGGTCATAATCGTAGCGAAGGCCAAAACCGACGACACGCCGGTTTGCCAGATGGCCATGGAAGTCGAAGGCCTTGAAGGGCAGTGCCTCTAGATGATGGACGAGTTCGATTTCGTCCTGTGGAGTGATCAGTCCGGTCTGGTAGGCGAAACCCTCCGGCAGATCATCCTGAGCGGCACCGAAGAGATCGTGCTGGGCCACACGGCCGGCTGTTTTCGGTTTGAGCGGCGACATTTGCCTAGATGGTGAAGGCCGGACCACAAGGCAATATGGGAACCGCGCTTGCCCGCCCTGGATACGTCCAAAACCGGCGCAACGGAACCGCGGGAGGAGCGTGAAAGTTTAGCAACGGCGGTTCCGTCGGAGGCCGCCGGACACGTTCTAGCCTTGGAGTGCCGGATGCCGCGCGTTGAAACCGGGGCCTGCTTTTGCGGGGCGATCGCCGCCACCATGGACGGTGAGCCTTTCTGGATATGCTACGATCACGATGACGATTGCCGACGGGCCATCGGCAGCCCACTCACCGTCTGGGTCGGGTATCGGCCGCGCCAATTCAATCTTTTGAGGGGGGCGCCAAAGGCCTTTTCCAAGACGCCGGGTGTTATCCGCACTTTCTGTCCCGACTGCGGGAGTTCGATAGGCTATAGCGACGAAGGGCTGCCGGACGAGCTTTATCTGACGATCGGATTCTTCGACAAACCCGAAGGGCTGCGGCCACAGGCCCATGCCTATTGGGACCTCAGGCTGCCTTGGGTCGACTTTGCCGACAAGCTGCCGCGCATCGATCGATATTCGAGGAAACGCGATGCGAAGTTCGGCAACCCAAGCGACAGGTAGCAATGTCGGATGGCGGCACGGAACCGCACCACCCCTGGCGGGTTATTTGGCTGAGCCGTCAGGTGCCAGCATGCCATCGACCGTCATTCGAAACACGCAATACGATCCCGCGACCAGGATCCTCTCGGTCTGGTTCGTGCCGCACGGCAACCGCTATGACTATGAGGACGTCGCCCCGGCTACCTATGCGGCGTTCATGCGCGCTCCTTCGAAAGGCCGCTTCTTCAATAAATTCATCAAGGACCACCACAGGTACCGTCGCGTGGCGTGATGCCCCGTCACGCCTTCCTGTTCTCGTCGGCGCTCAACTCATCCGGCGCCGGTTCCCAACCAAAGACACTGCGGCCGCCAAGCAGATGCGACTGGTCGAATTCGCCGGCGACAATTTCCTTGAGGCTGGGACCCGTGACGTATCGCTCGACCTGCCGCGACTGATGGTCGAGCCGCCTCAGAGCGCCGATTTCCTCTTCGCGACCGAGCCTGGCCTTTTGCACGGCGGACTTCAGCACGCCGATCGTCTCGTCATAGACCTTGAGCGGTACAGGGAACGGATGCCTGTCCTTGCCGCCATGCGCCAGCGAAAAACGACCCGGGTCCGAAAATCGGCAAGGCGCGCCATGCACCACTTCGGCAACGAGAGCGAGTGCCCTCACCGTGCGGGCGCCTACGCCCGGAACCAGGAGAAGCTCGGCAAAATCGGCTGGACCTCGCTCGGCGGCGGCGGCCATGTTGCCATGAAGGCGATGCATCACGACGTCGCTTTCGCGGACGTCGTGATGAGCCGGCATGATCAAATGCGGCAGCAGGGGCTGCACCGGAGCCGGTGCCGTACCGGGCTCCAGCGCGGCGAACTCCCGAAGGATGCGGTCCGGCCCAAGATCCTGGAGGAGATCAAGCTGTCCCTGGCGCGAGGCTTCGGCGCGGCGGTCGGTCAGGTTGACGATCTCGCCCTGGTTGGCGCCTTCGATGGCAGCATGCGGCTGGTCGACAAAGCTCTTCAAACCTTCGGACAGCCAATGGTAGCGGCGCGCCACCTTGCTGTCGCCGTTCATGCCTTGCTGCACCACCACCCAGTCGCCGTCGTCGGTGACGATGAAGCCATGCAGATAGAGGTCGAACCCGTCCTGAACGGCGGCGCTGTCCACCTTGGCGACAAGCCGGCTGGCGGTCGCAAGGCGGGCTCCGTCGAAGCCGATGCGCTCACCAATGGCGGCAAGCTCGTGGGGGGTTTTGCGCGAATGCGCGCCACGGCCGCCGCAGACGTGGATGCCGAGTTCGCCCGACAGCGGCGTGAGGCCGCGTTTCAAGGCGCCGACGACGCTGGTGGTGATGCCGGACGAATGCCAATCCATGCCCATGACGGCGCCGAAGGACTGGAACCAGAACGGATGCGCCAGACGCCGCAGCAATTCGTTGCGGCCATAGTGATGGATGATCGCCTCGCACATGACGGCACCGAGACGCGTCATGCGGTCGCCCAGCCATTTCGGCACGCGTCCACCGTGAAGGGGAAGATCAGCACTGCCCGATCGTTGCGCCACGTTTGCCTGCTCCAATGTCCGCGATTGGGACAGATAAGCACTACAGACCCCGCAGGGAAGGCTGACGCTACACTGGCGTCAAGTCCAGTTCGAGAGAACCGTTTCCATCTCGACTGTCTCGACCTGCTGCGCGAAGCGCTGGTGATAGACGGTAAGCAGTGCGTCATGCGTTGCGTCGGAAGAGCTGCACAATGCGTCGGTGACGAGCACCACGCGATAGCCGAAATCGATGGCGCCGAGCACGGTGGCTAGGACGCATACATCGGTTTCGCCTCCCGTGACGACCAGCGTGTCGATCTCGCGTTCCATCAGAAAGGCCCTGAGGCGCCCTTCGAACCAGGGGGAATAGATGTGCTTGTCGATGACTGCCGCCGGCGGACAGTAAGCGGCGAGCGCCGGCAACAATTCGATCATCTCCGGCCCGATATTGTCGATCGCCATGGAGGCCCAGCGCTCATAATAGCGTTTCCATGTACCAGCGCCTTGCCCCGGCCTTTGCGCAGGCAGGAAGCGCGTGAAGACCGTCTGTTCCGCACGCCTTTCGACCAGCCTCTCAATTTGAGGCAGGACACGGGTTATCCAAGGCGTCGCCCAAGGTGACGGTTCGGCAAACAGCTTCTGCATATCCACACAGACATGCATGCACCGGTCGCCCAATGGGCCATAAGCCAAGCCTGGCATCGACATCAACGCATCTCCGACCGGCGGTGCGTTCTCATGACTTCCGGCACTGCCATCCGGATACGCAACGCCGCATGCGGGAACTCGTTCCTGAGCCGCCGGCAGGAACCGACGCGGGTGGCCAGCGTCTCCGCCGCGGTGAACGGAGGCGCTCGCATAAAACTGTCGGAGCTGTGGGGCGGTCCTCTTTTAAGGCT
The DNA here is from genome assembly GCF_020165375.1 of Mesorhizobium sp. BR1-1-4. Taxonomy (NCBI): domain Bacteria; kingdom Pseudomonadati; phylum Pseudomonadota; class Alphaproteobacteria; order Hyphomicrobiales; family Phyllobacteriaceae; genus Mesorhizobium; species Mesorhizobium sp. BR1-1-4. Next base: position 139,440 of record NZ_JAIUIB010000012.1, on the reverse strand, counting down.
GTGCCGAGAGCGGCACCGCGGCTCGCCGGACCTTCCCGCTATCTCACCACACGCTTCTCGAGCTTGCGGGCCAGAGTGCGCCGGTGCAGGCCAAGCCGGCGCGCCGTCTCGGAGATGTTGAAGCCGGTTTCGACCAGGGTTTCGTGGATGCGCTCCCACTCCAGGTTCTTGATCGAGGTGGGCCGGCTGGAAAGCGGTACGGAAACGTCGCCCTCGGCACGGCCGAAGGCGGCTTCGATGTCATCGGTATTGGCGGGTTTGGCCAGGTAGTGGCTGGCGCCGAGCTTGATCGCCTCGACCGCCGTGGCGATGCTGGCAAACCCTGTCAGCACGACGATCCTGATCGACGCATCGCGGGCGCTGAGCAGCTTGACGCACTCCAGCCCGGAACCTCCGGCTCCAAGCTTGAGATCGACCACGGCATAAGCCGGAACGGCTTTTTCGAGGGCGTCGAGCAAGGCTTCCCTGTCGTGGCAGACCATGACGTCGTACTCGCGCTTTTCGAAGGAGCGCTTCAGCGTCTTGGCAAAGGTCGCGTCGTCCTCGACGATAAAGAGGGATCGATCAGGCCTCATGATCATCTCCATCGGTCAGCGCCGCGAGCGGCAGCGAAAGCGTAACACAGGCGCCCTGCTCCATGTTGCGCGCGGAAAAATCACCTCCCAGTTTCCGGACCACGTTCACGACAAGGAAAAGACCAAGACCGCCCCCTGGCCGTCCCTTGCTCGACATATAGGGCTGGCCAAGCGCCGCCAGAATAGTCTCGTCGAAACCCGGCCCACGATCGCTTACGGCAATCACCAGTTTGTCGCCCTGCCGCTCGGCGGTGACGCCGACCCAAGCCTGCGACGCTTCCTGGGCGTTGTCGAACACGTTGAAGATGACCTGCTTCAACGCCGTGTCGGACACGATCTGCTCGTCCGGGTCGAAATCGTTCGTGTATTCCAGCTTGAATGGCTGGCGACTGATGCGCCATTCCTCGACTAGATCGTCGAGGAAACCGCGAATGGTGGTGCGTATCGTTCCCTCGCCCCTGGCCTGGCCGGAAGACATCAGAATGCCGGACACGATGCGCTTGCAGCGCTCGATCTGCGCCCGCATTTCGGCCATGTCGGCCGCCAGTTCGCGGTTGCGTGCAAGGGTGCGCATCTGGCGCCAGTCGGACAGGATGACGGATATCGTGGCAAGCGGCGTACCCAGTTCGTGCGCGGCGCCGGAGGCCAGCAGGCCCATGCGCACGATGTGGTCCTCCTCGGCCGAGCGCTGGCGCAGGTCGGCGAGATAGGCATCACGTTCGCGCAGGTTGCGGTCGATGCGCGTCATGAAGATCACGATCAGGCCGGCGGCCAGCACGAAGCAGATGAACATGCCCCTGATATGCAGGGACAGGAGATCGCTGCCGCCATGATGCGGGATGGCGATCGGCTGGAAAAGGAAGATGAGGAAGACGAAGCAGGCCGACGCGGCCGCCACCAGGATCCAGGTAAACCTTGGGGTCAGCAGTGCCGCGCCGAGCGTGATCTGCAGAAGGTAGAGCGATACGAACGGATTGGACGCGCCGCCGCTCAGGTAGAGCTGCGTCGTCAGTGCCGCCATGTCGAAGATGAGCGCGACGAAGAGCTGGGTGTTGGTGATCGGCCTGATACCGCGCAGGACCAGCAAGCTGAAGATGTTGAGGCCAACCAGGAAAAGCACAACGCCGGCCATCTTCGCCAGCGGCAGCGGGATCTCGAACCAGTATTGCGTCGCCAGAATGGTGAGCACCTGACCCGCCACCGCCAGCCAACGCAGTTGGATGAGCAGGAACAAGTTCTTCCTGTTCGTTGCTTCGGGATTTGGTACCGCGCCATTGTTGGCGGCAAGGGACGCCGTCACCAGCGATTTGTCGCGGCGGAGCGCTTGCGTGGGAACGCTCATCTTGCTGGTCCTTGCCGCTGGGGGCGGCCGGTCATCGGCCTGGCCAGGGCGAGGGCAAGCATCGCAGCGAGCGTGAACCAGGTCAAAGCATAGATGAGGTGGCTGTTGCGGAAAGTCACGACGGTCAGCCCGCCGTGTGGCCAGCCGTCGATGCCGGATGCCTCAGCATCGACAAAATAGGGTGCGACATCCGTCAGGCCGCGCGCGGTTGCGATGGCAGCGACATCCCGCGAATACCAGCGATTGCCCGTAGTGTCATTCTTGCGCAGGAAGCCACCGCCTGGCTCGCTCATGCGCAACTGTCCATCGATGATGACCGGCGCGGTTGAGCCGCCGCTCTCTTGTCCGAACTCGGCCTTGCGCTCCGGGGGAATGAAGCCGCGATTGACCAGCACGACGAAGCCACTGTCGGTCCGCATCGGCGTCAGCACCCAATAGCCGCCGCCAAGCTCCGTCACCGCCTGGACCAGCGTGTTGGCGCCGCCCAGGAAGCGTCCGGCCAATCGCACATGGCTGTATTCGTAGCGGGTCGCGGTGATGCCGTTCCAGCTCTCCGGGCCAGGCGCTTCGAAAACCGGGGCATGAATGCGTTGGTCGACACGGGCGATCAGGTCGAGCTTCCAGGCCCGCCTCTCCAGCTGCCATATGCCGAGCCCGACAAACACCAGCACGCCGAGGAGCCCGAGCAGCACAAGGACAAGGCGCGATGCGGACGACCGGCCGGCGCCCTCTTGCGACGCGGGCCGCGGACCGATGCCCATCGCCTCGGTGTTGGTTCTCCCAGAGCCCGCAACCGGGCTCATGGCATCTCGCGCATGTCGTGCAGCCCCGGCATCATGTTGGCGTTGAGATGATACATCACCCAGAGCGAGCCGGTCAGTACGATCACGACCAGGATCAGCGTGAAGATCAGCGCCAGCATCGACCATCCGCCTTCCGAGGTGGTGTTCATATGTAGGAAGAAGACCATGTGGACGACAATCTGCGCGACCGCGAAGGCCATGATGACGATGGCAGTCGCCTGCTTGTCGTCGATGGCGCCGCTCATGACCAGCCAGAACGGGATGGCGGTCAGGATCACCGACAGGATGAAGCCGGTCAGATAGCTCCGGAACGATCCGTGTGCTGCTCCAGCATGGGCGTGGCCGTGACCCTCGGCATGATCATGAGCGCTCATCGCAACATTCCCATCAGATAGACGAAGGTGAAGACGCCGATCCAGACGACGTCAAGGAAATGCCAGAACATCGAGAGGCACATCAGCCGGCGGCGGTTCGCCTCGACGAGGCCAAATCGTGCGACCTGGGTCATCAGCGTCACCAGCCAGACGATGCCGAAGGTGACATGCAGGCCGTGCGTACCGACCAGGGTGAAGAAAGACGACAGGAAGGCGCTGCGCTGCGGTGTCGCGCCTTCATGGATCATGTGCGAGAATTCATAGAGCTCGATCGACAGGAACGCCAGGCCGAACAGGCCGGTGACGGCGAGCCAGGCTTGCGTCGCCCCCACGCGACCCCTGTCCATGGTCAGCATGGCGAAGCCATAGGTGATCGACGAGAAGAGCAGCATGGCGGTGTTGACCGCCACCAGATCGAGGTCGAACAGGTCCTTGGGTGCCGGCCCGGCCGCGTAGTTGCCGCCAAGCACGCCATAGGCGGCGAACAGCATCGCGAAGATCAGGCAGTCGCTCATGAGATAGAGCCAGAAGCCGAGCATGGTGGAGCCGCCTTCGGCGTGCGCATGCTCCTCTTCCAGGTGAAACACCGGTTCGGTGCCGGCTGTGATTGCTGTCGATGCCATGCTCAAACCCCAGCCCCGAGGAGCGTCGTCCTCGCCTCTTCCGTCCGAGTGACTTCGGCTGCCGGAATGTGGAAGTCGCGGTGATAGTTGAAGGTGTGGCCGATCGCGGTGGCGATGAGGCAAACGAAGCTCAGCGCCGCCAGCCACCAGATGTACCAGATCAGGGCGAAGCCGAGCGCGACGCTGAAGGCGGCCAGGATGACACCGGTGCCGGTATTGCTGGGCATGTGGATCGGCTTGAAGCCGGCGAGCGGCCTGACGTAGCCGGCCTGCTTCATGTCAAACCAGGCATCGTTGTCGCGAATGACAGGTGTGAAGGCGAAATTGTAGGCAGGTGGCGGCGAGGAGGTCGACCATTCGAGCGTGCGGCCGTCCCATGGATCGCCGGTCGGATCGGCAAGCGCCTCGCGCCTGCGGATGGAGACGAAGATCTGGATCAGGAAGGCGGCGATGCCGCAGGCGATCAGCACCGCGCCGAAGGCGGCGATGACGAACCATATTTGCAGGGAGGGATCATCGAACACGCGCATGCGGCGTGTCACGCCCATCAGGCCGAGCACGTAGAGCGGCATGAAGGCGAACCAGAAGCCGACCACCCAGCACCAGAACGAGACCTTGCCCCAGAACGGGTCGAGCTTGAACCCGAAGGCCTTGGGCCACCAGTAGGCAATGCCGGCGAACAGCCCGAACAGCACGCCGCCGATGATGACGTTATGGAAGTGCGCGATCAGGAACAGGCTGTTGTGCAGCACGAAATCCGCCGGCGGCACGGCAAGCAGCACGCCGGTCATGCCGCCGACGGTGAAGGTGAGCATGAAAGCCACCGTCCACATCATCGGCAATTCGAAGCGGATGCGGCCCCGGTACATTGTGAACAGCCAGTTGAAGATCTTCGCTCCCGTCGGGATCGAGATGATCATCGTCGTAATGCCGAAGAAGGAATTGACGCTGGCGCCGGAGCCCATGGTGAAGAAGTGGTGCAGCCAGACGAGATAGGACAGGATGGTGATGACCACTGTGGCGTAGACCATCGAGGTGTAGCCGAACAGGCGCTTGCCGGAGAAGGTCGAGGTGACCTCGGAGAAGACGCCGAACAGCGGCAGGATGAGGATGTAGACTTCCGGGTGACCCCATATCCAGATGAGGTTGACATACATCATCGGATTGCCGCCGAAGTCATTGGTGAAGAAGTTGGTGCCGACATAGCGGTCGAGCGCCAGCAGCGAGAGCACCGCCGTCAGCACCGGGAAGGAGGCGACGATCAGCACGTTGGTGCAGAGCGACGTCCAGGTGAAGACGGGCATGCGCATCATCGTCATGCCGGGCGCGCGCATCTTGATGATCGTGCAGATCAGGTTGATGCCCGACAGCGTCGTGCCGACACCCGCCACCTGCAGCGCCCAGATATAATAGTCGACGCCGACGTCGGGACTGTAGCCTATGCCGGAGAGCGGCGGATAGGCGAGCCAGCCGGTGCGGGCGAATTCGCCGACGAACAGCGAGGCCATGACGAGGATGGCGCCGCCGACCGTCATCCAGAAGGAGAAATTGTTGAGGAACGGAAAGGAGACGTCGCGGGCGCCGATCTGCAGCGGCACGACGAAATTCATCAACCCGGTTACGAAGGGCATCGCCACGAAGAAGATCATGATGACGCCATGGGCGGTGAAGATCTGGTCGTAGTGATGTGAGTTCAGGTAGCCCTCGGAGCCATTGAAGGCGATGGCCTGCTGGAGGCGCATCATGATGGCGTCCGAGAAGCCGCGCAGCAGCATGACCAGCCCCAGCACCATGTACATGATGCCGATCTTCTTGTGGTCGACGCTGGTGAACCATTCACGCCACAGGTAGCCCCACAGCCTGAAATAGGTGATGACGCCGAGAAGCGCGATGCCGCCGAGTGCCACCGCGGCGAAGGTGGCGACAACGATCGGCTCATGCAGCGGCAGCGAGTCCCAGGTGAGGCGGCCGAAAATGAATTTGGTCAGCGTATGGGGCATCGCAAGTCTCTCACAATTCGCGCCGCAGCAGGCCGAGGGCCGGCGTATCGGCCGCCGCGCTGCGGCTGTCTGTCCGGGGCCGGAGCAGTCCCGCCCCGCGCAGCGGGGACAGGTTCTTCGCCGGCCAATAGGTCGGCCGGGCATCGCGCGACGCGCGCGAGACGGCAGCGGCCTCCTCCGCCGTGCAGATGCTGGCGACATAGGAGGGATCGTTTCCGAACACCGCGCCGCGCCGCGCGAGCTTGTCATATTGCAGCGGCAAGGTGTTGCGCACGCCGGCAAGGCCGAGACCGCCCTTGGCGTCGATCGACATCATCTCGTCCATGCACATCTTGCCGCGCTCGACGCACAGATTGAGGATGGCACCATAGAGGTCGGGATCGACGGAGGCGTAGTGGCGGACGGTTTCGTTCTCGCTCGGCTTTTCGAGTTCGAGATAACTGTCGCGGTTAAGCGCCGCCGACGCGGTCCTGGCCTGTGCCACCCACTGGCTGAAGGCATCATCGGATAGGCCCTGGAAGGCAAAGCGCATGCCCGAAAAGCCGGCGCCGCTATAATTGGCGGAGAAACCGCTATAGGTGCCCGGCCGGTTGATGACGGCGTGCAGCTTCGTCTCCATGCCCGGCATGGCATAGATCTGCCCGGCGAGGGCTGGAATGTAGAAGGAATTCATCACCGCCGAGGAGGTGATGCGGAAGTCGATCGGCTGGTTGACCGGCGCCGCCAGCTCGTTGACGGCAGCGATGCCGTAATCGGGATAGATGAACAGCCATTTCCAGTCGAGCGCCACGACCTCGACCCTGAGCGGCTTGTGCAACTGGGTGACGGGCTGGCCGGGTTCGATCCTGTCGATCCGGCGGTACGGGTCGAGCAAATGCGTGCCGAGCCAGGTCAGCGCGCCAAGGCATATGATGATGAGAAGCGGTGCTGCCCAGATCACCAGTTCCAGTTTCGTCGAATGATCCCAATCCGGTGCATAGGTCGCCGAGGCATTGGAGTGCCGGTAGCGCCAGGCGAAAAAGACAGTCAGCGCCATGACCGGCACGATGATGATCAGCATCAGCAAGGTCGAGACCACCAGCAGGTCGCGCTGCTGGGCCGCGACATCGCCTGCCGGCGCGAGCACGACCATATCGCAGCCGCTCAACAGCCCGGTCAGGGGAAACAGAAGCAAGGCCCCAAATCGTTTCATCAGATGCTGCCCTCGATGGACCGCCGCAACGTGGAGGGATGTTGCGGTGCGGTATCAACAAAGGGCTACTGCCGGCGGCGGCGCGCTGACATTGGACAATTTGTCCAATGCCCAGCCGGGGTGGGTCTGGCACAGTGTGCAGCGCACAATGGAATCCCTATGATTGGGTCCCAGATATTTCATTCCACGCGGTGGCGACGGACAAGATGACTCAGACTTCGACTGCCGAAACAAACAGCGGGCTGATCGGCTCGGACCACGGCCAGGTCAGCGCGGGCGATATCGCGGTCGGCGTGATCGTGGGCAGGACGTCGGAATTCTTCGACTTCTTCGTCTATGCGATCGCGTCCGTCATCGTGTTCCCAAAGCTGGTGTTTCCGACGCACGACCCGCTCGTCGGAACGCTCTACTCCTTCGCCATTTTCGCACTGGCCTTCATCGCCCGTCCGTTCGGCTCCGTTCTGTTCATGGCCGTCGATCGCGCCTATGGCCGCGGGGCGAAATTGACGATCGCGCTGTTCCTGCTCGGCACCTCGACCGTCGCCATCGCGTTCCTTCCCGCCTATGGCGATATCGGCGCGCTTGCGATCTGGCTTCTGGCGCTGGCCCGCATCGGGCAAGGCGTGGCGCTCGGCGGAACCTGGGACGGACTTCCCTCGCTGCTGGCGCTGAACGCGCCTCAGAACCGGCGCGGCTTCTACGCCATGATCCCGCAACTCGGCGCGCCGATCGGCCTCATCGTGGCGAGTTCCCTCTTCGCTTTCTTCGTCGCCAACCTGTCGGCCGACGACTTCCTTGCCTGGGGCTGGCGCTATCCTTTCTTCGTCGCCTTCGCCATCAATGTCGTGGCCCTGTTTGCCAGGCTGCGCATTGTGGTGACGCCCGAATTTTCAAGATTGTACGAGAGCGGCGACCTGCAGCCGACGCGCATCAGGGATACGATCAGGGCCGAAGGCCGCAACGTCGTCATCGGCGCCTTCGCGCCGCTGGCGAGTTTCGCCCTGTTCCACATGGTGACGGTGTTTCCGCTCTCCTGGGTGTTCCTGTTCACCAATGAGGGGCCGGCGCGCTTCCTGACGATCGAGGCGGTGAGCGCTCTGTTCGGCATCGCGGCTATCGTCGCATCGGGGCCACTGGCCGATCGTGTCGGACGCCGTGCGCTGCTCGGCGGTTCGGCGATCGCCATCGCGACGTTCAGCGGCTTTGCCCCGCAGCTCCTGGATGGCGGCACCGTTGGGGAGGCCCTGTTCATGGTGCTGGGCTTCATCCTGCTGGGGCTGAGTTTCGGGCAATCGTCGGGCGTCGTCGCATCGAGCTTTTCGCGGCACTATCGCTATACCGGCTCGGCAATAACCTCAGATCTTGCATGGATGTTCGGCGCCGGCTTCGCGCCGCTCGCAGCCCTGCTTTTGGCCGGCAATTTCGGCCTCATCGCGGCGGGCGCCTACCTGCTCTCGGGCGCGGCCTGCACCTTGCTTGCCTTGTGGATCGACGGGCGGCGTTCGGTCGCGGACCGTCCGACCGACTGAACTCTATAAATGGCGGGAAGGGTCAGCGAGCGTCGCCGGAGCCGCTGCCCTCCCGGTCAGCGGAACATCGAGCCGCCATCCACGTCGAGCGCGGCGCCGTAGACGAAGCTCGCGGCGTCGGAGCAGAGGAACAGGATCGCTGCGCGGCAAGGTAAGGCTCGCCGAATACACCGGCGCCGTCACGCTCCTCCATGTCGAGCTGGACAGTGGTCAGACCTGCCTCGTCATCCACAATCAAGGACCGGCCACAATCAAGGACCGGCGCCCGAAACCGGCGCCGAGGTCGGCCTGCGGGCCGAATCCGGGCATCTGCACTTCTTCGACCAGGAAGGGCGGGCGATCTGGTCTGCCGCGCTCCGGCGTTCTATTCCGCAGCCAGTGCGGCGACTTCCCGCCGAAACGGCAATGCGTCGCCGATGTCAGGTTCGTCCAGCTCCCGGGCGAAGCGATGGCCGGCATAGGTTGCCCAGGCGATCGGCCCCGGTGCTTCGGCGTCGCCAATGACCTTGACCGAACGGATGCCGTTGTCGGCCCACTCGTTTTCCCGCGCCTTGAGCTCGCGCCAAACGGCGTCGTCCTGATTGCGTGACGTGACCAGGACGACGGCATCGGCCGCCAGATCCTGTTTAGCGCCGGTGTAGACGCAGGCCGTCACGACGCCACCTGAAGCGACACTCGTGACGGTCCTGTTGAGGACGATATCGACGCCGAGTTCAGCCAGGCGGCGGTGAATGGCCCCTTGCTCCAGCGTGTTGCGGGTCCAGTCCGAGACATAAGCCGATGGCGTCACCAGGGTCACCTTCGTTCCCCGAAGCGCCATCAGCTCGGCGAGAACGCCGCCCATGTAATAGTGGTCGTCGTCGAACAGCACGACCTTGCCGGCCGGAACCTTGCCGGCCATCAGATCGTCGGGTGAGTAGACCGGCATCGCGGCGTCGATCGGCATCGGCACGACATGGGCACGCGCGACGCCGTCGCGGCGCCAGGTCGATCCGGTGGCAATGGCGACGTTCTGGAAGCCGAACGAGAGGATGTCACCGGCCGACAGCCGGCTTTCGAAATAGATGTCGACATTGGGCATCTGGCTGAGCTGATACTGCCGATAGTCGCGCACCCTGCCCCAGGCCGACAGGCCTGGAAGTTTGCTTTCGCGCGCCACGCGTCCGCCAAGCTCAGTGCCCGCTTCCGCGATGGCCACTTTATAGCCGCGCAGGCCGAGCGCACGCGCGGCCTCCAGTCCGGCAGGCCCGGCGCCGACGATCAGGACGCTGTCGCTGTCGCCTTTCGCCTGCATGCGCTCAGGATGCCAGCCTTTGCGCCATTCCTCCATGAAGGTCGGGTTCTGCGTGCAGCGTGAGATCGACATGGTCATGTCGCCGGTGATGCAGATGTTGCAGCCAATGCATTCGCGGATGTCCTCGATGCGGCCCTCCTCGACCTTCCTCGGCAGGAAGGGATCGGCGATCGACGGGCGCGCGCAGCCGATGAAGTCGAGCGTGCCCGACCGGATCATCCTGACCATCACGTCGGGCGAGGTGAAGCGGCCGACGCCGACGACCGGCTTCGAGGTCAGCTTCTTGATGCCCGACACCAGGCTTTCCTGCGCCGCCTCGTCCTTGAAGCGTGACGGACCCGAGCAATCCTCCCAAGCGCCGTGCGCGAGATCCCAAAGATCGGGCAGTTCGGCATGCATCTCGATCATGTCGCGGACTTCCGAATTGGCGAAGCCGAGTTCACCGATCATCTCGTCCAGCGACAGCCTGAGCGTCAGGCCGCACGTGTCGCCAATCGCGTCGCGCCCTTCCTCGATCAGCTCGCGCATCAGCCGCGAACGGTTTTCCAGCGAGCCGCCATATTCGTCGCCGCGCTGGTTGGTGGCCGTCGATAGGAAATGCTGGATGATGCCGAAGCCATGCGCGCCATAGAGGCAGACAAGGTCGAAACCCGCCTGCTTGGCGCGTTTGAAGGCATTGCGGTGCCAGCGGCGCAGGTCGCGTATATCCTCTCTGTCCATGGCGCGCGCCTGCACCGGATCATTGGTGAAGGTGCGGATCGGCAGGGCCGACGGCCCGCGCGGCACCTCCTTGGTGTAGAGATTGGGGCCGTTGATGCCGGAATAGGCGAGCTGGATGCCGGCCAGCGCCCCGTGCTCGTGCATGGCCTCGGCCATCTTGGCCAAAGCCGGAATGTCGGCGTCATCCCATAGCCGCAGTTCGATGAAGGGCGTGATCTCGGAGGTATGGTGCATCTCCGTCTGCTCGGTGAAGATCACGCCCCAGCCGCCTTCCGACTTGATGCGGCGCATCTCTGCCGCCGCCGATGGATCGCGATAGCCACCGCCATTGCAGTGCGGAACCTGATAGAAGCGGTTCTTGGCCGTCACCGGACCTATCTTCATCGGCTCGAACAGGATGTCGTAGCGTGGGTCGCGCATGTAGCTTCCTCCCTGCCGGCTCGGCACCGCCGGTGCTGCCGAGACTACTCATAAGTTCGAGCCGGTGCGGGAAAACTACGGATTTCTTCTGTGCCGATTAGGACGCGCCTAATCGCGCGCCGGCGCGAATTAGTCTGCGTTGAACCGGGGCTGAGCGAAATGCGACTTCAGAGCATCGGCGGCATGATGCTAGACAGCCAGAACCCGACCGAGAGACAGAAAATGGACAGCATCAGGATTCTCGAACGGCTGATCGCATTCCCCACGGTGAGCCGCGACTCGAACCTCGACTTGATCGGCTATGCGGCCGACTTGCTCGAAGCGAGCGGCGTTGCCTGCCAGATCGTCCACGGCGCGGACAGGCACAAGGCCAACCTCTTTGCCACCATTGGCCCGGCAGGCAGACCCGGTGTCATGCTGTCCGGCCACACCGACGTCGTTCCCGTGGACGGCCAGAACTGGACGCTGCCTCCCTTCGAAATGACCGAGCGTGACGGCAAGCTTTATGGGCGCGGCGCGGCGGACATGAAGGGTTTTGTGGCCTCTGCGCTCGCCACCTGCATCAAGGCCTCCAGGATCGCGCTTCGGACGCCGTTGCATCTGGCGCTCTCCTGTGACGAGGAAGTCGGCTGCCTTGGCGTGCGCGACCTGATCGAAATGCTGAGTGCGGCGCCGCAGCGCCCGCTGCTGTGCATCGTCGGGGAGCCGACCAACATGCAGGTGGCGACCGGGCACAAGGGCAAGCTTGCCGCTCGCGCCGTCTGCAGGGGACGCGAAGGCCATTCGGCGCTCGCCCCGCTGGCGCTCAACGCGATCCACCTCGGGTGCGATTTCGTGCGCGCCTTGCGTGACGAACAAGAACGGCTGGCCCGCGACGGCGCCCGCGACGGCGACTACGACATTCCCTACACGACGGTTCATGTCGGCAAGATCAATGCCGGCGTCGCGCTCAACATCGTGCCCAACCTCTGCCACGTCGATTTCGAGATCCGCAACATTGCCGCCGACGATGCCGCCAGCATTCTCGACAGGCTGCGCGCCGCCGCGGTGCGCATTGCCGGGGACGCCGCTTCGATCGCGGCAGAGGCAGCGATCGACATCGAGATCACCAACACCTATCCGGGTCTCGACACGCCGGCCGCATCGGAGGCGGTGGCCTTCGTCAAGTCGCTGACCGGTGCCAACGACACGATGAAAGTCGCCTTCGGCACGGAGGGCGGATTGTTCAGCCGCGATCTCGGCACGCCTGCCGTCGTCTGCGGGCCGGGCTCCATGGCGCAGGGCCACAAGCCCGACGAATTTGTCAGCGTCGAACAGCTGCGTCGTTGCGACGCGATGCTGGACAGATTGCTGGAACGGCTCACGGACGGCTGGCCGTGAGCCGCATGGCAGGCCTCACTTCACGATGCGCTCGGTACCGAAGACGCCCTGCTCGACGACGAAGCGGCGACAGTGGTCGATGAAGGCCTGCACCGTCAGCGTGCGATGCTCGGCGTTCGGCAGGGCAATCCCTATGGTCAGCGGCCGGAGGTCGCCCAACAAAGGCACAAAGACCAGCAATTTGCCGTCCGGCGACATGGTATTGAGCGGCCGCATATTGGCGATGCCGTAGCCGAAGCCGTTGGCGACCATCGAGCGCATCACGGCGATGTCGCCGGTGCGCTCGACGATCTTGGGCCGCAGGCCCCTGGGCTGGAAAGCCGACAGGAAATATTCCCTGCTGTAGGGCAGGTCAAGCAGCACCATCGGCTCATCGACCAATTCCTCGGGCGTGATACCTGCCTTCGCCGCCAGGCGATGCGCGGCCGGCAGCATGACATAGGCCGGCAACTGCATCAGCGGCTCGAAAGTCATGTCTTGCGACAGCTCCAGATCGTAGGTCAGCGCGGCGTCTATTTCGCCACGTTGGAGCATCTCGAACAATTGCCCCTGGTTGCGCTCGAATTGCCTGACGCGCACATCGGGATAGGCGTCCTCGAATTTTTTGCGCAGTGCCGGCAGCACGATCTGGGCGAAAGTGAGCAGGCAGCCGATCGCCAGCGGTCCGCGCACCTTTTCGGCGATATCCCCGGCAATGTCGTGCAGCGCATCCGCATCGTTAAGCAGACGCGCTGCTTCCTTGAGGAACAGGCGCCCGCCCGCCGTCAGCGCCAGCGCGTGCGAATGCTTGCGCACGAAAAGCTGCACGCCGAACTCGGCTTCGAGCTGAGCGATCGACGCCGAGATCGATGGCGGCGAGACATTCACCTGCTCGGCCGCCTTGGCGATCGAACCCGCTTCGCCAACGGCGACGAAATATTCGAGTTGTCTCAGCGTGAAGCGAAGCGGCATGGTGGCTATGTTGCCGGTTTGCAGCCGGCGATCAAGTCGCGGCCGCTTCTCAATATTTTATCCAGGTAGTCTTCAGCGCGGTGTACTTGTCGAGCGCGTGCAGCGACAGGTCGCGCCCGAAGCCGGACTGCTTGAAACCGCCGAAGGGAGTCATCGGGCTCAGCGCATCGACGGTGTTCACGGAAACCGTGCCCACGCGCAGCCCTTCCGCGAGACGATGCGCCCGCGACAGGCTGTCGGTCCACAGCGACGCGGCCAGGCCGTAGACGCTGTCGTTGGCGATGCGAAGCGCCTCGTCTTCGGTGTCGAAGGCGATCACCGACAGGACCGGACCGAATATCTCGTCGCGCGCAAGCGGGTCGTCGGGCGAGACGTCGTCGAAGATCGTGGGCTGCACAAAACTGCCGCGCCCGTCGACGGTAACCCGGTCGCCGCCGGTCACCAGCCGTGCCGACTTCTTGCCGCCATCGACGAAACGCATGACGGTCGCCGCGTGGCGCGCGTCCACCATCGCACCCATCCTGGATGCAGGGTCGAGCGGATCGCCGGGCTGGGTCGCCGTCGCGCGCTGCGCCAGTTTCTCGACGAGCGTATCCTTGATGCCGCGCTCCACCAGAAGCCGGGAGTTGGCCGAGCATACCTGTCCCTGGTTGAAGAAGATGCTGAAGGCGGCCATGTCGGCTGCCGCGTCCAGATCACCGCAATCGGCGAACACCAGATTGGGGCTCTTGCCACCGGTCTCCAGCCAGACCTGCTTCATGTTCGACTGGCCGGAATATTGCAGGAACATCTTGCCGACAGCGGTCGATCCGGTGAAGGCAAGGCAATCCACGTCCATATGACGGCCAAGCGCCTGGCCGGCCGTCTCGCCGAGGCCGGGCACCACATTGAGCACGCCGGCGGGCAGCCCTGCCTCCATGGCAAGCTCGGCCAGCCTGAGCGCCGAGAAAGGCGACTGCTCGGCGGGTTTGAGCACCACCGAATTGCCCGCAGCCAGCGCGGGCGCGCATTTCCAGGTCGCCATATCGAGCGGAAAGTTCCACGGCACGACGGCGCCCACGACCCCGAGCGGCTCGCGCCGTACCAAAGCAAGGTCGCCTCGGGCCGTCGGCGCCACCTCGTCATAGACCTTGTCTATCGCTTCGCCATACCACTGGAAGATCGCCGCCGACCCCGGCACGTCGACGGTCGCTGCGTCCTTGACCAGCTTGCCCATATCAAGAGATTCCAGCAGCGCGAGCTCCTGCAGGTTCTCGCGCAGCAATTCCGCCAGCCGCAGCAGCACCCGTTTGCGATGCTGAGGGGTCGCTCTCGACCAGATGCCGGCCTCAAAACTGCGACGTGCCGCGGCGACGGCAAGGTCGATGTCCTCTTCGCCGCAGGAAGCCACCTCGGCGAGCGTTGCTCCGGTGGCCGGATTGATGCTGGTAAATGTTCTGCCGGAACGCGCGGGCATTGCCTTGCCGTCGATGAACGCCCTGTCGCGAAAACGGATAGCCGAGGCTTTGCTGATCCAATCCTTATGACTGAGTTCGCTCATGCTGGCTCCAGATTGTCGAACTACTCATCACCGGGAACGCCGTAGCTTGGCGCACCGGACGGGTTGAGGGCGCGCGTGACATAAGCATCGAGCTGGGGCTTATAGATGTCCCACAGCATTGCCAGCTGCTCGACCGGACACCCTTCGGTCCAGTCGCAACGCAGGTCGGCGACCGGCCATGACACATCGCGTACCAGTTTCATACCGGCGGAGCGGACAGGCCCCGCCTCGCCGCCGGCCTCGAGCGCGGCTCGCATGGTGGCAATCAGCCGGTCTCCGAGATCGCCCTCGGAGGCGAGAAAGGCGTCCACCATGGCTTTCGGAACCCTATCGCTGGCAAGCAGGTTGCCGCCGCAGGCGACGTCCTCGCCGCGTGCCTCGCTCCAGATGCCAAGCGCTTTCGGTCCCGAATGGATCGCGCTGCCGCCGGCCTTGTCGACCGCCAGGACCTGCCGGTATTCGCTGAAAGCAGCCGTGCGCTTCAGGATCGCGACGGCTTCGGCGGCGGAGGCGCCTCGCGCCATCAGCTCCAGCGCCCGTGGCCCGAGCGTCGGGTCCGTGACATTCTGGCTGGCAACGGCGCCGACGCCGGCCTGTGCATAGGCGCAGCGGGCCGCGACCGCGGGGGATGACGAGGATACCGCCACTCCGAACATGCCGGTGCGCCGGCACCGTGCGACGATGGAGAAGGTCATGGCGCTCAGTCCGGAATTACGGCCGTGCCGTCGATCTCGACCAGCCATTCCGGCCTTGCCAGGGCCGACACGACAAGGCCGGTCGAAACTGGATAGACGCCCTTGATGTATTCGCCCATCGTTCGGTAGACGGCTTCGCGATGGCGGACATCGGTGATGTAGACCACCACTTTCACCAGATGCTCCATGGTGCCGCCGCATTCCTCGATGAGCTGCTTGATATTCTGCATCACCTTGTGGGTCTGCTCGACCGGATCGTGGCTGGCGATATTCTTGGCGGTGTCGAGATCCTGCGGGCACTGCCCGCGCAGATAGATCGTCAGGCCACCCCGTGTGACGACCGCCTGGCACAGATCATTGTCGAGCTTCTGCTCGGGATAAGTGTCCTTCGTATTGAAGGTGCGAATTCGGGTATGCTTCATCTTGATCTCCATCAGGTCGGGCTCGCGGCCGTCGCCAGCTTTGGTCAGGCGTCCACGGCCTCACGCTTCGCGGCGGCGTGATAAGCGAGATATTTGCGCTGCGTCGAAATACGGTCGGCCACGTGCTTGGCATCGTGCCATACGCCCCAGATGAAGCTGGACCCCCTTCGCGACTGCCAGGGGAGGCCCAGGAAATAGATCCCTGGCTCGGTCGAGACGCCGCGCTGGTGCCTCGGCCGGCCCTGCTCGTCAAAGGCATCGACCTTCAGCCAGCTGTAATCGACGGCAAAGCCCGTCGCCCAGATGATCGAACTTATCCCGGCTTCGGTCAGATCGAGCTCGAGGATCGGATTGGTCACGCAGTCCGGGTCAGGGCCGATCCGGCGGGCAGCGGGTTCTTCGGGAAGGTCGAGACCGTTGCGCGCGACATAGGCGTCGGCCTCGTCCAGCAATGCCATCAGATTGGCATCACCGCGGGCAATGTTTTTGGCAAGATCGGGCGCGAAGGTCATGGCGCCGTCCTGGTACGCCCTCGTCATGCCGACGAGCGTAAGCCCCTGCGCCGCCAGACGGCGAAAATCGATCGTTTCTCCGCCCCGCGCGCCGCTCACCGCGATCGTGACATGCTCCGTGCCGGGTCCTGGAGTTTCGAGGTCCCATTTGCCGAGAACGCCCAGCCACCAGCAGAAGTCGCGGCCGCGATAGGCGCGCGGCGGGCGGTCGTGCGCGCCTACCGAGAGATAGACGCGTTTGCCAGCACGCTGGAGTTCGTCCGCAATCTGGACGCCCGAGGATCCCGCGCCGACCACCAGCACCGCGCCTTTCGGCAACTGCGCGGGATTGCGGTAGGCGCTGGAGTGGATTTGCAGGATGCCGGCATCGGCAGGAACGACGGGCGGGATGACCGGGACCTGGAAAGGGCCGGTCGCCGCGACAACGCTGTTGGCCTCGATCACGCCATCGGACGTCTCGACACGGAATCCGGGCCGCCCGATGTTTCTTTGCACAAGCCTGACCTCGACGCCGCAGCGGACCGGCGCATTGATCTGCTTTGCGTAAGCGACAAAATAGTCGGCGACCTCTTCCTTGGAGGGAAAGCCATCGGGGCCTGTCACAGGAAATTCCATGCCCGGGAAGCGGTCGTGCCAGGCCGGGCCATTGGCAACCAGGGAGTCCCACCGCTGCGAGCGCCAGCGCTCGGCGATGCGGCCGCGTTCGAGAACGAGATGCGGCACCCCGCATTTGCTCAGGTGCTCGCTCATGGCCACCCCAGCCTGGCCGCCGCCAACGACAAGCGTGTCTATCGTCTCAACCGACATGCCCAGTCCTTTTCTGACCATCCGACAGCTCCCGCCGCACGCGATGAAACCGATTTCCGGCGGCCGGCAACGCAGCCCCGGGAGATCCATTTCTCCGTGTTCCGGACAGGCCGTGCGCCATCCGGTCGCCTCCCCATTGGCGCTCACAAGTAACAGCACGCGCCGGTGGGCGCCCATAACGAATCTCCGAAGTCACGCGTAACCATTTCCGAATTTCTCGTGCCGATGGACGCATCTACAGTTTCAGCGGCCGGATCCGCAGCGCCGCATGAGCTGGCCGCGAAGCCGGGCACGTGTCGGCACGGAATTGTTGCGGAACAGAACGCAGCCTCGCAGCGGTCCGTTCGGCAATGCCACGAGCCGGCATTCTCGAGGGGCTGGCATGAAGACTGAGAGCTATGATTACATTGTCGTCGGCGCCGGTTCGGCCGGATGCGTGGTGGCCAATCGGCTGAGCGCCGATCCGTCGGTCAGGGTGTGCCTGGTAGAGGCAGGCGGCAGCGACAACAGCCTGCGGGTAAGGATTCCGGCGGGCATTCTGTCGCTCTATGGCAACCCGAACTACGACTATTGTTTCGTCGGCGTGCCGCAGCCCCATCTCAACAACCGCAGCATTCCGGTCAACCGGGGCAAGGCGCTGGGCGGATCGAGTTCGATCAACTCGATGGTCTATATTCGCGGCGCCGCGCAGGACTATGACGAGTGGGCCGGGCTCGGCTGCATCGGCTGGGCTTACAACGACGTGCTGCCGGTGTTCAAGAAGCTGGAGCGCAACCTAATCGCCCAGGACCCGCGCTATCACGGCACGGACGGCGAGCTCATGGTCGACAATCCGCGCGATCCGAACGTGCTTTCCAGCATGTTCGTCAAGGCCGGGAAAAATGCCGGCTTGCCCGCCAACGACGACTTCAACGCCGAGAGCCAGTTCGGCCTCGGCATCTACAACGTCACCCAGAACCGGGGCCAGCGCTTCAGCAGCTTTACCGCCTTCATGCGTCCGGTGCTCCATCGCGGAAACCTGACGCTGCTCAGTGCATGCGAGGTGGTCGACCTTGTCATCGCCGAAGGGCGCGCCACTGGCCTGCGGGTGCGCCACGACGGCGAGCAAAAAATACTCGCGGCCAGCCGCGAGATCGTGCTCTGTGCCGGGGCCATCAACTCGCCCAAGATCCTGATGGCATCCGGCATCGGCCCCGCGGACGAGCTGCGGCAGATCGGCATCACGCCGATTCTCGATCTGCCTGGTGTCGGCAAGAACCTGCAGGACCATGTCGACGGCATGATCACCGTGCGCTCCAGGAGCACCAGGACGCTCGGCCTGTCGTTTGCCAACCTGCCCCGCATTGCGGCAGCGCCTTTCCAGTATTTCGCGCGCCGCAAGGGAATCCTCACCACCAACTATGTCGAAGCCGGTGGCTTTGCCAAAACCAGGCACGCGAACGGCCTGCCCGATGTTCAGTTCCACTTCGTGCCGGGCTATCGCAGCCATCGCGGCAGGCTCATCGAATATCGCCACGGCTACGCCATTCACACCTGCGTTCTCAGGCCGAAAAGCGTTGGCGAGATCAGATTGTCACGGGACAGTTCTCGCCGTGACGTTCTCATCGACCACCGCTTCTTCGCCAACGAGGACGACGCCATGGTGCTTGTCGAAGGCATCAAGATCGCGCGCAGGATCCTGGCCGCATCCGAGTTCGATGCGGTGCGTGGCAAGGAAATGCTTCCGGGCAAGGATGTCAGCAGCGACGACGAGATCCTGGCCTATCTGCGCGCCGAAGCTCTGACCGTCTACCACCCCGTCGGGACCTGCAAGATGGGGACGGACGCTATGGCGGTCGCTGATCCGGCGACGCTGAAAGTGCGAGGTATGGACGGGCTCCGGGTCGCCGATGCGTCAGTCATGCCGAAGCTGATCGGCGGCAACACAAACGCGCCAAGCATGATGATCGGACAGAAGTGCTCGGAGATGATCCTGGGCTAGGCGTATCGCGGCGAAAGGTAAGGACCCGCTCCGCCTTTCAACATCGTAGGCAGTTCAGCGTTGGCAACGCCGACCTGCCGACGACCCTTTGTGTTTCCTCGAGATTGCTCTCAATGATCCTCATCGATCTCGTCGTGTAAGAGGCCGAGGATGCGGCGCTTGAGGGCGATGAACTCGGGTTCGAGGATCACATCCATCGAACGCGGCCTTGGGATGTCGACCTTGATCTCGGCCTTGATCTTGCCGGGCCGGGCCGTCATCACCAAGACGCGATCGCCCAGGACCAGCGCCTCGTCTATATCGTGAGTAACGAACAGCACCGTCTTTTGCTGCCGCTCCCAGACGCGCAAAAGCAGTTTCTGCATGGTGCCGCGCGTCTGGCTGTCGAGGGCGCCGAACGGCTCATCCATCAACAGAACGGCCGGATCGTTGGCAAGGGCGCGCGCGATCGCCACGCGCTGCTTCATGCCGCCGGAAAGCTGGGCGGGGTAGTGGTCGGCAAACGGCGCGAGGCCGACTTCGTCGAGATACTGGTCGACGATCTGCTTGCGCCGCCCCGCCGGCAGGCCCTTGCGCTTGGGTCCATACTCGATGTTGGCGCGCACGGTGAGCCAGGGAAACAAGGTGTAGCTCTGGAACACCATGCCTCTGTCTGGACCCGGTTCGATCACTTCCCTGCCATCGACCTTGATGCTGCCTGAAGTCGCGTCGTTGAGGCCGGCCGCAAGGTAGAGCAGGCTCGATTTGCCGCATCCCGAAGGGCCGACGATGACGCAGAATTCGTTCTTGGCCACCTTCAGCGACACATCGTCCAGCGCCAGCACGCCGTTGGCGTCGCCGTAACGCAATGTCACGTCCTCAACGGCCATCGTCGTGCCGGTCGAGCGCGGATCGCCGGTCGTCGCGGCCGTGCCGGCCAGATCGTTCGCCTTTATGGTCTCGCTCATTGCTACCCTTGATCCGACTGCGGTTTGCGAGCTTGCGTTCAAGATCAGGATGCCCATGGCGCGACCCTGGCCCGGATGATGCGGAACGCCGTGTCGGTGATAAGGCCCAGAAGCCCGATCGCGGCGATTGCCATGAAGATCACATCGACCTGGAAGCCTCGCATCGCCTTCAGGCTGATATAGCCGAGGCCGCTCGACGCGGCGACGAGTTCGGCCACGACCAGATAGGTCCAGGCCCAGCCCATGGTGACGCGAAGCGTGTCGAGGATGGCTGGAAGCGCGGCCGGGAAAATGACGTGCCACACCGCTTCGCTGCGCTTGGTGCCCAAAGTGTAGGAGGCGTTGACCAGGTCCCTGGAGACGCTGCGCGCACAGTCCGAAATCATCACGAGCTGCTGGAAGAAGGTGCCGAAGAAGATGACCGCTATGCGCTGTTCGATACCGATGCCGATCCAAAGGATGAACAGGGGCACGAAGGAGGTCACAGGCAGGTAGCGGATGAAGTTGACCAAGGGCTCCAGCGGCGCCTGCACCACCCGATAGGTCCCCATCCACAGCCCCAGCGGCACCGAGATCAGCGAGGAGACGATGAAGCCCAGGATCACCACCTTGGCGCTGGTGAAAGTGTGGTAAAAAAGGCTGCCGTCCTGGGACATGCGATAGGTCGTCTGCAGCACGGTTCCGGGCGTCGGCAGGAACATGTTCGGCACGACGCGGCCATAGGACAGCAGCGCCCAGCCGCCGATCACGGCCACCCACATCGCCAGCGCGAGTGTCGTTGCCGTGCTGGCGGGAATGTTGGCGAATGGGGTCGTCAGGCGTGTCCACGCCGTCCGCCTCTGTGCCATGGCATGGCCTCCGTTGATTTTCTGAAGCGAGAAGGCTCCGGCCCGTCGGGAAATCGGGGTCGGCCCAAGCGGACCGACCCCGGTTTCTCGAAGGCTCATTGTTCCCTGATGAAGTCGGTATCGAGGATGGTTTTTGCGTCGATCGTCATCTTGAGCTTGCCAGCCTTGCCCCAGATGTCCTGCGCGAAATTCACCAGCTCGGACGCCTCGCTCTTTTCCGGCATACCGAAGAATTCCAGGTTGCGATCGCGATCGTAATAGCGCACGCCCTTGGCGCCGGCGGCGAAATCCTCGGGCTTTTCGAGATAACCGCCAATGCCCTTGGCCATGATCTCATAGGCCTTTTCCGGATTGGTCTTGATGTATTCCACCGCTTTGTAATAGCCCTTAACGAGGGCCTTTACGTCCTCGGGATGCTTTTCGACCAGATCGCATTTGAGGGCGATCACGTCGACGATCAAGCCAGGGGTGGTCGTGGAATCGATCAGCACCTTTCCCTTGCCGCCCTTGCGGACTTCGGTGAGGTGCGGCTCCCATGTCACGGCGGCGGGAACCTGGCCGGCGATGAAGGCAGTCGCCGCGTCATCGGCGGTCATGTTGGTGATGGTGACGTCATCCTCGGTCATGCCTTCCTTTTTCAGGAGCACGTTGAACCAGAATTCGGAAACGGAGCCCTCGTTCAAGGCCACCTGCTGGCCCTTCAGATCCTTGAGCGACTTGATATCGGGCTGCGTGACGACGCCATCACCGCCGTGGCTGTCGTCGAGCGCAAGGACGTATTTGAAGCAGAGATCGTCCGAGCGGTACTTCATCAGCTCGTCTACGGTGGAGGCGGCGCCATCGAGATCGCCGCCGGCGACCGCAGCCATGTAAAGCGCTGATTCTTCTATGACCTTCAGGTCGACGTCGACGCCGGCCTCCTTGAAGTAACCGAGGTCGCGGGCAAGAAACAGCGGCCCGTAACCTACCCAGGTCGTCATGCCGAGACGGATGGCGCCCGCATTGGCGGGAGCTGCAAGCCCCAGGCCCAGCAGGCCTGCGCCGACCGCGCCCATCAGGCAGTTTCGAAATGTCTTCATTGTCGTGGTTCCCCTATGGCTGTTGCCGGCATCGGCCTCATTCTCGCGGCCTATGCCGGTTGCGTTTCGGCAGCCGCTCTTGTTTGGGCGTCGCCTCCCAGCGAGCCTTGCGTGTTCTAAGGTTTGCAACAGAGCATCCGGGCCGGATCGCAAAAAGAAGTCTTTTTCTGCCCATTGCTTCGTCGAAACCGAAGCGGCTCGATAGCCGATCGGCGGCCTGGCTCTGGACCTGGCTGGCCATTTTCCGCAGGGCCGCCGACAGAAGCGGCCTCAATGCCACGGCGCTCGAAAAGACGAGAGCCCCGTGCGCGAACCCCTCCTGCGGGGCATAGGAACCGACGAGGGCGGCCGACGTTTTCGCCAGATGAACGAAGCTGCCCGCACGAGATTGGAGAGCCCGCCGAAACGCAGGCTCATCGGACTGGAGCCAAGGTGGAACTGAACGGCGGATGTCTTTGCGGCCGGATTCGCTTCAACGTCACAAGCGAACCGAGAGTGCACTATTGCCATTGCGATATGTGCCGGCGCGCGACCGGCAGTGCATTTGCGGTCCTGGCGTGGGTGCCTTCGCCAGACCTGACCTGGATCGACGCCACTCCCGCCTATCGCCGATCTTCGCCAATCGCCCAAAGGGGGTTCTGTCCCGCCTGCGGATCGCCGCTCAGCCTTGCCTATGACGTCTCGCCCGGGGAAATCGCGCTGCATGTCGGCACATTCGACGATCCAGCGCGGCTGGAGCCTCGCTACAACTACGGATTAGGGCAGCGGCTCGGCTGGGTCTGCTGCGGCGTGGACTTGCCGCACCGCGAAACCGAGGAACGCTGGTAGCGCATGAAGGCGATGCGGCTCGCTGGCCGAAAGGACGGAGATCGATGTGATGAGTATTTTCTATCGGGCGGCCAAGATTGCGGAGCAGGCGCATGCATCGCAGCATGACAAGACAGGAGGCCCCTATATCGATCATTGCCGTCGAGTGGCCGACGCCGTCGAAACGATAGATCAGAAAGTCGTCGCCTATCTGCACGATGTCCTGGAAAAAAGCGAAGGCTGGAGCCGGGCCAAGCTCGAAGAGGCGGGCTTTGGACCGACGATCGCCGCCGCGGTCGACGCCATGACACGCAGAGAAGGCGAGGACTATTTCGCATTCGTACGCCGGGCCGCCTCGAACCCCTTGGCGCTGCCGGTAAAACGGGCGGATCTGGCCGATAATATCTGGCAATCAAAGCAGATCGGAGCATCCACGGCCAAGTATGAAGAAGCGTTGCGCATTCTTGACGACGAGTTCACCAAGTGAGTGCCGGGATGCTGGCGGCAATCGCGTCCTGGTATGCGACAAGCGCCACTGGACGATGCCTGTAGTCGCGCGATGCCAAAATACATGGATTACGGGAACCAACCCGTTTGGTAATTTTCGTACCAACGTTTTTAGTGACACGCCGGGTGGGTGGTTTTATGAATCCGATGATCGATCCGCGTCCGGCATGCCCTCTGATGCGCAATGCCTGGCTGCCTTCGGATCGCTTCGAGACCAAGGTGACGCCCATGCGGGAATTGCCGAAAGACATTGACGCCGATGTGGTGATCGAAATCAGCAGATTGCTGGACGACAGCGCGCTTTTCGTGCCTGTCCGCGTTCATGAACTCACAGCAAGGGTAAGGCAGAAAGTGAAGACGGGATTGCCGGATCGTTCGATCGAAGAGTTGATCGTGGAAATGGCTTCCTTGCGTCGGTTGGCCATGGCCTTTGAACTGCCCGGATCGGAAAATGTGGTGCAAATTCCACAGCGACTCCTACGCTGACCGCATCAAGGTCACGCGCTCCACCCGGCGGTCAGGACAAGCGATGCCTCGAACACCTGGGCGCCCGCCTCATTGCGCACTTTGCCGGTATGTTGACCAGGTCGCGATCCGGCATTTCATCGCGAGCGACTTCCTGCGAAATGCGAATGGCTTCTGCCCTCGCCTGTTCTCGCGATTCAAATGGCTGCCGTCGTCGTTGGGTACGGGGCCATGACCGTTATAGAGATCGAAATGACACCGTTTCATTTTCGGGGCAGCCTTGGACACCTCTAGCGTGCTAATACCCAGCGACACTGGTGGTTCCCGCTCCGGCGCTTGCGCCAGAATACGCGCAGGCTGCCGATGATAGGGTCCGCCATCTTCCGAAGGCCTAAGGTCCGGCTGCTATCCTTGCGTCCAGGACATCTGGCGATCGGCGTTTCAACCCCGATCGCCTCGAGGCTATGATGTTAGAGTCCCTCTATCTGCAACTCGGCCAGCACGACACTCTGTCGGACGTCGAGAAGGTCTTGCTGGCCGAAACGGTTGTTTTCGGACGCGAGTTCGAAAAGGGGCAAGATGTGGTCAAAGCGGGGTCCCGGCCAACCTATAGCACCATGCTGCTGGATGGCCTGGCGGCACGCTACAAGGTGCTCGAGGACGGCGGCCGGCAGTTCACGTCCTTGCAGGTGCCCGGCGACTTCGTCGATCTCCACGCCTTTTTGCTCAAGACCATGGATCACGGTATCGTCGCGCTGTCGCCTTGCCGGGTGATGTACGCGGACCACAACAAGCTGAAAGCCATCACGGAACAGGCCCCTCACCTGACCCGGCTGTTGTGGCTCGATACGCTGGTCGATGGGGCCATACATCGCGAATGGATCGTGGCAATGGGCCGCCGCTCCAGGACCTCGCATCTGGCCCATCTCATCTGCGAACTGTTCGTACGTCTGCAGGCGGTGAAACGCACCAGCGGCATGAGTTTCCATCTACCGTTGTCACAGACTGAAATGGCCGACGTGCTTGGGTTGTCGGTCGTGCACATGAACCGGGTGATCGGAGGTTTGAAGAAGATCAAGGTAATCACCTGGACGAACCATATGGTCACCATTCTGGACTGGGACCAGCTTGCCAGGCTTGCCGAGTTCGACCCTACCTATCTGAGCATCAACAACGAACCGAGATGAGCCGCCTTAAACTCAGTTATGAGGCGGATTGCTCCACCACAACTCAAGCGGCCCGCGTTACGAGCGGGCCTTGTCATTCCCTACGGGTGGATAGTGCCTGATTTGGCGGAAAGCCGGTCCAGCAGCTTGCGCGATTCCTCGATTACGCGCCGCATGTCTTCAATATTCGAGCGAAGATCGGCAATCTGTGCCGCCGTCCTCCGTTGATATAGGCGCGCACTTTCATTGAGGAAGTAGTCAGGTTCCCACGGGTCCATCGCGATCAGATCCGTTGCGCACCAGTTCGAACGTTACCTTTACCATAACGAGGGGTTTGCTAGCACCAGCACGGACATGCAGGGCAACCTCTCGGAAATTGCCTTCAGGCGTCTGGTCCTTTGCTATTTCGAGCAACGCCTTTGCCGCCTCATCCTCAGCTGCCTCCAAGCTCGGAAGCTCGGTTCCTTCAATGTCCGGGAAGGAGGTTCCGTTGTCGACTAGATCAAAATAATAGCGCGCCATCATCGCTAACAAGGCGGCGCGACCTTTGTTCCTCTCGACTTATCGCGAGTGCCGGGTAACGCATGCTTTGAATCCTCAGTATAGGTTACGCCGCCGATAACAGCGTGAGGATCAGTTTCACTACCGGGCTTCCTGCGCATACAATCCGATAACTACCGAGCTGCGGTCACGCGCCAGACCGTGTTTCCGACATCGTCCGCAATCAACAGCGCGCCCGCCTTGTCGACGGCAACGCCCACAGGCCGCCCATGTGCCTTGTTGTCATTGTCAAGGAAACCGGTGACGACGTCCTGAGGCTTACCGTCAGGATGACCTCCATTGAACGGTATGAAAACGACCTTATAGCCGTTGAAGCGCTTGCGGTTCCAACTGCCATGTTCGCCGACAAAGGCGCCATTGCGATAGGATTCGGGCAGGTTGGTGCCGGTGTAAAATGCCAGTCCCAGGGGCGCGACATGGGAACTCAGTGCATAGTCTGGAGGGATGGCCTTGGCGACCAGGTCCGGCCGCCGCGGCATCACCCGCGGATCGACATGCTGGCCATAGTAGCTGTAGGGCCAGCCATAAAACGCGCCGTCCTTGACCGAAGTCATGTAGTCGGGAACCAGATTGGGGCCGAGTTCGTCGCGCTCGTTGATGACGGCCCACAGCGCTCCGCTCTGCGGCTCCCAGCTTAAACCGTTGGGATTGCGCAGCCCGCTTGCGAAAATGCGCGAACGGCCTGTCGCCCTGTCGACCTCCCAGATCGCGGCGCGATCCTTTTCCGCCTGGATGCCGTTCTCGGTGATGTTGCTGTTGGAGCCGACGCCGACATAAAGCAGCGATCCGTCCGGACTGGCGACGAGAGACTTGGTCCAGTGATGATCGATCGGGCCGCCGGGCAGCGGCGTCAGCACGGTGCCTGGCGCGGTGATCTTGGTCTCGCCGGATGTGTAGGGATAACGCACGATCGCATCCGTGTCGGCGACGTAGACATCGTTGCCGACCAGGGCCACGCCGAAGGGCGAATTGAGATGATCGAGGAAGACATCCTGCACGTCGGGCACGCCGTCGCCGTTCGTATCACGCAACAGCGTGATGCGGTTGCTTCCCTCGGTGCCGCCGCCCGACGTCGCCATGGACTCGATCCAGCCCATGATCAGGTCCTTCGGACGCTTGATCGCGGCGCCGGGCGGCGCCACGGACTCGACCACGAGAACGTCACCGTTCGGCAAGGTGTAGAGCGAGCGTGGATGCTTCAATCCCTTGGCGAATGCCTGGATCTGCAAACCCTTCGCGACCGTTGGTTTCTCGTCCTGCTTCCAGCCGACGACCGAAGCGACATGCATGGGCGGAACAAGATATTGCGTTGGTTCAGGCAGTGTCGGATTTGGCCCGACCTGGCCGCTTGGGTCTGGGTCGTCGTTGCTGCAGGCGGGCAATGCCAAAAGCGATCCGCACAACAGACCGAACCCAAGGGCACGCCGGATGTGAGTGTTCGAAACCTGCAGGGCGTTCATTCGAGCACCTCGACGCGGGTGCGGCCGGTGCTCCATTCCAGCAACCACACGAGAACCAAGACGATCACGGCCGCCGCGGAGAGGATGAGCCCTGTCGGCACGACCGACGTCCAGGCGTCACGGCTGTGCACCAGCGCGTTGAAGAACGACAGCACTAGCACCACCAGGCCGCCGAGCAGATAGGCTCCGTGCGTACGGAGAATTCGACGGGTGAAGAGATCGAAAAGCGCCGCAAGCACCGCAAGAGCGCCCATCACGAGGCCGGCAAACAGCAGCCATGCGGAAAAATCGGCCCACATCATGTCCGCCGTTCGCCAATAGGTGAGGTCGGTCAGCAGCGTGCCGATGAAACAGGCATTGGCGACCGCCATCGGTGTCCGATGGATCGGACGGCCGACGACCACCGGTATCGATCGCGAATTGGCCACGGATCTTCTCCGCCCCTGCTCCAGATGGCATCTGGGCTTCAAACAAACCTGAAGTTGAGATGTTCCGGGAACTGTTTGCGTTCAAGGACTTGTGATTGCCCTGACCAATGCCGATCGCTGTCGGCGGTGAATGGCGCGAAGCGCGGTGTGCTCCGGGAATTCAAGTTCGCAATATCCGCAGCGCGAGTAACATTGCCTGGCAAGCGGTGGGACGCCAGTTCCATTCCGTGTGCGAGATGAGCAGGGCCCGTATCGCCTCCCGTCAGTGAGATTAGGTTCGGCTTCGTACGTTTCTTACCGAGCCTTGGCCCTTTATTGTCAGTCATTGGCAGATGACTAGATTAACCAGGCGGCATCCCCAAATCATGCCGCAGTGGCCGATGCGGGCTTAGGCAATGTGCCGTCACCGGCATCGTCGCGTCGGCCACTTCCGCGATCCTCGCCCAGCAATGTCGGCATGATGGCGGTCAGCTGGGCGGGCGGTCCTGCCTCGAAGGGTTCTTTGAACCGAGGTCCCCGACCAGCCGACGGTATTGCAGTTCGGGAGGGCCGTAAGATTCCCGTGCCAGCGCCACGAGACCTTTCCGATCCCGGATCGTGATTTCGCCGCGGCGGGCACGGATGTAGCCATGGCTCTCGATTGTCTGAAGCCCCACGGTAACTCCAGGGCGCCTGACGCCCAGCATGACGGAAAGGAATTCGTGGGTTATCATAAGCCTGTCGCCGACGGTTCGGTCGCTGCACATCAGAAGCCATCTCGCCAGCCTGACCTCCAGGCTGTGCCGCGCGTTGATCGACGCCGTGTAGCTGGTCTGGACATGGAGGTACTGGACGTAGCGCAACAGGAACGGCCGCAAGGTAGGGCTCTCTTCCAAGGCTTCGACGAACGGCGCGGCGCTCATCCGTATCGCTTCGCTCGTCGACTGGATGTAGCAATCGAAGCTTGCCAGATCGTCGCCCATGATCAGCGCCGAACCGGTCATCCCTTCGAAGCCGATTATTCCCACCTCTGATTCAGCCGTCCCCGCAGTCTTGGCGACGACCGATGCGATGCCACTCTCCAGGAAATAGACAGCTTCGATCTTTTGGCCTTCGATCTCCAACGGCGAGCGCAACTCTAGAAAAACACTTTCGAGATGCGGCCGCAGCCGCTCGAAATCGGCCACGCTCATTCGGCGCAACAACTCGCTCTTGGCCTGCAGAATCTTGGGATCCACGAGACGCTCTCCACTTGGGCAAGAGCACTGGGATCTCTCGGCCGGCCGCGCCCCTCGAACGAGGGGACGGTGGCAAAACATAAACTGTCCCACCCGGCCAGCACTAGGCAGGCGGCCGCGTCGGTATGAAACCGACAATAGCTGCTGTGGACAAATCGCAAGTTTTGTCGGCTATCCATCCTTCGCCAGAAGACGAGCTTCTCTGAGGATCGAGGCACGGTCAAACCCTACCAGCAACACTATGTCACGGATCTGCTGTTCCGTAGCGCCCGATTCCCGGGCAAGTGTACGCACGGCTTCGGCCGCCAGACCGGGGCGCTCAGGGTCTTTTGTCATGACATCCTAGCCTCACGCTGGGGCAGGAGTGCGATGGTCGCTCCCAAGCGTCAACGCCCGGATCGTGCTGCTGACGACCTCTTTGTGTACGCCTTCGTACCGAACTTGGCGAATCAATTCGAAACACGCCGGCTCGGGTGATTCCGGCGCGCCTTGTTTTGTACTCGCCCAAAAGTCCTTGCAGATCATGGCTATGGCGCGTTCGGAACGCCGTGCCTGTTTGCCGCGTTTGAGCTTGGATCGCTTTCCATGCAGAGGTGAAACCCCATGTTCGATTGGCTGAAGCGCGGCGCGCCAGAACCGCGCAAGGGCATGCCCAGCCCCCGCCTGGACGAACAGGCTTTCAAGCGTCGCTATGGCGAACAGTTCAATGATCCGGCGTTCGAGCCCCTGGCCGCCGACATCGAGCGGATAACGGAGGTCGCCTGGCAGGCCTACAGGGATTCCAGGAAGAGCCCGCGGACCCGAAAGGCGGGCCGTGGCTTCGCCGATCCCGATTACGATCTGGCGGTCGATTGGCTCAAGGCCAGACAAGCAATCGAGCGCGCAAAGCGCATGAACGAGCTGGGCAAACGACGCCGCGTCCTGATCGTGAACGGATCGCCGCGCAGCGAGCACACCTGCCCCGGCGAGATGTCCAAATCCTATCGTTTTGTCGAAATCGCCCGGAAGATTTTCAAGGCCGGCGGCGCGGAAGTCGAGATCCTGGATTTGTCCCGGCTGGCCGCCGAATACGGCCGCAAAATCTATCCCTGCAAGGCCTGCTTCTCCACCGCTGCCGCGCTTTGTCACTGGCCTTGCTCCTGCTATCCAAATCATTCGCTCGGCCAGACGCAGGACTGGATGAACGAGATCTATCCAATGTGGGTTGCCGCCCATGCGGTGATGATCATAACGCCTGTCCACTGGTATCAGGCCACCTCGCCGCTGAAGCTGATGATGGACCGTCTGGTATGCGCCGATGGCGGCAATCCCGATCCTAGTTCCACGCACGGCAAGGAGGCGCGGGAGGCGAAGGCGCTGGAACTCGAGGGATGGGACTATCCCCGGCACCTTGCCGGCCGGCTCTTCTCGGTAATCGTGCACGGCGATACCGAGGGAGCCGAAAACGTCCGGCGCTCTTTATCGGATTGGCTGAAATCGATCGAAATGGTCCCGGCGGGGCCGAAGGCCGAACTCGACCGCTACACCGGTTATTGGAAGCCATACGCTACCAGCCACAACGAGCTCGACGACGACATGGACCTGCAGGAAGAAGTCCGAAACGCGGCGCGTACGCTTCTGGCCGCTGCGGTCGCTCGGAAGGAGGGCACTTTCGTCGCCGCTGGACAGTCGCTGACCGATCCTCGGCAAAAATGATGTTCGACGGCTTTAGCCTGGAGATCGTCAAGCTTGCGGATGCGACATTGCGCGTGCGCCATGGTGGGGCTGGCCCGCCAGTGTTGCTCCTGCATGGGCACCCGCGAACCCACACCACATGGCATCGCGTCGCGCCGATCCTGGCAAGACATCACACCGTCATTTGCCCGGACCTGCCGGGGTTCGGGCAATCGTCCGTCCCGGCCGATGCCTGGGAAAGCGCGGGATCTTCAAAGCGGGCAAAGGCCGGCATTTGCGTGGCTCTCATGCACAGGCTTGGTTTTGATCGTTTCGCCGTCGCCGGGCATGACCGTGGCGCCCTTACCGCGTTCAGGATGGCGATGGATCATCCTGCCAGTATTTCGCACCTTGTCGAAATCGATGGCATTCCGGTCCTTGAGCATCTGGAGCGTTGCGACAGCCGCTTTGCGACAGAGTGGTGGCATTGGTTCTTCTTTGCCCAGCCAGACAAGCCCGAGCGCGCCATCAATGTCGATCCGCAGGCCTGGTATGGCGGATCGGCCGAGGCGATGGGCAGAGAAAACTTCGAGGACTATCAGGCGGCGATCAGCAGTCCGCATGTCGTGCATGGCATGCTGGAAGACTACCGGGCCGGGCTCACGATCGATCGCCGGCACGATGCGGAGGATCGCGCCCGAGGGCTCCGGGTCGAATGCCCAACGCTTGTCCTGTGGTCGCTGCGCGACGATCTTGAACGGCTCTATGGTGATGTGCTGGCGATCTGGCGCCCATGGGCCCGGCACCTGCAGGGCCGAGGCATCGACAGCGGCCACCATGTCGCCGAAGAAGCACCGGACCTGTTGGCAAAGGCGATCCTGGACTTCCTTGCTTGAACAGCCGCTGCCGGATGACACGCAGCGTTCGTTCCCCGGGAACAAATCTCCCTTTGGAAAATTGTGACGCCGAGAAAAATGCCGCATGCTCCGGGCCGGAAATATCGCCTTGCGACGGAGTTCTCATCGAGCAGGGGCTCGCCATACGGTCTGACAAGGCCGGCCAGACGGCGCCAGGGGCGATCGCGCCGGCAAGGATGTCGCCGCTTGCCGGGACAGGGGGCCACCATTGAACGCACCAAATAGGCTTGGGCCAAGGAGGTGTAAGATCGATCCCAATCTGTGGTTCGCCTTTCTCGGCACCGTGATCCTGTTGCAGATGCCGCCTGGGCCCGACAGCATGCTGGTCATGGCACGTGGCATCGGGCAAGGCCGTGGCGTGGCGTTGTTCACGGTCGTGGGAATGACATTGGGCGCAGGCATGGTGCAACTGCCGCTGATCGCCCTGGGTGTCTCCTCGCTCTTGCGTGCATCGCCATTGGCATTTGACACGCTCCGTTGGGCTGGAGCAGCCTATCTGGTCTGGTTGGGCATAAGTTTGCTCTCGGACACGAAAAGCGATCTGGATCTCGATTGCGTCGAGCGCGTCGGGCCGCTCGCCGCGATGCGGGAAGGTATGATAGCCAACCTCATCAATCCTTGGCCCATGACCTTCATGATCGCCTTCCTGCCTCAGTTCGTCGATCCGAACCGTGGCTCTGTCTGGTTCCAGATGCTGATGCTCGGCGCGACCCAGAAATTGACTGGCGTCTTGGTCCTGGGGACCTATGCGGTTGCTTCTGGTGTGCTCGGCGAATGGGTCATGCGTCGACCCCGCGTGAGACTTTGGCAACAACGGATAGCGGGCTGCTTCATTGTCGGCCTTGGCATTCGAATGGCCGTGGGCGGCGGGGCCGGCAAGTGAAGCCAAAGTCTCCTCCGCAGATCCAACGATGACAAGATCGAAGCAGGTTTCAGACTGGGCATGTTCAGCGAGCCGCGCAGCACGGAAGCCGGATCTCCTGATCGAGTTGGTTGAAACCGGCGGGGATGCCAAGGCAGAAGCGGGCGCTGCGCTCTATCGCTACAATGTGGCCAAGTCCGGCGTCGCGGATCGAATGCCGATCGGCGCCATAGTGCGGGATGCCTCGGGAAAGGTCCTTGGGGGTTTGTGGGGCAG
Source organism: Mesorhizobium sp. BR1-1-4 (assembly GCF_020165375.1). NCBI lineage: Bacteria > Pseudomonadati > Pseudomonadota > Alphaproteobacteria > Hyphomicrobiales > Phyllobacteriaceae > Mesorhizobium > Mesorhizobium sp. BR1-1-4. The sequence continues at coordinate 107,087 of NZ_JAIUIB010000012.1, read as the reverse complement.
GACTGAGCTTGGACTGTTGTTCCTGGACATGTTTTTCGTGGCTGAGGATGTACGAGGAAAGTCGTATGGCAGCCGGCTCCTGTCAGCCGTTGAAACAGAGGCAAGAAAGCGTGGCTGCGCCCGCGCCGTGGTCGAGACCAGCAGCTTCCAAGCACCTGGCTTCTATGTTCGCCACGGATACGAGGAATTTGGCAGGGTTGAATTTGGCATTCCTGGCGCGGCGCGCATCTTCCTGCGAAAAGAGCTCTGAAAATTGGCGCTACAACCCTTTGGCGCGCTGGTGTATCGAAGGCGGCGCTTCATTCGAAGCGCCCGCCGCAATCGTGGTTGCTGAAGTGGCGGAGCCCCCACTGCCAATCGGTTGAAGCTCCCGCCTTGCCTTGCGAGAATCGCACATCGTTACGGCGGCTCCAGCATCCTCGGCTAGGATTTTTGTTCCGACGGGGGAGAGATCCGTTCCCGTACGGACTGCTCCGTCGTGTCGGCCGCGGACTTGACGATTTCACCAATCTGGTCGGCCACCGTGCCTGCTTGCGTGTCCTGCCGTCCAGCTTGCTGCTTGATCGTCTCATAGGCGTCCGCGGCAACCTGCTTGGCCTGATCGAGGCCTTGCTCGAGCATGGTCTCCGAGGTGTTGCGAAGCTTCTCGCCATAGCCGCCCAGCTGCTCATCCTCCATTGCGGTATGGGGCAGCATGGCGCCTATCGCGGCGCCGATGGCGAGACCGACCGCCGCAACGGCGAGGGGCTGATCGTTCAACAGCTCCTGTGCCGAGCGGCTGGCTTTCGCAGCCATGTCGCCAGCCGTCGATCCTGCGCTGGCGGCGTTGCTCGTCAGCCCTTCGGCGACGCCGCTTGCTGCGCCCGATATGGCTGCGCCAGCGCTGCTTGCGGCCGACGTGAGCGATTCAGCGGTTCCGGAGAGCGTGCTGCCCAAGCCGCCGCCCTCCGCCTCGTCACCCCCGCGGGGCGGGGTTGGCGCCGTATAGCCGGCCGGGCGACGGCTGCCGTTCGACGGACCGCTGCCCAGCATCAGCCAAGCCAGACCGGCGCCCACCATGGTCACGGGCAAGGGATTGTCCCTGACCTGCGTTCTCAGGTTGTTGAGCATTGCCGAACTCTCTCCTCCAGAGAAGATGCCGGTGAATTCGTCCAGCAATTGTCCCGGTGTCATTTTGCCTCGAATGGATTCGGCGGTCTCCACCACCCTGGCGCGCGCGGCTTCCGCCTCGCGTTCGAGTTCGGCTGCGGATTTCTCGGTCATCTCACTTGTTCCTTGATCACAGTCGCGTCGCGCCTGAGCTGTTCCTGGGTTCGGTCGGGAGTAAGTTCGGAAGGCGCCATGCTTGCCATGCCGGTGCGCAGCAGAATGACGCCAAGAACTGCCACCACCACGCCGACCAACAGAGAGGACCACCCGGCCCCCAGCCCTGCCCTCGTCAATGCGATGACCAGTGCCTGAAGCAGCACGAGCAGAGCCGCGAGCAGGCAGATGGCCCCGCCCAGCACCTCGGCGGCGCCAGCGCCCGTCTTGGTAAACTTTTCAGAGAGCTCCGCCCGCAGAAGCCTGGCTTCGGTTTGCACCAGCGTGGTGACGTTTTGGGCCAAGTCGGTCACCAGGGTCGCGAGGCTGGGATTGTCTTGAGTGTTCATCTGTCTTGCTCCCCATAATGCGTGGCCAGATCGTCAACACCGCCGCCGAATCCTTGCGCCCCATCGGCCGACCAACCAGCAGCTTCGCCGGTCTGCGAATTTGCACCACCCGAGGCACTTCGAGATGCTTCGGGGCTTCTGGGCGGGGAAGCCTTGATGAACCGACCCAGCGCCAATCCGGCCAGTACAGACCCGGCAAGCAGGACACCGGGGTTTTGCCGGCCGAAAGACTGCACATCCTCAAGCACCTGGCCGAACGGCTTTTGTTTCAACGAGGAGGAAAGCCGCTCCAGCCCGCCAGCGGCGTCCAGGGCAAATTTCGACGCGGTCCTTTCATCATTGTTGGCCAGATGCTCGCTGGCCGCGCGTAACGCGCCGCCCAACGCCGCCAAGCTTGATCCGATGTCGCGCTGCGTCTCCTCCGCCTTGTCCGAAATAACCTGCGTGGCTTCTGTCGCGTAGTCGCCAGCCTTGCGGGTCAGTCCGTCGCGAGCATCGTGAAGCAACTCGCTCGCGCGCTCTTTTTCCCGGCCAAGCCTATCGGAAACGTCGCTTGTCGCCTTGTCGAAATCGGTGGCTTTACGGCCCTGGCCGTCATTACGTTGCATGGGTCACCTAGTGAAAACCGAGGAAGGAGAGGACCGCGAGCACGACAACGACGAGGCCGATAAGATAGATGACACCGTTCATGGCACGTTCCTCCTTGGCAGCCCAACTTCATGGACCCTGCGATGTTCCGTCGGCGAAGAGCTTTTTGCGATCCAAGAGCAATGCAGGAAGAACTGGTCGGAAGCGCCGCCAGTCCGCGATCGAGATGAGCTGCCCCGGCCCGAGAGTTCCCCTCAGAGCACGAATGCCTTCTAATTCCACTAAGCCAGGGCCGAAGTACGCTTGAGAGAAATCGCTTGACCAGGATAGGGTCCACCGTTCCCACCCGAATGGCAGGACCGCAATGACCCGCAACCCTATCGAGACGCTGTCCAGTCGCGCGCGGCGCTGGGCAATCGGGTTGACCGAGCAGAAGAGCATCACCGGCACGGACGGCGAGGCTGCCTTCGGCCCTTGGTTGGCGGCGGAACTCCGAAAGGAGACGGCATTTCAGAACGCGGAGGTCTGGACGATCGAGGTCGGACCCCAGGACGGCCGTCACTGCGTGGCGATGCTCCTGCGCGGCACTGGTCGCTCGACCGTGCTCTTGACCGGTCACTACGACACCGTCGGGACAAGCGACTACGGACAGTTGGAGCCTCTGGCCACTCGGCCCGACGCGTTGACAAAGGCGTTGCACGGTTCCCTCGTCGCCGCGAACGCTCCAGCCGCCATTCTGGCCCACCATGATTTCGCGGGCGGGGAGTTCCTTGCCGGACGCGGTCTTCTCGACATGAAGGCGGGCCTTGCAGCCGGGCTGGCCGTATGCGCCGAATTTGCCGAAAGCGCAAAGCCGGCTGGAAATCTGCTTTTTATCGCAGTGCCGGACGAGGAGAACAATTCCGCCGGCGCCCGCAAGGCGGCGCAGATGCTGCCTGGACTCTGTAAAGAGCGGGACCTCGATTTGCTCGCGGTGATCAATCTCGATGCGATCGCGGATGATGGCGACGGCAGCAAGGGTCGCGTCATCGCTCTGGGAACCGTCGGCAAGCTGCTTCCGGCCGCCTGCGTGGTTGGTGTTCCCACACATAGCGGCTTTCCATTGAATGGCCTCAATGCCGGCGCGATCGCCGCGGCAATCGCCGCGCGGATCGAATGGGCGCCCGAGCTCACCGACATGTGCGGCACCGAACCCGGCACCCCGCCCAGCCTGCTCGGGATTCGGGACGGAAAGACGGGGTATGATGTCACGACACCGCGGACCGCCCATGCCACTTTCAATGTGCTGAGTTATCGCCGGGCGCCCAGTGAGGTGCTCGACCGGTTCGACAGCCTATGCGCCGAAGCGGCCTCGCGTCTTTTACAGGAGCTCCGGCGGCGCGTCTCCGCTCAGCACGAAACAGGTCTGCTGGAGATGGTGCAATCGATCCCGGTCCATCGGTATGAGACTCTGCTGGCGCGTCTCGAAGAACCGGAGCGGATGCGGCTCGAAGCTGTTTCCGCTTCGATCGCCGCCGGCGACCAGCCCCTGCCCCAGAAGTGCCGATTGATAACCGAGCAGGCCTGGGAACTCAGCCGCTTGGCCGGACCAGCCATCGTGACGGGCTTCGGATCCATTCCCTATCTGCCGACGAACCTTTCCGCGCAGCCGGCAGCCGCCAGGCTGCGAGCCGCTGCCGTCGAGGTGGCCGACGAGGCAGCGGCTCGCTATGGCAGCGTGGTCACCTGCGCGGACTATTTCGCCGGGATTTCGGACATGAGCTTCTTTGGCGAAGCGGCCGAGTCCTCCCTCGACGTCGTCGCCCGCAACACACCAGCCTGGAAAGACAGCGTGCGCTGGCCCCTCACGCGAGCCCTGGCCAACATACCGACAATCAACATCGGTCCGTGGGGACGCGATTATCACACGCCGCTCGAACGATTGCATGTCGGCTATGCGTTCGACGTCCTGCCGCAGCTCATTCGCGATGTCTGCGCCAGGATCCTTCGGCCCGACGCGACCTGACAAGTACGAACGGCACAAAGCGGAAGCGGCCCCCATTTGGCCGCCGCCTTCGGCCTGCGACTATGACTATTCGGCTGCCTTCCTGTCGAACATCTGCTCGCTCTGCGCGCCAGAGCTTGGCCGTGGCGGCGAAAGCATTGGCTCCTCGCCCATCGGTGCGCCGGGCACCAGGGAGAACTCGCCCTTGCCATCCATCGACGGGCCTTCGCTCCAGCGTCCCTGCGCCGGTGCTACACCTTCGATGAAACAGTTGATGAAGGCATAGGATACGTCCTGACGCTCTTTCTCCTGCGGGAAGGAATTGGGCACCGGCAGAGACGCAGTCAGGCCCCCCATGTCCTCGATCGCCGCCAGCCACTGCTGCTGATGCATGGTGTCGCGCGCAATGAGGAATGACAGCATGTCCTTCATTCCGGCATCGTTGGTCATGTTGTAGAGGCGGGTCGCAAGCACGCGTCCGCTTCCTTCCGCGGTTACGTTGGCGACCATATCGGCGGCAAGATTGCCGCTGGCATAAACATGCGAAGCATTGAAGGGAACACCGTTGGAGTTTTCCGGCAGGGCGGCGAGCCCAGTCGACAAGATATGACGGAAATTCATCCCGTTGAGGACAGAGCCGCCGACCGCATCGGACGACACGTCCTCCTGCAGCGAAAGCGGTGCCCCTTCGAGATTGAGCGCGACCGCGGTCGCCAGCATCTCGATATGGGCGAGCTCCTCGGTGGCTGTGTTCAACAGCAGGTCGCGGTACTTGGCCGGTCCACGGCACCCCCACGCCTGAAAGAAATACTGCAAGGCGACACGAATTTCGCCTTCCACTCCGCCTATGGCCTGCTGTAAGGCGCGTGCAAAGATTGGGTTCGGCGTCTCGACTCGAACCGGGAACTGCAATTTCTTGTCGGTGTAATACATGGCTGACTCTCCGTTTGAAGTCAGCCGAACCTCAGCCCGGAAGCATTGTTCCGCCCGGGTAGGCGTTTAATTTGGAAAGAACTGGCAACGGATCGCCTCGTGTCAACGGAACTCAATTGCACGACGACGACAGCCGCTCCGGCCAGTCGAACGCAGTCGTGCCGGCCGGCAGACCAGGATCATGCAACCTTGGAAAACAGAGCCACGTCACATCGGGCCAAGCCGTAGCGCCACCGGTGGTCGGTCGCGGCAACCCGGCTTTGGTAAAACAGGGAAAGCTGGCTGCCTTCGATCATCACCGTTGAATGACCGTTCTCGCCCGGCTGGCCTGGTTCGAGTACCGGGCCTATGGACACGTAAGGTCCGGCAACCTCGTCAGCGATGGCAAAAAACACGCGCTGGCGATTCCCACGAAGGCCATTTGGAAGAAAGCAAGTGGCGTTCAGAAGCACTCGGCCATCCGGCAACTCGACCAGTTGGGCACCTTCTATGCCCCATTCATAGTCGGGGTCCTCTCTCGTATTGTGATGAGGGACATCAGCGTGATCGAGGATCTTGCCGATCCGCTTCCACGGCCCGAACCACGAGTCGGACTGGCTGCGTGCGAGATAGATGTCGGGCTGCGGCACCCTGTTGAATTTCGGCATGGCAGAGTAAACGAGATAGCGCTTGCCACCAATGACCGCCGGATGCGGATCGTAGATGCCATCCTCCTCTGTGTCGGGGATGGCGAGAATGGCCGGGCTGAGAACCACCCAATGGAAGCCATCGTTGGAAACCGCATGCTCGCAGCGGCCCCCGGATTTCATGAACTCGGTCTGGATGAACATATGGAAGACGCCACTTTCGTGGATGACGCCCGGAGCCGCGACCCCGGTCCCGTTGATGGGAAGCTCGATCGCTTCGTGCTCGGTCCAAGGCCCATAGAGGTCGGGGGCCGTGGCGTGCAGGATCCTCCACGTCTCGGTCGTCACCGTCCCGCTTGAGCCGAACACATGCCACAGCCTGCCATCGAAGACGGGGCATGGGTCCTTGAGATCATCCACGCTTTGCGGATGGAACAGCGGAAACACGTTGGTATCGAAGTCGATCTTCATCTTAGCCCCGGAATTTGCCCTTGCCCCCCGGACCCGCCCAAGCTGCGGGCGAATCAAGTTGATGTCCGGCACATTTTATAGCCAGCAAGTTCAACGCAAATACGGCGAAGGCGGTTCTCCACCAGCAAACTTGGTCGGGGGCAGTTTCGATGACCCGCCATTTGAGACAGCCAGTCTGCCTCCGCGCAGCCGGCGCTTTGCATTCGTCCAATCCGAAGCGGCGACCGAGGCTCTCCGTTTCACCTTGGAACAACTCACCTACCCGAAAGTTAGGAGCTGAAACCGAAGTCTAGTTCCCCCTCATCCACGATTAACAAATGTTAGTCGCAACATAAACCACCGTCTATAAAAGGAATATCTCAATGGAAGCAGCCTTGGGCAGGGTCACCGTCAGTAAACAGGCTGGCAGGCAAAATCTACTGGTTTGCTTCTCTCATTTAAGGTGGAACTTCGTTCATCAACGCCCGCAGCATATCCTCACACTCGCATCCATGCAGCAGAGGGTTGTCTACTTTGAAGAACCTGTCTTTGAAGAACTGCCGCAGCCGCTAATGCGGACGAGCGAGGCCTCGCCAAACATTCTGATTGTGACACCAGTGCTCCCGGTCGGCACGTCGGCCGCGAAAGCAGATGCGACGCAGCGCAGATTTGTTCAGCAGACAATCGCTTCTATGCCGCACAGCCGGCTGATCGCTTGGTATTATACGCCAATGGCTCTCCGCTTCACGGAGTACCTTGAGCCTGACATATGTGTCTATGATTGCATGGACGAACTCTCGGCGTTCAAGAATGCGCCGCCTGAATTGAGGCAGATGGAAAAGGCGCTTCTGCACCGCGCCGATCTCGTTTTCACCGGCGGCCTGAGCTTGTTCGAGACCAAGCGCCACCTGCATCACGCGATCTATCCCTTTCCGAGCAGCATCGACGTGAACCACTTTCACCAGGCCAGGAAGCCGGGAAAAGACCCGGCCGATCAGGCCGGCATTCCTCACCCGAGGGTCGGTTATTTCGGCGTCATCGACGAGCGGCTGGACGTCGATCTCGTAGCCCAGGCGGCGGAGACCATGCCGGACGTGCATTTCGTCATGCTCGGCCCGGTGGTCAAGATCGACGCTACAAGCCTGCCGCGCGCCGAGAACCTTCACTGGCTGGGCGGGAAAGCCTACCGCGATCTGCCCGACTACCTGCGCCATTGGGATGCCGGCTGGATGCCGTTCGCCCTCAATGAAGCGACCCGCTTCATCAGCCCGACCAAGACGCCGGAGTTCCTCGCGGCGGGGCTGCCGGTAGTCTCGACGGCGATCGTGGACGTGGTGCGCAGCTACGGCGCTGCCGGGCTGGTGGAAATCGCCGACAGCGACGATCTGGAAACCAAGCTCCGCTCGGCTCTTTCGCGACCGCGCCAGATGCTCCGGCAACAAGTCGACGCCTACCTTGCGGATACCTCCTGGGAGCGAACATGGAATGCCATGGCGGCTCACATCGAGCGCGCCCATGAACGCAAGAAAATCGTCCCTCTTCGCAGGAGCGCTTAGCCATGTTCGACTGGCTGGTCGTCGGGGCGGGTTTTGCCGGCAGCGTGCTTGCCGAAAGGATAGCCTCGCAGCGTCACGAAAGCGTCCTGCTGGTAGATCGTCGCGGCCATGTCGGCGGCAATGCGTATGATTGCTACAATGAAGCCGGCATCCTGATCCACCGCTACGGTCCGCATATCTTCCACACCAACAGCCAGGCAATCGTGGACTACCTGTCGCAGTTCACCGAGTGGCGGTCATACGAGCACAGGGTGTTGGCGGCGGTGGACGGGAAACTCGTTCCCATCCCGATTAATCTCGACACGATCAACAGCCTTTATGGACTGGACCTGACCTCGGCCCAGTTGGAGGAATTCTTCGCGTCGCGACGCGAGACTGTGGAGGACGTTCGCACGGCCGAGGATGTCGTTGTCAGCACGGTGGGCCGCGAGCTCTACGAAAAATTCTTCCGTGGCTACACCAGGAAGCAATGGGGCGTCGATCCCAGTCAACTGAGCAAGTCGGTGACGGCACGAGTGCCGACCAGGACCAACCGTGACGACCGCTATTTCAGCGATAGTTTCCAGAAAATGCCGGCCGGCGGATACACCAGGATGTTTGAACGCATGCTCGACCATCCGAACATCAAGATCATGCTGCAGACCGATTTCCGCGAAATCCGTGAGAAGATCCCGTTCAGGCGGATGATCTATACCGGTCCGATCGACGAATATTTCGGGTGGCAGCTTGGGCATCTTCCCTATCGCTCGCTGCGTTTCGAGCACGTCACCCTGGACCGCGAGCAGTTTCAGCCGGTCGCCGTCGTCAATTATCCGCAGACGCAAGATTACACCCGCATCACCGAGTACAAACATCTGACCGGCCAGCAGAACGCGCGGACCAGCCTGACTTACGAATACCCGACGGATATCGGCGACCCGTACTACCCGGTGCCGCGAGCCGAAAACGAAGCGCTCTACAAGCGCTACGAAGCGCTCTCCGCAACCTGTCCCGACGTGTGGTTTGTCGGCCGCCTGGCAACATACCGCTACTACAACATGGACCAGGTGGTCGGACAGGCTCTGGCCACTTTCGCTCGCATCCAGAAAAGTCTGCCGGAATGGGCGGGCACTGGAAGGACGTCCCTGGCCGGACTGGTGGCGAGTTCTCCCGCACATGGGAGCTGAATTAACCGCGGCAGAAAACAGAAGGAGAATTGCGATGGATACAAACTTCAACTCGGAGAGCCGTTCGATATTCATTGTTGGCTTGCGCAACGCCCATGCCATGGAGAACCAAGCGCTGTCGATCATGAAACCACAGGTCGAGCGTATCGAGAATTATCCTGAGGTGGCTGATCGCTTGCGCCGGCATATTCAAGAGACCGAGGGCCAGATCACTCGGCTCGAGACGGTCCTGGAGGGTCTCGATGAAGAGCACTCGACTCTCAAGGACACGGCCCTGTCGATGGTTGGCAGCATGGCTGCCATGGGACACTCGATGGCAGGCGACGAGATCATCAAGAACAGCCTAGCGAATTTCGCCTTCGAGAACTACGAGATCGCTGCCTACAATTCGCTCCTGGTGCTCGCCGAGGCCGGCGGCTTCCAGGATGCCGAAACGGTCCTCAAGCAAAATCTGAGCGAAGAGGAAGCGATGGCCGATTGGCTTAAGGAAAATCTGAGCGACGTGACCCTGCGGTACGCCAAGTTGCGCGCGGCGGGGGAGACCGCAAAAAGCTGATCCAACGGCCAGGGGCGGCATCCACAACGCCGCCCCCGCCTGGTTGCCGGCCGCTCCTTCAACGCGTCCGGTTTGGTGCGAACAGATCTTGCTGCCGAACCAGTTCGTCCGCGACGGGCTGGCGGAGGCGTCGCGTGCCATCCGCCTGGATGACGGAAAACAATCCCACCTCCGCATGTCGGGAATTATCCCACCCGGGGTAAGCGGTTATCGGATACAGGCAAATACCCTCGATCGGCGCTTCGAGTTTTATCGCCGCACGCACCTCGTCGCAGACATAGTGGAGCCAAGCCGCCCCGCCCGATCCCTCCGAGCCGGTTTCGGCAATGAACATCGGCTTGCCGTATCGATGAGCGACCTCGATCAGCATTTCCGACAGAGCACGGTACTCGTGGTGCCCCATCGGAATGGTCGGTCCATTTATGTACCATTGATTGTGTGGGTAGAAGTTCAGGCCCACGGCGTCGACAACATCCTCGCTGCCGCCCAACTCCGGTTCGACGCGGCCCAGCAACATGTCGTAGGCCTCGAACTGTCCCAGTCGGGCGTTTTCGGCGCGGCGCCGTTCGCCGCGGGTCCGGTCGCGAGGCGCGATGTGGATGAGCGGCTCGGCCCAGACAAATCCGCATGCCGGATCGACCTCCCGCATTGCACGAACACCGGCGATGGCAGCCTTGACGAGATGCCGCTTGAACCATCCCCGCTTGTTCGGCCCTACGCGCGGGAAATAGCCGACCTCGACGGCCCAGGCGAAGAAGGAGATTTCGTTGATCGGACACAACAGAGGCGATGTTCCGGTTATCGAACGGTACACCCTCACGGCTTCCGCCGCGAACGAGGCATAGGCATCGATGAACTGGATGGACCCCTGATCGACATGATCCGGGGATCCATAATGGAAGATGTCCCAGATGACCTGGACCCCTGCCGATTGGGCTGCCTCGACCATAGGCATCCAACTTGACCAGTCATAGGTTCCAGGAGCGGTTTCGATCAGGTGCCAGCGTAGCCCATCGCGAATGGTGCGCAGGCCGAGTTCGGCGCAGGCCCGGTAATCGCCGAGGGCATGCAAACTATGCGAAGTCGCACGAATAAGGTCGAGGCGGACGCCATCCTTGCGCCGATGCGAGGAGCACTCAAAGCCCGCCATGAAAAAACTGGCAAAGCGCGAAGCTTTCGGAGCCGACTCACCCACTTCGTGCCCGTCCGTGCGTCCCACTTCGTCCATTCGAAGTCTCCTTTGGGCAGTCGGTTTCAAACTCGGCCGCCCTGTTTGGACCGCGAATTGCCTTGGCAAAACGCCGGATCCGATCAGGCAAGCCGCGTCCCATTGCTCAGCTCAGCTGCCCCCTCATCCTGCCTGAGCGGGGTAAAGCCGAACCGACTGGCCGAGCCTTTGTTCCGGTGGTCGACCAGGCGCGAGCTGGGTGGCGATTGGCGACATCAGGAACAAGGAGGCTCGAGCCAAGTTCGGGACGATGTAGCACCGGCGTCGCTTAACTCGACCGGCTGCCCGGCAAACAACAGAGGCACGGGATCACATGACCGTTCAAATTCAACTTTCCGATATCGACCACGCCAGGCGCGAGGATCGTGGCGACGGTGCTTGGAGCATCGCACCGGATCTGGGTTATTTGCGGCTGGCAATCGTCAATGTCGTGTTCTTCGGCGCACCGGGCAGCGGAGACCGGAAATGGGTGCTGATCGATACCGGGTTGCCGACGTCCCGGAGCAGCATCCTTGCTGTGGCGGAGAAGCGCTTCGGGATTGACGCGCGGCCGGCTGCGATCATCTTGACGCACGGCCATTTCGACCATGTGGGAACGGTTCTGGACCTGGCGAATACGTGGGACGTGCCTGTCTTCGCCCACCCGCTCGAGCGCCCCTATTTGGACGGGACCACATCCTATCCGCCGCCGGACCCCTGGGTCGGGGGTGGACTGATGGCGCTGCTCTCGCCGCTATTTCCACGCGGGCCGATCGATCTTGGCAACCGTCTGGAACTCTTGCCGGCCGACGGTTCGATCCCCGGAATGCCCGGATGGCAGTGGCTGCACACGCCAGGACACGCCCCGGGGCATATCTCGCTCTGGCGCGAGGAGGACCGCTCGCTGATCGTAGGGGACGCTTTCATCACCACAGGCCAGGAGTCGGTCTATGAGGTCGCCGTTCAGGATCTTGAGATGCACGGTCCGCCACGCTATTTCACGCCGGACTGGGATGCGGCGGAAAGATCGGTGAAGCGCCTGGCCGCGCTGAAGCCGCAGATGGTCATCAGTGGACATGGGGCGGCGGCGGCTGGCATGGGCATGCGTCAAGCTCTTGACAGCCTGGCTGATCGGTTCACGGAGTTTGCCGTGCCGCCGAAGATGAAATTCGTGCGCGAGCCGGCGACGGTTCCAAATAGCTGAGCCTGTCCGAGCGCAGCGCTCTGCTGCGGTTCTCAAGATCTGTCAAAAACGCGCCGGCTTTGCCGCCCGGGCGGCCCAAGACGGGCGGCGGCGGAACAAACGTCACAGGCGCCAGTTAGGCGTTCGTTGGGCGGCAGGCGACACCGGGCGTATCTCGAATTCTGCGTCAGGGAAGACTTAGATGGAAAACGCGAAGAACGCGTGCCCTCACGACGCGTCCTCCCCGAGATGCGTGGCGCAGCCACTGTTATTGCCACCCACCTTCAAGCCGGCGCGTTCGCTGCTCTGGATACCCGCAGCCGCATTCTTGCCCGGCTGCGCGGGGGGCGTGCTCGACCCGCAAGGGCCAATTGGCGCGGGCAATCGCACGATCCTTTTGAACTCGCTGGCGGTGATGCTGGTGATCGTCATTCCGACGCTGATCGCACTGCTGGCCTTCGCTTGGAAGTTCCGCGCCTCGAACAGCAATGCCCGCTACGACCCGGAATTCACCTATTCCGGTCGGATCGAGTTGATCGTCTGGTCGATCCCGACGCTCACCATCCTCTTCCTTGGCGGACTGATCTATTACGGTTCCTATCACCTCGATCCGCGCAAACCGATCGCCTCGGCGCGGCCACCGCTCGACATCCAAGTGGTGGCGCTGGATTGGAAATGGCTGTTCCTCTATCCCGAGCAGGGTGTTGGAGCGGTCAACCAGTTGATCATCCCGGCCGGCGTTCCCGTGCATTTCAAGCTGACCTCGGCCAGCGTGATGAACACGTTCTTCGTGCCTCAGCTTGGCAGTATGGTCTACGTCATGAACGGCATGCAGACCGAGTTGCATCTGCAGGCCGACCGCGAGGGGAGCTATTTCGGTCAGTCGGCGCATTTCAGCGGCGACGGCTTCTCGGACATGAACTTCAGCGTGACCGCGGTTTCGCCTGATGCGTTCACCCGCTGGACGTCATCGTTGCGTGGCGGCGGCGGCGTGCTCAACGCCAATGCTTACCGCGAGCTCGCCCGGCAAAGCACAAACCTGCCGCCGGCTTCGTTCGGCCACGTGCAGCCCGGGCTGTTCGAAGCGGTTGTTCAGCAGACGCTGCCGCCCGGCCCCGGCCCCGCTGAAAGTACCGGCAGCGGCGAGCCACAGGTCAGTCCGAAGGCGTTACGAGCGGCGGCCATGGCACACCACCAGCAGGCAGAAGGGGGAGAATGACGATGCTCGGCAAGCTCGATTGGTCGGCGATTCCGTTCGACCAACCTATCCCCCTCGGTGCGGCCTTCGCGGTGTTCCTCGCCGCGGCAGCGGTGCTCTGCTGGATAAGTCTCAAGGGATATTGGCCCTATCTGTGGAGCGAGTGGATAACTTCGGTCGACCACAAACGCATCGGCGTGATGTACATCGTGCTCGCGATGCTCATGCTTTTGCGTGGCTTCATCGATGCCATCATGATGCGCACGCAACAGGTGCTGGCCATCCACGGTCCAGGCTATCTTCCGCCCGAGCATTACGACCAGATCTTTTCGGCGCACGGCACGATCATGATCTTCTTCGCGGCAATGCCCTTCATCATCGGACTGATGAATTTCGTCGTGCCACTGCAGCTTGGCATCCGCGATGTCGCCTTTCCGACACTCAACTCAGTCAGCTTCTGGTTGACGGCTACCGGAGCCCTGCTGGTCAACATCTCGCTTGTCATCGGCGAGTTCGCGCGCACCGGCTGGTTGCCCTATGCACCCTTGTCGGAAACCACCTACTCGCCGGGCGTCGGTGTCGACTACTATCTGTGGTCGATCCAGATCTCCGGCGTCGGCACGCTGCTGACCGGCGTGAACCTGGTGACGACCATCCTCAAGATGCGTGCGCCGGGAATGGGGTACCTGCGCATGCCGATGTTCTGCTGGACATCGCTGGCATCCAACCTGCTCATCGTCGCGGCCTTCCCGATCCTCACCGCCACGCTCGCGATGCTGACGCTGGACCGCTATCTCGGCTTCCATTTCTTCACCAACGAAGCCGGCGGAAATCAGATGATGTTCGTCAACCTGATCTGGGCCTGGGGCCATCCCGAGGTTTACATCCTGGTGCTTCCAGCCTTCGGGATTTTTTCCGAGATCTTCTCGACCTTCTCGTCAAAGCCGCTGTTCGGATATCGTTCGATGGTCGCGGCGACGATGTTCATCTGCATCGTCTCGTTCATGGTCTGGCTGCACCATTTCTTCACAATGGGCGCCGGTGCCGACGTCAATGCCGCGTTTGGCATCGCCACCTCGGTGATCGCCGTCGGCACCGGCGTAAAAATCTACAATTGGCTCTTCACCATGTATGGCGGGCGCGTTCGCTTCGACACGCCCATGCTTTGGGCACTGGCTTTCGTCACCACCTTCACCGTCGGCGGCATGACCGGCGTCCTGCTTGCCGTCCCGCCCGCCGACTTCGTGCTGCACAACTCGCTTTTCCTCGTGGCACATTTCCACAACGTCATCATCTCGGGCGTGCTGTTCGGCGCCTTCGCCGGCTTCACCTACTGGTTCCCCAAGGCATTCGGCTTCCGGTTGCACGAAGGTTGGGGGAAGGCGGCGTTTTGGGTCACCTTGGTCGGCTACATGCTGGTCTTCGTGCCCCTCTATATCGTCGGCCTGCTTGGCATGACGCGGCGCCTTCAGCACATCGACATGGATCTTTGGGCACCGTGGCTGGTGGTGGCCGCGTTCGGCGTGCTGGTGATGATCATCGGCGCCGCGCTGCAGATCATGCAGCTGGTGGTTTCGATCCGGCATCGCGACAAGCTTCGCGACGAGACCGGCGACCCGTGGGATGGGCGTTCGCTGGAATGGTCGACACCCTCCCCTCCGCCCGCCTTCAACTTTGCGCGGCTGCCACATGTCGAGAACGAAGAACCCTACTGGACCATCAAGCAGCGGGGGATCGAGGAGCAGGGTGCGGGGACGGAGGCCGCGTACGAGCCTATCGAGATGCCGCGCAACAGCCCGACGGGCTTCGTCACCGCTTTTTTCAGCACGCTGATCGGCTTCGCGCTGATCTGGCACATTTGGTGGCTGGCGATCGTCGGCTTCATCGGCGCCTACGCCACCTTCGTCGTCTTCGCCTGGCGCGATCATGGCGACTACGAGATCCCCGCCGATGAGGTCGCGCGAATAGACCGAAACGGCCGAGCCGCGCGGCTTGCCTTCCTGCGCAGCTGGGAACGTCCGGTATGAGCGATCACGCCTTCACCAGCGACATCAGCGCCGACGGCCAGACACGCGACCAATACCGGGTCAATCGCACCGGCAGCCATGGTGCAAGATCCGCGACGGGCCACGGACAGGGCGGCCCAGCGTCGAAGTTCGTCACCGTTGCCTACGGGTTCTGGATCTTTCTGCTGTCCGACATCATCATGTTCTCGGCCTTCTTCGCCGCCTATGCCGTGCTCGCCAAGGCAACCGCCGACGGGCCGGCCGGCAAGGATCTGTTCGAGCCCACGCGCGTTGCGGTGCAAACGGGCCTTCTGCTCAGTTCGAGCTTCACCTGCGGCTTGGCAACGCTCGCTAGCCACCGCAGATCGATGGCTGCCACCCAGTTCTGGCTGCTGGTTACGGGCCTGCTCGGGGCAGCCTTCCTGCTCCTGGAGGTGCAGGAGTTCGCGGCGATGGCCGGCGAGCAGGCAGGCCCGTCTCGAAGTGCATTTCTTTCGGCCTTCTTTGCGCTCGTTGGTTGCCACGGGACCCACGTCGCCCTCGGCCTGCTCTGGCTCGGCACCATGATGGCGCAGCTGTGGGTCAAGGGTTTTCGGTCCGATATTTTGCGGCGGCTCCACTGCTTCGGGCTCTTCTGGCACGCGCTCGACATCATCTGGGTTGCCATCTTCACCCTGGTTTATCTGTTAGGAGCATCGCCATGACCGAGATCGGGGGCGAGAGCGGGACAGGCGAGACGCCAGACCGCCGCGATTCAGCACCGGGCGAGGAACGCATAACCGAGCACGAAATGGCGGGGGGCCTCTCTGGCTACCTGCTTGGCTTCGGCCTGGCCATCCTGCTGACGATCGCTTCGTTCCTGGCGGCTCAGACCAACCTGATCTACCAGCCGGCGGTAATTTCGGCCCTGGTGGTGCTCGCTGTCGCGCAGATGGGCGTGCATCTTGTCTTCTTTCTCCACCTGACGACCGGACGGGACAACACCAACAACGTCCTGGCCCTGGCCTTCGGCGTGCTGATCGTGGCGCTGGTGGTTCTGGGCTCAGTCTGGATCATGGCCCATCTGGATCAGAATATGGCTGCCATGACCGCCCATCAAGCCGGAGTGATGCCTTGAGCGAACCGCACGCCGGACACGGTATTAGCTGACTTTCGCTCGCCTCGTCACGCGTCTCAGGCGGGAACTTTGGTTCGGGCAGCAAGTTCGGACGCCATCGGAGACAACAGGCTCGCGGTAGATGGGCGCCCAGATCAATCACTTCGTCAAGGATATCCTCATCGAGGTCGCCGAAATGCTTCCGGCCGTGACTCAAAGGGAAAGAACGCCGGCTGACGAACTGCCCATCGAAGCGCCGGACTTTCCCCACGATCTGGAACCGGTGATCCGAGCGAACCCATCATGGGCGGCGCCGCGCCGGCCGGGCTGCACGCAAGGCACCGAGCACCGAGCGGACGGCATCGATACCTGAGCCGCGAGACTGGATCGGGGGCCTGAAAATCAGCCGGCCGTTGCGGAACTCGAAGCCCTGTGCGTTTTTAAAGCGCCATTTTGATGCCACCGGCTTCTTGCGGAAGGTAATCGCGATCCCTTCTGGTCCCACATCGACTTTGCTGATGCCCAGGTCCGCCGCGGCTATGCGCAACCTGGTCAGTTCCAGTAAATCCGCCACTTCGCCGGGCATGTCTCCAAAGCGGTCCTCAAGCTCTTCGCCGAATGCATCGAGGTCCGTCTCGGCAGCTAAACGAGACAGCCTCGCATAGAGGCTGACGCGCACCGTCGGCTCGTTGACGTAACTTTCGGGAAAGGCCCCTTTTCCGGCGCCGTTGATGTCGGCAAGCTGCTTGTCGGTATCGGCCCCTCCCGCAGCCAGCGAGACCGCCCGCTGCAGAAAATGTTGGTAAAGGCCTGCTCCGATCAGCTTCATGTGTCCGGCTTGATCTTCGCCGAAAAGGTCTCCTGCCCCGCGCAGGTCGAGGTCCCTTTGGCTGATCGCAAGGCCGGAGCCAAGCCGATCGAGCGCAATCATGGTCGAAAGTCGGGCTCTTGTGCCTTCGGCCAGTTCGACGCCAGGCTCGGTCAGAAGAAGAGCAATAGCCTGCACCGCCCCCCTTCCGACCCGGCCGCGAAGCTGGTGCAGCTGTGCCAGACCGAACCTGTCCGCTCGCCAGATCAGTATGGTGTTGGCCCGCGGCACGTCGAGGCCGCTCTCGATGATGTCGGTGCTCAACAGGACGTCGCCGTCACCGTTAGCGAACCCGACCATGATGTCGTCCAGTTGTCTCCCTTTCATTTCGCCGTGCGCCGTCTTGACCGCGAGTTCCGGCACCAGTCTGTTTAGCTGCAGGCGAACCGGATCGATGTCTTCGATGCGCGGAACCACCAGGAAGCTTTGTCCGCCCCGACGAAACTCGCGCAAAAGGGCGGCTCTTGCCGAAGCTGGATCGAAGGGCGCCAGGATGGTGCGAACGGGACGTCTTTTGGCGGGCGGAGAGTTGAGGACGCTGGCCTCCTGGACGCCTGACATCGCCGATTGCAGCGTCCGCGGTATGGGCGTGGCGCTCATGCTCAGCGTATGAAGGCAGGGCGCCATGTTCCGCAGCGCCTGCTTGAGCTTGACGCCGAACCGGTGCTCCTCGTCGATCACCAGCAGTCCGAGATTGGCGAAGCTGACGCTCTTGGCCGCCAGGGCCTGGGTACCCACAACCACCGCGACCTGACCGCTCCGCAGCCGCTCCTTCACCGCTCTCGCCTCCGCCGCTCCGACCATTCTCGAGAGGTGGGCGACGTCGAGGCCGGTTCCCGCAAATCTTCTGCTGAACGTCTCGTAGTGCTGACGTGCCAACACCGTTGTCGGCGCTATCACCGCCACCTGCTTCCCGCAGAGGGCCACGGCGGCGCAGGCCCTCAGGGCCACCTCTGTCTTGCCGAAGCCGACGTCGCCGCAGACAAGGCGATTCATTGTTCTCCCCGACGACAGGTCGCCGAGCACGTCGCGGATGGCGGCAGCCTGGTCGGGAGTCTCGGTATAGGGAAACCGCGCCGCGAACCGGGCAAGGTCCGCGCGAGAGGGTTTTATGATCGCGGCAGGCTGGCTGGACCTGGCATTGGCAAGGTCCCTCAAGCGCTTGGCCAGCCTGTCGATATCGCGCAGCGCCGCCTTGCGTCGGTTGAGCCACCCATCGCTGTTCAAGCGATCGAGCGGCACTGCACCGGGTTCCGAGCCGTAGCGCCATATCCGCCCAAACTCATCGACCGGGACCAGCAAGGAAGCTCCGTCCTGATATTCCAGCCTGGCGACATCCTGCTGCTGACCGGCCAACTCGACCTGTTCGACCGCCGCCAGCATGGCCAGGCCATGGTCCTCATGGACGACGACGTCGCCAATGCGCAACTCGGGTTCGAGTATGCTGGTGGCCGCGCCGCCATTTGCTTTCAAGGCGTGGCCAAACAGGTCGGCCGCGGCCACCACCGCGATGCCTGATTGCTCGTCGAGAAAGCCTTCGTCGAGAACGATCTCGGCCTTGAGAAGAGAGCCCGTTGGGGCCGAACGGATCCGCGGCCAGTCCGCCACTTCCCCCATTCGCCGACCAAGCTTCCGATCGAGCAGACGATCGGCTCGCTGCAGTTCGGAGGCCTCGCCCGCGAATGCCACGGTGACACCCGACCGTGTCTGCCTTTCCGCAAATTCGGCGAACCGATGCCCGGATCGCGCCTGCTGGAAGAATTTGGGAACTCGCGCGGCAGAAACGGCGAGACTAGTGCCGTGGCGTTTACGGACTGCGACGTCCCATTCTTGACGCGACAGGTAAAACTGTTCCGGCAAGGGTTTGGCGGGCGCGGCAACCTCCTGCCTCGCACCACGAGCATCTTCGATCAGGCCCAGGAAGCGGTCGAGCGGCGCGCCTTCGAGACCTTCCGCGATGGAGACACAGGCGTCGGATGCCACATCGAAGACCGACGGCATGCTGCCGTACAACGCGACGAGGCGTTCTTCCATCGACGTCTCGCGCATCGCTGCCAACTCGGGATGATCCCCCGTTGCGAAAATCAGCTCGGATGCTGGCCCAACCGTGACCGACTCGCGCGACTGTTCGCTAAGCTGGCTGATGGGGTCATAGGTCTTGAGTTCCCGGATGCAGCTATCTGGACCGATGACGACGCGAACCGGGTGATCGGCGCCAGCAGGGAATATGTCCATGAGGTCGCCCCGAAAGGCTATCTCGCCCGGTTCGTCGACCCTTTCGTCGACACCGTATCCAATCGCCTCTGCTCTCGTTCGGAAACCATCCGGGTCGAACTCTTGTCCGAGTTCCAGAATTGTAAAACCGCCAGCAATGACTGGTGCGGGCGGCACCCGCTGGAGAGTAGTCTCGATCGACAGAACCACGATGCGCGGACGTTTTGGCTCGCTCGCGATCTCACGCAGAGCGCGAAGCCTCCGCCCCATATTGGCGCTTGTCGGCCATACCCTGTCGTAAGGCAGGCAATCCCAGGACGGCAGGAAGATGACGTCCGCGCTCGGCAGAAACTGACGCAAAGCCGCAGCGGTCTCTTCGGCACTGCGTTCCGAGGCGGCTATATGGACAATATGCTTGTTTGGACCGCTCTCAAGGGAGTCGGCCAGCGCCGCCGCGATTGCGGCGGAAGGCGAGGCGCCCTGGTCTCTCGCGAGGTCCCCGTCATTCGACGGGTGATGGACTTCTTCGATGATTTCCGTCCGCGAAATGGGTCTGTTCACTGAGGTCTCACCTTGCCACCGTCGAGAACGTCAGTGGGACCACTCCGTTCCTGAGGCGCGGATTAAAGTGTTGCAGGCAGTGGCAGCGCGCGCGGTCTTGCGTTCTTATCTGGCGACGCGCCAAAGATGCGCCTCTCGATGAGCCGCTTCTGTTGGCAGCGGTGCCGTCGCGGACGATGGCCGTTTAGCGACCATCCTTCCAGATCTCCCCTATGCTTGAACGAACTTGTAGCGGGCGCTAGGTGTCAGTCTTGCCGACCAGCGGGCTAGAATGGCCGCCTTGCTCCGAGACCTGGCTAGAACCCGTATGGAAGTCAGAGAGGCCGCCGCCGTCCGCGCTCATAGAAGAGGCACCGTGGGCGTGTGGCTTCAGGAGCTTCGCTTCCCGAACCAAGGACGGCCAATTGAGCCCTAGCAGGGCTACCAGTTCGCGGGCGTCTTTTTCGCTGATGCTGGTTTCCTTGATCAGGCGATCAATGAAAGCTGTCTGAGGCTCATCCATGGCGAACTCCCCCGAAGAGTCCGACGTAACCGCGAATGCCTACCCTACGTTCCGGCGGAGCGGCGTTAGGTATGAAAACGTACAAAGCCGTGGGTGCGTTTGTTCCGTGGGCTGCGGTTTTGATCGCGCCTTTGGCAAACCAGGTTCTGCTCATTCGGATTTCACCGCCATCCGGAACTTTTGGCTGGGATAAAAGTTCGGTGGGCAACATCAGCTAGGTAGCCATTTTGTCCCCCTCTTCGTCCTCGGATGTACTTATCCGCAAGCTTCAGACCATCTCGGACATTCGAGAAGCCGAAATCGCGGTTTTGAAAAGCATACCGATTCAGGAGAAAGATTTTTCGGCCAACCACGACCTGGTGCGTGAGGGTGACCATCCTGTTTACTCGTTTGTCGTCCTGGATGGTTTGGTCGGGTCCACCAAATACACAAGCGAAGGAAAGCGACAGATCACGTCTTTCTTCGTGGCCGGGGACATTCCCGATCTGCACGGGCTGCATCTGTCGGTCATGGATTGTAATTTCTCGACCATGACGCCGGCCCGAGTGGGCTTCATGCGACACGATGTTCTACGCAGCATCTGTGACCAGCACCCTCGCATCGCCACCGCTTTCTGGCGGTCGACGCTGATCGACGCCGCGATGTACAGGGAGTGGGTCACCAACGTTGGAAGGCGTGAGGCTTACACCCGCATGGCTCACATTTTGTGCGAACTCATATTTCGCTTGCGGGCGGTCGGACGCATTCAGGATCACATTGCGGATATTCCCATAACCCAAGCCGCACTTGGCGACGCATTGGGTCTGTCGACGGTCCACGTCAACCGAATGCTTCAGGAACTACGACGTGAAGGCCTGATCGCCACCACGGGGTCGAGAATGCATGCAATCGACTGGCCCGGCCTCACTCACGCAGGGGATTTCGACACGACTTACCTGCATCAAAAGAACCCGGCAGATTAGTGGTGACGGAAGCTCTCCCATGGCACGATTTTTCTTTGACACCGGCGATCGCGATTTGGTCTTGCAGGATGAGATAGGTGTCGAATGCGCTGGCCTGGAAGAGGTGCGCCGAGTCGGATTCGAGGGCCTTATCGATCTTACGAGAGACGCATTGAAAAGCGTCGACGGCCAGAAATTGTTTGTCGAGGTGCGTGATGAAAATGGCGACAAGGTTCTGCGGCTAAGCCTCTCGCTTCAGATCAAATTGATGAGATGAATTCGGCCGATTTTCACGCCATTATCGGATCAGCCCCCCACCCAACCAGCTTCAACATGGCCATCGGACTGCATCGAGCGAGAACTCTCGAAGGGCCGCGAGCCATAGGATCACTCAGGGCTCGGTCATGGGGTGGATCCATCGATGCAAGCGGGTGGGCGCTTTAATCTATGTAAGTGCGCCTAGTCGGCGACCGGATTAATTGGGTCTGTGCGTGCCGGGGGACAATGCACCCTTGCTCGCACGCAGGACCCTGCTGATGACGGGCCCGAGTATCAGCCTGGAGCAAAACATGACAATTGTCGCTTCTTGGACCCTTCACCCCACCAGATCAGACCGACACGAAAGAGGTCCCATGTCCCTGGAGGATCGGTGTGATGGCTGACCACCGTCGCAAGCTCAACGCGTCCGATCCGGCGCTTGCGGAGCAGACACAGCCCGCTACCGACCCTGGCGGATCGTCCTTACCATGTTCTGGCGAACAGACGAACCTGGTCGACCTTGTTCCCGCATTGCGGGCATTCGCACGTTCGCTCAGCGGCAGCATCGACGAAGCTGACAATCTTGTCCGAGAAACACTGGTCAAAGGGATTGCAGATCTCGATGGTCTTGACGGAAGCCGGGTAAAGCCCTGGATCTTCGCCACCATGCGCAGGGCTTCCTTGGCCAGGCTTGAAGGCACAGCCCCCCAGCCTCGAGGACCGGCGAGCTGCCTGTCAGAACCTTTTGCCACCGACACACAGGAACAGATGGAAGCCGGCCCAAGGATAGCGCATGCCATTGACCTCCTGGCGGATCCGGAGCGGCAGGCCATCGTTCTGGTTTGCATGCTCGGACTGTCCTATGAAGACGCCGCCGACATCTGCGATTGCGACACAGCCACCATCAAGGGCCGGATACAGGATGCGAGGACAAGAATGGCTGTCCTGTCGGGTGTCCCGGCGGAAGCCACGCCTGAAATATCGAATTGATGGTGAGCAAAGCGCGGCAGTGTTCAACGCAAAAATTCGGAATGCCTGTCAGGCAGCCACGCATCACTTGCCCTGAGATAGCCTATAGCTCAACCGCCGGTTTGTTATCCATGACAGGGAACCATGAGGGGATCCGCCGAGTTCGACCCTCGGACAAGCTCGGGTTCCCAACATGGAAGAAATCGGCAAGGCGCAACAGAAGGCCATAGCCCGTCTCATACGTCAGTGGATTGCATCGGACGCCAGTCGTCGCCAGCTTCGCCAGTTGCTGGACTTACCGACAGACGCGGACATGCCGCGCGAGCATCGGTCGTTGCTCGACGAACTCGACCGAAAGCTCGACGAATAAATGCATGCTTGCCGAGACACGGACGCTCAGTCGTCATCTTCCCAGCGGCTGCCGGGACAGCTGTTCAAGCTCGTTCTCGTCCGTGATCCCGGCTTGGTAGTAAGCAAGGATGCGCGATGCGCGCCGTTCTCTCTCGGCTTCAGTCTCGTTCTTGAGATTGCTGCGTGCAAGAACACGGCTCAGTACGGCAAGTTCCGATGGGGTATAGGCATCCCTATGCATTTCATCCCGCCCATGCACTGCAAGAAACCTACAATAAGGATTCTCCGGCGCGCCCTAACGCTGGTCGGGACAGAATGTTCCATGGATTTTCGTGGAAGGAGAAAAAGCTTATCAGCGCTAGATGTGAGTTTCTGGGGCTTGCCGAGCGTTTAAAAGCTGCGAAACGGCGGTTATGATTTGCGGCAGAAAGAAGGGCTTGGTGATCATAATGCTGTTGGGCACTCCTTCCGCTCCCCAGTGTACCGCGCTGTCGCCGCTCATATAGACAACTGGGATGGTCGAGTTGGCCCTACGCAAATGCCGGGCGATCTCCCACCCGGATTGTCCCGGCCCCAAACGGATGTCGGTGAGCACGGCCTTGAACCTGGTGGGATCGGGGTCGAAGGCCGCCAGCGCCTCGGCAGCATTTCGAACGCCGACGACCTGAAAGCCAGCCTCCTCCAAAGCTGACTCGAGGTCGAGCAGTATCATCGTCTCGTCTTCGACGATCAGAACAACGCCATCGCTCATCCGGGATATCCCCAAGTCGCCACCGCTACTACGATCTCGGCGTCAACTTGGTTCCATATGACACGCATCGGCCTGTTGTCACCGCGACCTCGCGGCGGAGTCATGAGAAGCCCGCCTCGGAAAGCCGAGACGGGCTGAAGCTGCTTCGACAGCCTCGAAGGCCAAGACAAGGGAGGATTGTAGGCCCGCGACCGAACCTTGAAGTGCAGCGAATGTTCCTCTGGATGTAGGCTCTTATTCGATTAGCCTCCGCGGCAGCCCGCCTCCAATGCGGGGCATTTCGTTTTTGCTCAAGATTTCTCCTGATCTCCAGAAGCTTGCTGGATTTCCGTCATCACCTGCCGGGGATCGACATTCTCGGCCAGTTGCGGCAGCTCCTGATCAGCCGGTGTGGAGACATTGAGGCGCTCGGTCAAAGCAGCCACCATTTCGATGAGCCTCGTGGTTTCGTGCTCGTTGAGAAGGCTGATCTGCAGATCCAGCTCCGCTCGGCGCTCGCTGTGTTCGGCCATCCTGTTTTGGTTGATCAGCACGAAGGTGGACAGGAAGATCGCCTCGACCGAAGCCACCATGGCCAGGATCACAAAAGTTGGGTCCCAAGCTGGGACGGCCGGTATCAGGCCAAGGTTCGCAAGGATCCAGGCGACCAGAATTGCGAGATGCAAATAGACAAAGGGCATGCTTCCCGCGAAGCGCGAAATGATGCCGGCAATTCGCACCTGAACGCCTTGGTGCTCCTCCTGTTGTCGCCTGTGGTCGACCAGAGCCTGTATGTTCTGCTGAAGGACCGACTGCATGTCGGCGGGATGCTGATCGTTCATCTTTGAAAGCCCGGTTTGGCGGCCAATGTCGTCCGAGCGTTGCTCATCGCCCGCCTGGCACGTCCGGCGAGGCTGTACCGCCTGAACTCGCGGGCTCATGGCCGCCGGTCTCTTCAGACGAGGAGTGTCGTCCTGCAATCGTGTCCACCATGGCGATCACCGCCCCCGGGGCGCTCTGATGAACCATATGGCCGGCGCCCTCAACGACGTCGAGGAGGGACCCACCGACCTCCGCATGCAGGCGTCGTGCCTCCCCCTCGGCGTCGAACAGCCGGTCTCCAGAACCCGCCAGGATGCCTGTCGGGACACCAATGTCCGTGTAGCTGGCCTTCGTCAGCAGGGCCGCCGCCAGCATCGATGCCGATTCCGAACACACCGCCCGCAGTTGGGAAGGGCGGCTGGCGATATCTTTTGCGAGAACGGCGAAGTCGGCAGCGACATCCGCTGGGTGGAAGATCTTCTGCATCGTCCAAGGCCAGGCAAGCCTCACAAGCACCGGCAGCAAGGTGTGGCGAAACGCGGTGCCGACGAATGGCAGAGCCGGGAGGGCGGCCAGCGCAAGATCAAGCCGCGGCGGCGGATAGTAATAGCCGGAGACCAGCACGACGCCGGCAACCGAACGAGAATGCCTGCGCGCCAATTCGAGGGCTACCCAAGCGCCCCACGAATGTCCAAGCACGATGTAGTTCTCGATACCCAGCCTGCCGGCGGCGGCATGTATGAGATCGGCTTGGTCGCGGGCAGACCACCGCCGGCCGCGCGACCGCGTGCTTCGCCCGAAGCCCGGCCGATCAAATGCGAGTACCCGATAGGTTTTTGCCGCCTGATCGAAGATGCCGCTCGACTTGAAATCCTGTGCCATGGATCCGTTTCCATGCAGCAGAATGAGCGGCATGCCGGTGCCGGCTTCGATAAAATGCAGGCGAAGACCGTCAACCTCCATGACATGGCCGTGCGCCCGGCCAACAAGCGCACGTTTGGCGCGGGCGTGATTGTACCCGGCAAGTGCCGACAATGCGGCGATGAGCAGCACGGTCGATAGCTTCGGTCCATCCCTGTCGAACGCCATGCCCATGCCTGCCAGCAACTGCCCTGCCCGGTGCCCTGCCTGCCCAAACCTTCGGAGTGGCGGCTTGTTCCGCTGGACAAAGACGACGCTTTGTAGCCGGCTCAAACGGCCTAGGCGGTAAGCTCTCTATGGGCATGGGACGCGGCGATGGCAGCTTGTCCAAACGCGACCGCAATCTGATTCAGCGCTTTCACAACGTCGCCGATGGCGTACATGCCGGCGACGGAAGTCTGCTGGTGCTCATCGACCGTGACGTAGCCCTCCGCGCAACATCTCGCGCCGACGGCCAGGGCGAGGTGCGAGCGCACCTTGCATCCCAAGGCCGCGTAGACTGCATCGAAGCGGCAGGTCGCTCCATCCTGCAAAATCGCCGCACAACCGTTAGCAGCCGGGCTGAGCCTGTCGAGAGTGTGACGGACGACTATCCCTCTTTCGGCCGCCGCGCGACGCGTGCTGGTTGAAAAGTCCGATGCGTGGGTCCCCAGCATCGTTACGTGTGGTGTGAATCGGCTGAGGAAAATGGCCTCGTGCAAGGCTCTGTCACCCTGCCCCACGACCGCTATCTTCCGGTCGATCACCTCATATCCGTCGCACACCGGACAAAGCCGAACGACACCGGCCGCAATTGCCTCCGCCAAGCGGGGCAATTCGGGTGTCGTGTCGACAATCCCGGTCGACAGGAAAACCTTACGCGCGCGGATTGCGCCGATCGAGGTCTCAGCATCAAAGCCTCCCTCGCCAGCGGCCAGCGAAAACACCTGCCCCCGCATCAAGGTTGCTCCGTACAAGCTCGCGTGGCGGCCAAGCCGATCGAGAAGGTCAGGGCCACTTATCCCTTCGGGAAAGCCCGGACAGTTATGGCTTTTCGGGATCAGAGCGGCACGGGGCTGGCCGGCATCGACCACCAGCACGCGATGGCGAAAACGGGCGAGATATTGGGCCGCGGTCAGTCCCGCTGGCCCGCCTCCGACGATCAGCACATCTTCAGCGTCGGCGAGCGGGTGACCGGCATGGCTTTCACCGCAGGTTTGCTCCATCAGCGGCGAACTATCTGGTTCGTTCGATGTTCCAGCACGACACGCGGAGAGACCGCATAAGCCCGGCCGGCTTCAGCCGCAGCCAGAGAGCTTCGATCTCGTTGTCACACCGGTCCTGCTCGGCGTCGAAACCTTCTTACCGCTTCGGGGTTAATCCTGACGGACAAGGTGAGCACCTGCGAAACACAACCGCTGACCTCGTCCTCAAACGACGTCGGGCGGCTGGCAGGCCATGAATGATATGAGTGAAGAGCTGAGGCCGCCGACAAAGGGCGCTGCCGAACTCGCTCAAACGGGGAGCGCCATTTTATGAATGGATGCCTCAAGGCTTCAGATGATCCGGGTCGCTACCTTTAACGTAAACGGCGTCAACGGTCGATTGCCGGTTCTGCTCAAATGGCTGGGTGAGACGCACCACGACATCATCTGTCTCCAGGAATTGAAAACATCGGACGAAAAGTTTCCTGCCGATGCCATCAGCAACGCCGGCTACGGGGCGATATGGCACGGACAGAAGTCGTACAACGGCGTAGCCATTCTCGCTCGGGGCAAGCAGCCGCATGAGCGTCGGCGCGGGTTGCCAGGTGACGCCGATGACACGCATAGCCGTTACATCGAGGCGGAGATCGACGGTCTCGTCGTTGGTTGCCTATACCTGCCCAACGGCAACCCGGCGCCTGGTCCGAAGTTCGACTATAAGCTCCGCTGGTTCGAGCGGCTGATCGACTACGGACGGCTCCTGATCAAGGACGCGCCCGCCAGCCTGCTTTGCGGCGACTACAACGTGGTGCCGGCGCCGATCGACGCCGCGGTTCCGGCACGATGGCTGGGCGACGCCGTCTACTTCCCGGAGAGCCGACAGGCTTACGCCGACCTGCTTGCCGATGGCTGGACCGACGCCGTCAGGCTGATCCGTCCCGAGAGAGGCGTCTATACCTACTGGAATTTTTCCTATCGGGGCGGTTACGACCGCAGCTCCGGCCTTCGCATGGACCATCTTCTCGTGAGCCCCTCGCTCACGAACAGCCTGGGCGGCGCGGGTGTGGATGAGTCGGTGCGGGGATGGGACAAGCCAAGCGATCACGCGCCAGCCTGGATCGAACTCGAATGGCCCCGGTGAACTCAGAAATCGGGCTTCAGCCAGACCGCATGACGCCAGGTTCGTCCGCCTCTTTTAATCGTTGCGAATCCTCGGGGGCGGCGACCAGATCCTGGAATCCAAGTGTGACGACGAGATAACCTGCCTCGTCGTAGACTTTCGTCACCCAGCTGGTCGGGTCCGCGCCATCGATAATTCCGTCAAGCATGGCCTCCTTGGCTGCGCGCTTCGCCTCTTTGATGGCCTCATCCCGATCAGCCATGTCGGCGAAGATTGCAGGCTGGGACATGCCCTCGATAAACTCGAAACGAAATTTCGGCATCGATCCCTCCTGTCGGTGGTGATAACGGATCGGCCATTGCTGGCAGGGTCACGGTCAACGCCACCGTTTCGAAAAGGATGCACCGATTGTGCGTGCCTGCACCGGAGGTCAGGCAGCGTTGCTGGCGTCCTTTTGCCAGTCGTCCTGCCAACGCGCGCGCACGGCAATCATCAGCATGGCCGATTCCGTGATCCCGGTCTGGAACAGCCTGATCAGCTCTCTCGCGATGGAGTGAGCCGCCGCGGTGTCCGGCAAAATGGCAAACTCCTGGCACATCGCGTCGAAGACCGCGCGAAGCGTGTCCAGGTCATTCGGGTAGAGGGTATCCGTGCGAATGGGTCGGTCAAGCATCAAGCGTCTCCAAACGAGCGAGAGTGCGATGGTCTCCCAAGCAGCGGAGCCCGTTACATGCCCGCTGACCTCTCGCTTATGCGGCACAGCGCACGACGTGTCGCTAACCTATGATGGACCGAGGCAAGTTCGCGCACAAAAGATCCAATTGCGTATAGCGACGCGGCTAGCGCCACGCCCAATGGAAGCCGCACGACCGTTGGAACCGCGAGTGTTCTAAAGTTCAAGGCGACCAAAGGGACATCGTAGATGTTTCTTGCCGTTCAAGCCGCGTCTCGTCGTGTGTCACTCAAGGTGTTCGCGCGAACCGCCGGCCTGCCCGTCAAAGAAGCGTGCGGGCCGCAATGGAACTCTTGGCCGTCAACTGCATTATCCAGTCCGGGCAAAACGGGGGCGATATGGGGGTCACTTCAGGCGATCGTCAATCTGAACTGCAGCGCTTCGAGCTGTTGGCGGCGCTGGGCGACCGGATTCGCGAGATTACTGATCCTGCCGAACTGGCCCACGCTGCCGCGGAACTGGTAGGGAGACATTTCGATGTCAGCCGAGCCGGATACGGCACGATCGATCTTGAGAAAGAAACCATCACGATCGAGAGGGATTGGAACGCGCCAGGCATCAAAAGCCTGGCTGGGACCCTGAATTTCAGGAACTACGGCTCGTATATCGAGGACTTGAAGCGGGGCGACACCGTTGTCTTCGAAAATGCCGAGACAGACCCGCGAACAAGGGATCATGCAGAGGCTCTCAAAGCCATCAGCGCCCAATCCGTCATCAACATGCCGGTTACCGAGCATGGCGGTTTGGTGGCGCTGTTATACCTGAACCACTCCGCGCCCAGACGCTGGGCCAAGGAGGAGGTTGCCCTTATTTCGGAAGTGGCGGACCGGACGCGTACCGCCATCGAGCGGCTTCGCGCTGAGCGAGCGCTGCGTGAGAACGCCGAACGCCTGGCTTTTCTCGACCGTCTTGGAAGGGAGATTGCCCTCGCGGCCGACGCCGACGCCGTCATGGCGATCACCACTCGTCTGTTGGGCGAACATCTTGCCGTCTCGATTTGCGCCTACGCCGACATGGAACAGGATCAGGACCATTTCACCATCCGTGGCGACTGGAGCGCACCCGGCTCGCCCAGCATCAGAGGGTATTACAGTCTTACCGATTTTGGTCGCCTGGCGGTCACCAATCTCAGCGCCAATCGGCCGCTCATCATCAACAACAACCTCGAGGAAATTGCACCCGAGGAGGCAAAGACCTTTCAGGACATCGGCATAACGGCAACCATCTGCATGCCCTTGGTAAAACAGGGCCGGCTGACCGCCCTGATGGCCATTCACGACAAGCAGCCCCGCGTCTGGTCACAGCGCGAACTGTCCTTGCTGACGGAGGTGACGGAGCGGTCCTGGGCTCACATCGAGCGCGTTCGCTCGGAACAGGCGGCCCGGGCCAGTGAGGAGCGCCTCCGGCTTGCCACGGACGCAGCGGCTATCGGGACCTGGGACTACGATCCCGTCACCAAGGCGCTGCGGTGGGATGACCGGTGCAAAGCCCTTTTCGGCCTCCCGCCAGACGCGGAGGTAACATATGAAAGCGCGTTCCTGGCGGGTATTCATCCAGAAGATCGGGCCCGCGCCGACGAGGCCGTACGCCAGGCGCTCGCGCCGGGCACGTCTTCCCGCTACGACATCGAATATCGGACGGTCGGCTTGCACGACGGCAAGGAACGCTGGATTGCGGCAGCGGGCGAGTCGCTTTTCCAGTCAGGGCGTGCGGTCCGCTTCATTGGTACCGTCATGGATATCACCGCGCGAAAGCGGGTGGAGCATCAGCTTCAGATGATGAACGTCACCGCTGCCGCGGTAGCGGCCGAGCTCGACGTGGAGCGGATTGTTCAAACGGTAACTGATGCCGGCGTAGCGCTGTCGGGCGCACAATTCGGAGCTTTCTTCTACAATGTGATCGACGACAAGGGCGACAGCTACATGCTCTACGCCCTGTCGGGCGCACCTCGCTCCGCGTTCGAAAATTTTCCAATGCCTCGCAACACGGCGGTGTTCGACCCCACTTTCCGCGGGACAAGCGTGGTGCGCTCCGACGACATCCTCGCCGACCCCCGCTACGGCAAGAACTGGCCCCGCAAGGGAATGCCGGAGGGCCATCTGCCAGTGCGTTCCTATCTTGCGGTACCGGTCGTCTCGCGTTCGGGAGAGGTGCTGGGCGGCCTCTTCTTTGGTCATGCAGAGATCGGCGTCTTCGCCGAACAGCAAGAGAAGGCCTTGCTGGGGCTTGCGGGCCATGCCGCGACGGCAATCGACAATTCTCGACTGTTCAAGGCGCTGCAGACGCTCAATGGCACCCTTGAACAACGTGTCATGGACGAAGTCGCCGAACGCACCAGAGCAGAAGAGCACCTGCGGCAGGCCCAGAAGATGGAAGCTGTCGGACAGCTTACCGGTGGCATCGCGCACGACTTCAACAATATGCTGGCTGTCATCATCGGCGGACTGAACCTTGTGCAGCGCAAGCTCAGAAACGGCGATACCAACGTCCACCAGTTCGTGACCGGCGCGATCGATGGAGCCCAACGTGCTGCAGAACTTACCAAGCGGCTGCTTGCCTTCTCTCGCCAGCAACCTCTGGCGCCCAAGCGCCTGAATCCAAATCGCCTCGTCTCGGATATGAGTGAATTGCTGAGCCGGACGCTTGGGGAGACAATCCAAATCGAGACCGTGCTCGCCGCGGGACTTTGGCATGTGGAAGTCGACGCAGGGCAGCTGGAAAGCGCGTTGCTCAACCTTTGCGTCAACGCGCGGGATGCCATGCCCGCTGGTGGAAGGCTGACCATCGAGACATCCAATGCCCATGTCGACGACCGGTATGCGAGAGAAAACGCAATACCCTCCGGCCAGTATGTGATGATAGCTGTCACGGACACCGGAACCGGCATGACTGCTGACGTGTTGGCCAGAGCCTTCGATCCGTTCTTCACCACAAAGGGGGTTGGCAAAGGCACCGGGCTGGGGCTCAGCCAGGTTTATGGATTTGTTCGCCAGTCCGGCGGCAGCGTCAAGATCTATTCCGAGCAGGGTATCGGAACAACTTTGAAAATCTATCTGCCGCGCTCGCACGGCGACGTGGTCGACAGCCCGGCCGAGTCCGTGGCGGGCGAGCACCCCGGCAGTGAGGACGAGATCATCATGGTTGTCGAGGATGAAGATCGCGTCCGGCTGATGGCTGCGGAGGCGCTGCGGGAACTGGGCTATTCCGTGTTGGAAATGCAAGGGCCGCGGGACGCGCTGGCGGCCGTCGCAAGCGGGCAAGTGCCGTCGCTTCTGTTCACTGACGTCGTCATGCCGGAGATGTCCGGCCGGGAACTGGTGGATCAGGTCAAGAGCATGCACCCGTCGCTAAAAGTGCTCTACACCACCGGCTACACACGAAACGCGATTGTCCACAACGGCACACTTGATTTTGGAACGGAGCTTTTGACCAAGCCCTACACGATTGACGAATTGGCAGAGAAGATCCGTAAGGTGCTGGACCGCAAGTGAATGGTCACTGCCCGAGGCACACCAATCCCTCTCCGCTTCAGTTGCTTTACGGGACGCCGCGCTTGGGCGGAATTGATGCCTTCGGCAAGACAACTGCCGTACCGCAGAGGCTATTGGGGCTTCGTGCACCCAACAGTGAAACCTTTTCCCTACTCGCAGCTTGTTTGCGACACCGGAGGAAACGATCGTGTCAAGGCGAGATGGAGAAATGGGGGATCAACCGACCAAGAGGCGTCGTACACGTCCCTTGAAGGGCGAGGACGCGGAGGTCCGGCATGTCGTCGAAACGCATGACCTGTCGCCCGCTCAGGCAAGGGAGCTGGTACGTCGCCACGGCAACGATTGGCGCAAGATCGATGAGGCGGCGAAGTCATACAAGGACAGCACCTGACGGAAGCCTCCAGGTCTCTCGGGAAGACGCTAAATCCTGAAAAGCCTATTTACAGCAGCGGCTCATCTCGCCTGACAGGCTTGTTCGCGAGAGCCCGCGATTTCCAATTGAAAAAGAAAGCCCACTGCCTCGGGGGAGTGCAGCGGGCGATCGGCTAGGAGTTGAGGGGACATCTCCACGCTGGGTAAACAACAGATCAACAGCGGATCGGTTCCAACGCTGCTCTCCGTTCATTCGCTTCGCAATACGCGCCCGTGGCAAGGAAACCCGACGCCTAATCTCTTTCCGTGCCTTGTTCATCATCAGAATGATCGATGAATTCCCCCTCTTGCAAGCTCATAACCGGGTATCAACCGCAAACCCAGGCAAGCCATGCTCCCGGCGTATTTGAATGCACCAGCAGCGGATCAGGACCGTCACCAGGATTCTCGGCCCTCCCGCAGATGGATAGACGTCCCGGCCTACGCCCTGGATCAAGGTGGCCCGGCGCTGCGCCTTCATCAGAAGTTGGGCCCGGCATTTGCGGATGTCGGGATTGCCGATCAGCTCAAGAAAGTCGCGGCCCAATTTTCCGAAAAAGCCGCTGTGCATGACGGCTTGAATCAACTGTCGTACTTCGAGCTTGCAACTGCCGTCGAAGTCCTGTCCCGCCGGATCGCTGCCGTCGTTCCCGAGGGGCAGCCGATCGGAATTTATCAACCAAACTCCGTCTGGTACATCGTTGCTGTCCTGGCGAGCATGGCGGCGGGAAGGATTTCGGTCCCGCTCAACGCCCGGGACCCAATCGCCCGTGTCAACGAGATCGTGGGCGTCGCGCGGCTCCGCGCCATTCTTGGCGTTGGAAACCGGCATGCAGGTTTACCCAAGGACATCCGGTGGATCGATGTGACTGCCAGCCCCGCGTCGACGGCGCCGCTGTCATCGACGCAATTGCCTGCCGTATCCGTCGATGCACCGGCGATGGTTCTTTACACGTCTGGCAGCACCGGATCTCCAAAGGGCATAGTCAACAGCCAGCGCAGCCTGCTCTGGCGGGTGCACCAATATGCCGATGCGTGTCACATCAATTCCGACGATGTCTTCCTCCCCTTGACCGGGCCGGCCACCATAGCCGGATGTCGAGAAATCCTGACTTCGGTCCTGTGCGGCGCCACTTTGCATATGGTCGACGTGGAAGCGATCGGCCTGCGTGCGGTTCGCGAGCGAATGCAGCAGGTTGGCGCGACGCTTACTTACCTCGTGCCCGCGCTGCTTCGCGCCCTCATGGCCAATGCCCCCGCCGATGCCTTCGGGTCGCTCAGGGTGGTCCGCGTCGGCGGCGAGAAAGTGCTTTGGACCGACATTGCCCTTTTGCGAAAGGCGATTCCTGCTCATTGCCTCGTACAGATCGGCTACTCGTCAACCGAGACGACCGGGTCACAATGGTTTCTGCCTCGCGTTCAACCAAAGAACCAAACGTCCGTGCCGGTCGGCCGGCTCTTGCCAGGAATAGCTTTTGCGATCGTCAACGAGGACGGTGACAGCGTACCGCGGGGCGGAAGCGGGGAACTCGTCATCAAGAGCCCCTACGTCTTGCTCGGCCACTGGGAAAACGGCACCGTCATCCCTGCCGAGGCGGATCCCGATGATCCAAGTCAACGGATATTCGCGACCGGCGATCTCGTCCAATTGGACAATCGGGGCCTGCTGAGGATCGTCGGCCGCAAGGGGCGGCAGATAAAGATCAACGGTCGGCGCATCGAGCCGGCCGAAGTCGAGAGGATCCTGCGCTCCGCCTCGTCAGTCGAGGATGCGGTGACGATCGTGACCGAGGCCAACGAACTGGTCGCTTTCGCGATCCCCAGGAATTCCGCCGGTCCGGCCTTCGCCGACGACCTTCGCCAGCTGCTTGCAAAGACGCTGCCGCCGCCACTGCGCCCGCTGCGGCTCCACAGGGTAGAGGACATTCCGCGCCTGGCAGGCGGAAAAATAGATGTGGCGAAACTCGGGAAAATGGATCTTCTGGCCAAGAAGCCTACCCAAGTTGCCGATCCACCGATTTCAGGCAGCGATCTCAAGGCCCATCAAGCAGTGCAGAATGCCTGGACCAGGGTCCTCAACACGCGGGCAGCCGTCGGGCGATGGGATGAAGCGGGAGGGGACTCGCTGAAGCTGCTCCACTGCGTCATGGAGATCGAGAACGAAATCGGCCAGGAACTGGATCTTGAGGCATTTACCGTCGGGATGAGCGCCGAAGCGATGGTCAGCGCGGTCGCGTCCGCACAAGCCGGCAATGCGCCCGATCATGTGCTGGAGCATGATCGGCCTTTTCTCTTTCTGTTTCCCGGCTCCGTGGGCTATGGGCCTAGTCTTGCAGCCTTCGCCTCAGCCATGGGCAAAGTCGCAACGGTCCGTCCGATAAGATATCCCAGCCTCGCGACCATTCTCAGCGGCCAGAACGATCTTGCCGCCATGGTGGACGCCGCGCTTGAACAGATCAACCGCATCCAGCCGTCGGGCCATGTAAGGCTTCTCGGCCACTCGCTCGGCGGAGCCGTCGCATTCGAAGTTGCCGTGCGCCTGCTGAAGGAGGGAAGGTCCGTGAAGTTTGTCGGTATCCTCGACACCAGCCTGGCTGGCGAGCGGAGCCGTCCCTGGGAGACAATCACCCGCACCTTGCGCCGGGTCCGATCCAACCGCATGTCACCCTATCGAATGGCTTGCCGTGTTTTGGCGAAGCTCACGGTCAAGGTCGGCCAGGAAGCTCGTCTTGCCCAAGCCATCGACCACTTTTCCCGAGGACAATTCAACGCAACCAGCTTCCGCATCAAGCTGGAGTTGCAGGAAGTCTTGCGTGCGCAGGCCTTCTTCCGTTGGTTGGAGCAGCCAAGAACGGTGCTCCCGATCACCGGAACGCTGTTCCGTTGCGCGCGACCGGGAATGCCTCTTGCGATCGGATGGGATCGGGTGTTCGCGGACCTGCAGGTCATCCCGATTGCCGGCAACCACATTGATCTGGTCGTCGAGCCTCACATCGGCGTCAATCGTCCGCTGATCGAGGAGGCGGTCGCTCGCACTTATTCGCCGGCCGAGTCTTCAACCATGAAAGGCAGCTTCGCGTGACTTCGCGGTTCGGCAAGGATGTTCTGGCACTGGATGCGGCCGCGGAGGTCGACCGCATCGTAGCATCCGTGCGCGAGCAGGTATTGGTCACGCTCCGCCGGCGCGGAGTGGTGGTCGGGCTCTCAGGCGGCATCGACAGTTCGGTGGTCGCGTCATTGTGCGTGGCTGCCTTCGGCAAGGACAGGGTACTCGGGATCTTCATGCCGGAGCGTGACTCGTCCGGGGACTCGCTGAGGCTGGGGCGCGTTATCGCCGGTCAGCTGGGCATCGACACCATCGCCGAGGACATTGCGCCGGCGCTCGACGCCATCGGTGCCTATAGCCGGCAGATAGAGGCCATTCGCACCGTTGTTCCGGACTACGGCGAAGGGTGGAAATGCAAGCTGGTGCTGACCTCGGTGCTGGAGAGCAAAGGCCTCAATATCACCCGTCTCACCGTTCAGGACCCCCAGGGGAAGATCGATACCGTGCGCCTGTCAGGAGCGGCCTATCTGCAGATAGTGGCCGCGACCAATTACAAGCAGCGCATTCGCAAGATGACTGAGTACTATCACGCGGACCGTCTCGGCTATGCGGTGGCGGGCACGCCTAACCGGCTCGAATATGATCAGGGTTTTTTCGTCAAGCAAGGCGACGGAATCGCTGACCTGATGCCGATCGTCCACCTCTACAAGACGCAGGTCTATCAACTGGCGGAATATCTCGGTGTGGACGGGGAGATCCGGCGCAGGCCGCCGACGACCGACACCTTCTCCATGGCGCAGAGCCAGGAGGAGTTCTACTTCGCCCTGCCCTATCATCAGACGGACCTATGCCTCTACGGCGTGAACCATGGCATCTGCGCCGATGATGTCGCTGATGTTGCCGGGTTGTCACCAGACGAGGTCCAGAAGGTCTTCAAGGATATCGAAGCCAAGCGTCGAGCGGCGCGCTATCTGCACGCCCAGCCTTTGCCTTCGGTGCCAATGACGGTGGACTGAACGGATGTGCGGGATCGCCGGAATTGTCGCGCTGAGCGCCACTGCCCCACCTCCTTCGCGGGAAGCGCTGTTGCGTATGGTGGGCGCGCTCGCACACCGCGGACCCGACGAGCGGGGGCTGTATCGCGACCGACGCGCGGGTTTGGCGCATGCCCGCCTGTCCGTGGTCGATCTGCTGCACGGCCAGCAGCCACTCGCCGACGTCAGCGGCCTGACATGGATCGTCTTCAACGGTGAAATCTTCAACTACGTCGAATTGCGCGACAAGTTGATCGCGCTTGGTCACCGCTTCCGCACGCATAGCGACACGGAAGTCGTGCTCCACGCTTACCAGGCCTGGGGCCAGGCCGCCTTTGAACGGATGAATGGTCAATGGGCAGTCGCGATATGGGACTCTGCTGCCGGCCGCCTGATCCTGTCGCGTGACCGCTACGGCATCTGCCCGCTGTATTATTGCGAGCACGGCGGCCGCGTCTTCTTTGCAAGCGAAGTCAAAGCCATTTTCGCTGCGGAAACAGCGATTCCTCGCGCCTTTGATCCGACAGGAATCGATCAGACGTTTACATTCTGGACGGTGATCCCGCCGCAGAGCGTCTTCGAAGGCGTCAAGGAACTGCAGCCTGGACATATCCGACTCTATGAAGGTCGCGTGGCACGGGAGACGGCCTTCTGGGAGCCGCATTATCCGCGAATTTCCGCTTCGGACCCTGAATGGTTCAGCGGCTCGTGCGACGATGCCGTCGAGGCGGTCCGCGGTGCGCTCGAAGCCGCGACGGCGCTGCGGATGGTGCAGGCCGACGTGCCGGTGGGTTGCTATTTGTCCGGTGGGCTCGACAGCTCACTTGTCGCGGCGCTTGGGAGACGTTTCGCGGGGGAGCGCTTCCAGACATTCTCCTTGCGTTTTGCCGACGAGGAATACGACGAGACCTATTTCCAGCGCCTGGTTGCCGCCGCGACCGCGAGCGAGCACCACGAGGTGGTGATTTCCCGCCGCGACATTGCAGCGGTTTTTCCCGAGGTCGTCTACCATACCGAGCGGCCAATCCTGAGGACGGCCCCGGCACCGCTCTTCCTTCTGTCCAAGTTGGTCCGCGAGCGCGGCATCAAGGTTGTGCTGACAGGGGAAGGCGCCGACGAGATGTTCGCCGGCTACGACCTTTTCCGCGAAGGCAAGGTTCGCCGCTTCTGGGGGCGTCAACCTGCTTCGAGCCGGCGTGCGCGACTGCTCGAGCGTCTCTACCCCTATCTGTCGCGCTCACCGGTTCACCAACAGGCCATGGCGCGACAGTTCTTCGGGCGCGATCTTCATGCCTGCGACAGGCCCGGCTTTGCACATGACACGCGGTGGCGCACCACAAGCGCCATCAAGCGCCTATTCTGCCCCGACATGCGCGGCGCCTCGCAGCACCGCAATGCAGCCTCCGAACTGCTCGCCCCTCTCCCCGCCGAATTTTCGCGATGGAGCTTCCTTGCCCAGGACCAGTATCTCGAAATCCGAACGCTGATGTCGGGCTACCTGCTCTCCTCGCAGGGCGACAGGATGCTGATGGCACACTCGGTCGAGGGGCGCTTCCCCTATCT
Organism: Mesorhizobium sp. BR1-1-4; assembly: GCF_020165375.1. Lineage (NCBI taxonomy): Bacteria > Pseudomonadati > Pseudomonadota > Alphaproteobacteria > Hyphomicrobiales > Phyllobacteriaceae > Mesorhizobium > Mesorhizobium sp. BR1-1-4. The sequence continues at coordinate 69,167 of NZ_JAIUIB010000012.1, read as the reverse complement.
CGACGACGATGTCGTGGCGCTCGCGAATTCGCTTCCGGATGCTTACAAGTTGCGCGTCCTCGACGAAAAGCACGTGCTCAAGCGAGTGGCGCAGCCGATCGTGCCACCGCAAGTCGTTGCCCGCACGAAGCAGCCCTACAGGGCGCCAAACGCGCTTAGTTTCGTTGGTCATGATGCACCAGACTACATTCGCGAAGCACTGTCGGACACGGCATTGCGCGCGGCAAATGTCTTCGATCCGAAATCGGTGGCTTTCCTGCTTGGAAAGTGCCGGTCCAAGGCCGGCGACGGCGATCTCTCCAACTCCGACAACATGGCACTGGTCGGCGTGCTGTCGACCCAGCTTCTGCATCAGCAGTTCATCGCGAGCCGCCCACGCGGAGCGGACAAAGCCGAGCTCAGGATCGACGTTGATCACGAGCAGCGGGAAAGGGTCCTGGCATGATGCACGGCGCCGTACCACTCCTGCAGGACTACCTCATCCATTCCGCCGGCCGGCTTGGCGGCAAGGTCGCGTTGGTGGCCGGCAAGCAACGCGTCACCTATGCGGAGATCGATGAGCGCTCCGACAGGATCGCGCATTTCCTGGCCGCGGCCGGCGTCGAGCGCGGCGACCGCGTCATGATCTTCGCCGACAATACGGTCGAAACCGTCGTCAGCTTCTGGGCGGTGCTCAAGGCGAACGCCGTGGTCTGCATCGTCAACCCGCTTACGAAAAGCGAGAAGCTTCATTACCTGCTCAACGATTGCCTGCCAGCGGCGCTGATCACGGACAGCCATCTGCACTCGATATTCTCCCAGCCGTCGCGCGACTGTCACTCGCTGCGGGCGGTGATTGTCTCTGGGCCGGTCGACGAGGCCGAGTTCAACCGATTGCCGCACGCCGTGCGTTGGGACACGATCATCGAAGGACCTTCTGTTGCGCCGCCGCGCAAATCGATCGACATCGATCTCGCCGCCATCGTCTACACCTCCGGATCCACCGGCGAACCCAAGGGGGTCATGTTGACGCACGGCAACATGACTGCCGCGTGCGCATCGATCGCCTCCTATCTGGAGCTGCGTGAGGATGAGGTGATCCTCAACGTTCTGCCCCTCGCCTTCGACTACGGGCTCTATCAGATGATCATGGCCTTTCGCACCGGCGCACGGCTCGTCCTCGAGCGCTCCTTCGCCTTTCCGGCGCAGATCCTTCAGGTCATCAAGGACGAGCAGATCACAGGTTTTCCGGGCGTGCCCACGATCTTCGCGGCGCTTGCGGAACTCAGATCGCTGAAGAGCAACGATTTCGCGAGCATCCGCTATGTCACCAATACCGCGGCCGCCCTGCCGCTCAAGCAGATTGCCATGCTCAGGGAGCTGTTTTCGGGCGCACGCATCTATTCCATGTACGGCCTCACCGAATGCAAACGCTGCAGCTATCTGCCGCCCGACGATCTCGGGCGAAAGCCCCTCAGCGTAGGCATTGCCATTCCCAACACAGAAGTGTGGATCGTCGACGAGAGTGGCAGGCGGGTCGGTCCGGGCGTCGTTGGCCAACTTGTAGTTCGCGGCGCAACGGTGATGAAAGGCTATTGGGGCAAGCCAGAGGCCACGGCAAGGAAGCTGAAGCCGGGGCCGCTGCCGGGCGAGCAGGTCCTCTACACGGGCGACTACTGCCGGATGGACGCTGAAGGCTATTTGTACTTCGTCGGCCGTGGTGACGAGATCATAAAATCACGAGGCGAAAAGGTCGCTCCCAAAGAGGTGGAAAGCGTGCTTATGGACGTCCCTGGGGTGAAGGAAGCCGCGGTTATCGGTGTCCCCGACGACCTCCTCGGGCAAGCGGTCAAAGCATTCGTCGTCATCGAGCAGGGAAGAATTGTCGGCGAAAGGCAGCTCCTGATGGAGTGCCGGAAACGGCTGGAGAATTTCATGGTGCCAAAAACCATCGTCATCGTGCCCAGCCTGCCGATGACCGATACCGGAAAACTCAAGAAAGCGGCCCTGTCGTAGATTGTTTCAGATGCGCGATCGCAAGTCGCCTTTGCAATGGAGGATGGATTAGATGGATTCCATGATATCGGCCGCGGAAAGCGACGACATCCATATCAACCAGATCCGCAGCTTCCTGGCCTCGAATTTCTACATCGCGGACGTCAAGGCGCTATCCCTCACCGCATCATTGCTCGATCAGGGGATCGTCGACTCGACCGGAGTGCTCGAGGTGATCGGGTTCATCGAAGAGACTTTCGGCATCACAGTGGAAGACAGTGAACTCCTGCCGGAAAACCTCGATTCGATTCAAGGAATCGCGCGGTTCATCGTTCGCAAGAAGAAATGATCTGGCGCAAGAAGCAATGATCTGGACGGCCGGCCCGGTACCGGGCGAACGCAATCATGCCTGCCGCCTGGCCTCTGCCAGGACCACCCGCACTTCACCGGTATGGTTGGCGAAAGTGCGTATCTGCTCGTAGCCCTTGCTGCGCTCCAGAAGACTTATGACTTGGCGGTCCTGACCAAGCCCCACCTCGAACAGCAGGACGCCGCCTGGTCGGAGGTAGCGCAGCGCGTCCTTGACGACCCGCATATGAATGCTGAGCCCATAGGGACCGGCCGCGAACGCCTCTCGCGGCTCGAGCATAACCAGATGGCGGCGGTCACCCTCGAGCCGCTTCTCCGAGATGTAGGGCGGATTGCAGACGATGGCATCAAGCGTGCCGTCGAGCTCCAGTCTGGACACCCCTTCGAACAAATCACCCTGGTGCACTGAAATCCGGTCAGTCAAGCCATGATGAACGACATTTCGCCGCGCCGCGTCGATACAGCCGTCGGTAAGATCGCAGGCCCAAACTCGGGCGGATTGGATATGGCTAGCGATCGCGCAGGCCAGGTTGCCGGCGCCACAGCACATGTCGACGACACGCGGCGCCGGCAGGTCCATTGCGCGCAGGACATCTACGGCAACGGAGCCGAGCAGCTCTGTTTCCGGCCGCGGCACCAGTGCACCGGGCGCAACCAGGATCTTCATTCCCATGAAGATGATGCTGCCTTTGTTGTAAGCGCCGGCGACGCTGATCTCTTCGCTCACGATCGTTCTCGCAACGACATCGAAGATATTGCCGCTGCCGGCGACGCCGGCAGCGATTGTCTATTGCACCGCCGCGTTTTCGAGCGCGCTGCTGAACCTGACCTCGATCGTATCACCCGGCGCCACCGCGGTATCCTGGTCGGCCGGCTGCTTGCGCCATTGCGCATCGACGGAGCGGATGATCGTCACCTGGGCCCGCACGGTTTCGCCGCCGATCGGCTGCGGCAAGGCAGATGCTCCCTGCGGCTGCAATTTCTGGCTGACCGCGTGCAGCCTTGCGGTGATGTCGGCAAGGCGCGCCTGTGTATCCCGCAACTCGTTCAACAAACCGGCACGCCTCTGGTTGTCATTGCGCTCGATCTGCCTTGCAAGATCATCCTGTTGGCGCCGAGCCCGCATGAGTTCGACCGAAGTTTCAAGCGCACGGCTCGAGGACAGAAGCACCGCGCGCCGGACATCGGCGAGCCGGTTGTTGGTCAGGTTGCCAGCCTTGAAGAGCTTGGTCACCTGCGCCAAATCCTCTTCATCGGCCTTGACTCCATCGGCTTCGTCCTGCTCGCGCTGGAGCAACGCCTGGACCTGGGTCGCTGCATCCTTGGCGCCCTTCTCCAGAAAGCTCTGCTCCTGCCCGAAATTGTCCAGCGAGAGCTTCAGCCCTTCTGCCTCGGCCTGCGCGATTTCGGTTGCGAGGGAAGAAGACAGCGGAAAGCCCTGGGGGGCCTTCATGTCGAAATCGGGCTGCTTTTGAAGTTCGGCACGTATGCGCGCACTGTGGAAATAGTCCTTGATGTATTCTCCCCAGATCGTCTCATAATCGCGCTGCAGGTCCGTTGGGTCCGGCCCAGCCTGGTTCGCCCGTGCACGCAAGAGGCTGAAGCCGCCGGCGACGGCTATCGCCTGCCGAACCGTCATGAGCGGACGAAAGGCTTGCTGCCCAGGAGCGAGCACTTCGCCAGTCACGTAGATCGGACGGTATTCAGCGATGATCGCCGTCACGTCGCCGGGCCTGACGACCGCCACCTGCTCACGGCCGTCCGGCATGCGTATGTGGTAGATCTTGGTCGGCAGGATCGCCTGCAAGCGCGTCTGAAGTTCGGACGGGGTCAGGCCAGCGACAGGCACCGTGCCTGCCTCGGCGAGAACGATGGTGCCGTCCATCTGCACCACCGCACGCTGCGTCCGCTCGGGAAGCGAGGTGATTGCGATCTCGATGGTGTCTCCGGGCGAAATTCGATAGATCGTCGCATCGGCTGCCGCAGCCATCGGCAGGGCGCAAAGCATCGCAAGCGTCGCAAGCAAGAATCGGCTAAGGTTGACCATTCGCGACAATCTCCTTCTTGTCCTGGTTTTCGGGCCAGTCGACGCGGGTGACGAAGTCGTAAACCGGTCCACCGGCCACGCCCCAATTGCTGGACCAGATCACCTGTGTGCCGTCCGGCGAAGGTGACGCATGCGTCTCGCTCCAGTAGTCGAAGGGCGCGTTGCGGGTCTGCACGATGCGCCGAACTTCGCCGCTGCCGTCGATGCGCAACGCGATGACTTCCCGTGCATATGGTGCCCAGGCTGGATTGGCCGATATCTCTTCCGGGTTGCCGCCATAGGTCAGGAAGACCCAGCCGGGCCGCTTCAGAGCACGCGACGATGCATGCTCTGCTTCGCCGTATCCGGTCAGGGAGGTCACCTTCCCATCGGACAATCTTCGCTTGATCACGTGATACTTGTCGGGGCCGGATTTGCTGATGCCAACATAGACCTCGCTGCCGTCGTCATCGAGCGTAAGGTCTCCGTGGCCCGGGCGGTGATGGTCTGTCCACCTCTGTCGCAAGGTACCATCGACACTGAAAATGGCCCTCTGCTCGGTGCCGTCGGCCAGGTTTTGAAAGCAAAGGATGTTCGTGCCGAGCGGGGAGATGGTGCAGGAGCTGGTGGTTCCGGGAACCTGAGCGAGATCGATGTCCGGGAATTTGAACCGATCCGCGAGATCGAAGGCGAAAACCACCGCTTTTCCATCCGCGCGGACAGCGCGGACGGCTATACGGTTGCCGTCACGGCTTGGATTGCCCTTCGACGGCCCGAACTGCAGATCGTGGTATTGAGCCGTGACGAAGACAACGTCTTCGTGGTTTGTCCTTGGCGCCCATGTCGAGATCTTCCGATCCTCAACGCAGATCATCACGTCTGCGTTTCGAGGATGCCATTCGCATTCACCGCCTTTGTCGCGGTGGAATAGCGGAGCATATGTCTTGCCGTCGAGGAAGCACAGCCCGTTGCAGCCATTGGCCAGCACGAGCAGGCTCTGGTCCGCATTCCAGGCTTGAGCGCTCGAATAGCGATGACTGCAATATTTCGTCCCACACACGACACCTCCCCCAAGTGCGCCGGGTTTGGTGATGCGCATGAAATTCGTGCCGAATGCCGGATCTGTCGCGGGATGCAGATAATCTGGGAGATCCATCGGCATTGGCGCGACGAACGTCGTGGACATGCTGTTTCCCTGGCTGTCGGCCGCCCGCAGCAGGACAGCAAAGGCGATCAGGAGCAGTGCCAATGGGAGTGGGTAAAACCTCATGTCATGTAGCTCATTTCGCGACGTACCCGACCTTCGCCGAGGCGCGCCCGCCACCAATCGATGGTTCTGGCCAAGCCGTGGCGCAAACTCGTTTGCGCAGTCCATCCGGTTTCACGTTCGAGCCGTGATGAATCGGCCAGCAGAGCGCGAACCTCGGAGTTTTGCGGCCGCAATCGACTCTCGTCGCGGTGAACGGGCTTCTTGCAGTTGCTCAGTTCGCGCACGAGATCGAGCACGTCCGATATGGTCACGGCACGCTGGCTTCCAGCATTGTAGGCATGGCCGAATTCGAGTGTGGCTGAACCCGCGCTCAGGAAGGCAGCCGCTGTGTCCTCGACGAAGGTCAGGTCGCGGACCGGGCTGGTATCTCCCACCATGATCGAAACACATTTTGGATCGAGCGCCTGCCGGATGATTGTCGGTATTATGGCTCGTTCGCTTTGTCGCGGCCCGAATGTATTGAACGGCCGGAGGATCACGACGGGCAGGTCGAACGATCTGGCATAGGACTGCGCCATCATGTCGGCGCCGATCTTGGACGCCGAATATGGCGATTGTCCCTGAAGAGGATGGGACTCGCTGATCGGCATGCTGAGCGCCGTGCCGTAAACCTCACTGGTCGAGGTGTGAATGATCCGTTCCGTCTCCCATTGGCGGGCCGCTTCAAGGACATTCAGCGTCCCCATGATATTGGTTTCCACATAGGACTGGGCGGCCGCGTATGAGTACGGGATCGCGATAAGCGCAGCGAGATGAAACACGACGGCTTGGCCGCGCACGATCCGGTTCAGGAATGCACCGTCGCGTACATCGCCTCGAACGAGTTTCAGATGACCTCGGATGTCGTCTGGCAGATCATCCAGCCATCCATGACTGTCGAACGAATTATAGAGGGCCAATGCGGTCACCTCGGCACCGTTGCGGACGAGTGCCTCGGTCAGGTGCGATCCAATGAACCCATCCGCGCCAGTGACCAGAACTCTCTTGCCATTGTAGCTCATAACCAGGTGTTCCTTCTTTCACCTGAAGCGCTCCGGTTGCCGAGCGCCCACACAGAAACAGCCTTCAACGCCTGAGTAGCCCGACAGGCACCCAGCCGATTACCGCCAGAAAACCGAGGATCATCCACACAACATCCGAAGCGATGGTTCGTCGGGGATAATAGGAAAGATCGAACTTGGCTTTGATCGGAAACAGCGCCTCCCTGTAGAAGGACGACAGGTCTCCTGAGACCGGGTAGAGAGAGGCTTCGTGACGGAAAAGAACTTGCGTCGGGCCGACCAAGCCGGGTTTATATCTTAGGACCGCCTCGAAGCCGCCATGGAAGCAGTCAGCAAAGGCGAGGCTTTCCGGCCGTGGCCCGACGATGGCCATGTCGCCTCTGAGCACATTCCAGAGTTGCGGCAACTCATCCAGTTTGGTGCTGGCCAAAATGCGCCCGATCTTCGTCAGCCGACGGTCGCCTATGCTGGTCAACGCAGGGCCCTGAGGATCACACAGAACCTCGAATTTGCGGAACTTATAGATATGAAACATGCGCCCCCCTGCACCGATGCGAGGCTGCCGGAAAAGCACGGGGCGTCCGCCCTCGAGAAATAGCGCAAATGCAATCAGCAACATCAGCGGCGCGAAAACGATCGCGGCCAAGGATGCGGCCACGACATCCATCGCGCGTCTGCCAAAACCATGGCTCACGCCTGACACGACGGGCGGGTGTATGGATAGATCAAACGCGTTCATGCGGCGGTTCCCGCGTGGATGCCGCTGTTGAGCGCGGTCGCCAGGACGTCCACCACGGCTTCAACCGCGGGCGCGGTAATCTGAGGATGCAGCGGAATGGTCAACTCTCGTTCCGCGAAATCCTCGGTGCGCGGCAGGTGGGTACCCGGGTAAAGCTCACGGTAGAGGGTCATCTGATGAACGGGCGGGTAATGGACCGTGGTTTGTATGTCCTGCGCCCGCAGCTCATCGACGACATGCTGCCTATTGATGTAGCGCGGCAAGAGGATCGGCATGATGTGGTAAGCCGAGGCTCGCGGTTCTTCGAAGGGTATTGTGATCGCCGGGCAACGCAACGCGATAAGGCGCCGGTACAACACGACAAGAATGCGCCGTATCTCGTTCCACTCCTGCAGGTTCTGGAGTTGAACCAAGCCGATCGCGGCCCGCATTTCGTCCATTCGGTAGTTGAAGCCGAGCATGGTCACATCGTAATGCGCGGTGCGGCTGTTCAGTCGCTGGCGTGTTCCGGTGGTCATGCCGTGCGCGCGAGCCTGGCGAATCCTGTCCAGCAGTTGGGGGTCCCGGGCAATTACGGCCCCGCCCTCCGCCGTCGTCATGTTCTTGTTGCCGTAGAAGCTGAAGGCGGCGCCCGCACCAAAGGTGCCAACCGCTTTTAGGCCGGGAGCATGTGCCGCATCCTCGATGATCGAGAGCCCGCGTGCGCTGGCGAATGCTTGCCAGGCGTCCTTGTCGGCAAGATAGCCGGCGAAATGAACCAGGATCACGGCCCTGGTGCGAGGGCTGCAGCGTGCTTCTGCTTCTTTGAGCGACATCAGAGGGACGTCTGCCGATTCTATGTCGACAAAGACAGGAGTGGCGCCGACATAGAGCACTGCGTTCGCGGTAGCCACGAAGGTCAGCGAAGGAACCAGCACCTCGTCGCCCGGACCAATCCCCAATCCGTGAAGGATAAGATGAAGGGCTGCGGTGCAGGAACTAACCGCTACGCAGTCCTCTGCCTCGTGCATCAAGGCAAACGCCTCTTCGAAAGCCCGGACCCGTTCACCCATCGTCAGCCAACCGCTGTCGATCACTTTCGCCAAAGCCGCTTTTTCTGGCACTCCCAGGACCGGGGAACTTACCAAGAGCATCGTCACCTCCTCGATGATCCTCGCGCCTGGCCGTTACGCTGCCGCGGCGGCCACTTCGATGGACGCCGACTGCTCTTCCCAGGAAACTGTCTGCGCGTTCTGGAAGTCCTCGACGCGTCCGATGTCGAGCCAAAGACCTTCGTGCTTGTAGACATGCACGACGCGTCCGGCCTGGAGCATCTGCAGCATGAGGTCGTCGAACCCAAACGGTATCCCGGATGGGATGAAGTCGAGGACGTCCGGGTTCATGCAGTAGATGCCCATGCTTACCAGATGCGACAGCGCAGGCTTTTCGCGGAACACCTGGACGGTGTTGTCAACCTCGTCGATCACACCGAAATCCATCTTGGTAAGCCGCAGCGAAGTCGCTATCGTGACGGAGTCTTTGTGCAGGCGGTGCGCTGCGGTAAACCGGCTGATGCTCAGGTCGGTCAGCACATCGCCGTTCAAGACAATGAACGGCTCATTCAATTCGTCTCTGATCAAGGAAAGCGGGCCGATCGTTCCGAGCGGTTCCATTTCCTGCGTGTAGCGGATCCTCAGATTCCACTGCGAGCCGTCACCGCACACGCTCCGGATCAGGTGCCCGAGATAGCCGGTGGTGACGTAGACGTCTTCGATTCCGCTACGCCGCAGCCATTTCAGCAGCAACTCGAGGACTGGCCGCGCGCCAATTGGCATCAGCGGCTTGGGCAAAACCGATGTAAATGGCCGAAGGCGCGTTCCCATGCCACCGCATTGAATTACCGCTTTCATTCGATCCTCCCTACGCACATGGCCAGAGTTGGCCTTGACGGCTGAAACCGCATCCGGAGCCAAGACGGCGAACCGCCTCGCGCAGCAGGGTTTCAGTTGTCCGAACCTGCGAGAGATTAGGGAGCGAACCGGGATACTGTCGTCGTGCGTTTGAATGGCACGGGCGAATTTCTCTGATCCCGGAACCGTAGGGGACGAAACATATCCCGCGGACCTGACGGGCGTGGTCGAGACGCGCAACAGACCAAGGTCCCACTTGAATTGCGATTGAAGGTAAACATTTTCCTAAAACCGAGCTACATTAGCGTACGGTAATTAGCAGGACGGGGTTGTAGGACGTCGGGGTCCACCTTTCTGGACGTACCGGCGCTCCTGCAAGGCGCGGCCAGGTAGTGCGGGTTGTTTGTGCGTGGGGGTTTCTATGTACAAGATCGTCATAGCCGATGATCATGGCCTTTATCGACGTGGCTTGCGCATGGCGCTGACAGCCGGAATCCCTGGAGCCGAAATAATCGAGGCGACCTGTTTTGATGCCGTGGTTGGGCTCCTGGCCGAACACGAAACAATTGATCTTGCGATCCTGGACCTGAACATGCCCGGGCTGCTCACCCAGGAAGTGCTCGGCGACGTTCTCGCCGCCTATCCCAAAAGCAGGTTTGCGATTGTGTCAGGAAACGATTCACGATCGGAAATTTTGTTGGCCCTTTCAGTTGGCCTCCACGGCTACATCGTGAAGTCGCAGCCGGATGAGGAGGTGGTGCTGGCTGTCAAAGAGATCTTGTCAGGCCGCATCTATGTACCAGCCCTCCTGTCGCGAAGCTCTGGCGCAGCCGCGCCTCAGACGCATAGATCTCCCGTGGAGGCTTCGCACCAGGCCTTGGCCAGCCCAGGTTCTCTGGGAAGGCTCACGTCAAGGCAAAAGGACGTGCTCAAGCTTATGGCCGAAGGTTATTCGAACAAGGAGATCGCCCGCGATCTCGACATCGCCGAGGCCACGACGAAGATCCATGCCGCCGCAATCTTGCGTGAACTGGGAGTCCGAAACCGCACCGAGGTCGCTGTTTTGATGAGGACATGGCTTGGAACGATCTAAGTTAAGGCTGAATCTCGCCCTGGGATAGGCGTAGCTGATATCGCAATCCACCAGCCGACATTTCCAGTTTCGAAGAGTGACCGACCAAGGGCGTTCCATCGGCGCCAAGGACAATCGACCCAAAACCTTTCCGCAGGACAGGCTTGGCATTTCGGCCGCCTCGTTCGATCCAGTCGAACACGATGTCGCCGTCCGAGCCCTCGGGTGCGACGCCCCACCTTACCTCCACCTGGCCTTGGGAGTTCCCGAGCACCCCGTGCTTGACCGAATTTGTCGTGAGTTCGTGGACGACCATCGCGAAACTTTCCGCAGCGCCTCCGACGATTCTGACATGAGGCCCTGTGATCGTTGCTCTGTGTGCCTCCGCGTAGGGGCGAAGCGCATGTGCGACAATATCGCGGATCGTAGATGATAACTCTGCATTGTTGATCAACAGCAGGTGCGTGGATTCGAGCGCCCGAATTCGCTCTAAAAGATCTCCTCTGTACTTGGAAATATCCTGGTCTGAAGCAGGGATCATTTTCACGACAGCCGTGATCACGGCAAACAGATTACTGAGCCGGTGCCGCTGTTCAAGTATAAGCCGCTCCTGTCTTCTCACCGCGGCCCGCAACAGTGTCGTCTGCCGCCGCTCGGTAAGGTCAGCCGCGATCCCGAACCGCTGATGATAGCCATCGCGGATGTCCTCACGGCCGCGCAGGGCAATCCAGCGGAACTGTCCGTCCGACCGCCGAACTCGAACCTCTGCGTCGTAGTTGGCGGTTGCCGCGATGAATTCTGAATGGGCCCCGAGTTTTGGCCAGTCCGCCGTATGAATGATCGCCGACAGCTCGTCCAGAGGACGGGAAGCGGCTGGCGGCAAACCAAGAATTTCCCAAAATTGATCTGAACCGGAGACAATTCTCTCCTTGTAGTCCACGCGCCATGTGCCAAGCCTTCCGGCGAGCAGCGCAAGGTCCAGCCATTCCTTTTGGCTCAAGAGCGCTTCGCTTGCAGCCCTGCGTTCAGTGATATCCTCGAAGACGACAAATATGCCCATCGGCAGTTGTTTCTCCGGACCAGACCAAGAGAGCGTCACGCGAGCCCAGAAAACAGTGCCATCCTTCCTTCTCAAGCGCATTTCCAAGCCAAACGACGGCGCCTCCGCGCTTAGACCACGTCCAAGCCTGGCGAACAGATCGCGTTCGTCAGGATGAACGAGCGTTTCGATATGCTGGCCGACGAGCTCTTCCTGTGCGTAGCCGGACATACTGCACATGCACATGTTGACCTGCAGCAGCTCGCCACGGTCATTTGCGGTCGCAAATCCCAAGGCGGCCCGCTCGAAAGCCCAGCGATATCGCGCTTCGGTCGTTTCGATGGCGGTAAGCCTGGTCTCGGCGACATCGAGCGCGCTCCTCAACTCCTGCCTTGAACGATGGAAAAGAAAGGCGATCATCCCGCCGGACAAGGCGAGGAGAATGGCCTCGGAAAGATCATCTCCGACCAACTGACCGTTCGCCGCCAGGCGAACTGCCAAGCCGACAGCCACCATGGCAAACGTGGCAGCCATCGCAGGCCAGCGGTCCTCCAGGAAGGCGATGATGACAATCGCCGGCACACATTCCAGAAAGGCCGCACTGCCACCACCTGTCAGCGACGATTTCATCTCGATAAAAAGGGTAGCCAGCAGGACGGCCGACGAAACCAGATGTTGTCGTAGCCTGTCCGACAGTACGGGACCGCCTATCCGCAATCTCATCCTGACTACCTACAACTTTTGGCTTAGCCAATGCGGCTTAGAGCCTTTGGTTATCGGACCTAGTGCTGCTGCTCGCTTTCGCGCGCCGAAATGTCAGCCTATCAGAATCATCAGAAGAAAGTTCCAACACTTAGCCCATGCGCTGGCGCCGATCTGACAGCGAAACCGGAAAGTGGTGACGACAATGAACCTGGTCGAACGGCCGAGAAGTACTGTTTTCCAAGTGCAACGTGCGATGGCGGCCATGGGGCCTGGCAGCAGGCCGTCTCCCTTGCGCCATGCCCAAAGCTCCGACCGGCAGGTTGAAAGGCCTGCTGCCGCCACCGAAGGTGACCAACCGCCGCTGCATTCTTTCCCGGGTATGCTTGATCGCCTTGGCTACGGATGTCTCGTGCTCAGCGAAACCAGGAAAGTCCTCAAGTGGAACGCCACCGCGCGCGTCATTCTCAGCGGTTATGGCAGCCAGGTGAACAACGCCGACGGCCTTTCGGGAGCGCTCAGAAGCCTGATCGCGAACGTGCCGTGCCACCTCAACCCCGGATCGTTTGCATGGATTGTGATCCGCAGCAGCGGAGATCGCCCCGTTGTCATCAACGAGCGCGGCCTCTTCGCAGCCGACAACACGATCGTCGTCGCCCTGTTGGACCGAGAGACGAAATCGGCGCCCAACCCTCAAACCCTGCAGCGAATGTTCGGTTTGACCGGAGCCGAGACACATCTGGCGGTGCGGTTGGCAAAGGGCTACACCCCGTTGGAAATCGCTGAAAGTTGTGCGCTCAGCCGGACGACCATCCGAACCCAGCTCGCATCACTGTTCGCCAAAACTGAAACCAGGCGTCAGGCAGAATTGGTCACCCTTCTCGCACGCGTCTCGGTGTTGCCCTAGTTCCCTGAACATCCGGGGATGATCGTGTCCAGCCTTGTGGCCACCGCAGGGGCGGCCGTCGTGAATCCGTGCCCCATAAATCGGTTCGGCGCGTGCCGCGTCCCGTGCGCGGCCTTGAACGGGTCAGCTCCATCACTGTCTTCGGGTATACCATGGCCCTAGGACCGGGCGGATCCTGAACAGGTATTCCACGAGGTACTGGCTTGCGATCTTCATCACTGATGGGCGAAGAATTTGCAGCGTGTCGCGGATAGTCACGGGCAAGGACTGGTGATGAAATCTGGCGGGTACGCGTGCAACCCGCAATGCTCGCAAGAGGCTCTCAGGGTCAGGAAGATTCCTTCTGTTTTCGAGCAGCTGCCAATTAAGCTGCTTAACCGCAAGCGTAACTTCGTCCACTTCCGTGTAGCTCTTCGATGTGGTGATGCTCGGATGGTTGGTCGCGTCGTAAAAAATCAGACCCTCATTAATCGCAACCATGTCTCCGTGACCGGCCAGGTCCACGAAGAACAGTTGGTCGACGCCGGCGGGGATCGATTTGTGTGCACGCATTCGGCATCCAGCCTGAAGAACCTTGCTGTTGATCAACAGTGTCGAGGGAATGATGCCGAGGCTCCTCGTCGTCCGGACAAGGTAAAGATCCCTGAGGCATTGCTGGCTCGAATAGACTGAAACGCGGTTTTGCTCCGATGGCGTCGAGCGGAGCATGATCCTGCCGTCTTCCACGATATTGGCTGCACAGGTCATGAATGCGGCCGAGGGATGCTCCTTGGACACCTCGGCAAATCGCTTGAGCGCGCCGGGCGCGAGCCAGTCGTCGTCATGCAGCAACTTGATCCAGGTGCCGGTGCAAGCCAGCATGGCATTGTTGGTATTCTCGACCTGGCCTCGCCCCCTGCCGTTCTCGACAATCCGGATGCGACCGTCGGCACGCGCATAGTCGTCGACGATCCTCCAGGACAGCCCTCCTTGCCCCTCGTCGTCGCTAACCACCAGTTCCCAATTCGCAAAATCCTGCTGGAGGATGCTGTCGATTGTCCTTCGAATGGTATCTGGCCTGCGAAAGGTCGGGATGGCCACTGAAATGAACGGCCGCAGTGTCGCCAACTCCGCCGACCCCTCATCTTGCGAAGGTCCGACCCCTGTTGGCAGGGCTGCGGAAGGAAGGGCGTCGCGACTGTCCATCTGCGTCATGTTATCTTTCCTCCAAGGCGATGCACCGGCTGCGAGGCGACGTCTCGTCCGGTTGAACACTTTGCTTCAACAGATAGAGAGAGGCTGCCGTCTTGATGAAGAAGCCCCCGGCGCCGCCGGCAGCCATGAGATAAATGACAGTGAGAGGTTCCCAGCCAGCTCTGGCGCCGGCTAGAAGCGGACCAAACACGAGCACCGTCCTTACGGCATCGACGACCAGGCGCACCTCCTGCCGTCGCAGGAGAGCCGGCACATCCTGAAGCGGCGTCGACAAAGCTTGCACCGCGCCCATGAACGCCAGCGCCGTCATGATTTCGGCGGCGGGCAGCCATGGCCGTCCCAATAGGGGTACGACGAGCTGCGGTGCGGCGAGGCCAAGAGCCAGAATGGGCAGTGAAGTGAGCCCGCCGGCAAGGATCAGCAGGCCTCGTGCGAGGCCGAGCAGATGCCTGCGGCCGCCGCCCTTGTTGGCTTCGGCGACAAAGACATTGCTGAGCGGCGTGGCTATGAGCGTGACGGGGCCGGTGACGAGCCGCGACGCGACGCCCAGATAGCCCGCATAGGCGGTCCCGAACATTGAGCCGACGAGTATCGCCGGAAGGTTGTTGATGGCGAAACTTGCGACCGTTGCCGGGATGTCGAACAGTGGAAATTTGTATTCGCGCCTGGCCTTTTCAAAGACCGTTTGCCACGGCGCGCGGGCAATACCGCACACGTCCTCCCAGCGGAAAATCCGAACGCCAAGGAACCCAATGAAGATGAATTGGCTGAGAATGTGAGCGTGCACCATCGCCTCTCCTCCGAGATGGACGATGCCGAACATCAGTTGCAACAACGCCATCGTCGCGGGCAAGATCAAGCGGCCGAGCGCGAAGTCGCGCAGCAGGCCGGCACGCAGGCTCCAGCAATTCATGGTCTCCACAAGACCTGCGCCTGCCATGCCGATCGGGACCAGCCACACAAGGTCAACAGCGCGGACCGGAACGGTGCTCGACAACATGACCCCCGCCGTCAAGGCAAGAACGCCGGTTGCCGACACGGCCAAAAGAATGAGCTTAACCGTGACGTATGCCTGCGCGTCGCTCTTGACGCCGTACAGCGAAGCCTCAAAGCGCAGTGCCGCGACCGCCCCCAGTATGTTCACGGTCGAAAGATAGATCGTGAACAAGCCGAAATCAGCAGGAGAATAGAGCCTGGCCAACACCGGAATGGTCGCGACAAGAATGAGCTGACCGGCAATCGCCATGGCCGACACGCCACCGGCCGCTCGAAGGACCTTGCCGATCGGGCTTTGCGGAAGTCGGATCATGGCGAGCCTTGCTTACGGCCGGTGCCGGTCGAATTCATGAGATCCTCTCGCGCAAAAGATCGGCACTGTCGCCAAACCGATACCTGCCGTACCGGGTGAGGTTCACCCGGGTAAGGACGCTCGCCACCGGAACCGAGAGCGTTCCGTCGCTCAGGAGCTGCTCCACCACCCCGCGCGCGACATGCCGCGAGGTTCTTGCCCAGCGAACGGTAACGAGAACCGCGTCCGCCCAGCTCTTGAGGAACATGGCTTCTGGCCCAGCCAGCCCCGATGGCCCGTTTATGATGACGAGGCTGTACGCCGAGTGCAAATCTTCCCTGCACTTGGCGGTGTCGACACGCGCCAGGAGAGCCAAAAGATCTTCTGCAGGTGCCATGGTCGTCAGGTCGATGCCAATTTCGGGAATGCTGGCGACCGCGTCATCCAAGGTACAACGACTGCTGATGTAATCCGCGAAGGAATGACGAGCCTTGGGTCCGTTGAACTGGCGCAGAAACTCGGGCGTAAGTTGGGAGCCCGCCCGCTGGAGATCCACCAGAAGAACACGATTGCCCAGTCGGGTGGCCGCCAAGGCCAGGCCCCACGCAAGCTCGGTCGCTCCGTCAGCCCGGACGCTTGGCGTGAGCAGGATCGTGTGCGGAGCACGACCCCTTGCCTGATTTGGCGCGGCCGCGACCAGCAGCGACGTCACCGCACGGCTGTAGGCCGACTTGGGCTGGCCCAAAACCAAGTCACGCAACTGTTTGGCGTGCATCCTGCCCGGTTCGGGCACGAGCCCCACGCACGGTATCCTGAGCACGGCTTCCGCCTCCGCTTCACCGCGCAAGGTGCGATCGAAGCGATTTCGCATGAGGACCAAAACGGCGCCAAGGAGGCCGAACGCAATCATTCCCGGTGGAACCAAAAAAACCGGCGGCAATGTCTGCGGAATTGTCGGCGGCCATGCAACGGAAAGGACCGAGACCCCGGCGGACGGAGCTCCGATGCGCCGCTTCAGGTCCTGCTGGCGGCCGAGAAGTTCGTTGTAGCGTTGCGTCAGGAGGCTGACTTGAGGTTCGAGCGCCCGCAAACCGGCGAGCCGGCTGGCCGTGTCGGCCGCGACCGCATCGAGCACACGCATTCGATTTCCCAGAGCCTCGACCTGGGCACGATAGATGTCCGCTTCAGCGACGATATCAGCGATTACCTTTTCGATCGCGACGGAAAAGGCATTGGCCAGATCCTTGTCCGCTGGCGCCCTGGCCACGCGAGCCGAAAGGTCGGCCAACTCCTGCGTGCCGGCGGCCTCGGCCAGGGTCGCGGCCGGCGCGCCCTGCTTTCGAAGCTCCTGGATACGCTGGAGCCGGGACTCCAGCGCCGCCAGATCCGCTTTGGACATCGATATCTGTTGGCTGAGATCCGCCCTCTCCCCGGCCACCTTGTCAGCCGAGCCTTGATCGACCGCGCCATGGCTCAGCCGATACTCCTCGAGCCGATTGGACGCATCCACCAGTTCATTCTGCAGTTTGGGCAAACTGGCGACGACGGCGTCAAGTTCCTGCATGTTCGACGCCTGACTTTTCTGCGCGAGGTCGTCGACATAGATCTTGGTGAATGTATTGGCCACCATCGCCGCGCGCGCCGGGTCATCGTCCGAGAAGCCGACGGAAATGACCCGGGACCGGAGCTCTTGTCCGACCCTTACCCCTTTGCGCAGCGCTTTCATCTCGGCGGCCTCTGCTGCTTGCGGCGCATTGGTGGATACAACATCCCGCGGCCAAAGGCGCTTCAGCAGATCGCCAGCGAAAGAGTGCGATGTCGGCGGATCGGCGGGCGTTGGCCCCTGGCTGGAGCTTCCCTTCCCGGCTTGCGGTTGTGCGTTCGCGTTGGCCGGGCTCGGTTGACGCAGCGCTGCGGCGACTCGACGAAGGTGGCTCTCCGACGAGAGCATCGTGATGTGGTCGTCAATGCTTGAATCGATCATGTCCTGCGCTGAGCCCGGGCTGGCGGGAAGGGCCGCCCTGGCAGGAGCGTCTATGATAAGCTGGCTGGTGGCTTCGTACATGGTAGGGCGGGTTATTCCCGCCAAGGCCGCCAAGATGCCGCCGACAACCGCGAAGAGCAGAATGATCCATTTCCTGCTCGCCAATGTCACCAGCAGTTGGCGAGACGGGGTTGCTGAATTCGGGGCGCTTCTGGGAGGCCGTACGCGGGCCCTGCTTTCAGGAGCCGGGGCAGCCACCGGGGTGGCTCGTGGCAATTCAATTCGGCTGACTGCGGAACCCGCCATTTCATACTCCTGCCAGATCGAGTTCACGGGATGAGTTCGATGCCGACGCCTGCCGCTTGGCCTCGTTGCACCAGGCTTGAAACATCAGCACCGACCACAGTTCACGGGAGCGGTCCTGTCCTGCAACGTGATCGCGCCAGCAGGCGTCCACCTTTGTGCTGTCCAGCAAGCCTTCGCCCTGGTTGCGAACATCGGACAGAATATCGGTGGCCCAGCTGCGCAACGGGCCCCGCAGCCAAGCCGCGATCGGCACGTCGAAGCCCTGCTTCGGCCGGTCGATCAGCCGTTGCGGAAGATAACGACGCAGCACATTTCGAAGGATCCACTTGCCTCCGCCGTTGCGAACCTTCATGGCAGCCGGAAGGCGCCAAGCGAATTCGACGGCGCGGTGGTCCAGCAGGGGACAACGCGCCTCGAGGCTGTTGGCCATGCTGGCTCGATCCAGTTTGACGAGAATGTCACCAGCGAGGTAACCGGACATGTCGTCGTACAGGAGGCGAGACAACAGCCCGTCGAGCCGCGGTGCAGAGACTATGGATGCAGGAGTCTCGTGCCGGGTGAGGTTTTCGGCCGATGATCCCGTCAGCCGCCTGTGCAGCTCGTCTTCATCCTTCGCGGCGAGAAGCCAGGCGAAGCGAGTGAGCCGATCGCTGCGCAGCGCATGCCGCACATGCGACGGAAGTGGCAGGTTGCCAATGAAATCGTGACGAGCCGCCCTGGACAGCATCCCTGCGCCGGCCGCCACCGTTCGTCGTGCACTTGCGGGTAGACCTTGGTACCGTTTCAGCCGGTCCGCCATGAAGTGGCGGCCATAGCCTGCAAAGCACTCGTCTCCGCCGTCCCCCGACAGCGCCACGGTCACGTGCTGGCGGGCCAGCCGCGCCACCAGCAGAGTCGGTATCTGCGATTCGTCGGCGAATGGCTCATCCCACACCGTTGGCAGTTCGGGGATCACGTCACGCGCGGCGGCGGCCGAAAGGTGTAGTTCCGTGTGGTCGGTGCCCAGATGGCGCGCTACCTCGGCGGCGTAAGGGGCCTCGTCAAAGCCGCTCTCCGCGAAGGCGATGGTGAAAGTGCGCACGGGATTTGGAGATTGAGCCTGCATCAAGGCTGCAACGGTAGAGCTGTCGACGCCTCCCGACAGGAAACCGCCCAACGGAACGTCGGCGATCATGCGCTCGCGAACGGCAAGCCGGAGCAGATCATCCAGTTCATTGGTCAAATCGTCGTCACTGCCGGCGATCTGGTGTTCTCGCCCGTTCTTGGCGACTTCGGCCAGCGACCACCAGCGACTTGCGCCCTGCGAAAGGGAGGCGGCCCCGCGCCCCTCCGCTACAGTCGCGGCCGTGAGGGTCAGGACCGAGCCGGGTGGCAGTTTGAAGACACCTCGCCAGATGCAACTCTGATCCGGGACCCACCCCTTGGAAAGCATTGCAGTGGCGGCATCCAGATCGATCTCCGGAGAGTAGCGTGAAAAGCGGCTGATTGCTTTCAGTTCGGAAGCAAAGACCAGCGCATGCCTGGCTGAAGCGATGTAGAGGGGCTTTTTGCCCAATCGATCGCGCGCGAGATGCAGGGTCCTGGTCTTCAGGTCCCACAAGGCGAACGCGAACATGCCAGCAAAACGCTGGAGTGCGGCCTCGAGGCCCCAGCTCTCGATCGCACACAACATGACTTCGGTGTCGCTGGTGCCGCGGAAATGGTGACCGACGCCTTCGAGCTCGAGACGCAGGTCACGGAAATTATATATCTCGCCGTTGAAGGTGATCGCATACCGACCGCTTGTGGACAGCATGGGCTGCTGCCCCGTTTCCGACAGATCGACGATCGCCAGCCGCCTGTGGCCTAAGGCAATGCCTGCTTCGCGATCCGTCCAGAGTCCTTCGCCATCCGGACCGCGGTGACGAAGCGCCATCATCATTTGCCCGATCTGATCGAGCGACTTGGGGTCGGCAGCATTGGACGCGAGAAGTATCCCGGCTATCCCGCACATCACATCACCTCTGAAGGCTCAAGCTCGCGCCGGAAAACGCTTGGCGTTCCCGCGACGAGGCAGAAGGTCAATGCAAACCACACGATCGGATGACGAATGATGAGGTGCGGTATGCT
Organism: Mesorhizobium sp. BR1-1-4; assembly: GCF_020165375.1. NCBI lineage: Bacteria > Pseudomonadati > Pseudomonadota > Alphaproteobacteria > Hyphomicrobiales > Phyllobacteriaceae > Mesorhizobium > Mesorhizobium sp. BR1-1-4. The sequence goes on along the minus strand of NZ_JAIUIB010000012.1, from coordinate 49,298 downwards.
GAACACGGCTGCGGACGCCACGAGCACCAAAAGCGCGTCGTAGCGAGCGCGCCAGGCGGACATGGCCGCCAATCCAACGATCCACAGCAAGGCGATGACCGCGACCAGCCCGCCCTGCAGATAGAGGTCGAGAACCGTATTGTGCGCTTCGAACGGCCGCTCCAGAAATTGCATGTCGGCCGTCGGCGGGCGCTCCAGGTGGGGGCCAGGACCGAGGCCGAGCGATGCCGATTGCAGCCCCTTCTGAAGCGCCTCATCCCACAGATAAACCCGAAGTTCGAATGTTTCAGCCGTGGCCTCGCCGCCTCCGTCCTTGGTGAGGCTCTTGGCAAAATTCGCCGCAAAGCTTTCCTCGCTAAGAAGATAGGGGGTCATCGCTATCACCAGGGGGACAGCGCCGACCATCAGCAGAAGTGCGATCTGCCTGGGCAGGCTGGTTCGATTGCCATCGGATGCCAACCATGCCTTCAACCGCAACCCGAGGAAGGCGACGCCGCTTACAATCGTGGTGTAGAGATAGGCATCGCTCCTGGTCAGGCGGCCGACAAAAAAGATGAACACGAGGCTTGAGAGCGCAAGGGCCTGACCCCACCGGTTGCGAGTAGTGGTTGCAAGGTGCAGCGCCAGCGGACCAAGAAGCGCGCAATAGAGCGCGAGCTGGTTCGGGTTTTCAGACCAGCCGCGGAAGCGGTCCCAATACCAGGGATCGACGCCGGGCTGATGGAGCCAACCCCACGCGATGGCGAGTTGGATGGCAAATATCGCGTCGGCGAACGCGATCGCCCACCAACCGCTGCGTCGAAGACGACGCCCCGCGTCCGGCTCAACACTCGCCAGGCAAGTGATGCTGGCCAACAGCACGTAGGCCATTGTGTCGTGCAACAACCCTGTCGGGTAAAGCAGGGTGGTCAAGTAGCCGACGATCGTGCCGATCCCCAATGCGAGAGAAAGGAGCAGCCAAAAAGTCGCGAGTTGCGCGAAGGCTGGTGTCGCTTCGACGCGCCCGCCGACCAACATTCGTCCGGCCGACAGCATGATCCAAAGCGCCAGGAGCAGTTCGCCATAGCCGAATGGCATGCCGGGGACGGAGAGCTGCGACGCGGCTGACAGGATGACACCGCCGGCAAGCAACGCGTCGCGCATCATTGCCGCGCCCCGTCCAACCGGCGGTTCGCAATGCCGCTCTCCAGAGGCGATGGAGCAAGCAAGCCGCGAGATTTGGTCCTGAGATTGCTCTTATAGACATCGCAGTACTGGTCGACGATGCCCGGCAGGGCAAAACGCTCCCTGACAAGCGAGGCGGAGCGCTGCCCCATGGCCGCTCCCAAGGTGCGGTCCGACAGTATGTCGACTATCCGGTCCGCAAGGGCGCGAGCATCGCGCGGCGTGACCAGATAACCGTTCCACCCATCTTCGACGACGTCGCTGCAACCGGGCATTCGCGATGCGACTATCGGCAATCCAGCGAGTCCGGCTTCCAGCAAGACGCGCGGAACGCCCTCGCGATATTGCGTTGGGAAGGCGAACAAATCAGCCATGCCAAGCAGACTGGGGACATCATGCCGTTTGCCCAGCACGGTTACATGAGAAGCAAATCGTTGGATTTCGGACTTTTCGACGGCGAATGGTCCTTCCGATTCCCGTGGGCCAACGAGCACGAAACGCGCATGAGGTCTTTTGGAGAGAATGTGCGGAATCGCCTCGAGAAGGGTCGGAATGCCCTTAAGGCGGGTGAGCCGGCCGACAAAAATGACGATCTCGGCCGATTCCAGTCCGAATTCCCGCCGCATTGCCGCTGGTGATGAGGCAAGACGTCTTGCCACCGCGAATGCATTGACGTCGATGCCCGACCCCTGAATAAGGCGTCCGCTGCCGCGTGGGATCAGCCGATAGCGCTCAAAAAAGGCTTGGTCGTCGCGATTTTGGAAAACCGTGGCAGCAGTCCAGAAGGAAGCAACCCACTGCAGACCGCAGAAGGCGGGCCGCATGGCCAAGGCTCGCGGCTCCAGCGATGAGAAGGTCCAGCCCAAGCCGTTGATTGTGCGGACGACCGGGACTTCTCCCCGCACCGCCAGCGGGGTTAGCAAATTGGGTTTCGTATCGAAGCTTTGGACAATGTCGGGGCGGAGTTCCCGCAACAACCTTCGCAATGTCCTGATCGTCCCGGCTTTGCCGCTGCCATTGGCAAAGCGATTGAACTCGTAGCGGCGGTGCGGAATGCCGTGCCGTAAAAACAGAGCTTCATCGCCCGTCGAGACTGCGGTGACCCGAAAACCCCGCTCGCGGAGTTCCATCAGAAACGAGATCCTCAGGGCGTGATCCTCGCCGCCGATGCAAACCAGGTGTGGGTTCATCGTGCCGCTCCCGAAATCCAGCGGGCCTTCGGCTCCCATAAGCGGCTCGAACTTGGATCGTTTCCCATGGCCCGATTTCGTTGCGATTTACACCAGTAATTCAGGCTACGGGCAGGGCTGGCCGTTGTCCTCGTCCGTTCGAATGACGCAACTAGGACCGTGCTTGCGCGCTAACGGCGCAAGGATCGGACTGCGGGCTGGACTATTTGGATCGAGACGCCGTGCGCTATGGGATCAGCCGGGCGAATGCGCATTCATCGCGAACGGGTGATCGGACTATCAAGATTGCTCGTTGGGGTGGGTTGAGGTCGATCCGAGAACGTATATTCATAGGCTCGGCGACGGCCGTCCTGTTCGAATACCCGGATCCAGCGGACCTCGGAAGCACGAAGCGTGATTTCCCGGTTTGTCGCGAGCTTGGCTGCTCGAAACGGAGTTGGTGCGACTACCTTGTGGGTCACCACGACTTGGCCGGCGAAAATCTCCTCGACTTCGTAGCTTGGCACGTCATCCATCCCCTGCGCGATGGCACCAAACCACGATCAAGGCAGAATGTTCCCGCAATGCCTCGGACGGCAGCCGTTTTTAGCCCCCAAAAGCGGCGTGCGTGCTCAACTCGACGGCGAGCGGAGAAGCCGACCGGCAGGAGCGCTCAGCTCCTGCCGGAAGCACAACCGCGTGCGTCAAACCACGAAAAAGGAGCTCGCGCCAATTGAGAGATGCGGAGCAACGGTCGCAAACTGCGTCTGAGCATGGCCGCCGATACCGTCACTGTCGAAAGAGAGCGCGCCGGTCGAACTGTTATAGATGACGTGGTCGCTTCCATCATGCGCACCTTTGCCGATGTGGAAGTTCGCGGCCGAAAGGGCGCCCTGCTGGAGTCCGGTGAATACGCTGTGATCAAGTTGGATCTTGTCCTGGGAAACCTTGAAGTCGGTTATCTTGTCGATATTTCCAGAGCCAAGCGCGGTGTTGAACACGAAGACGTCCTTGCCGCCAAAGCCCGTCAGCGTATCGGAACCACCCCCGCCATTGATCTTGTTGGCGCCGGCATTTCCTTGGATCGTCTGGGCAAACTCGTTGCCGGTCAGGTTGATTTGCCCCGTTCCCGAAGCCTGCGTGGTCGCAAGTTTCTCGACGGATGAGCCCGCCGAGAGAGCATAGCTCACCGAGGCGAACACCGCGTCCTTGCCGTTGCCTGGCTGCTCCACCACCTTGTCATGCACATTGTCGACAAAATAGGTGTCGTTGCCGCCATAGCCTTTCATTGTATCGGCGCCGCCTCGACCATCGATCTTGTTGGCGCCGTAATTGCCATTGATCGCCTGGCCGAACTCGTTGCCCGTCAAGTTGATCGTATGTGTGCCGCCCGTCTTGTCGGTCGAGAGTTGCTCGACATGCGAACCAGCAGACAATGCGTAGCTGACCGAGGCGACCACCTTGTCGAAGCCGCCGCCTGATGCCTCCATCACCTTATCATGTGCATTGTTGACATAGTAAACGTCGTCCCCGCTGGTCGAATGAAATACGTCCGCGCCAGGGCCGCCATGGAAGATGTGATGGGTCGACTGCGTGGGATCGGGGACAGTCGGCGTGGTGGGCGTAGGCGTTGTCGGCTCGGAACTCGGAGGCGGTGTCGAAGGACTAGGGCTGGCGAGGTTGTGCTGGCGAAAAACGGCCTGCAACTCAGGGGAGTTCTCCAGGGCGGTGTCGCCATTCTGAGAACCCCAGGCATACGCATAGTCGAAGGCTGGGGACGGAACCAGCTTTGCCCAGTGATCGATCATCGTTTGCATTTGGGTCGACGTTGGCATGACGTGCTTGCCGCCGGTGTCCGTCTGCCAACCGCCGCCGCCAAATGTCTGATATACAGGAACGATCTTGTCAGCCGGAATGCCTGATTTCACGGCCGCTGCCACGGCTCTGTCGATCATGTTGTAGTCGACGCTGCTTATCCCCGTGCGAACCGGGTATGGGTCCAGTCCATAGTAGTCGATCCCGGTGTTGGCGGGATTATAGGTGTTGGAAAAGTCCGGGTTGGTGGACGACCCCATATTCATCATGGTGATGAAGGTCTTGGCGCCCGGGAAGTGGGAATGGATCCAGTCGGATTCAGCCTTCAGATTTGCCGCACTCGCGTAGGTGCCCCATCTGCCGGTAGGATCCGGCTCGTCCATCAGGAAAAATCCAAACACTTTTGGATTGTTGAGGAAGGGCGTGACTTTTTCGATGAACGACGAGGTCACCCCGTCATGAGCGCTTAGATAGACAAGCCCCTTCATTCCGCTGGGCAGCTCATTGACCTGCGAAAGATACTGAACGTCCGCCAGGTTAAATCCGGCGCCCGCAACTTCGGCAGCCGAACCGCCTGATGCATAATGGAGAGTCGCCATGCGTTTTCCTTCTTGTTTGGCAACACCCCGCCCTGGATGGGGGTTAGACCGAAAGCTACATTAGATGAAAATCACATACCAACATCTTTGAACGAAGTTTTTGATCGCTGTGGGGATGGCCACATCAACGGGTCAGTGCAATTTACTGTAAAGTCAGTGGCTTGCAGCGAAATCTGCGGGTTTTCCACTGACGACCGCATGCACAGTTCTCCACTGTTTTCACAGGCACCCCTCTCCCCACCCCGACTCCCGGCCACGATTTCGCTTCATTTTGCATAAAGTTCGCCATATGTTAGCTAGCCATCATGTCCGGGGGGCGCATGTGATATGGTGGAATCAGAAAAGGTTACCCATCGGATGAACAAAGAAAGACACGCGACAACGTCGTGTCGTAGCAATAAGCTATGAATAAAGAGCCACAAAGCGCCTCTCCGCTACGCTCCGCAATACTAGACTGCCTGCCCGGAATAGCTGGCATCGGACTCTTTTCCGCAATGATAAACATCCTTGCGTTGACCGGATCCGTTTACATGCTGCAGGTCTATGATCGCGTCCTGCCGTCGCAAAGCGTCCCGACCTTGGTCGGGTTTACCATCGGAATGCTGGGCCTCTATGCGGCCTACGGTCTGCTCGATTTCGTGCGGCTTCGTCTGCTGGTCCGAATCGCCAGTCGATTCTACTGCAGTTTGCAGCAGAGAACATTCGCGATTTCGTTGCTTCTCCCGCTCAGGGCCGGTCGAGAAGCGGACCGGGTGCTTCCGTTGCGGGACCTCGATCAATTGCGCGGATTCCTTTCGGGAACGGGGCCGACGGTTCTTTTCGATGCGCCGTGGATCCCGTTTTATCTGCTCATTATCTACATGTTGCATCCGTCGCTCGGCGTGCTTGCGACCCTCGGCTCCGTCGCCGTCGTCGTGCTGACCATCGTGGCTGAGATCATCAGCCGCCGCCCTGCGGCGCTGGCGTCCGAAGCGATCCTGACACAGCGCGCGCTTGCTGATTCCGGCCGTCGGAATGCCGAGGTGGTCCACGCCATGGGCCTCTCCGAACGGCTGGCGGGACGCTGGGGCGAAGTCACTCACGCTTATCTCTCCTATCAGGAGCGGCTCTCCGACATCGTGGGTGGAATCAGCTCGCTGTCGAAGGCGCTTAGGATGGTGCTGCAATCTTCGGTGCTAGGGCTCGGCGCGTATCTCGTCATCGGAGGCGAAGCATCCCCTGGCGTGATCATCGCGTCGTCGATATTGCTGGGTCGCGCGCTAGCCCCGGTCGATGCGGCGATTGCGAACTGGCGGGGTTTCCTATCCACCCGGCAGAGCTACTTCCAGTTGAAAGCGGCGCTCCGTGCGTTCGAGAGTCCAATGGAATCCATGAAGTTGCCGCCGCCAGAAGCCCGCCTGGCGGTCGATAGTTTGGCGGTAGCGCCTCCGGGTACACCCAGGCCGACGCTCATCGATGTAAGCTTCCAGCTTTCGAGCGGCGCGGGAATGGCCGTTATCGGCCCAAGCGGCTCGGGAAAGACAACATTGGTGCGCGCGCTGGTGGGAGTTTGGAGCCCTCTGCACGGCACGGTGCGGCTGGACGGGGCCTCTCTCGACCAGTGGGACGCGCAACGGCTCGGCGCCCACATTGGCTATCTGCCGCAGGATGTTGAACTGTTCGACGGGACGGTGGCGGACAATATTTCGAGATTTGGCGGCAAGAGCGACCCCCAGGGCGTGCTCGCCGCGGCGAAAGCCGCGGGCGTCCACTCGATGATCATGCATCTGCCGGCAGGCTTCCAGACGCGCATCGGCGAGGGAGGAAGAGCGCTGTCGGCAGGGCAAAGGCAGCTTATCGGCCTTGCCCGGGCGCTCTACGGCAACCCGTTCCTGGTCGTGCTGGACGAGCCAAACTCAAATCTCGACGTTGAAGGTGACGCCGCCCTGGCCGGAGCCATCATGGCCGTCCGCCAGCGTGGAGGTATTGTGATCGTTGTTGCACACAGGCCATCTGCCCTCACCAACATCGATCAGGTCATGGTCCTGGCGGATGGCAGGCTGCGCACCTTCGGCTCGCGCGAGGAAGTGCTTGCCGGCATGCGGCGGCCGCCCTCGCCTGCCGCGCAACGTCCATCTTCGATCGCGCCCATCCACTCGGGAGTGACCGGACATGCGTGACATCTTGCCCCGCGTGCTTGCGTTCATGCCGACACTTGCCCGGTTCGGAACTCGAGATCAGCCCGCCGAAACCGACTTGCCCAAGGTGCCAGACAGCATCCTTGCGCCAGGGACCCTTTGGCCAAGCATGACGCTGGGGCTCGTTGTGACTGGCCTGCTGGTGGTCGGCGGCGGAGCATGGCTTGGCTTGACCAAGATAGCCGGCGCCGTGATCGCGCCCGCCACGGTGGTGGTCGAAAGCAACATCAAGAAGGTCCAGCACCAGACCGGCGGCACGATCGGCGGCATCTTTGCGCAAGACGGCGACCATGTTCGGGCCGGTGACATATTGGTCCGGCTGGACGGCACGCTGCCACGGGCCAATCTGCAGATCATCAGCGAAGATCTTGATCGGACCACGGTGCGGCTTGCGCGACTGGAGGCCGAACGCGGCGGTTTGCGTGAAATGCAGCTTCCAGCCGGCCTTGAGGCCGGGATGCCAAAGCCGGAGCTGGCCGCCCTTGTCAGCGGCGAGCGCGCTCTGTTCGAAACCCGTGCCTCGGCATTGGCCGGGCAGAAGGCGCTCTTGTCGAGCCAAACAAAGCAACTCGAGCGTCAGATCGATGGCCTGAAGGCCCAGCAGGTTGCAGCCGATGAATCAGCGGCGCTGCTGAGCACTGACCTTACGGATGTCGATGCCCTCTATTCGAAGAAACTGGTGTCCAAAGAGAGGATCAGCAACGTCAGGCTGGATGCGACCCGTGCCAAGGGCGAGTCGGGACGACTGGCAGCCGCGGTAGCAGAGGCACAGGCCAAGATCAGCGAGATCGAGTTGCAAATCCTGCAGCTCGACGAGCAACGGCGAAGCGATGTGACCGGTGAACTGCGCGAGACTGAAGCCAAGCGCACCGAACTCAACGAACGCAAGATCGTGGCGCAAGACGAACTGACCAAAACCGAGATCCGCGCTCCGCAATCCGGCACAGTTCAGCAGTCGTCCGTTCACACTGTCGGCGGCGTGGTCGCCCCGGGCGAACTGCTGATGACGATCGTTCCCGAGGCCGACAACCTTGTCGTGGACGCGTTGATCCCTCCTTCCCGCATAGACGACGTCAACCCGGGACAGAGCGTTTCGATCCGGTTTCCAGCTTTCGATGCCGGGACTACCCCTGTTTGCAACGGCTCCGTCAAGTACATCTCGGCGGACCTGATCAAAGATCCGCAACGCCAGCTTTCGTACTTTTCGGCCCGTATCAAGGTCGACAGTCAGTCGGAGTGCTTGAAGGAAGCCAGGCAACTCAGACCGGGCATGCCGGCGGAAGTTCACATCCGCACGGATGAACGCAATGTCTGGTCGTATATGCTGAAACCTCTCACGGACCAGATTTCCAGGGCTTTCCGCTAAGCAGGCCTGGAGTTCGCATGCCGGCAGTCCAGCCCGAGAGCCATGGGCTGGACATATCATGCGTCCGCAGGATGCCGGCTTCACGGCGCAACCTATAATGCCTTCTGATGAAGGTATTGGTCACCGGCGCTGCCGGCTTCATAGGCTATCATGTCGCCAGGCGGCTCCTGGAGCGCGGTGACGAGGTTGTCGGCATCGACAGCATCAACGATTACTACGACCCGCAAATCAAGCAGGCGCGGCTGCGGCTCCTGGACGAGGCGAGCCGCAAGACCAATGCCGGCTATCATTTCATCCACGGCGATCTCGCCGACAGGGGCGTGGTCGACGGCTGCTTTGCCGACCATGGCTTCGACCGGGTGATCCATCTCGCCGCCCAGGCCGGCGTGCGCTACAGCCTGGAAAACCCGCGCGCCTATGTCGAGAGCAACATTATCGCCTACACCAACGTGCTCGAGGCCTGCCGCGGCAGCCGTGTCGGGCACCTGACCTATGCCAGCACCTCGAGCGTCTACGGTGCCAACACCGACATGCCGTTTTCCGAGCATCGGCCGGCCGACCATCCGCTGCAGTTCTACGCCGCCACCAAGCGCGCCAACGAACTGATGGCGCACAGCTACAGCCACCTGTTCGGCCTGCCGACCACGGGGCTGCGCTTCTTCACCGTGTACGGTCCCTGGGGCCGCCCTGACATGGCGCTGTTCCTGTTCACCAGGAACATCCTGGCCGGTGAGCCGATCAAGCTGTTCAACAACGGCAACCACACGCGCGACTTCACTTATGTCGAGGACATCGCCGAGGGCGTGATCCGTGCCAGCGACAGCCCCGCCGCGGCCAACCCGGCCTGGGATTCCGGCCGCCCGGATCCGGCGACCAGCAGCGCGCCCTGGCGCATCTTCAACATCGGCAACAACAATCCGGTGAAGCTGACCGCCTATGTCGAGGCGCTGGAAAACGCGCTCGGCCGCAAGGCGGTGATCGAGCTGCTGCCGCTGCAGGCCGGCGACGTGCCCGACACCTTCGCCGACACTTCGGCGCTGCAGGCGGCGGTCGGCTATCGCCCCCGCACCTCCGTCACCGAGGGGGTGGGGCGGTTCGTCGAGTGGTACCAGGATTTCTACAGCTGACGGGTCGGGTTCGCGAGGCCCGGGCCGCAGCCGACTGTTTAAGAGCGGGGCGTGGTTTTGCGGGTCGAGCCATCACTTACTGATGCGCCGGAACACCGCGAAAGTTGCGGTGCGCGAGAGCAAGGGGCGCAGCATCGAAGGCGATGCAATCAGGAAAGGACCCGCTATTGGAAAAACCTTCTCCAATAGTTTCGACCGGTTATGGGGCGAGTGCTAGTGGTACCGTTGGCTGGGATCGATCAGATGGATAAGCTATTGTTTCTATTCTTCTTTTTGTGTACCTGACGCGAATTTGTATCACAATATGTATCACAATAGGTATCACCTTTTTGGAAGGCCTGGGCAAAGCGGACCGGCGTCTTATGTGTTGCTCTTGGTGGTCCGGAGGGCGCCCCGAAGCTGTCTGAACAACTCTTCGGCGCCTCCCGACCTGGGAGGTGTCAATGGGCGCCAGGCACCTTGGGCCGATAGAATCGGTTCTTGGCGGTAGCAAAAAAGCCCGCAGCCTACCCATGCTGCACGGACTAGCGTAAGTTCTTCGGCTCGACATTTGCATGCGGGACGGAACGCTGCCCCAGCCGATCGGCCTTTAGACGAGCCGTCTTCTCTTCACGGGCTCTGCGCTCCGCATCGATGACGGCTCGAAATTCGGTCAGTCCGTTCGTGCCTTAATTTGTCTACCTTGCGTCGCATTTTCTGGGCCTAAGTGATAGCCCGCGCCCTCGGCAGAAGCGCGGGCAGTTGAGGCCGGACCTCAACCAGCGGCGAGCCTGGAGGGGCCACTGCCACCAAGCGCCCAACCGGTTATGGGCGTTTAGGTTCCAACGAAGGCGCTTGCCACTTTGCCGACCGTGTGGGCCTGCTTCACCGGCAGGGAAGCGGGGCTGGCTGGGTATCGGGGACCTGACCAGCACGCGAGCTGCCGACCGTCGGACCAAACGAGAATGTTATGTTCAGTTGCCCCTCGCTTTCGATTAAACGAGTAGTGGCTGGGGCTGAGCTCGCCGCACTCTTCGGATGACCTCACCGGCGATCTGATCGGCAGAACCGGTGAAGTCGAGCGGCCCATCATACATTGCCGCGTTCATCGGCATCCCGGCTTTGATCTCGCCGGCCTCGGTAAGGACCTTCGTTGCGCCGCTGGCGTGGGCTATTGCGGCAAGTCCGCGTGAGCCATCACTCAGCGAGCCCGATAACACGATGCCGATTGCGCACGTCTTGGCGTGAACGGCCACAGAATTGAAGAGGATGTCGACGGTCTGCCCGCGATGTATGTGTCCAGCGCCCTCGATGGCCTGCAGGTCCTTGGGCAGGTTGCTAAGAAGGTCTTTGATGTCGCTGAGGCCATCTGATCCCGATGCGCCGACGGCGACGAAGAAAGGGGCCACGTTCGTGCTTAGCGTGCGGGATATGCATCTGCTAGGGTAACAGGTTCGCACCAGCTTCGCGAGGATAACCTCAAAGCATTCGCGATAGCACAATATTGCTCCCCAACGGTCCCTCAAGGGCTGCCACCGAGCCCGGCCTCTGGTCATCCAAATGGGTACGGAGAGGGCCGCAGCCGGCAAAAGGCGCGGCCCAGGGCGTCTGACAGCCTACATGTTGCTGGCGGCGTGATGTTGCGGCGGAGACGGTCTGTTCCTGACTGGCCGGGGTCTGTTGTGAACAGGCCGATCGGCGATTGTGTTCGCTATCGGCTGCATCGCTCGCTGCTTGGCAGCTATCCGCTCGCGTTTCACCAGCTTGGCGATAAAACTTCGCACCTCAAACATAATGGGCTCCTCCCAGATGCCCTCCCGCTAATTTGTCATACGCCGGCTGAAGGCCAAGCGCATCTAGATTCGACAGGGTTAACCAGGCTCCTTTTTGTAGGCGCGTGGAGCCGGATCGAAAGTCGGTCAGTCGTCCTGCTGGATGGATAAGGAGTCGATGTGTGGCGATGATTGATCGAGCTGGTGACAAAGACGGTGTGCCGGCAGTGGCGATGGCTTGTCGGAATTCGGCGGTGATTTTGCATCTGCATGCACCGCCGGCAAGAGCCGTTCGGCATGCCAGTCTAATCCCGATGGAACTGCATTGGCGCAATTTTGTTTCTCGTCCGCCCCGCTTGTGAGGCAGTGAAAAAGGGAGACAGTCATGGCAACCGCCAAAAGGGCCTCAACGAAAGGCCTGAACGAACTCTTCGTCGACACTTTGAAGGACATCTATTTTCGCCGAGAAGAAGATCCTGGCAACACTTCCCAAGATGGCCAAGGCGGCACAAAGCCCTGACCTTAAGGCAGCCTTCGAAAAGCACCGCGGCCAGACCCAGGAGCACGTCGCGCGCCTGGAGAAAATATTCGAAACCTTAGGCAAGAAGCCCCAGGGTAAGACCTGTACCGCCATCATGGGCATCACGGAGGAAGGCACCGAGATCATGGACGAGTACAAGGGCTCTCCGGCTCTCGATGCTTACGATGCGCACCTGGGCTAGCGAGCTCGGCATGGCCGAAGCGGTTAAGCTTCTTGAGCTTACCCTTGCCGAGGAAAAGGACACCGACGAAACCCTGACGCAGCTCGCAGTGTCAGCCGTGAACGTCGCTGCCGAGGCGGCTTGGGAACTGCGACATCGGTCTCTGTCATCCGCAAGGCTTCTGGCGGTCGCCGTGGCCGGCGGGTGTTTTCCAGACGCTCAGCTCCTGTCTCGAGATTGACGCGAGTACTCATTTGGTCCTCGTCCGAGCAACGTCACCAAAGGTCCGGTTCCCGTCCTTCATCTCCGTGAGCGTAGGCAGTTTTCTTCCTGGCGCCTGACCCCGTGCTGCTCGGCCGAAAACCCGCGCGGTGCCGCGCGCGAAGCGAGCTATGATCCCCGCCAGCCGAATGTGAAATCCCGCGCAACATCACCAGGGGCGGCTCGCATGTGCGCGCGCCGGCGCGACCGTCCGGCCGCGCGGATGGCTCAGCCGGTGGACACTTCGATCTCCCATCTCGGCTTCCGGTGCATCGTCCGGCCGGGCAGAGCTCAGCGATGATTGCTGAGTGGCTCCAGGAATTGACGGAGCTGTTCGTTCCGATCATCGGCTCATCGCCGCAGGCACCATGCAGAATTCGCCGGCTCCGTGTTCCAGGCAGGAACCCGCCCCGAGAACCAGCACGGCGCGCGCCATCTGGATGCGGCATTCGCGCTGGCTCGTCGGCGGCCTGACCTCCCAACTCGCAGCCGACATCGTCGAAACACATCGACGACCACGAACTGGCAAGATATCGGCCGCATCGGTGCGGTCACCGTCATTCGCACGAGCCTGAAACTCTGAGCGCGATCAGCGCGAGGTGCGGGAAGTCTAAGGTGATTATTAGCCCGGCGGGGCTGACCGGCGCGGCTTTCCATTCCAGGCGAATGCCCGCTGGTTCCAGTCCTCGCGACAATGCCGAAACCAGGTCCGGCGCGAGATGGCGGCTCGACATGTCATGTGCTCGACGACTTCGCCCTCACGTACGCAGGATCCTGGGCCGGCTATTTCACCTTCAGGTCCTGTGGCAGAATGAAAGGTACGCACGGCAAACACGAAGGCGCGGCGGTCGCGGGCAGGATTGGACAGTCGAAGGAGGGCGGCACTTGGTCGAGGTCTTGTCAGCAATAGTGGTCTTTCTGCTGCTATGCATTGGCGCAGGCTTGGGCGTACTTATTCGGGGCTGGCTTCCCGCGCAGCACCAGACCCCCGAAGCCACGCTGCTGATGCAGTTGACCGTTGGTTTGCTTGCAACCTTTGCCGCAGTTGTTCTCGGTCTTCTCACCGCGTCGGTGAAGCAGGCCTACGACAATTCGGCTCTGGACCGGCAGCAATATGCCCTGCAGCTTGACCTCATGGATGCGTGCCTACATGACTACGGAACTGACGCCGCCCGCATTCGCGTCGACCTAGCAGGTTACACCGCTGCCGTTATTGCGAGCACTTGGCCTAATGAAGCTCGGCCCACCGGTGTTTCCTACCCTGACACGTCGCGTATGCCTGTTGTGGGCGCCACACCGGAACTTGAAGAGCTGATGAACAAGATCGGTCTCGAGGTGAACGAACTCTTGCCGGCCGGTCCGCAACAAACGGCGATCGCAGCGATGTGCCGTGCGCGATATGATAGCGTCTCTACGGCCCGTCTCGGCGTGATCGAGGCGGCACGCAGTGAATTGCTGCAACCCTTCTACGGAATTCTGATCGTGTGGCTCATGATTATTTTCGCCTGCCACGGTCTCATCGCTCCACGAACGAAACTGACATGGACCCTCATGCTTCTAAGCGCGATCTCACTCAGCAGCGTTATGTTCGTTATCGCAGACCTTAGTCAGCCCTACGGGGGATTTTTCAGCATATCCAGCGTGAGCATGCGGCGCGCTTTGCAGGCGATGCTGGCTCGTACGAGTTAGGACATTCTCCGTCCGCCTAGACAATTATGCGTCTGGTTGCAGGTAAGCCAGCCGCCTGCTGCCGCCCTCCGGCGACCCCAACAAACACCCCGCCGCACGCCTGCATATCCCTAAAGGTTGACACAGGAAGTCTCATTGGATCAGCCAGATCACCCCTCGCCATCAAGCTTCAATCAGTCTGTTGCGCCGCATCGATCAGTGGAACGCCTTTGCCTCCGGGGAGCCTGTGACTTCTGTGGCATCTTCTGAACAGAACAAACAGGCACTATCACAGGTTAAGCGCAAGGCGATTCGCAATTCCAAAAAGGAGGATGTTGCCGAGGCTGCGCGTGCGGTTATCAGTGAGCGGGGCGAGCCCGAATCCGCATCGACCTATACGGCGCGCTCGTAACACACTCAACATTTGATGGGCGGTCTTGCGGCTGCTGCGCAGCGGCGGCCGGAGGTAACGAGAATGCTGATTGATAGGTTCCACTTATCCTCCTGCCGCCGGAGGGCATCCTGCGCCGATTTCAGGTTTTCGAGTAAACTTTCAAGCAGCTGCTCCTCTTGCCCTGTCGGCCGCCCGCTTCCTGATTCGCTCCAATATCCGGTCCTGAATGGACAAGGCGGTCCATAGTGGCAAACGATGTCACGAAGATAATCTTTGACGGGATCCATGCTTCCATCTCCCTGCTAGGGCGAAAGCATGATGTTCACTTCCAAACGTCCGATGCCGGCAAATCTCGCGGGCGACGATGTCACCATACGCCCTATGGGGGTGGATAGCCAACCTCAAAGGGAAGGCTATTAGCATGGACTAATTTTCTCTTACATCGCAAGATGCCGTCCATTGAGGGGGCCGGTGTAACAGTCGTGATTTTGGTCGTAGAAGATCACCCGTTAATTCTAATGGAAATCGAATCGGGGTTAGAAGACGCTGGGTTCGAGGTCGTGCGCGCGAAAAGCGCAGAAATTGCGATCGAGGTGTTTGACACAGACCCATCGAATATTCGTGCCCTAGTCACCGACATTCGTTTGGGGGCCGGGAAATGTGGATGGGAACTCGCCAAATATTTGCGCCAGGCCGCACCAGCCATGCCAGTTATCTACGTCAGCGGTGACAGTGCCTTGCATTGGGCTAAACGGGGCGTTCCAAACAGCATCATGATTTCAAAGCCATTTGCCGTCGCGCAGATCACAACGGCACTAGCCACGCTCCTAAACCAGCAGCTACCACGCGATCCTGGCGCGCCAATTTAAATGCAATTTCACTGGTACCAGCGGTGGATAACGCCCTACTTGCGCGTGATCCATTCCAGCAAGCGCGGTTCGATCTCTTCGTAGCCGGTATAATCACGAAATAGCTGAGCAGCGAATTCCTGCCACTCGCCTTCAGGGATATGTTCCTCACGCACCATGACGCGGAAGGCATCGCGCATAATGTTGCAATCGAACGTCGAGACTTCAGCCCTTGAGCGCAAATCCCCCATTGCAGTCCCCCCGTCCCAAGCGGGAGCACTACCAGGTCCTCAGATACCCCTCGCCGCAAATGGATACGGCCTATCGCAGGGACTCGCAAGCGCAAGTCCGAATGTCAGCGGGCTGCGGGGTTTGGCCCGCGCCCCTCGGCAGAAAAGCGCGGGCCGACCAAGTTTTCCCTTGGGCAGCAGCGCGAAGGAACGTGGGGAGTGCGCTGCGTTGGCCCCAACTTGCATTGGATCGGGCTGTTCCAGAGCATAGCAAAAAGCCCGCCACCTTGCGGCAGCGGGTGGGGTTCATTGTCTTCGGTGTTTGCGGTGCCCTTGCTAGAACGAAAGGCCACGGGTAGCGTCCGCACGTGAGCAGACGGGCGCGGAAATACGCATCGCCCAGCTTTGATGACATTTTCGCCTCAGCACGACAGATCGAACGGGGACTCAACAATCACGCCTAGCCGCCTCCTCGATCCGGCTCCAGCGCCGGCGCAGGGCTTCATAGGACCGGTAGGGGACCGTCCATACACGGCGATCGGCATTCCAGGAGGCAAATGGCACCTCGCGCATCTCATCAACGACGACGCGTGGATAGGGCGTCACCACTTCCAAATGGTCATCAAGCCGACGAAGATACTTGGAAAGGGGGGATCAAAGGCAAAGGCGTCCCGGCATTTGAGATCGCCATGGGTTTCCGTCTGAGAACGCTCTCGTTCGAGCCATCGATCGACGCCGCGCCGCAGTTTTGCCTGGGACGAACCACGCCTTCAGATCGTCGTTCCAGCGGGCGCGAGGAAAGGTCTTTCTAAACCGCTCTACCGTCATGCGGTCGTATGGAAATGCCGCCGTCGCACCGAGACGCCGGCCGTGAGGCTTTGGCCGCACTCTCCTGGCCTCCGGCAGCTCGGAAAGCTCGCCGTCCAGGCGGGCTTTCTGCACCGTTGACAAATGTTCGATGACCAAGGCAAATCGGGTCCTTTGTTGGAGCTCGTCCCTTGGTCTCCTATGTTCGGCAACGCCTTGCGGAAGTCAAAGCGGATCCCGCCCTTCGCACCCGCCCCTCTAAGGGAAAACCTTCGCGACGGCAGATGTCCGTTGCCTCTCGGCTATTCGCAGCCCTGGGCTTCAGCAAGCGATTGCTGATCGTCGTTCATCTGATGGATGGTGAGAAATCCGTGTCGGACCTAGTTTCTCTGGTGGGCGGGACCCAGACCGCCCTTTCACAGCATTTGAGCGGCATGGCCAAATTCGGAATCGTCCGATCGCGTACCGAAGGTAAACGGCGCTTCTATTCCTGTACGTCCGAACAGGCGAAGATGGTGATTGGCTTTCTTAGCGACATCGCCGAAAGCGACAAGCTTCCGCTGCGAAAGAGATTGGGAAAGGGGTCATCTTCTTGGCGCCCCGGCTAATCGGTGGGCACCAAGCCGCGCCGCCTTGTATGTCAGGTCTAGGTGCTTGCCCGCGCAGCCGTCAATCTCTCCGGGGCGACGGCCTCCAGGGCCGTTTCTGAACGCGCCAGTCCTGAGAGCCTCAACCTCCCAACACGGAATGATGCCACGCCGCTTCGATCTGAACATGAAATGGCGCCATCTCATCGAAAAGGCGGGTTTGCACGAACCGATTGGGATCGACACCGGTGTTGAAAAGAGGTGACGGCACGGCCGAGAACGCTTCGGATGGGTCTCACGGCTTGCAGGAAGGTAGGCTCGCTCAGGTCGTAGAGTGAGGTCCGCATTGCCTTCCTCGCTCGAGCAAACTGAATCGCAGTGAGTATGTGGCCGCGACGCTCACAACGGCAAGGCAGGCTCAGTCACAGGCTGGCGGTCTTGCCCGGGCTGGAAGCCTGGTTCAGCATCGCCGTGAGCTGATAGGATTCCATCGACTTCGAGTGGCGCGTTATCGCGACGCTGCTACCCGGAGGAAATGAGCACTACTTCAATCGCGGGCGGAGCCAGGACCGGGCAAAGGTCGCGGCAGGATCATGAAGTGAGACAGGAGTCGGGTAAGACCGGCGCGCTTTGCCGTGCTGACGGTCTCGCGTGCGATAATCTGGCTGAAATTATCTCGCCTGGCTGCCACCTCGAGACTAATTTAACGGAGTGCCGAAGGAGCCGCGCAATAGCGGGCGTTCCCGCGCTCGGCGGTAGATTGCTGCCACCGTGCCTTAAGGGCGTGCTGAGCTTAACGGGTCGCCGATGTTATCTGGTTTTGATTGACCAAGATGAGAATGCTGCCCGTATCGCTCCGCCGAACCTGAACAGTCGACCTCCCTCTTGGACCGCCGTGAGTTGCCGGCGTATTACCTGGAGCACTAATCGAGATTACTCGACGAAGGAACATTCCATAGACGTTCGCGGAACCAAAGCGGCCAGCTTAGACCTTAGGAACCTAGGACATGAGACTTAAGTCCTACTGCGTAACCCGCGAAAGGAAAACCGCGAATGCCTTTGACTTTACTTCGCGAACTGCACCTTCGTTATCGAGGCAATGGCCCACGTTCGGAAGGGCTATCCTTAAGGTTTAGTTGTGTTGTTGCTGATAGTCGGCGAAGATAAGCACGCCAGTGATGGCCCCGGCCCGGCTGCCAAATAAGTCCAAAAATCATCCCCGGCAGTCGGGCCACAGCCCATCCCAACGGAGCCTCCTACAATGTCGGTGCACCGCTTCAGTCATCCAGTTCACGTGTTCGTGGGGCTTGGCTTTCCCCATCCTGTGACGTCCGTTCAAGAAGCCGTTCAGGTCCTCGATGAGTGGACCGGCAGACGCAGCCCCATCTATGAGGCGGCAGCCGCCCTTTGCCGGTCCGCGCTTGCCGACAAAAGAGACATTGAGGCAGCGTGCGCGACCTTTGAGGCCTATGCTCAAGCCCACGGAATTCAAGCGCCGGATCCAACTGAACTTGCGGTCGCACGCGCGGCGGATGATTGGATGACAGCTTACGACGGGCGTTCTGAATCTTTTGCTAATAATTAGATCGACCGCGAGGGGACAATCCCGGCAGGCTCCCGGAGGAGCCTGAAAGGGTTAGGCTCCTTCCTCCAGGCCCTGGGTGTTTTAGCTGAGGACGACCCCACTTTCGCTCCGCTCGCTCGCCCGCTGATCTGGAACTGAATGAAAGGCGGCATATCCGCCCTCCCCTGCTGCGGCCCGCCAGTCCGAATGAGGCTGGCATCCTTCGACCGGGTGGACTGAATACGTGTCCACTCGCTGCCCTTGCAATGGCCTGACGATGACGCTCTTGCACCAATTATCGATGACTGGCTGCAGAACTCGCGGCGGGCATGGCAGAGGTGGTAGAGCGCCGGCTGCCCTGACCCGCAGTCGACCTGCGCCATGCCAGTCGGCCGACATAGCGAGCGCAAGGAGGCGCGAAATCTGCAGGTGGATGGTCAATCTCAGTGGCGCAACTATCAGCCAATAAGGTTAGACCGAACCTGCTCTTTTAGAGGAGCCTCCTCCCCAGTGATTTTGTTGACAAAAACCTGCCCCCCGATACGCTTTTGACAATCAACTGAAACTTGCGACGATTTTTCCGATGCTGCGCATCGGATCAAAGCCGCCGACGGTTCGACATTAGGTGAACGGTTGTTGGAAATTGAGAAGCGGCAAGCTCCACGGAGGGCGGAGGGAAGATTTGCATCGGCTTGTGCAGAGTCCGTGGCTGCAGCTGTCGGCCGTCCACTTTTTGAAAACTCGCTATCGATATTGAACCGGACTGGCGCTTGGCACATCGCCAAGGACCTTTGTCAGGAGTTCGTTCCCGAACACGCGCAGGTTCGGTATTGGCGGCTTGGTGCGCTCGCTCCCGAAGGCCTGGCCCGCAAGATCGCGGCGCGGCTGATGATGCTGGAAATCAACTGGCTCAAGGACAGCCCACGCTGCTTGATCGGCAGCAAAGCCGCCGACCGGAACACGCGCGTCTTTCTCGATCCGCTCTTTGTGCTGAGATCGGAGCTGGCCGAAAAAGATATCGTGCTCTGCCATGACGTCGGCCCTTTGAGCCATAGTTTTCTCTATGACGCTGTAACCGTCGAGAACTACCGTGTCGCTTATGAAAAAATCCGCAGGTGCAGACCCGGGGTCGTTTTCGTCAGCGATTGGTCGAAGGATAAATTCGTTTCGATCTTCGGGCTGCACTTCCGCTTCCTCACCACGATTCCGCTGTACGTGCGTACGGGTCTATTTACCGGAGCCCTGGAAGCCCTTCCTGGTATCGACAGCCCCTTCTTCCTGACGGTTGGCGCCTTTGAGATACGCAAGAACCAGAAGGCCGCGCTTGAGGCATATCGGGACGCCGGGTTCTATGAGCAAGGTATCAAATACGTGCTTTGCGGTCCGCGAGGCGAGGGCCGCGATAAGATCATTGATCTTGCGAACTCGATACCGGGGGTTGTGATGCCGGGATATGTGCCGGACAGCCAGTTGCGCTGGCTCTACGCGCACGCTGAGGCATTCGTCCTGCCGAGCCTCCTGGAAGGGTTCGGCATGCCAGCCTTGGAGGCTGCCCATATGGGCCTTCTCCCCATCGTCTCCGAAGACAGCGCCTTGGTGGAAGCCGTGGAAGGCGTCTGCGCACAAGTGTCGCCGAAAGACACGGCAGCAATCGGACAGGCGATGCGGCGCGCGTTTTTACGGAGTTCTCACGAAAAGGCGCAGACCAGCCTCGAGCTGCGCGACGTTGCTTCCCGCGCCTCGAAACGAAGCTTCCTGCAGGGCTGGAGAAGTCTCCTGCTGGGAGCATAGAATGGGTCCAGGGCGTTGGATTGCCGCCTCGCCCATAGGCGGCGGTCAAAAAGGGGCTGGGCCGCGCGAGATCAAAATGGCCTTGCCCGCTGCCAGCGCACGCCTTCATTTTCAGCCCGTCTCGGCGCCAAAAGGGGTAGCGGCATCGACAGCAGGCGTGGGCTGTGCCGCCCGATAGGGATTGCGCCTTTCAAAATCTGCAGCCATGCGCAAGGCGCTGACCCTGGTGGCAGAGACGACGGCGATTGCGATGAAGAACACGGCGCCGGGGTCGGCGCTGCCACCAGACACCGAGTTAGCGATTATGCCCGCGAAGGCGGCGTTCCTGATGCTCATTGCAACTGCAGCCGTTTCAGGCGCCACCCACTGTTGGACCCCGCCCAAGCCCCTGATCAGGACACCGAGCAGCATTGCCAGCATCAGAGACCCAAACAAACCAAGCTGGGAGAGAACCGCGATCGGCCAGCTCGATGCCCTGGAGCTGCCGAAGCCGACGCCAAGGCCACTGGTGTCGACGAAGGACTGCAGGCTCTTGAGGTTCCAATAGGTGCGCTCATGCCCCGAGGCGGAATCGGCTTTGTTGACGATGGTGCTGTTGATGAGCCTGACGAAGGGGTCCAGCGCGTCGGCCCGGTAGAGGCTGACGCCCATAACAACGGCCACGCCGAGCACCATCAGCACCGTGATCAATATCTCCTCCCGTTCGACTCTTCCCCGGAGAACTGATGCCAGCATTGAGAGGGCGACCGGAATACACAGTAAAGTCAGGCCAACGTAGGCGGTCGAGGACGTCGAAAGGATGGTCAGGAAAATCAGGATGGCCGACAGCCACTGGGCAAGGCGCGATCCGGTCATTCTCCAATATGTGTAAGAGAAAGCCAGGCAGACCAGTGAAGCGCCGGCAAACGAAGAAGCCTCGGAAAAAGGTCCCGTGATGCGCGCGAAACCGGCCTCGTACGCGTCGCTGATGATCGCATAGTTGGCGGTTCTGACCGGGGCGAGCACGTCGCCCACACCGGCATTCTTGCTGACGAAATCAATCAGCCCCATGCCAGCGTGCAGGGCGCACCACAAGAAGAAGCCACGGCGTAGCTGGTCTATCCTGTCGGCGTGCAGCAACAGGGTGCAAAGCGCAATGGTCGTGAGCCCACCGAGAATGAAATAGCCCGTCTGAGAGATGTTGCCTGAAACCGGAGCCAGCGACGCTTCCACGACGGTGCCGCGGATTTTCGACTGGACAAAGACGGCCGTTTGGCCGGCGAAGAACCTTGGAAACAGCCACGCCCCAATGATTGCGTACACCATGAGGCTCGCAAGGATCCAGACCGGGCGGATGCTCCCAAACACGCTTCCCAAGTCAAGCCATATACGTCGTCTGGCAGCGACGGCAGCGACGAGTAGAGCCTCGAACACGGTGTAGATGAGCGGAGATGACCCACCCAAAACAGTCAGGGTCATGAGGGCCGTGGCGCCGAATGCCTGGGAAGCAATCAGCCCAACGATCAGCAGTCCCCGGGAATAGTATGCAATGATCAGAATAGCCGCGCACACCAGCAGACCCGGTAAAGAAACCTGCATTGCTGATCGAGCCCCGCTCTCAGTTGGTCATGGTAACGTTGACGAAAGACGCTATCCGGTGATGCATCTTTCGACAGGCACATAGCTTGGGCAAGAGAGCCAAACGGCGTAGTCCCGTGTCCCGCGGGAGGCCCTAGCACCGAGCAGCGGCAGACCCCACCGCGGCGTTATGCTTGTCGGTGAGCCTGGTAAAACGGGCTGCCAGAAATGGATGGCAAGCATGGAGCGATTTGCTTGAGCAAGAGAAGCACGTGCGGCGTAGGGCCGACACCTCCGGAATTTTCGAGACGCCGCCCTTGCGGATTCCCGCCTACCCCTTCCTGCAAACGGCTAATTGGCAAACGCACACTAAAGAACGCCTCGACGGCGGCGAATGTCACACTTATACACAGAACTGCGGGCACGTCTCTGCTTACAATCGAGAGACGTCGTGTTAATGGGACACTATCGGGAGCTCTTGGCAAACGGGGTGGGTTCTCCAGAGGTCCATGTTGAGGAGGATAAGCGGTATGACCACCCAGGTTGTCCATGGCGCATTTGGCCCTAAGCAGATGATGCAATTGAGGGAAATTTACGAACGGGCGCGCGCTGTGAGCGCCCATTATCCTGAATCCCACCTTGCCAACAAGGCCGCCAAGAAGTTGATCGATGCCTTCGAAACCGTGACCCGCAGCGATGAAAAGGGTAGGCGGTGGCTGAGTGAGACGGATCCCCAGGGAAACGCCTGAGGTCCAGCGTCAATTCCAGGAGCATTATCAGCCTGTCAGCCAATGCCGGCAGGCGGATTTCTACTACGCCGTCCTGGCGCTGCTCCCGCAAAGCGATAGAGGAGCCATCGGGGCGGGCGGGCGGCTCCCCTATCTTGTCTCGCGTGTCCGCAGACAGACCGCGAAGGCCCGGGCAGACGCTGGCAAATCGATGTTCGTCCTGGGCAACGCATTTCGTCAACGAAGCCTTTTGTGGCAAGACGCCACAGAGTACTGCCTGCCCAGCTTCCGCCTATTGAATGAGCATGACGGCTTAGTCAATCTCGGACTATTTGCATGCTTGGTTCATGAACTGAGCTTATCGGCCAGCCCTGTTGCCCGCGCAACTGGCGACATTCGCTCGGCTTGAATAAAAAAATTATCGGAAAATTAACTTAGATTAGCACCCACTTGTAAAGCATAAACTATTCAATCCTAGGTGGCGTTTGGGAAACGAGGAGCGCTCTAAGCTGAAGAAGTCCAGCTAGGCCTTCACGGGACGGGCAGAAAACTTCAAGAAAATCCGGGAATTTGAGGGGGTTATGTCGGCCGCCAGAAGGTCGTCGTGTTTGATCAAGGGTTGGGGTACTAGTATGATTTCTGCAAACGGACTGCATAATTTCGACTCCGCAAGTCAACCAGAAACTCCGTCGAGCAGCATTAGAAGGGGCAGCGAACAAGCAGATAGAGAATGCCTCCTTATTCTGGACGGAAGGGCGTTGGACCGCGAATGTCTCGCATCGGCCCTCGAGGATCATGACCTGGGAATGGCCGTTGCCGCCATGGGATTGATCGAAGAATGGCGTATAAAGAAGGGGGCTTATCCTCCTCTAGCTGCCATTCTATTTAATCTTGGCGGACGCAAATTTACTGACCGTGGGATTGCAGATGAGATCAGAGCCATCTCTTCTGAATTCAGCTCTGTTCCAGTCATAATCTTATCTGATACAGAAGATCTCGGGCAAATACTAACAGCACTTGAATGCGGCGCACGCGGATACATCCCGACTTCTGTTGGTATTGACGTCTGCGTCGAAGCCGTCAACCTTGCGGCGGCGGGTGGCATCTTCGTGCCGGCCAGCAGCGTGCTGTCGATGCGGCATCTGATCGATTCAGGCAGCCGCGAGACGCGTCCGTTGACGGCTATGTTCACGCACCGGCAAGCTGAAGTGGCTCAGGCGCTTCGGCGAGGTAAGGCGAACAAGATCATAGCCTACGAACTGAACTTGCGCGAAAGCACTGTGAAGGTGCACATCCGAAACATCATGAAAAAACTGAAGGCAACCAACAGGACAGAGGTCGCCTACAAGGTGAACGATCTTTTCGGCGAAGGCGCTCTCGCGCAAGAATGATAGTGGTTTCAGGCGGCCCGTCGGGGATTAGCCCCGGGGGGCCGTATTTTTGTTAAAATCGCTCCGCCATTGTTCGAATGGCGTCTCGTCTGAGCCAAAACGCAATATCGGCTTAAGCACCGCGGTTGTTTTCGCAAATCTATTCCGTTTGCAGGATCATGCACCAACTGCAGGTGCTCTCACACCGACGCGGGCAAAGGACAGTGTCGGTTCTCGCGCCAGGTTTCATCAATCGTGGTCTCTCCGGCCGTCTTAAGAGCAGTGGGGGGCAGCGCTGCAACGGCGGTTCCAACGTCGCGAATGCGCGTGCTGCGACCCTGGCAAAAAGGAACGGCGTTCATCTCGGCAACTCCGATGGGGCGCGGCCACTGTCGCGAAAGGAATTGGCAAATTCGCGCCCCGGCCGGCTGGTGATGCATCTGCCTGATGATCTCGTCCTTCAGGGCCCATGGTATGGCGCGAAACAACCATGCTTGTACAGATTCCGGTCAACCGTGAAATCAGACAGACCTGCCGGCGGCGGCCTCAAGTCTTGTGCCGCGGCCGGAGCAATGGACTTGCAATGCCACCGCCATACCCGGCGTCTTTGCCCTGCTTAGTCGGGCGCGGGCACATCCGAGGCGTCGCGCATGGCAGAATGTCGGGATTTGAATTCGCTCGAGCTGACGATGCCAAAGGCAATGGCATCGCGCGTCATTGATCCTAAGCGCAACTGGCGGGTATAGGTTTCCATACCGTAGCTGTCCGCGGGGCGTTCCAACAAGAGCAGGTAAAGAAACGCGACATAGGCGCGGTCGGTAAGCCCAATCGTGGCATACTTAGCCTCGAATTCTTCGGAGCGAATCATTTCCATGATCACGTTGGTGAGCCGGGCGCCTCCGCTCTCGAGCGTTGCCGACCAGCGATCCAACTCCGCAGCGTCGCCGTTATGGCCAAGTACGAGGCAATAGGCAAAATTTACCTGACGCACATAGGTGAACCCGTCGGCAAACTTGGCACCCGCATCGCAATCCCGGCGTGGTTTGGGCAGGGGCTGCGGGCCACGGGTGATGTCGCGAACAGCCATATAGGCAGGTTTGGGTTCACCTGCTATCCATTTGCCTTTGTTTGCGGCAAGTCTGACCAGCCCCATATTGGCTTCGAAGCTTGGAGCCCAGTAGGTCTCATCCAGCAGCTCGTAGATGTGCGCTGCTTCGACTTTGTACTTGTCCTGGAGTTCGCGAAGCCGTGTCATTGTTTGCTTGACGCCGTCAGCCTGCTGGTGCTCGCTGCGCTGACTTCCGTAGGGGTTGTTGAATTCGGTGACCCAGATCGGTTTGCCGTAGGAGGAAATCTCGCGGAAAGCCCATTCGGGATCTTCCCCGTACATGTGCCAGACGGAGATGTCCCAGGCGATTCCATCCTGCTTCATCCGCGCGAAGGCGCCAGTATGGCCCCATCCAGCTGTACCCATCGCCTTTTTTATGCTCGGGTCGACTGCCGTCATGCCCTCGGACAGGCCTTTGAGGACGGCGCTCACCTTCACCCAGCGCGGACCGTAGTAGTCGAGCACTCCGTTTCCACCCGCGGGACCCCACCCGCATGGATATTGCGACCCGTCATCGCGTTTCTCGCAGGGCTTTATGATGGCGTATATCTCCATCTCGTTGCCGAGTTCCCAAACGCGGATATCGTTCTTGAACCTGGCGCCAAGGGCGAACGCCAATTGCCGAGCCTCGCCATAAAGCTCTTCCGGCTTGTCCTTGTCCAGGTCTAGTCCCGGCGTGATCACGGGCAGTATTTCGATCCCTCTTTCTTTGCCGGCCTTTACGAGTCGCGCAAGGGTATCTCCTTGATCTGCCGCCGTGATGTTGACCCGATATGATTTGACGCCGAGATCTCTGACGAAATCGAGTTGTCTTTCGATCGGAACATCCGGGTAGGAAACCACCGGATGGCCGTTCACGCCCCAGAGCAAATCGGCGGATGCGGGCGCGGATGCTGTCAGCAACAAAGCAGCCGCGGCTGCAAAACGAAACGACATAGCGATCATGCCTCCCTGTACGACAATCAATATCGGGATTGTCGGAACTACCGGATGTTGAAGCAATTTGCCTATACGGGGGTGGTAAGCTTCGCATTACCTCCTTTGGAGGCCATGACCTAGCCATCAGGCGGCATGACTATTTGACTGCCACTTCCCTGACAGGACACCCGGATGGGCGTTGATGCGTGCCGTGATGAAACGAATTGATATGTGCTTTGTGCGGCAATCAGTTGGGGGTAACTGCACTTGCGTTCGACTACCCGTAGACTTCCCCGAAATCCGCGTCGACCTGGATCATAAGCTCGAGATACTTCCATGCGATCCATCGCCAAGAATAGCTGCTCGCCCGGGTATGGCCCTTGCCAACCATTCGCTTACGCAAATCCGGGTCAACCGCTAGCTGGCGAACGTTTTCGGCCCATGACTGTACGTCGTCCGGGTCCGCATAGAGCGCGGAATCTCCACAGATTTCAGGCAAACAGGGCGAAGTCGAGGCTATGACCGGGCAACCCGAGGCCATCGCCTCGATTGCGGGCAGCCCAAAGCCTTCGATCCGTGATGGAAACAGGAAGCAGAGGGCGCCTTCGAGCGCCTTTTTGAAGTCGTGATCGTTTACGCGCCCAAGGAGGATTAGGTTCGACGGCATTTCCGGGACGTGCCGCAAGACCGTGGTCTCGTCGATATCCCCAGGCATCCAGAGGTCGAGACCCATCCCATCTAGAAACGATGCGAGCTTGGCTAGAAGCCCCATGTTCTTGTATTCTTGATCCCCCCGGCCTAGGCAAACGACATATGGCCTGCCCCGATTGACGGTCAGGGATGATCTTGTTGCGTCCCACTTCTTGGCATGATCGCTGCCGTTGTAGGTAACGACGATATTTTCCTCGCGTGCGATCCCGAACTCGACCAAATGACTGCGGGAGAGTTGCGAAACCGTCGTGATCCGTGCGGCCCGCCTGCCCAGCATTGGAAGGATCAGGCGGTGTGCCCAACGGAACCCTCTCGCGTAGCTCGACGGCATCATTCTCGTATGCATGTCGTGGATGCATGCAATTTGGCGTCTCAGCACGACGGGCGCGAGGTTGCAGAAGCTGAGCAGCCCTCCCGGCACGTGCCAGGGCAACTGCGCCTGCACCCACAACTGCGGAAGTCGAGGCCTGTTGAACTCAGGGACGATCCGCATCGAGATGGCTTTGAGATGAAGAGCCTCGGCAGGCGGGCGCGGCACCACGAGATCGATCTCAAGGTCGCGACCCAAGGGATGCCCTTCGGAAATAAGGGCATCGAGAGCCATCGTCACCTCGTGGGCGTAACGCGCTATCCCATTGCGTCGAAGCGTCGTGAAATCGCCGTTTATCGTCCACCGCCGCTTGGGCGGCTCGAAGTCCGCCGGTGTCCGGCCAGGATGGCCAATCAGGTACGGCGAGCCGTCGGGAAGCGATCTTGCCACCATCGCGGCGGCGCTCTGCCGGCGCGAGTTCCTGGACTGCAACGCCGGCGCCGCATTGAACTCAGATTTGCCCACCATCTCCTCCACCTTGCCGGACCAACAGCCAGACTAACACCGTCGCCAACGCAGCGGCCCTCAAACGTTTGAGGTAGTTCCAACGCTCGCCCTCGCCTGGCTGGATGACCCTCAGCGCGTCTGGATGACCCAACGGCCGTAGTGACCGCACGCGCTAGCGGTTTAAAACTAGAAACATCGAGAGGGTGACATGGCACGGCACTGGACAATAAACGGACGTTTCCTTTCCCAACCGACAACGGGCGTCCAGCGCTATGCGGGAGAGATCGTCCGTTCGCTGGACGCGCTGATCACCGAACAGGCGCCGCTCACCTGTGGGCTTGAGCTCAGGCTTCACTGCCCACCGGGGAGCTCGGACATACCGCTCAATTCTATCGAACGTTGCGTGCTAGGCAGCAGCGGTGGGCATCTATGGGAGCAGACCCGGCTAGCCGCCTCTGTGCGCGGCGGCGGGCTACTCAGCCTGTGCAATACCGGGCCGGTTCTGTCGCGCAAGCATATCGTGTGCATTCACGATGCAAATGTCTGGAATGCCCCACACAGCTATTCACTTGGCTTCAGGACCTCCTACAAAGCGCTGTTACCATGCCTCGGCAAGATGGCATGCCGCATTTCGACAGTTTCCAATTTTTCGCTAGGCGAACTGGTCCGGCGGGACATCGTCCCAGAGCGGAGGGTCTTCGTTGCGCCGAACGGCCATGAACATGCCTTGCTGTGGAAGGCTGAACACTCGGCAGCGACACGATTGGCCGCCTCGCGCGAAACCATCGTCATGATCGGCAGCGCCGCACCCCACAAGAATGTGAATCTCATTCTCGATATGGCCGACCGCCTTGGCAAAGCTGGACTGAAGATCGCGGTTGTCGGCATGGCGGGTTCGGCCATTTTCAAAACAGGATCGGCCAGAGCTGAAGCCCGAAACATCCATTGGCTCGGACGCATTTGCGACAACGAGTTGGCTGCGCTGTTGACGGACTCGCTTTGCCTGGCCTTTCCTTCACTAACAGAGGGCTTTGGTCTCCCAGTTGTCGAAGCAATGGCGCTCGGCTGTCCGGTTGTCGTGTCCGAACGCGCCAGCCTGCCAGAGGTCTGTGGGAACGCAGCCCTCTATGCTGCCGCTGACAATCCGCAGGCATGGTTCGACCGTTTCATGGAACTCCGCAATTCCAGGACCCTGCGCCTGCAGTTGATAGGGAAGGGACAGGCTAGAGCCTCGGCATATAGCTGGAGAGCAAGCGCCTTGCGCTACCTGCAGGCGATGGCTGTTGCTGACGGTATCGATACAGAAACCAACATAGTCAGGCTGCGTGAACTCACATGATCGCGTGAAGTGCCTGGACCGCTCCTATGGACTCCAGCATGGCGCGGTCGAAATTCTCTTCCGAGAAGCGCTGCGCGTTCTTGGCGCAGGCCTGGGGCGTGATGAGGTGGCTGTGTTCCTCAAACCGTTTGACCGCGTCTATGAGGTGCTCGATGGTCTGAGCCTTGAACAGTACCCCCGTCGGCTCGGACTTTGCTCCCAGGCCTCGCGCGATATCGACCGCGCCGCCTCTGCCGAAAGCGATCAGCGGCGTCCCACAGGCCTGCGCCTCGGCGAGCGCGATGCCGAAGTCCTCGCAACCCGCAAACACCATCGCCTTCGCCCGGGCAAGCGTATCGATATATTCCTTGCGAGGGAGGAACCCCGAAAATGTGACGTTCGGACCCGCCAGCGATCGTAAACTGGCTGATTGCTGCCCTTCGCCGACTATGACCAGCCGTCGCGACGGCATCTCGTTGAAAGCCCTGATCACCAGGTCGGTGCGCTTGTAGGGGGCCAGGAAGGACGCCGAGACGTAGTAGTCGTCCTTGTCCTCTACGCAGGGCAATTCCTTCAGCGAGACCGGCGGGAAAACAACCCGTGCGTCACGTCCGTAAATGTGCTGGATTCGGGAACGGACATAGTTTGAATTCGCCAGCATCAGGTCTGGACCGTGCGCGGTTCTCGTATCCCAGGTCCTCAGACGGTGCAGCATATAGCGGTAGAGCAGTCCTTTCGGACCGAAGCCGAGCTTGCCCTGTTGAAGGTAGGAGAATTGCTCATCCCAGGCATAGCGGACGGGGCTGTGCACATAGCACAGATGCGGCTGATCAGGTCTTGTGATCACACCTCGGGAAAATGCCGCCGAGGACGAGATCACAGCATCATAGCCGGTCACGTCGAACTGCTCGATCAGAAATGGGCAAAAGAAGAAGAGGGACCGGTAGAATTTCCGTACCATCGGTATCCGATTGGCCGCGGAGGCATGAAATTCCACGTCGCGAAAGTATTGCTCCTTCACCTCAGCCGGGAGGAAATCAAAAAGTGTGAACACCTCTGCATTGGGAAATTGCTTGCATATCTGCGCCAGAACTCGTTCGCCACCCCGGAAATTTGGGCACCAGTCGTGAACGACCGCTATCCTGGCATATCTGTCGAAGTCGGACACCGGAGCAGCCGGAAACTCCTCAATCGGCATTTCGACCTTGGCCGCGATGGCCAGGTCGGAAGAGCGTTCATGGAGCATGGTTCTCCCCTTCCCCTTTGAGGCCTCAGTTTCTGTTTTGTCGAAGGAGGATCGCAAGTTGTCCGATCGGTCACGGACTGCTGCCGGCTGGCATTTGCCCTACCGCTTATGATTGTGAGCCGCTTGCGGGAAATACTTCAAAAGCGGGTACCCGGGGGTAGGCCCCGTTGGTCGAGCCCACTTTTATGCAGGCTGCTTGAGCCCTCGCGTCATCATAGGGTCAGGGAAGCGATGCCTGGAAGAAACATGAAACTTGCAGTAATTATCCCGACCCTCGGACGCAGCGAGCAAGTTGCTCGCCTGCTTGGATATTTAGGCGGCCAGACAAGACCTCCCGATGAAGTCATATTGTCGGCACCCGACGCCACACACATCGAACTGCCGGACGGCTGCCGGTTCCCGGTATCGAGTGTTTTCGGTCCGAAAGGATTGGCTGCCCAACGCAACACCGCTCTTGTGCCCGCATTGGGGCGTTTCGACATCATAACATTCTTCGACGACGATTTCGTTCCCTCCATTCGATACCTGGGGCAGGTCGAGGAGGCATTTGCTGGAAATGAGGGATGGGCGGTTGTGATGGGGAGGGTCGTCAGAGACGGCGCCACCAATGCCGGTCTTACCTGGGAGGATGCAGAAGCTGCGCTAAGGGAATCGGAAGGCCACACAGCAAATGGACCCTGCGTGGTCGACCATGTCGGTGCCTACGGATGCAACATGTCGTTCCGTTCCTCGCTGGTTGGCGATTTGCGCTTCGACGAGCGCCTCGTCCTCTATGGCTGGCAGGAAGACATCGACTTCACAAGTCAAATGAGAACCAGAGGTCGCGTCGTATGCGTGACGTCGATCACGGGTGTTCATCTTGGAATAAAAACGGGACGCGTCAGCGGAAAGCGGTTCGGCTACTCCCAGGTCGCCAATGCGGTCTACCTGGTAAGGAAAGGGACAGTTCCAGCCTCTTTCGCGCTTCCCCTTATGTTCAGGAATATTGCAGCCAACCTCGCAAAGAGCCTTTGGCCCGAGCCATATGTCGACCGAAGGGGTCGTCTCAGCGGGAACGCGCTCGCGATCCTGCATATCGCCATGGGGCGAATCGAACCCGAATACATCCTGAAGATCTGACGACGGGGGAAGACAATGCGCAAATTGCTTTCAACAGTGGCAGGGATTTCATTGGCGGCAGCTGCTGCCTGTCCGCTGCCGGCGTCAGGCGCGGAGTACCTGCTTGGGCCGCAGGACAAGGTCAGGCTCAAGGTTTACGAATGGCGCGCATCGCGTGACGTCATCTTCGAGTGGACGGCTCTCAATGACAGTTTCACTGTCGGTGCCGATGGGACGCTCTTCCTGCCATTTGTTGGGCAGATGCGCGCCGAGGGCTCCGCTCCCGGGGATCTCGCTCACGCCATAGGCGATCGGCTGATGCAGCACATGGGTCTCGGCCGCCAGCCGGATGTGGCCGTGGAGATTGCCCAATATAGGCCATTCTATATCATCGGCAACGTCAAGCAATCCGGAGAATTTCCCTACAGGCCCGGCCTGACGGTACTGCAGGCGCTCGGGGTCGCCGGCGGGTTGCCTATACGCGAGGACGATGTGTCTCGGCTTGGACGAGAGTTCATTACGGGCCAAGGCGATGTCGGGCTGCTGGCTTTGAACAATGTCAGCCTGCTCGCGCGCAAAGCGCGGTTGCTGTCAGAGCTGGCCGGCAGTGAAGACATCGCTTTCCCGAGCGAACTGAGGGACAGGGCTTCGAACGCAACCGTTGCGCTGGCAATGGACCAGGAACGCAAGATTTTCGTTATCCGCAAGGATGCACTGGCGACCCAACTGCGCTCATTGCGAGAACTCAAGGACTTCCTGCAACAGGAGCTGGCCTCGCTCGAGCAACAGCTGACTTTCCATGACAAACAGATCGAACTCATCCAAAAGGAGCTCGCGGGTGTTTCGAATCTCGTGCAGAAGGGCCTCGCGGTCGCACCGCGGGAACTCTCGCTGGAGGGGACCGTCGCCCAGATGCAGAGCGACAGATTGGCGGCCGAGACCTCGATGCTGCGTGTCAGGCAGGAGATGAGCAAGACGGACATCGAAATCCTCAACCTCAGCAATCAGCATTCCAGCGAGGTTGCCGAGGGCTTGCGCGAGACACAACAGCAGCTCAATGAGGTCACCAGCAAGTCCGACACCGCGGTGCAGTTGCTGCGCGAGACCCAGGTTGCAGTGCCCGCTCTGCTGGCGCTAAGGCAAAATGCCGCGAGGGCCAAGCCGATCTTCACGATTGTGAGGCCGAAAGACAGCGGCACGGAAGAGTTTGCTGCCCAGGAGACAACCCTCGTCGAGCCGGGCGATACCGTGAAGGTCGAAATCCCGCTGCCGCAGTCGGGCTTAGATAGCTTGCCCGCAGCGGATACAAGCATCCAGGCGAAAACAACTGCTGTTGGAAGTACGAACTGACCGGATCCGGGTTGGGGCCAACCAGGGCCGTATCCTGGCTCGGCCGCTGATCGACCGGGCTGCCCTCTTGCTACAGGTGGCGTTGGACGGGCACAGCGGGTCGTGCATGGTCATGCTCGTGGCTATGACCCGAAAAATATGTCGCCCTACAAGTACCCGTTCGCGATATTTCGAACAGCATTCCGACACACCGTCTCTAGCACTTGCCTTGCACTGCGAGGCCGCATATCAGTTGGCGCACGCGGGCTCTTGGCCCCTGACGGAACTCCCTGCCGCGGCAAGCCGACTGGTTCTGCTGGTGCCACTGGAGATATCGGTGCTCACAAGCATACTGGCCGTGTCGGTGGCAGGGATACTACTGGGTTTACGATTCAAGGCTGCGGCGCTGCTGGCAGCGACCGCACTGCTGGTGATCGGGGCGGTCACCTGGAATAGCATGGGGCTGCCTGGCTATGTGACCGTTGGCAAATCTCTAATTCTGGTATTTGTTCTGGCTTGCGCCTACCTCGCAGGCTTGTCTCTAGCGCACTGCTGGACTCGAAACGAAAAGTGATCGTCGCTCGACGCTTCAGGAGGCCCTGTCGACCCGCATGACCGCGACAATGGTCCTGAGCAGGATCACGACGTCGAGCCAGACCGACCAGTTCCGCACATATTGGCTGTCCAGCGCAACGCGGTTATCATAGTCCATGCTGCTTCTTCCACTCACCTGCCAAAGACCGGTGAGTCCCGGCCTGGTTGCGAGGTACTCCGCCTGATGCTCGCCATAACGCCTGAGTTCGTCCTTGACGATAGGTCTTGGGCCCACGCAACTCATGTCACCGCGCAGTATGTTGATGAGTTGGGGAAGCTCATCCAGGCTGGACTTGCGCAGCAGTCGCCCCAAGAGCGTAACGCGCGGATCGTTCCTGATCTTGTGGGTCTCTTCCCACTCCCTGCGTGCGTCGGGGTTGGCATCAAGATATGCACTCAGAACTTCGTCCGAATTGCGCACCATCGAGCGAAACTTATAGCAATCGAATGACCTTCCGCCGAAGCCTACGCGGCTATGCGAGAATATTGGCGGACCGCCGGCCGTAATCTTGATCAACAGACCTACGAGGATCATGACGGGCGCGGCGAAAACGAGCGCTGCGCCGGCGATGACCAGATCCATGATCCGTTTGAGGACGCCTCCGATCGGAGGGTTCGTCGCTCCAGTGATGACATCCGACAGGTCATTCAACACGGTCCCGGCGCCGGCGTAGTCACGCGCAGAAACAACATGCAGGACCGCCCTGCTCTCGACCGCCGCCGGCACAGCGGGCTGGCCCCAAAGCGCCCCCCCCTGGTGCGACTGCTTCTCGAAGGCGTTTGTCATGTGACGGTCGCTGTTTCTCGTTGTTCAACTTCCACAGTCTTCCAAGGACGGAACTTGCCGGCAAGAAATGCAAAGGAGGTAGCGCGATACTCCAACGGCTACCCCCTAATCCTCACGTATGATTGCCCTACACGCTTTGCCGACTTCCGAAAGCGCTGCGCTTGGCCGCAATCCGACGGTGCTTGGACGTCATTGCCCGCGCCTTCGTGAGAAGCACGCCAAGTATCGGCGTCCTGGAGGCCTGCAGCGTCCTCACAAGCTCCCGCAACGTGTCGACGTGCGTCTTTCCCCACTCCGCAACGACCACGACACCATCGAGCACGGATCCAACGATCAGGTCATCCGCCCCGGATTCGAGCGTTGGCAGGTCAACGATGACCATATCATAAGCGGCCAGTTCGTCGGCTGTCGGATCCTCAGCACTGACTTGAGACAGGAAAGCCTGCATGTTTCTTGGCACGAGCAGGCTTTTTGCATCCACCACGGAACTTGAAAGAACGTCGAACCGCCGCCCCAGGGCGCGAATGACATTGTGTTGAAAACCATCCTGGCACTCTTTGCCCTGGACGTTCGGGCGCCCAAGCAGTTGAGTGGTGATCGTCGATCTTCGGACATCGGCGTCGATCACCAATGTCTTTAGGCCGGACATAGAATACAGGGTCGCAAGATTGCTGACGACGGAACTCTTCTGACTGTTGTTCGACACTGCAGTCAGGCCAAGGAATTTCACCGGATGGTTCGTCTCCGCCAAGCTGATTTCGGTTCGCACTTTCCTCAGACTCTGGCTGTATCGCGACCACGGATGCCTAGTCACCTCGTCGACGTTTCCGAATTCCCTGCGCTTGCTGGTGGGCGCCAATTCTCCTACGCACTCTATTTCCAGGTTATCGCGGATTTGACGTGGCGAGCGTATGGTCCAGTCGAATGAATGCCGCGCGAAGGAAAGGCCAATGCCGAGAATGAGCCCTGCGACGCCGGCGAAGGCCAACACCAGCTTCGGTTTTGGAGCGCTTGGAAGAAGCGGTGGTGTCGCGGCCGTGATTACTCTTGCATCGGCGACGGGGTAGGATTGCTGGCTTACTGAATTGGTGTAAGCCTGCAGAAAGCTCTCATACATTTTTCGGTAGGTGTCGGCGGTCACCTCGAGTTCTTCGAGAGTAGGTTCAGAATTGACGCCGTCACCGGCACTTGAATCAGCGCCTACGCTATAATCGTGTCGAGAGCGGAATGCCTGTGCCCTGGCCATTGCCTCGTTCATCTGGGTGCGCAGTTGCTGAAGGCGTTTTTCCAACCATGCCCCACCTTCTCTTGCCGACTCGGCCTTGGTGTCGATCTGCTCATGCACGAAGGCGTCGGCCGTTGCATTCGCAATCTTGGCGGCGCCCTCGGGATCGGCGGAGGTGAAGGATATGTCTATCGCGTAGGAGACACCCACCCTTCGCACATCGAGGCCATTGAGGAAAATCAGCATGCTGAGACGTGACTTCTGGTAGTCGGTCAGCTTCGCGACCGACTCCGGAGCGCCTAAACCGATATGCCCCCAGAGCGCGTTCAGCCAGATGCTTTTCTCAAGCCCCACAGCCTGGACCATTATATCTTTGATTTTCCTAAATCTCTCCTGCAATATCGGTGTCTCGGGGCGATTGAAACTTGCATCCTCAATCAGTTTCAACCGGCCGATGACCATGGAAGCAATCTTCTCGGATTGCAGTACAGCGATTTGACTTTCTATTTGTGCGGTGTCCAACGAGAGATTTATTTCGCCACCCTCCTGCAGATGTTGGGGCAGCTTCGGTTCAATCAATATCTTCGCGCTGGCTGTAAAAACCGGATCGGTGGTCGAATTGTAAAACCATGCGACCAGGAGTGCCGCGGCAAGGCAGGCCGACATTGTTCCGACATAATATCTCAGAAACTCGGTTATGTCCGAGAGGCCGATGAATTCTTGTCCGGCATTGGCCTGATGATTGGTTGCCAAGGGCCATTGGCTGGCGAACAAACGGTTCATTCAACGTCTCCGGCGGGCATGAAGGAGAATCCTTCGTGCACGCCGCCCGACACAAGAGCTTCATGGCGTCCGCCCGATGTTCTCATAAGAGCCGAGGCCCCGCGATCCCAAGCTTTGCAAGAAAGACTACGCCGACGCGGGGGAAGGTAAACGCCACCAATTGGCGTAGACCTACGCCCTGTGGGAGTGAAGAATGCGCGGCAGACCGGCCCTTATCGTGGCTAGAAATGACTTCTGCCGTTCCAGCAGCAACTGTCGTGCTCGGTTGGCTGCAAGGTCCCGGGCGAGAATATCCAGCTTAGCTGACAGGCGTTCGCTCTTATCCCCGTTTTCCGTTGCCTCCAGGGAAAACGCCGCACAATCTGTCATGTGTTTCCAGGCCCCGCGAAGTCGCTCCGATTCTCTTTCGATTTCTGGCTGAATGCCGTCGAGCGCACGTGCCAAGGCTCGGAAACGCCTATGATCGACGTTCTTCCGAAAAAGGAAGCTGAATGGTGTCAGCGGCACTACACAGCCACATTGAGGTTAGCGCCCGACGCGGACCTACTTCCCACGATACTCAACCGCCATGCCCAGACGAGACATCCTTTCGATCATCGATGGGCTCCACCTATTGGATGAGGCGGCACGAAGCGTGGGGTAGCGCTACCCGAATTCATGAAGCGGCCGTGGCTCGCCGAGATGCTAGGAATGTTGGCGCAATTTCGGAGCGAAAGTCGTGACCCTAAACATAGTCGGCCAAGCCAAGCCAAACACATTCGCGTTCGAGAACAATGCTCTCATCAAAGCCACTGGCTTCCGCGAGTATGATGCGCGCTGGTGGTTTGGGCATCCGGGCTCTGAGAAAGAGCCCGAACTCAATTTGATGGGCGCCCAAGCGCTGGGCATGGGTCTGGGTACTCTGATCCGCCGGATGGGCGTGGGCCCTGAGATCATTACCGGCCATGACTTTCGCAGCTATTCGATGTCCATAAAGATGGCGTTGGTGTCAGGGCTGATGGCGGCTGGCGCACGTGTCAAGGACATCGGCCTTGCGCTTTCCCCGACCGCCTATTTCGCGCAGTTCGCACTCAACGCTCCGTCTGTCGCCATGGTAACGGCCTCCCACAATGAGAACGGCTGGACCGGAGTGAAGATGGGCGCGCAGAGGCCTCTTACATTCGGGCCTGACCAGATGGCAGCGCTCAAGGCGCTCGTGCTGAACGGCGACTTCGATCTGGTGGGTGGCGGCGGCTACGAATTCGTTTCCGACTTTCGCGAGAGATACATCGAAGACTTGACTGCCGGAAGGAACGTTCGACGCAGGCCGCGTGTCGTCGTTGCCTGCGGTAATGGGACGGCGGGCGCATTTGCCCCCCAGGTGCTGGAGACCATCGGCTGTGAGGTGATCCCCCTTGACGTGGAGCTCGATCACACCTTTCCGCGCTACAATCCTAACCCCGAAGATATGCAAATGCTGCATGCGATCCGGGACAAGGTTTTGGAAACCGGTGCCGATTTGGGTGTCGGCTTCGACGGCGACGGCGACCGCTGCGGCGTGGTGGATAATGAAGGCTCCGAGATCTTCGCGGACAAGGTCGGCGTCATGCTGGCGCGAGATATTTCCAGCCTCTATTCGCAATCCACCTTTGTCGTAGACGTGAAATCAACCGGACTTTTCATGACCGATCCCGTTCTCGCGCAAAACGGTGCACGGACGGACTATTGGAAAACGGGGCATTCCTACATCAAGCGACGGGTTGCCGAGCTTAACGCAATCGCCGGCTTCGAGAAGTCGGGGCACTTCTTCTTCAACCCGCCGATCGGGCGTGGCTATGACGACGGCCTCATCACGGCGATCACCGTCTGCGAGATGCTCGACCGCAATCCGGGAAGGACGCTGGCCGACCTCTATCGCGCCCTGCCCGTAACCTTTGGCACGCCAACAATGTCGCCTCACTGTCCCGACGAAGTCAAATACGGCGTTGTCGACAAGGTCGTCGGCGACTTCATGAAGATGAAGGGGGACGGGACGGTGTTCGCGGGTCAGCCGCTGGCTGATCTGGTTACCGTCAATGGGGTGCGGGTCGTGGCTCAAGACGGCACCTGGGGTCTGGTCAGAGCTTCGTCGAACAAGCCCGAAATTGTCGTCGTCGTCGAAAGCCCCGTCTCGTCGGAGCGCCGTCGCCAGATGTTCGAGGCGATCGACGCCGTCCTGCGCCGCAATCCAGAGGTCGGGGCCTACAACCAGACATTCTGAGAGGAGCTGAAGCATGGCACACCGCATCGTAAGTTTTGTGATGAGCGGAGGAGTCGGGTCCCGGCTATGGCCGCTCTCGCGCGAAGACAATCCCAAGCAGTTCCACGATCTCTCGGGGGACGGTTCCATGCTGGCGAAGACGGTTCGGCGCCTGAAAGCGTGGCCGCACAGCGAAACGCCGATCTATCTGATAGCATCCGAACGTCATGCCGAACGGGTCATCTCGGACATAACTCCGCTTGGGCTGAACGGCGGAAAGCCGATTTTCGAACCCCTGGGCCGCAATACCGCGGCAGCTGTCGCTATTGCGACACTGCAGACGATTTCGAAGCACGGCAAGGACGCGCTTGTGCTCGTGGTCCCCTCCGACCACGAGATATCGACCGAGACGCAGTTCTGGGAGACCGTTGAAGCGGGCATGCCTGCCGCCGACTCGGGAAGCATCGTCGTGTTCGGCATCAAGCCCACTCATCCAGAGACGGGATATGGATACATTGAGGTTGCGGCCAATGGTGACGGCGCGGCCGCGGTTTCACGGTTTGTCGAAAAGCCGAACATCGAGACGGCGCAAAAGTATTTATCGTCGGGAAGGTTCTACTGGAATGCGGGCATCTTCCTGTTTCGTGCCGACACAATGCAGAGAGCTTTAATCGAATTTCAGCCGGAGATATGGGAAACGGCGGAACGCGCCTTCAAGACGGCCAAGGTGGATGTCTCGGGTCTTTACCTGCCACAAGGCTTCTACTCGGCGGTCCCCTCCACATCGATCGACTATGCGGTCATGGAACATGGGCAGGGCATCGCGATGGTGACGGCGTCCTTCCGCTGGAACGACCTTGGATCGTGGCAATCATTGCTGGAGGCGAGCCCCGTGGACGGCAATGGCAACGTGGTAATGGGCGATGTTGTCGCCATGGACTGCGACAGTTCCTACCTCAGAAGCCAAGGTCGGCTGCTCACCGTTATAGGGATGAAGGATGTGGCGGTGGTCGCAACGCCGGACGCTATATTCGTCGCCCCGGTCAGCCATAGCCAGAATGTGAAGAAGGTCGTCGAGCAACTCGAGAAGAGTGGGCGTCTCGAGACGAAATTCACGGCGTCGGAAGACCGGGTCATTGTCAGCGGGTCATGGCGCAAGCGCGTCGAGCACTGGCTCTTCAACGAGACCCTTCCGCTTTGGTCAAACGCAGGGGTCGACAATGTGCATGGCGGCTTCCACGAAGCGCTTCGTTTCGATGCGACGCCATTAAGCAAACCCAAGCGGATGCGGACGATGGCTCGCCAGATCTATGCTTTTGCGGTGGCCAAGGAACGTGGCTGGACCGGGGACGCCGACAAGCTCATCGATCACGGAATCGACTTCATCTCAAAATACGGCCGCACCGATCGCGGAGGGTGGGTACGCACCCTCAATCCGAATGGAAGCGTGGCGGACCCCGTGGAGGACGCCTATGATCACTCCTGCGTGCTCCTCGCACTTGCCCATGCCTATCGATGCGGCCACAAGGCTGGCCTTCAGCTTGCACAGGAGACATTTCAGTTCATCGACTCTCACCTCGAGGATGGCAGCCTGAATGGCTTCCTTGAGACACCTGGCTGGAATGGGGTTCGGTCCTCGAACCCACACATGCACATGCTTGAAGCTTTCCTTGCTTGGTATGCCGTAACCGGCGATCGCGTATATCTGCGTCGAGCGGCTCGCGTCATCGATCTCTTCCGCAGCCATTTCTTCGATCAGGAAAGTTGGACGCTCGGCGAGTATTTCGATGCGGACTGGCTGCCGTTGCCCGGAGACCAGGGGCAGTGGACCGAACCGGGGCACCATTTCGAATGGGCCTCTCTGCTCGTCGACTTCGCGCGGGCAAGCGGGCAGAAAGATCTGGCTGCTTATGCGAGGAAACTCTATTCGTCGGCGGTCGCCAGCGGGCTGAATCGAGCCACAGGGTTGGCGTATGCGGCCGTTTCGCGACAAGGGCTGCCTCTCGACAGGCTCTCGCGTAGCTGGCCGCAATGCGAAGCGATCAAGGCGGCGATCGCGTTGGATGGCATCGGCGGGCCCGATCTGAAACCAGAGATCGAAGCTCGTGTCGCGCGCCTTTTCAGATGGCATATCGATCCCGCACCGCTTGGCCTGTGGATGGACAGGATCGACGAGCGCGGCCGATCGCTGGCGACGGAGGTTCCTGCCAGCATCTTCTACCATTTGGTGACAGCGTTAATGCAATATCTCGACAAGACCGAGGGGCAGGTGGAGGCGTTCCCCGTACCGTCTCTCAAAGACGACAGCGCTGTCGCGAAGCAGAGTTATGGCTAAAGAAAGCGATCGCTCATCGCAAAGGGACGGATCTTCTCCAAACAGAATGTTTTCTCGCCATTCGTCCCTGTGACGCCTTGGACGCCAGCTACCGCTAATTCGGTATCTTCTTGTCTCTGTGTCACCACAGCAAAGTGCGATATCGTGGAAGTCACGCCAAAACGAGAGGATCGACCTGCCTCTCGATCTGAGGCTGCGTAAAGTTGTCAAGACGTGGGAATTAGAAACCGTTGTCCGTACAGTTGAAGGCGACGATGGCAAAAAAGAAATCGCGGCACAGGCGCAGTGGTGATCTTCTGAAGCTGCTTGCAACAAGGCCTCGGGCCGTTGCGCTTGCCGCGCTGCATGTGAGTGAATCGGTCCTCCTGGAACTCGAAGCATCGGAGTTGTTGTCTCCGTCCGAGATCAGGGGACTGCTGAGGGACGCGTCGCTGACGTTGCGCAACGCCGCCGACCAGGCAGATAATCGGAGCTGTCTCGTTGCCAGCGAAATAGTTGAGTCAATGAGGGAGAATTTTAAGAGAAGTAAGTCATAGATGACGCCAGCTCTAAGCGGCGTCAATCGAGCCCTAGCGTGTTGCGAGCCAGATTTCGATACGACATTGACGTCGCGACCTTTCTTTGCCGGGATCCAAAGAGGCGCCCATCACATGGATTTTTATATACATGGTGAAGTTCAGGAAGGTACACATGGAGTTGGCGTAGGGGGTAGGGATGGCGAATGCTTCACGTTCTTTTTCGAGAGGAGATGAGCACCGTTCGACATACGTTGGACTTAGCGATGACGACGCCGCTCTGATCAAGACTCTCGGGTTCACCGCAAAGCGATATCCAGCCGACGCGGTGATCTTCAGCCAAAGTGACAACAAGGATCGTATTTACGTCGTCGAGTCGGGTTGGGGATGCATTTCCCATGAGCTTCCGGATGGCCAGCGACAAATTCTCGATTTTGCCCTGATAGGCGATGTCGTTCTGCCTCAATCACATGGGAGCGGCTCTATTGAGACGTTCGTAGCTCGAACTGAACTTTCGTTGCTTGTGGCACCCACCAAGACTTTGACGCTTGCTGCTATGAAATCGCCTCAACTCTTCTCGTTCATTGTTGGGGCTTTCGTACGCAACGGCGCGGTGATGGCCCAGCACCTCGCCAACATAGGACGACGCAACGCATTGGAGCGAACAGCACATTTGCTGCTCGAACTGACAGCGCGCCTGCAACGAGTAGGCGCGGTTGACCGCAACGGCTTCGACTGCCCGCTCACCCAATACGATCTCGCGGACGCCCTTGGTCTTACTCCGATCCATGTCAATCGAATGCTGCGGGAACTTCGCGAGCGGAAGTTTCTCGAATTCCGCCAGGGCCATGTCCGCGTGCTCGATTCTCCGGGCCTGACGAAGTTCGCCGGATTCGACGGCGAATACATCAGGAGCTGAGCACCAGGCGCCTCAGCCCCTTGGGATCCTTGCATTTGAGGGACCTGAAGCTTCGCGTCTGTCTCGAAGAACAGCAAGCTCATCGGC
The DNA here is from genome assembly GCF_020165375.1 of Mesorhizobium sp. BR1-1-4. NCBI lineage: Bacteria > Pseudomonadati > Pseudomonadota > Alphaproteobacteria > Hyphomicrobiales > Phyllobacteriaceae > Mesorhizobium > Mesorhizobium sp. BR1-1-4. The sequence continues at coordinate 7,616 of NZ_JAIUIB010000012.1, read as the reverse complement.
CGCTTCATCAATGCCCTGAGAGGCGGCTCGCTCGAGCCAGATCCGGCCGGCAACTGGCTCGTACTCACCGGCAACACCTTGGGAAAGGTAGCGGCCCAGCATGAGTTGGGCGTGTCCATGCCCTCGCTCAGCGGCGGCTGCGAACCATTTCTGCGCCGCCTTCCGATCCGGAGTAAGCCCCTGCCCGCTCTCGTATAGAGCCCCGATTGCAAACATCGCGCCAACATGGCCGGTGGCGGCAGCCTGCTTGAATAGATGCGCCGCGGCGCGCGCCGAGCGCTCTCCTCCACGCCCATTGTAGAGCATTTCGGCCAAAGCCACCTGCGCGTCCACCATGCCAGCATTGGCCGCTCGGTCAAACCAAAGCCTGGCCTGCATCTGGTCAGCTGGCACACCGCGTCCATTCTGAAGCATGCGCGCATACATATACTGCGCCTGCGCCATGCCTTCGGCTGCGCGCCTCATCCACTTCGCCGCCAGTTCCTGGTTCTTGCTCACTCCGACCCCTTCGGCAAAACAAAGCCCGAGATTGAAGGCCGCGACTGCGTCTCCTGACGAAGCAGTCGCTTCGAACCACTCCGCGACATCGACACCATCAGTAGGGTCGCCGGCGCCTTCCAGGATAAGGTTCGCAAGGTCGACCTGGGATTCTCGATTGCCACCATTAGCGGCGCCGCGCAGCCAGCGCGTTCCTTCCTCGGCGTCCTGAGCTACACCGTTCCCGGAAAGATACAGCGATGCCAAGGCACGAGCGGCTACTGGATGACCTGCCTCCGCAGCGCGCCGGTACCACGTCGCGGCTTCCGCATAATCCGGTTGAGGGCGCTTCACATACCGTTCGCCTATACGATAGGCGGCGTCGAGGTTTCCGGCCACTGCGGCGCGACGCATCCACGCCTCGCCTGCTGCGGGGTCCTGACGTGACAAGCTGCCCTCGATGAGAGAAAGCCCCAGCCTGAATTGGGCCGAAGCGAGGCCCTTTTCCGCAGCCAGCTGATAAAGCTCAGCAGCCGCCTCGCGATCGACGGGCACCCCCATTCCGTGCTCGGTGAGGACCGCAAGAAGGTAGATCGCTGTCGGCAGACCTGCATCGGCCGCACGCCGCATCGCTTCGGCAATCCTAGTCCTGTGCTCCGGTTGCTTGCGACGGGCAAGTGACAGGGCGAGGCCAAGGCATCCTTCCGGACAACCGGCCGCCGCGGACTTCTCGTACAAGCCATGAGCGGCATTGAGGTTGCGCATCGGCATTGGGCCCTTGCTTAGAATATAGCCGAGTATGGCCTGCCCTGTTGCGGAGCCAGCCTCGGCAGCTTTTTGGGCGAACGGAAGCGCTGCCTCGAAATCCGGCTTTCGTGAAGACGGCGACTTGAACAGGCTTTCTGAACTGCTGGTTCCTGTGTTGTCCTCGTGTTCGGCCAGCCCAGTGCTGTAAAGCGCGGCAAGGAGTGCCTGCGCATCGGGGTTACCATGGTCAGCAGCCCGCCGTAGCCAGCGCGTCCCTTCCAATCGGCTTGGCGGTACGCCCGACCCCTCAAGATAGCAGCGCGCGACGCGGCATTCCGCTTCTGGAACCCCGGCACGAGCAGCGGTGGCTATAAGCGGAAACGCTTCGGCAGCTTTGCCTTGTTCAGTAAGCTGAGCTGCCCTGCGCAGCGCCAGCGCCGGGTGGATACGTCCGGCCAACCGATCCATCAACGCCATTTATGGCTCCCGCATTGCTTCCTGACCGATCGGCAGCATCGTGCCGAGGATGTATCTGAGCACCGTGCGGCGGCCTACCTTCACATCAGCTGTGACCGGCATGCCGGGGCTGACCGCGAAGCCGGCGGGCACGCCATGAAGGGCGACGTCGTCAATGGAAATTCTCGTGCGGTAGAACTGGTCGGCATCCGAGGGCAGCATGGCCAACGAGCTATTCGGGTCACGCACCTGATCCCTGGCAGAGAAGGAATCCGGGCTGACTGAGCGTACCGTGCCGTGAGCCAGGCCGTATTGCGAATAGGGGAACGTATCGAATTTGATTGCTACGGGATCGCCGACGTGAACAAAGCCGCTGCTGCGGCCGATGATATTCGTCTCCACCTCAAGCACCGCGTCAGCCGGGACCAGGGTGATCAACCGCTCTCCGGACTGCAGAACCGAACCCACGGAAACTTTAGCCACAGATTGAACGGTAGCGTCGGCCTCGCTCCTGAGCTCGACCAACTGTTTGCGCAGCTTGGCCTTGTTGAGAAGCTCGCGGGCGTCGGATATGCGCGAATTGGCCTCCGACAGGCTCTGCGAAACGTCTGCGCGCCAACTCTGGACAAAGCCGTCACGCTCGGCCGCAACCCCAGCCTGCTGGCGCTTAGCAGCCTCGGATGTCTGCTCGGCGTTGGTGAGAGCTCGCGACATTTCAGCTGTGTTGTCCTCGGCAAGGAGCGTATTGAGACGGCTTCCGACCTGTCTCACTTCGAGTTTTTTGCGCATTTGCTCGATCGACCCCGCGACGGCCAATCGCTGCCGATAGCCATCGGCATCGGACTGGGAGCGGGAGATGACCGAACTGAGTTGGTCACCCTGTCGATCGAAGCTCTCCAGCTTGGCGTCATAGACCGCCTTGCGACGATCGAAGATCGAGGCCTGCAGTGTCCAACTCGGATCCAGGCCGTCATAGGTGAATGAGTTTCCGTCGGCCTCGGCCTTCAGGCGAGCCACCTCGGCTTCGAGGGTCGTGACTTGGGCGGCCAATGCGGTGAGATCGGCCGAGGCAAAAGTGGCGTCGAGTCGGGCAAGCACCTGGCCGCCCTTGACCTGCTGTCCTTCGCGTACCTCGATAGAGCGGACGATGGCTGTCTCGAGCGGCTGGACGACGATGTTTGGCGACTGTGCCACCACCAGGCCCCTCGTCGTGACCACCTGGTCAACCGGTATCAGAGCTGCGAGCATTATCAGCGCGACGACCAGGCTAAATACGACCCAGACGATGCTACGAGCCACTCGCGGAACCGGCGCGTTTGCGACGGCTGTCGATGGCCATTGGAATTCGAGAATGACCGGCGCCGTCGGATCGCTGGCCTTTGCCCGACGACGGCGAGCAGCAATTGGCGCATAGGGGGTGACGCTCATGGCCGGCTCACATCAACGGAGGGCACAGCCGCCAATCGGCCACGCCGGCCTTCCAGGTGCCGGTTCTGCTGAAGCCAAAGCTGGCGGTAAACGCCACACCGCTCCAGTAGGACGGAATGCGGCGCGACATCGAGAACCTTGCCCTGATCCACCACGAGGATCTGATCGCACTCCGTCAGCGATGCCAGCCGGTGCGAGACGATGATCATCGTTCGGCCGCTGGCGATACGCAGGAGGTTGTCGCTGACCACCGCTTCACTCTCGGGATCGAGCGCGCTTGTCGCTTCGTCCAGTATCAGGATGGTCGGGTTGTGAATGAGCGCGCGGGCTATTGCCAACCGCTGCCGTTGCCCGCCCGACAGATTGGGTGAGCCTTCCTCAATGTAGGTATCATAGCCATTCGGCATGCGTTCGATGAACTCAGCCGCGCCGGCAAGGTGAGCAGCACGCATGGCATCCGAAAGCGTCAAGCCCTGACGTCCCGCGATGATGTTGTCCCTTATCGAACCGCGGAAAAGGAAATTATCCTGAAGGACAACACCTAGGCCCTGGCGGAGGTGGCGCAGGTTAATTTCCTTGAGGTCGATCCCGTCGAGCTTGAGGAACCCGCTGTAGTCGCGGTTGATGCCTTGCAGAAGACGCGCGATGGTCGATTTTCCGGAGCCGCTGCGCCCGACGATGCCGAACATCGAGCCAGACGGAATGTCGAAGCTGACCCGGTCGAGCGCCGGCGTCTTGGTACCCATGTAAGTGAAGGTCAGGTCGCTAAACTTGATTTCGCCGACAAGTTTTGGCCTCAGGCCCGCGGAATTTGAACTGCTTTCTAATGGACGGTTGAGAACTGACGCCGCCTCACCGATGGCCGCGCCGACTTCTTCGTAGTCCTCTACCAGACGTGCCAGGCCGACAAGGGGCTGCGCGACGCGTTGGGCGATCATCATGAATGCAAACAGGCTGCCGACCATGTAGCCAGTGCTGTCGCTCATGGCCAGATACGCCCCCATCAGCATGGTGCCCAACACCATCGCGCGCTCAACTGGCGTTACGAGGGTTTGCGGCCAATTGGCGAGTTGCCCAAAAGCCAGGCGCGCCTTACCCGCGTCCGCCACCCGTTCGTCCCAAAGCGCCTTGCGTTGCGGCTCGAGACCAAGCGCCTTGACCGTCTTGATGCCGGCGACGGTCTCGCCGAGCGCCGCCGACTTCCAGGTCTCGGCATTCACCACGCGTTGGTAGCTGGCCCGCAGCGGCGCAAGGAAAGCAAGGATGATCAGCATGATCAAGACGGCGCAGCCGAGCACCATCCAGGCGAGTGTTGCGTTGATATAGAACATGACTGGGATGAGCACGCACAGCGTCATCAGATCCAGGAAGGTGCTGAGCAATTTGCCTGTGAGGAATTCGCGGATGCGGTAGACCTGTGCCAGATGGTACATTGTCTCGCCCGCTGGATGGCGCTCGAAATAGTCAAGCGGCAGGCGCAACAGCCGACCGAAGACGTGCAAGTTCAGCTTGGTGTCCAAGCGAGCGCCGACCACGTTGATGATCAGGCGGCGCGCGTGGCCGAGCAGGGTCTCGTAGGCGAAAACGACGACTATCACTGCACTCAGCAATGCCAGAGTCGAGATGCTGTTGAACTGCAGCACCTTGTTGACCACAGTCATGACGATAAGGGGCGGCAGAATTGTCAGGATGCTGAGTGTGAACGAAGCGATGCCGATGTCGCGCAGCGGCACAGCCTCGAGCCGCACAAGATCTACGAGCCAGCGGAAGGTGAACGGCGCGTCGGCGGCGACGAAGGATCGTTGAGGACGCAGCAGCACCGCCTCACCCGACCAGACCCGCGACAACCTCAGCTCGTCGATCGCGATCGCTTGGGCATCATCCGGCGCATCTACGCTCTTCAAGAAAATGAGATTGCGTTCGGCGCTAGCACCAGTAAGCAGGCCAGCGCGGCCATCGCTGAACAGCAGAACCACCGGTCCGGTTTGTTCGAAGCGCAGAAGATGCGACCAGCGGACGCGAACCGCGCGCGACCACATCCCGCCGTTCTGCGCCCATTGAGAGAGATCCGCAGCGGTCGGAGTGGTGCCTACGCTTGCGGCCCTGAATTCGTTGGGGTCCAGCTCGACACCGTGGTAACGTGCGACCTTGATCATAGCCCTTAGGCGCGGTGCGACCTGACCGAATTCGGCAGGCCCGCCTGGACTCCGTTGCGCTTTGCCCTCGCCCGGATGCTTGCCGGCCGCATTCGCTTGCGCGTCATGATGGTTCGGGCTCGGTTTGGGGCCTTGACTGAGTTGTACGCTCACAGTGCACTGCTCCCGCGAACCAGCCTCAAGAGTTCGAAGAGGCTCGCTACGTCTTGTCGCAATGGAAGTTGGCGAGACCGTTCGCATCTCCAACAGGCATACGAGATGAGACGATTGCCGGCGCTGGAAGCGCGCAGGCGCAGACCCCGCCTTCCAGCAGGGTCCGCGTCCACTGTTTTCAACCGCTTAGTCATGCGGCTTCAGAATATTGCTCAGTGTCTTTTTCAGTGTGTCGTCGGTTTGAGCATACCCCGAGCTCTGCTTGTCCGATGTCAGGTCCAAGGTCGAACCGAACGGCTTGTTCTGGGTCTGACCAAAGCCTGCGACAGAAGTGAGCAGGTTCAGGAGGTCCACAGCCACCGAAACAATGGCGAGGCTGATGAGCTGCCTGAACAAGTCCTGGCTGTCAGCGGAACTACTGGACTGTATGAACTGCTTGATATCCTTCAGCCCAAGCGTGTCGGTCGAGATATAGCCACCTTGACTGTTGGCCGACGAACCATGATCCCCGTTGCCATGCCCTCCATGACCATTGTCACGGCTGCCACGGCCATTGTCACCACGGTCATTGTCATGACGGTCACCATTGCCATTGTGGCGATCGTGGTCGTGATTGCCATTGTGACCATGGTGATGGTGGTTGCCGTTGTGGTCATGATCATTGTCGCCATGACCGGTGGCACCAGTGGACCCGGTATGGCCCGTTGCTCCAGTGGAACCCGTTGCTCCGGTGTGCCCAGTTGCCCCGGTCGCACCAGTATGGCCGGTCGCACCTGTTGCCCCGGTGGCACCCGTTGCACCAGGATTCCCTGTCGCACCTGTTGCTCCAGTGTCACCCGTCGCGCCGGTATCACCCGTTGCTCCGGTGGCTCCGGTGTCGCCAGTTGCTCCAGTGTCGCCGGTGGCTCCGGTCGCTCCGGTGTCACCAGTTGCTCCGGTGTCGCCTGTAGCGCCAGTCGCTCCCGTTGCACCAGGGTCGCCAGCCGCACCCGTTGCTCCGGTAGCCCCGGTCGCACCTGTTGCCCCCGTGTCACCCGTCGCGCCAGTTGCTCCGGTGTCACCGGTCGCCCCAGTCGCTCCGGTGTCACCAGTTGCTCCGGTGTCGCCTGTAGCGCCCGTGGCTCCCGTTGCACCAGGGTCGCCAGTGGCACCCGTTGCTCCGGTCGCACCTGTTGCCCCCGTGTCACCCGTCGCGCCAGTCGCCCCGCTATCACCCGTCGCGCCAGTCCCCCCGGTATCACCCGTTGCTCCGGTGGCTCCGGTGTCGCCAGTTGCTCCAGTGTCACCCGTCGCGCCAGTTGCTCCGGTGTCGCCCGTCGCGCCAGTCGCTCCGGTGTCACCCGTCGCGCCAATATCGCCGGTCGCTCCGGTGTCACCCGTCGCTCCGGTAGCCCCGGTCGCACCAGTATCACCCATTGCGCCAGTTGCTCCGGTCGCACCAGTATCACCGGTTGCGCCCGTTGCTCCGGTGTCGCCCGTTGCGCCGGTGGTCCCAGTTGTGCCTGTGCTTCCGGTAGCACCGGTCGCTCCTGTCGAACCCGTGGCCCCTGTCGCACCCGAATGACCGGTTGCCCCAGTTGAACCCGTGGCTCCGGTCGCGCCAGTCGCCCCGGTAGAGCCAGTCGCGCCTGCAGCTCCAGTCGAACCCGTAGCGCCAGAATCCCCGGTTGCACCCGTGGCTCCGGTATCACCCGTTGCGCCAGTCGCACCGATGTCGCCTGTACCGCCGGTGGCACCCGTTGCACCCGAATCGCCGGTCGCACCCGTGGCTCCGGTATCGCCGGTCGCACCCGTGGCTCCGGTATCACCCGTTGTGCCAGTCGCACCGGTGTCCCCCGTAGCGCCGGTGGCACCTGTTGAGCCAGGATCCCCAGTCGCACCCCTGGCTCCGGTATCGCCGGTTGCACCCGTGGCTCCGGTATCGCCCGTTGCGCCAGTTGCTCCGTTGTCGCCAGTCGCTCCAGTGTCACCGGTCGCGCCAGTCGCACCCGTTAAACCTGTGGCGCCGGTGTCCCCAGTCGCACCGGTGTCGCCCGTAGCGCCGGTGGCACCCGTTGAGCCAGGATTCCCGGTCGCACCCGTGGCTCCGGTATCGCCGGTTGCACCCGTGGCTCCGGTATCACCCGTTGCGCCAGTTGCTCCGTTGTCGCCGGTCGCGCCAGTCCCACCGGTTGAACCGGTGTCGCCCGTTGCGCCAGT